>JAEUNL010000007.1 GCA_016791115.1 Rhodocyclaceae bacterium
ACGCTGCTGCCGGCCGGCATCACACTGGCCGTGCTGGTTGCCGTGGCGCTGGCGGGCTGGCACTTCGGCTGGTTCCGCGTGCCGACGGCGGGTGTCTCGCTTGAGCAGGCGGCGCCCGCTGCGGTCGAGGTTTCCAAGCCGGTCGATGCGCCGCAGCCGCAGGCCGGTCTGGCCGTGGAGACGCCACCCCAGCCGGTAGCCGGGCCTGCGCCGGAAGTCGTTCCGCCACCGATCGCGGCGTCTGCTGCTGCAACCGCGCCGGCAACCGCTGCCACGCCGGAGCCGGCCGCCAAGGCGCCCCCGGCACTTGGCACGCAGCGCTTGAGTTTCCAGTTCGAAGGCGATTCATGGGTGGAGATCCGCGACGGTCGCGGCAAGGTCGTCCATTCGCAACTGCACAAGGCCGGCTCGGCAGACGATATCGATGTCGGCGTCGGCGGTCCGCATGCGCTCGTCGTCGGCAACGCCGGCAGCGTGCGCCTTCGCGTCAATGGACAGCCGGTCGACCTGGCCCCGCATGTCAGGGTATCGGTTGCCCGCCTGAACGTGCAATGAACGTACCCACGGAACCGATGAACAGCGGCGCAGCCTGTCCGCGCCGGTCGACGCGCAGCGTCGTCGTCGGCGGCGTGCAGGTCGGCGGCGGTGCGCCGGTGGTGGTGCAGTCGATGACCAACACGGACACGGCCGATCACATTTCGACCGCAATCCAGGTGGCACAACTCGCCCGGGCGGGTTCCGAACTGGTGCGCATCACGGTCAACAACGACGAGGCCGCGAAAGCGGTGCCGCGGATCGCCGAGCAGCTTGCGAAGATGAACGTCAGCGTGCCGCTGATCGGCGACTTCCACTACAACGGCCACAAGCTGTTGGGCGAAAATCCAGCCTGCGCCGCGGTGCTCGCCAAGCTGCGCATCAATCCCGGCAACGTGGGGCAGGGTGCCAAGCGTGATACGCAATTCGCGCAGATCATCGAGATCGCCTGCCGGTTTGACAAGCCGGTGCGCATCGGCGTCAACTGGGGCAGCCTCGATCAGTCGATCCTGGCGCGCATCATGGACGACAACGCGAAGCGCGCCGAGCCGCGCGACGCCGGTTTCGTGATGCGCGAGGCGATGGTGACTTCCGCGCTTGAAAGTGCGGCCAGGGCCGAGGAATACGGGCTCGGCCGCGACCGGATCATCCTGTCGTGCAAGGTGTCGAGCGTGCAGGATCTGATCGCGATCTATCGCGATCTTGCGACCCGCTCGGACTATCCGTTGCACCTCGGCCTGACCGAGGCCGGCATGGGCAGCAAGGGCATCGTTGCCTCGACCGCCGCACTCGCGGTCCTGCTGCAGGAAGGCATCGGCGACACGATCCGCGTCTCGCTGACCCCGGAACCCGGCGCTTCGCGCACGCAGGAAGTGGTGGTTGCGCAGGAGATCTTGCAGACGATGGGGCTGCGTGCCTTCACGCCGATGGTGACGGCCTGCCCGGGCTGCGGGCGCACGACGAGCACCTTCTTCCAGGAGCTGGCGCAGCGCATCCAGAACCATGTGCGCGAGCAGATGCCGGTATGGCGCGACCGGTTCGACGGTGTCGAGAACCTGACGCTCGCCGTCATGGGCTGCGTGGTCAACGGCCCGGGTGAGAGCAAGCATGCGAACATCGGCATCAGCCTGCCGGGCACCGGAGAGAGTCCGGCGGCGCCGGTGTTCGTCGATGGGCAGAAGACAGTCACGTTGCGCGGCGACAACATTGCCGCCGAGTTCCAGGCCATCGTCGACGACTACGTCGCCAGCCATTACACGAGGAAGCAGTCCTGACGTTCGCCGACCGGCGACCGAAGAACCGATCGTCACGGGCCGTTCCAGTGGCCCGTGCAAGACAGAACGAACAGAACTCATGAGCCAATTGATCCATGCCGTGCGCGGGATGAACGACATCCTGCCCGACGAGGCCGAACTGTGGGAGCAGTTCGAGGATGCCACGCGGGAGTGGCTGCGCGCCTACGGCTATCGCCCGATCCGCATGCCGCTGGTGGAGCCGACGCCGCTGTTCTCGCGCGCCATCGGCGAGGTGACCGACATCGTCGAGAAGGAGATGTATTCCTTCGAGGATGCGCTCAACGGCGAACATCTGACGTTGCGGCCGGAAGGCACGGCCTCGTGCGTGCGCGCGGTGCTCGAGCACAATCTGCTCTACAACGCGCCGCAGCGTTTGTACTACAGCGGGCCGATGTTCCGCCACGAGCGGCCGCAGAAGGGGCGTTACCGGCAGTTCCACCAGATCGGTGTCGAGGCGCTGGGATTCGCCGGACCGGACATCGATGCCGAGCACATGATGATGTGCCAGCGGCTGTGGGACGACCTGGGGCTCGAAGGCGTGGCGCTCGAGATCAATTCGCTCGGCTCGCCGGAAGAGCGGGGGCAGCACCGCGCCGCCCTGATCGCGTACTTCGAAAAGCATGAGGCCTTGCTGGACGCGGATGCGAAGCGCAGGCTGCACAGCAATCCCTTGCGCATCCTCGACACCAAGAATCCCGACATGCAGGAGCTGGTCGAAGCTGCGCCGCGCCTCGATGCATTCATCGGCGACGCGAGCCGCGCGCATTTCGAGGGCGTCCAGGCGCTGCTCAGGGATGCCGGCATCCCGTTCCGCCTGAACCACCGCCTGGTGCGCGGTCTCGATTACTACAACCTGACGGTGTTCGAGTGGGTGACCGATCGGCTCGGCGCGCAGGGCACGATCTGCGCCGGCGGGCGCTATGACGGCTTGGTCGGCCAGCTCGGCGGCAAGCCGGCGCCGGCCTGCGGCTTCGCCATCGGCATCGAGCGCGTGCTGCTGCTGTGGCAGGCAAGCGGCGGTCAGACCGAGCGCCCGGCGCCGGACATCTACATCGTCCATCAGGGCGAGGCGGCGCAACGCATGGCGTTCCGTGTGGCCGAGGCGCTGCGTGGCGACGGTTTTCCATTGACCTTGCATTGCGGTGGCGGCAGTTTCAAGTCGCAAATGAAGAAGGCGGACGGCTGTGGTGCACAACTTGCGTTGATCATCGGTGACGACGAAGCGCAGGCGGACGAAGTCACGATCAAGCGGCTGCGTACCGAAGACGGGCAACCTGGCGAACAATGGCGCGTGGCTGCGGACACCCTGTCCGAAACCATCGCCCGAACACTCTACGATCTGGAAGACGACGATGGCAGCATATGACCTAGAAGAACAGGAACAGATATCCGAACTCAAGGCCTGGTGGGCGCGCTATGGAAATCTGGTGACCACGCTGCTGCTGGTCGCAGCGGTCGGCGTGTTCGCCTGGCAAGCCTGGAACTGGTATCAGCGCAACCAGGCCGCGCAGGCATCCGGCATCCTGACGAATGTCCAGAAAGCCGCGAGCCAGCGCGACGCGAAACAGGCCGCTGCCTATGCCGGCGAGCTCATCGACAAGTTTCCGGGCACCACGCAGGCTGCGCTGGCCGTCCTACTCGCGTCCCGGCTGCAGTTCGATGGCGGCGATGTCAAGACGGCGAAAGTGCAGCTCAACTGGGCCGTCGATCATGCGGCGGAACCCGAGTTGCGCGAAATCGCGCGGCTGCGCCTGGCCAATCTCCTGCTCGACGAGAAGGCGACCGACGAGGCGCTCAAGGTGCTCGAGCGCGATCCCATTCCTGCATTCGTCGGACGTTTCGCCGAGTTGCGCGGCGACATTCTCGCCACCCAGGGCAAGACCGAAGAGGCTCGCAAGTCTTATGGCGTTGCCATCACCAAGGCTGACGAGGCTGCCAAATCTGCGCCGGGCGAGAACGATCGCGCCAAGGCGACGCTGCAGCTCAAGCTTGAGTCGCTCGGAGGCGTGCAATGAGATCGTTCGGTCTGCGTAAGGCGCTGGCCATGCTTGCGACCGTGTCGCCGCTGCTGCTCGGTGGCTGTTCCGTTCTCGACGTTCTGAATCCGTTCTCATCGTCCGAGCCGAAGCTGCCGGAGCTTCAGCCGGTCAAGTCACCGACGCCGGTTTCGACGATTTGGCGTGCGTCCCTGCCTGCCGGCGGCGAGTTCACGCTGATGCCCGTGCGTCAGGGTGACTCGATCTATGCTGCCGGGCGCGACGGAACGATCGTGCGCATGGACAACGGCAAGCAGGTCTGGAAGATCAATGCCGGTGCGACGATTTCGGGTGGGGTCGGCGCGAGCGACCGGTTGGTCGTCGTGGGTACGCCAAAGGGGGATGTGCTCGCGTTCGGAACGGATGGCAAGGCGCTGTGGAAATCGCGTGTGAGCTCCGAGGTGCTGGCGCCGCCCACGGTGGCGGACAGCGTGATCCTTGTGCGAACTGCCGACAGTCGCATCCACGGACTCGACGTCCAGGATGGCAAGCGCAAGTGGATCTATCAGCGCAGCGCGCCGTCCCTCACGCTGCGCAACAGTGCCTCGATGGCTCTGTTGGAAAAATCGGTGCTCGCGGGATTCTCAGGCGGCAAGATGCTGGCAATCAGCTTGGCCAATGGCGGTCCGCTCTGGGAGGTGACCGTTTCCCTGCCGCGCGGCGCGACCGAACTGGAACGCATCGCCGACATCACCAGCACCCCGATACTCGGACCGAAGCAGGTGTGTGCGGCCGCCTACCAGGGGCGCCTGGGTTGCTTCGACCCTGCCTCGGGCAATGCGATCTGGACGCGCGACATTTCCAGCATCAACGGCATGGCGACCGACGGCAGAGTCGTTTACGTGACGGACGACAAGAGTGCGGTGCACGCCCTCGACATCAACACCGGTGCGAGCCTGTGGAAGCAGGACAAGCTGCAGCTCCGGGGGGTCACGCGCCCGCTGGTCGTCGGCACCCACGTTGCGGTGGCGGATTCGAAGGGGCTGGTTCATCTTCTGCGCCGCAGCGACGGCGAGTTCGCGGCGCGGCTCAGCCTCGGCTCCTCGCCTATCCGCGCCGACATGATCCGTTTGTCCGACACCAGCTTCCTGGTGCAGACGACGGGCGGCGACCTGACGGCGCTGGAGATCCAGTGACCGGCAATCCGAAACAAGAGCCAGAGGCAAATTGAAGCCGACCCTCGTGCTCGTCGGCCGACCGAATGTCGGCAAGTCGACGCTGTTCAATCGCCTGACACGGTCGCGTGATGCGCTGGTGGCTGATCTGCCGGGGCTGACCCGCGACCGCCAATACGGCATCGGCCGGCTCGGCAATCGCCCCTACCTCGTTGTCGATACCGCGGGCTTCGATCCCGCGGCCAAGGAAGGGATCATGCACGAGATGGCGCGCCAGGCCGAGCAGGCGATCGCCGAGGCCGACGCGCTGCTGTTCATCGTCGATGGCCGTGTCGGCCTGACGCCGCACGACAAGGCGATTGCCGACCGGTTGCGGCGTACCGGCCGCCCGCTCCATCTCGTGGTCAACAAGGCCGAGGGCATGCGGCGAGAAATGGTCGGCGCCGAATTCCATGAACTGGGTTGCGGCGAGCCGATGGCAGTCTCGGCGGCACATGGCGACGGCGTGCGCGAGCTGGTCGACATCGCCCTCGCGCCTTTTCCGGAAGATGCCGCGGACGACGAGGAGGAAGCCGGTCCGCGCGTTGCCATCGTGGGGCGCCCCAACGTCGGCAAGTCCACGCTCGTCAATGCGCTGATCGGCGAGGAGCGCGTGATCGCGTTCGACATGCCGGGAACCACGCGCGATGCCATCAGCATCCCGTTCGAGCGTAACGGGCGGCACTATACGTTGATCGACACGGCCGGCCTGCGCCGCCGCGGCAAGGTTTTCGAGGCAATCGAGAAGTTTTCCGTGATCAAGACGCTGCAGGCGGTCGAGCAGTCGAACGTCGCAGTGCTGATGGTCGATGCGGCGGACGGGATTTCCGATCAGGATGCACACATCGCCGGCTTCGTGCTGGAAGCAGGACGGGCACTCGTGGTGGCGGTCAACAAGTGGGACAAGCTTGACGATTACGCTCGCGAGCGGATCAAGGCGGATCTGTCGCGCAAGCTGCACTTCCTGTCGTTCGCTCGCGTCCATTACGTGTCGGCGCTGAACGGCGAGGGCGTCAATGCCCTGATGAAATCGGTCGACGCGGCCTACGCCGCAGCAATGATCAAGCTGCCGACCCCGCAACTGACCCGGGCGCTGCAGGCGGCAGTCGCCAAGCAGGCGCCGCCGCGGCATGGGTTGTTCCGGCCCAAACCCCGCTTTGCCCATCAAGGGGGATCGAACCCGCCGATCATCGTGATTCACGGCAGCGCGCTTGAGCACCTGCCGGGAGCCTATCTCCGTTATCTCGAGCGAAGTTTCATGGAGACCTTCAGGCTGCAGGGCACGCCCTTGCGGCTCGAGCTCAAGAGCGCCCGAAACCCCTACGCGAGCGAAAAGTAGGCGCATAATCAAGTTTCTTCCGGAAACGGGAGGGAACGATTCAGGCGCCCGCGGTCAAACCGTTTGGTCCGATTATGAGGACCGGGTAGCTCGGTTTGGCAATATCACTGAAAATACATTACATTACCAACTCAAAACAGAACGAGGGGCAACCATGAGCAACAAAGGGCAATTGCTACAAGACCCGTTCCTCAACACGCTGCGCAGGGAACATGTGCCAGTCTCGATCTATCTGGTGAACGGCATCAAGCTGCAGGGGCAGATCGAATCCTTCGACCAGTATGTCGTCCTCCTCAAGAACACCGTGACGCAAATGGTTTACAAGCACGCGATTTCCACCGTAGTGCCTGCGCGTCCAGTCACGATCCCGCACGATCACGGCAACGAATCCTCCTGACCTTCCGCGGTGCGTCGGCGCAGGCCGGCGCCGCGGTTTCAGCCATGTTTGAACGTCCGTCTGCCGGAGACGCGGCTCTGCTCGTCCATCTCGACTTCGGCTCGGAGTTGCACGACGAGCGTTTGCACGAACTGGAATTGCTGGCAGGCAGCGCGGGGGCGCGGGTCGTCGGCATCGTCCGCGGACGGCGCCAGAAACCCGATCCGGCCCTTTTCGCCGGCAGCGGCAAGGTGGCCGAGGTGGCTGCGCTGATTGCGGATGCGGGTGCCGATCTGGTGATCTTCGATCACGTGCTATCGCCGGCCCAGCAGCGCAATCTGGAACGCGACCTGAAATGCCGCGTGATCGATCGCAATGCCCTGATCCTGGATATTTTCGCGCTCAGGGCGCGAAGCCACGAAGGCAAACTGCAGGTTGAACTGGCGCAACTGGAACACTTGTCGACCCGGCTGGTGCGCGGCTGGACGCACCTTGAACGACAGAAGGGCGGCATCGGCTTGCGCGGACCGGGCGAGAAACAGCTCGAAACCGACCGTCGTTTGCTCGGCGAACGGGTCAAGCTGCTGCGCGAGAGGCTCTCGAAGCTGGAGAGGCAGCGCACGGTAAGGCGTCGGGCACGGGGGCGCAGTGAAGTTCCTGCGGTCTCGCTCGTCGGTTACACGAATGCAGGCAAGTCGACGCTGTTCAACGCGCTGACGCGTGCCGGCGCCTATGCGGCCGATCAGCTTTTCGCAACCCTCGACACCACTTCACGTCGTCTGTATCTGGGCGGCGCGGCGGAATCCGGGGCCGGTGGCACGGTCGTGCTTTCCGATACGGTCGGATTCATACGCGACCTTCCCCATACGCTTGTCGAGGCGTTCCATGCAACGCTAGAGGAAACCGCTCAAGCCGACCTGCTGCTGCATGTGGTCGATGCATCGAGCGAGGACCGCGACCACCAGATCGAGGCCGTCAACCTCGTTCTGGCCGAGATCGGTGCGGACAGTGTTCCCCAGATCGTCGTGTGGAACAAGATCGACGCCACCCATGGTGCGCCCGGGGTTGATCGGGATGCCTATGGTAGAATTTCGCGCGTTCGCGTGAGTGCGCGCACGGGGGCGGGACTTGATCTTCTGCGTTTGGCCCTCTTCGAGCTTTTGCTCGATCCCGACCATGAACGAGAGTCCGAAAGGACTGTCAAATCGGCGGCCTGAGCATGGTGCGCAAGCCGTAATTTCTGCCTTCTCTCCTGGTTTTTTCTGACCAACGTGATCATCCGAAGACTACTCATGTCCCTCAACGACCCAAAATGGGGCCGCGGCGGTGGTGACGGCAACAAGGGCGGGCCCAACCAGGGGCCACCCGACCTCGAAGAGCTGTGGCGCGACGTGAATCGCCGCCTGTCCGGGATTTTCGGCAGGAAGTCCGGCGGTTCCGGCGGGAGTGGCGGTGGTGACGCGGGGCCGCGCCAGCCGTTCTCGTGGCGCAACCTCGGTGGCGGCATTGGCGCACTGATCGTCGTGTTCCTGCTCATCTGGCTGGCGAGCGGCTTCTATACGGTCGATGCGAGCCAGCGCGGCATGGTGCTGCAGTTCGGCCGCTACAAGGAAACCACGGATCCCGGCTTGCGCTGGCGCCTGCCGTATCCGGTCGAATCACATGAGCTTGTCAACCTGACCGGCGTTCGTACCGTCGAGATCGGCTATCGGGGCAACAACAAGGTGCTCAAGGAAGCGCTGATGCTGACCGACGACGAAAACATCATCAACATCCAATTCGCCGTGCAGTACATCCTCAACGATCCGCAGAAGTACCTGTTTACCAACCGCAACCCGGACGAGGCGGTCGTCCAGGCCGCCGAAACCGCGGTGCGCGAGATCGTCGGCAAGAGCAAGATGGACTTCGTCCTCTACGAAGGTCGCGAGCAGGTGGCAGCGCGCGCGGCGCAGACCATGCAGGCCATCCTCGATCGTTACGAGACCGGCATCCAGATCAGCAAGGTGACGATGCAGAATGCTCAGCCGCCAGACCAAGTTCAGGCGGCGTTCGACGATGCGGTGAAGGCCGGCCAGGATCGCGAGCGCCAGAAGAACGAAGGCCAGGCCTATGCCAACGACGTGATCCCAAAGGCAAAGGGCACCGCGGCGCGCCTGATCGAAGAAGCGAACGGTTATTCACAGCGCGTGGTGGCCACGGCAGAGGGTGATGCGAGCCGCTTCAAGCAGGTGTTGACCGAGTATGCCAAGGCGCCAGAGGTGACGCGCGAGCGCATGTACCTCGAGACGATGCAACAGGTCATGTCCAATACGAGCAAGATAATGATCGACTCGCGCTCGAACAGCAATCTGCTCTATCTGCCACTCGACAAGCTGATGCAGACTGCAGGGGCAGTGACAGCCCAGGGAGCGCAGACGGTCGGACCTTCCGAAGTGCCGCCTTCCCAGCGCGCGCCGATACCGGCCACCGAACCGCAGGTCGCGCCGCCGCGTGCCGACGTTCCGCAAGGCAGTTCGCGCGAGGACTATCGTTCGCGTGAATCGATGCGTCAACGCGACCGCTGACCGGAGACCGACCATGCAGGAAAGATTCGCACTCGCAGCCGGGCTCGTCGTCGCCGCCCTGATCGTCGCGTCCGCGTCGCTGTTCACCGTCGATCAGCGCCAGCACGCCATCGTCTTCCAGCTAGGCGAGATACGGGACGTGGTGAGCGAACCGGGGCTGCATTTCAAGTGGCCGCTGATCCAGAACGTGCGCTACTTCGACAAGCGCATCCTGACCTTCGATTCGGCTGAACCCGAGCGATTCCTGACCAGCGAGAAGAAGAACGTGCTGGTCGACTCGTTCGTCAAGTGGAAGATCGTGGACGTCAGGCAATACTATGTCTCGGTTGGCGGTGACGAGGCGCGCGCGCAGACCCGGCTTACGCAGGCGGTGAATGCCGGACTGCGTGAGGAGTTCGGCAAGCGCACGCTGCACGACGTCGTGTCCGGCGAGCGCGACCGGATCATGGAAGAGATGCGAAGCAAGGCCGACGCCGACGCGCGCAAGATCGGGGCGCAAGTGATCGACGTCCGACTGAAGCGCGTCGACCTGCCGCTCGAAGTTTCCGAGTCGGTCTATCGCCGCATGGAGGCCGAGCGCAAGCGCGTGGCGAACGAGCTGCGCTCCCAGGGCGCAGCGGAGGCCGAGAAGATCCGCGCCGATGCGGACAAGCAACGCGAGATCATCGTCGCCGAGGCATATCGCGAGGCGCAGCGCGTCAAGGGCGAGGGCGATGCAAAATCCTCCGCGATCTACGCGGCGGCATTTGGCCAGAACCCCGAGTTCTACGCCTTCTATCGTAGCCTGGATGCGTATCGCAACAGCTTCCGCAACAAGTCGGACGTGCTCGTCGTCGAGCCCACGAGCGAGTTCTTCAAGTATCTGAAGGGTTCGGGCGCCGTCGGCAAGTCGAAGTGACCAGCCTGGTTGCAGCGTTCGCGCTGATGCTCGTGCTGGAAGGCCTCTTGCCATTCGTGGCACCGAAGATCTGGCGGGATACATTCCGCCGCATGATCGAACTGACAGACGGGCAGGTGCGTTTTTTCGGCCTCACTTCGATGCTGATCGGTTTGGCCCTGCTTCTTGTCTTTGCTTGAGCATTCAGGATTCCAACAACATGCAGCGCTGGGTATTGCCGGAATCGATCGAGGATGTGCTGCCCGCAGAGGCGCAGCGCATAGAGCGTCTGCGCCAGTCGCTTCTCGGCGCGTTCGCCCTGCACGGCTATCAGCTCGTTGCGCCACCCCTGCTCGAGTATCTTGATTCGCTGCTGACCGGTAGCGGTCGTGACCTCGAGCTGTCGACCTTCAAGCTCGTCGACCAAGCAAGCGGCCGCATGATGGGCGTGCGCGCCGACATCACGCCCCAGGTGGCACGCATCGATGCCCACCTGCTCAATCGACGCGGCGTGGCACGCCTGTGCTATTGCGGAAGCGTGCTGCATACGCTGCCCCGCATGCTGCTGGGCACGCGCGAGCCGCTGCAACTCGGCGCAGAGATCTACGGCCATGCCGGCATCGAGGCCGATATCGAAGTCGTGCGCCTGCTCGCCCATTCGCTGGAAACCGCGGGACTGCGCGCATCGCGGATCGACGTATCGCACGTCGGCCTGTTTCGTGCATTGACGGCACAGGTCGGGCTGTCGGCCGATTTTGAAGAGGAGCTGTTCGGCCTGCTGCAAGCCAAGGACTTGCCCGGCCTGCAACAGCGCCTTGTCGAAGTGGCGGAGCCGGTGCGTTCCGCGCTGCTTGCGCTACCGGAACTGTATGGCGGCGCAGAAGTCCTCGAACTCGCGGCGAGGCGTCTGCCCCAGACGAGCGACGTTGCCGCGGCTCTGTCCGACCTGCGGGGCATCGCGGCGGCACTGCAGGATATGCCCTTGTCATTCGACCTCGCCGACCTGCGTGGGTTCAACTATCACAGCGGCGTCGTGTTTGCCGCCTATTGCGACGGCCACCCGGCGGCGGTCGCCCTGGGTGGCCGCTACGATCGCGTCGGCAAGGCATTCGGGCGCGGACGTGCAGCGACCGGATTCAGTCTCGACCTGCGCGAACTCGCGCGGCTGGCCGACTGGGAAGACGAGCCGCGAGGCATTCTCGCCCCGGCCGGCGTGTTGCCCGAATTGCAGCAAGCCGTCGCAGAATTGCGGGCGAAAGGCGAGATCGTCATGCTGGCTCTGCCCGGCCACGAGGGGACGTGGTCCGAGGCGGGATGCAATCGTCAATTGATATTGCGCGGCGGACGCTGGTGCGTCGAACCGCTTGAGGGAGAGTAGAAGAATGGCACGCAACGTGGTCGTCGTAGGCACGCAGTGGGGCGACGAGGGCAAGGGCAAGGTCGTCGACTGGCTGACGGATCACGCACAAGGTGTCGTGCGCTTCCAGGGCGGCCACAATGCCGGCCATACGCTGGTGATCAAGGGACAGAAGTACGCGC
Organism: Rhodocyclaceae bacterium; assembly: GCA_016791115.1. Lineage (GTDB taxonomy): Bacteria > Pseudomonadota > Gammaproteobacteria > Burkholderiales > Rhodocyclaceae > Methylophosphatis. Next base: position 11,715 of record JAEUNL010000007.1, read on the forward strand.
TTAACCTGATTCCGTCAGGCATCATGCGCGACAGCGTGGCTTGCTATATCGGCAACGGCGTGGTGCTCAATGCCACCCATCTGCTGTCGGAGATCGACCGCCTCGAAACCGGCGGCATCGAGGTGCGCTCGCGACTGAAGGTGAGCCAAGGCTGTCCGCTGATCCTGCCGCACCACCAGGCGCTCGACGTGGCGCGCGAGGCGGCCCGTGGTGGGGGCAAGATCGGCACTACCGGCAAGGGAATCGGTCCGGCCTACGAGGACAAGATCGCGCGTCGCGCCCTGCGCGTGCTCGACCTGTTCTATCCGGAGCGGTTTGCCGAACGCCTGCGCGAACTGCTCGACTATCACAACTTCGTCCTCACGCAGTACTTGAAGGCCGAGGCGGTGGACTACAACAAGTCGCTCGACGAGGCGATGGCGATTGCACCGAAGATTCGCCCGATGGTGGGTGATGTGTCGGCTGCGCTGTATGCTGCCAACCAGGCCGGCCAGAACCTCTTGTTTGAGGGCGCGCAGGGTACCCTGCTCGACATCGACCATGGCACCTACCCGTTCGTCACCTCGAGCAACTGCGTCGCGGGGCAGGCCGCTGCGGGGTCGGGTGTCGGTCCCGGCATGCTGCATTATGTGCTCGGCATCGTGAAGGCCTACACCACGCGCGTGGGGTCTGGACCGTTTCCGTCCGAGTTGCCGATCGAAGACGAAGGCACGGTCGGCTACCACCTGTCGACGGTCGGCCATGAGCGCGGCACGGTCACAGGCCGCGCACGACGCTGCGGCTGGTTCGATGCGGCTGCATTGCGCCGCTCGATCCAGATCAACGGCGTGACCGGCATGTGCATCACCAAGCTCGACGTTCTCGACGGCATCGACGAACTCAACCTCTGCGTCGGATACCAGCTCGACGGCAAAGCGACCGACCTGCTGCCGCTTGGTGCCGACGAGGTGTCGCGTTGCGAGCCGGAATACGAAACCATGCCGGGCTGGTCGGGCAGCACGGTCGGTATCAAGTGCTACGAGGAACTGCCTGCGGAAGCGCGGGCATACCTCAAGCGGATCGAATCGCTGTGCGGCGTGCCGGTCGACATGATCTCGACCGGGCCGGATCGCGAGGAAACCATCGTCCTGCGCCACCCGTTCAAGCCTTGAACGGCGCGCGAAGGGCGGAATGAAAAACAAAAGGCGGTCAAGAATGACCGCCTTTGCTCTATTTTGGTGCCCAGAAGAGGACTCGAACCTCCACAGTGTTGCCACCGCTAGGACCTGAACCTAGTGCGTCTACCAATTCCGCCATCTGGGCAGCGAAGGCGCGCATTCTAAAGGAAATACGAACTTTGTCAATGAAACCGGGGCCGAAAAGCGGCCCGGCAAACAAGCCGAAAAACAACAAGCGCAAGCCTGCCTCGAAGGTACGCCAGCGCGACCCGTTCTACGCGCGCGAGTGCGAGAAATACGACAATCCGCTGCCGTCGCGCGAATACGTGCTGCAATTGCTCGAGGAGCGCGGCGTGCCGCTGCCTTTCGAGCGCATCGTCGCAGAACTCGACGTGCAGCCGCACGAGCACGAGGATTTCACGCGCCGGCTCGGCGCCATGATGCGCGATGGGCAGATCATCCAGAACCGCAAGGGCGACTGGCTGATTCCCGACAAGGCCGACCTGATTCGCGGCCGCATCGAGGGCCACCCGGATGGCTACGGTTTCCTGGTGCCCGATGACGGCGGTGGCGACCTGTTCATCGGCGAGCGCGAAATGGCCAAGGTGCTGCACGGCGATCGCGCGCTGGCGCGCGTCGTCGGCGTCGACCGGCGCGGGCGGCGCGAGGGCAAGATCGTCGAAGTCATCGAACGCGCCAATTCGCGCATCGTCGGCCGCGTCTTCGTCGAACACGGCGTGTCCTTCGTCGTCGCCGAGAACCGTCGCATCACGCAGGACATCCTGGTTGCGCCGCCCGAGAAGGGTGCGCGCGCCGAGCGGCCGAAAGCCGGCCAGGTGGTGGTGATCGAGCTGATCGAACAGCCGAGCAAGCACGCGCAGCCGATCGGCCGCATCGTCGAGGTGCTCGGCAACTATGCCGATCCCGGCATGGAGATCGAGATCGCGCTGCGCAAGCATGAACTGCCGTTCGAGTTCACGAAACAGGCGCTGGCCGAGGCGAAGAAGCTGCCTGACGAGGTCCGCTCGACCGATCGCAAGGCGCGCGAGGACATTCGCGATCTGCCGCTGGTCACCATCGACGGCGAGACCGCCCGGGATTTCGACGATGCCGTCTATTGCGCGAAGAACGGGCGCGGCTATCGGCTGGTGGTGGCGATCGCCGATGTCAGCCACTATGTGCGGCCGGGCAGCGCGCTCGACAACGAATCGCAGGAGCGCGGCAACTCGGTGTATTTTCCGCGCCGCGTGATTCCGATGCTGCCGGAGAAGCTGTCCAACGGTCTTTGTTCGCTAAACCCCCAGGTCGATCGCCTGTGCATGGTGTGCGACATGGATATTTCGGCCGCCGGAAAGATACAACGCTACCGCTTCTACCCGGGCGTCATGCATTCAAAGGCGCGGCTGACCTATACCGAAGTTGCCGCCGCGCTGTTCGACAAGGATGCTGCGGCGCTCGACAAGCTGCGCGAGCTGCTGCCGCAGCTCGATGCGCTCGATGCGCTCTACCGCGTGCTCGCCAAGGCACGCGAGAAGCGCGGGGCGATCGACTTCGAGACGATCGAAACCATCATGGAGTTCGACGTGAACGGCAAGATTGCCCGCATCGTGCCGTATGCGCGCAACGATGCGCACCGCATCATCGAGGAATGCATGCTGGCGGCCAACGTCTGCGCGTCGGATTTCCTCGCCGAGCGCGGGCATCCCGCGCTCTATCGCATCCACGAAGGGCCCACCGAAGAGAAGCTCAAGCGCCTGCGCGACTTCCTCAAGGAGTTCGGACTCGACCTGGGCGGCGGCAACAGCCCGAAGGCGGGCGACTATGCGAAGCTGCTGGCGAAGATCAAGAACCGGCCCGACCTGCAACTGCTGCAGACGGTGATGCTGCGCTCGCTGCGCCAGGCGGTCTACAGCCCTGACAACGTCGGGCATTTCGGCCTCGCCTACGAGTCGTACACCCACTTCACTTCGCCGATCCGTCGCTATCCCGACCTGCTGATCCACCGCGCGATCAAGGCAGTGCTCGGCGGCGAGCGCTACTCGCCGGGCGGCGGCGACGAGGGCTGGGAGGCGATCGGCATGCACTGCTCGCAGACCGAGCGGCGCGCCGACGAGGCAACGCGCGACGTCACCAACTGGCTCAAGTGCTACTACATGCAGGATCGCATCGGCGAGGAGTTCGTCGGCAGCGTATCGGCCGTGGTGCCGTTCGGCATCTTCGTTGCGCTCGACGATGTGTATGTCGAAGGGCTGGTGCATGTATCCGAACTCGGCAGCGACTATTTCCATTACGACGATGCGCGCCACGAACTACTCGGCGAGCGCACCGGCAAGCGCTTCCGGCTGGCCGACCGGGTGCGCGTGCAACTCGTGCGCGTCGACCTCGAAACCACCAAGATCGATTTCCGTCTGCTGCCGGACCTGAAGCCGGCTGCAGTGGATGCTGCCGCGCCGCGCGCGGGAAAGAAGAAGAAATGAGCACGACATGAGTGAATCCCGATTCATCCACGGCTTCCACGCCGTCACCGCCAAACTGCGTCAGGACGCCGATGCGGTGCTCGAACTCTTCGTGGACGCCAAACGCAACGATGCGCGCGCGCGTGACCTGCTCAAGCTTGCGCAGACGCTCGGCACGCGCGTGATGCCGGTCGACGCCGCACGGCTCGACGGCATGGCTGGCAGCAAGCGGCATCAGGGCGTGGTGGCGCGCATCAGCGGCCTGCACAAGGTGCTCAAGCTCGACGACGTGCTCGACGGCCTGGCGGAGCCCGCGTTGCTGCTGGTGCTCGACGGCGTGCAGGATCCGCACAACCTCGGCGCCTGCCTGCGCGTGGCCGATGGCGCCGGCGCACATGCGGTGATCGCGCCGAAGGATCGCGCGGTCGGCCTCAACGCCACCGCGATCAAGGTGGCGAGCGGCGCGGCCGATACGGTGCCTTACGTCACCGTCACCAATCTCGCGCGCACCCTGCGCGAACTGCAGGAACGCAACATCTGGTGCGTCGGTACGGCAGACGACGCAGAGAAATCGATCTACGACGTCGACCTCGCCGTGCCGCTGGCGCTGGTGCTCGGCGCCGAAGGCGACGGCATGCGCCGCCTGACGCGCGAGACCTGTGACGTGCTGGCAAGCATTCCGATGCACGGCTCGGTGGAAAGCCTCAACGTCTCGGTGGCCAGCGGCATCTGTCTTTACGAGGCCCGGCGGCAGCGCAGCCCGGCCGGACGTTGAGCGCTATCGCCGGAGGCCGCGTGGATAAACGGCCTGCCGGCTATGTGCCTTGGGAGGACCACGGTGCAATGGTTTTCGGGCCGGCAAGCCGGAGATCACCGTGGATAGGGCGCTCCACAGCGTTGTAGCCCGAGACGATTTTTGCACGCGGGTTCCACGGGCGCGTGGCTGAAACGCCACGACCGGCGCGGGTTCCAGCCATGTCGATGCCCGCTGATTTCGTCCGCGTTTCTTAACCCCGCGTTAATCCCGTGTCCCTAGCATGGGCCCATCGAAATCGGGGGCCTTATGGACCTATCTTCCGCAACGATTGACTTTGCCGCTGCCGACGGACGCGATGCAGTTTTCCTGCCGGTCCACCTTCCCCGAACCGGCGTGCAGGGGCGCCTGGAGCGCATCGACGCGCATCACTGGGCGCGCGGCGAAGTCGAACGCTTCATTTGCCAGCGCTTCCGCCGCGAGTACGGCGCGCGCGTCACGCATTTCATGCCGCACCTGATGGCCGAGCGTGACGAGAGGCTGCAATGGAAGGCCGCCGTCGGCTACACGCCGGCGGATACCCACGAACTGTTTCTCGAGCATTACCTGGACGAGCCGGTCGAAAGCGCATTGTCGCGCGCCTTCGAGGCAGGCGTCACCCGCGACGAAGTGGTCGAAGTCGGCAACCTGGCTGCCGATACCCCGGGCGCTGCACGCCGCGTGATCCACCAGGTCACGCGCTATCTGCACCACGCCGGATTCCGCTGGGTGGTATTCACCGCGACGCGCGAACTGGCGAACTCGTTCCGCCGCCTGCATCTGATACCGACCGAGCTGGCGGTGGCCGACCCGGCGCGCCTGCCCGACCGCGGCTCGCGCTGGGGCAGCTATTATTCGCACGATCCCCGTGTCATGGGCGGCAACATCGCGTGGGGCTACGATCGCCTGCCTGGAGTTGCCGGGTGACGGTTGCGCGGTGGAAGCAGGGCGCCGCGGCCAATGGCGCAGCGCTGCAGGGCGGGCTGGACGCAAGCCGTTGCCAGAGCGGGGCGCAGCTCGTTGGTGCGGTTGAACTTGCGCAGGCGGCACTGGCCGGTTCCGGAACGTCGCGGCTGGCGCTGCTTGCCGACAACGGTGTCGACTGGGTCGTGGCCGACCTTGCAGCCCAGTCCGCCGCGATTCCGACGATCCCGCTGCCGTCCTTTTTCGCACCCGCCCAGTTGGCGCATGCGCTCGACGCCGCAGGCGTCGATTGCCTGCTCTGTCATGACCATAGAATTGCGGCAGGGCTCGGATTCACGCCCGCCGGCGAGCTGGCGGGCACCGCACTGCGGATTGCGCGGCGCGCGCCGGCACGGGCGGCGCCGCTGCCCGCCGGCACGTCCAAGGTTACCTTCACCTCCGGCACCACGGGCACGCCCAAGGGCGTCTGCCTCGGCGCCGACCAGCAATGGGCCGTGGCGCGTGCGATCGGCGGCGCGACGCGCGGGCTGGGCCTGGAACGCCACCTGTGCCTGCTGCCGCTGCCGGTACTGCTGGAGAACGTGGCCGGTATCTACGCTGCGCTGCTCGAGGGGGCCACCTGCATCGTCCCGGCGCTGGCCGAGGTCGGTCTGCGCGGTTCGAGCGATTTCGATGCGGCGAAATGCCTCTCGGCAATCGACGCTGCACAGGCCAGCAGTGTGATCCTCCTGCCGCAGATGCTGCGTGCCCTGCTCGGCGCGATTGCTGCCGGCCATCCGTTGCCGCACAGCCTGCGCTTTGCCGCGGTTGGCGGCGGCCGCGTCGCGCCCGCGCTGCTCGCGCAGTCGCATGCGCTCGGCCTGCCGGCCTTCGAGGGCTACGGTCTCTCCGAGTGCGCATCGGTGGTCGCGCTCAATCTGCCGGGCGCGGTGCGCCCGGGCACTGTCGGACGACCGCTCGACCATGTGCGTGTGCGCGTCGATGCGGGCGGCGAGATCGAGGTTGCCGGCAATGCCAGCCTCGGTTACCTCGGCGGCGAAACCGCAACCGCAGGCGAATGGCTGCGAACGGGCGACCTCGGCCACATCGACGAAGCCGGATTCCTGCATATCGACGGCCGTCGAAAGAACCTGATCATCACCAGCTTTGGCCGCAACATCTCGCCCGAATGGCCGGAATCCGAGCTGCTTGCCGGCCCGGCCATCGCGCAGGCGGCGGTGTTCGGCGAGGCCCGTCCGACCCTCTGCGCCGTACTGGTTCCGACTTCGCCGGCGCTGCCCGATGCCGCGTTGCAGGCGCAGGTGGATGCGGCCAACCAGCGCCTACCCGATTACGCGCGCATCGGCCCCTGGGTGCGCGCCGATGCACCGTTCCTCGCGACCAACGGGCTGGCGACGAGCAATGGCCGCGTGCAGCGCGATGCCGTGAAGGCGGCCTATGCCGCACGCCTCGACGGGGCCTACCGGCAGGCAATCGATCAACAATCTGGAGTGCAATCCGATGCCGTTCTTTGACACCCTGCAGGCTGCAACTGCGGCCGAGCGCGCGCACGTCTTCGACGCGCCCATCATCCGCGATGCCATGGCGGGGCGCGTGACGCGCCACCAATACATCGCCTTCCTCACCCAGGCCTATCACCACGTCAAGCACACCGTGCCTCTTCTCATGGCCTGCGGCGCGCGCCTGCCCGAGCGTTACAATGCACTGCGCCACGCGATTGCGCACTACATCGAGGAAGAGATCGGCCACGAGGAATGGATCCTCAACGACATTGCCGCCGCGGGCGGCGATGCGGCGGCGGCACGCGCATCGCAACCCGACGCTGCGGCCGAGTTGATGGTGGCCTACGCCTACGACACGATCGCGCGTAACAACCCGGTCGGATTTTTCGGCATGGTACAGGTGCTGGAGGGTACGAGCATTGCGCTCGCGACCCAGGCGGCCAAGGTGATCGCCCAGTCGCTCGGTCTGCCGCCGGCAGCGTTCAGCTACCTGACTTCGCACGGCAGCCTGGACATTTCCCACATGAAATTCTTCAGTGATCTGATGAACGCGCTCGACGATCCCGCCGATCAAGATGCCGTTCTCCATGTCGCGCGCATGATGTACCGGCTTTATGGCGACGTGTTCCGTTCGCTTCCGGCCTACGAAGAATCGGTGGCCGCATGAGTGCCAACGCCTGGCATGCCCTGATTACCGGCGCTTCCGGCGGAATCGGCGGTGCGATTGCCGATGCGCTGGCCCCGCGCTGCGCCGCATTGCGCCTGGTGGGCCGCAATGCGGCGAAACTCGAGTCGCGCTGCGCGGCGATCCGTGGCGCGCATCCGAACCTCGACGTGCAGCCGGTGATCGCCGATGTCACGACGGCAGACGGCCGCGCCCGTGTCGCAGCCGCCGCCCGCGACATGAAGTGCGACCTGGTGGTGAACAACGCCGGCATCAACGATTTCGTGTTGTTCGACGCGCAATCAGATGCCGCCGTCGAGCGCATGCTCGAAACCAACCTGCTTGCGCCGATGCTGCTGACGCGCGTCCTGCTGCCTGTGCTGCGCGCGCGCAAGGCCGCGCGCATCGTGAATGTCGGCTCGATCTTCGGCTATCTCGCCTATCCTGGCTGTGCCGCCTACAGCGCCAGCAAGTTCGGGCTGCGCGGATTCTCCGAGGCGCTGCGTCGCGAACTCGCCGACACCGGCATCAAGGTCCAGTACTTTGCGCCACGTGCCACCCGTACGCCGCTCAACAGCGACGCGATGTGCCAGCTCAACGCCGAGCTCAAGGTGGCGATGGATGCACCCGAGGCAGTGGCAAGAGCCTTCCTGGCGCTGCTCGACCGTCCGTCGCGTGCCGAGTCACGCGTAGGCTTTCCGGAGAAGCTGTTCGCGCGCATCAACCAGGTGCTGCCCGGCCTGGTCGATGGATCGATGCGAAAGCAGCTGCCGGTGATTCGCCGGTTCGCCGGCAAGTAGGCGATTCAACCAATGACCCCGTTCCTGAACCAACAATACGAACCCGGAGCACCAAGATGAAACGATTCACCGCTTTCCTGATGGCCTGCGCACTCGGCTTGGCCATGGCCAATGCTCGCGCCGGCGCCGACGAGGACGTGCGCAAGATCCAGCACGACTGGGAGGAGATCAAGTACCACGTGGCCAAGGGTGACCAGGAGAAGCGCTTCGAAGCGCTGGCGAAGGAGGCTGCATCGGTGCGCGACAAGTATCCGGATCGCGCCGAGGCGGAGATCTGGCTGGCGATCGTGACGGCCAGCCAGGCCGGCGCCAAGGGCGGTCTCGGTGCGTTGTCGCTGGTCAAGGCGGCGAAGAAGTCGCTCGAGCACTCGATCGAGATGAATCCGAAGGCCCTCGACGGCTCGGCCTACACCAGTCTCGGGTCGCTCTATTACCAGGTTCCCGGCTGGCCGATCGGCTTTGGCGACGACAAGAAGGCGCTCGAGAACCTGAAGAAGGCGCTCGAACTCAATCCGCAGGGCATCGACCCGAACTTCTTCATGGGAGATTACCTGTTCCGCAAGGGCGATTACGACGGTGCGAAAAAATCGCTCGAAGCCGCACTGGCCGCGAAACCACGCCCGGATCGCCCGCTGGCCGACGAAGGCCGCCGGCGCGAGATCGACGAGCTGATGGCGAAGATCCGCGAGAAGAAGGGCTGATTCCGCGCCGTCGTCGCGGGACCGGGCTTGCAAGCATTGCGGGCTCGGGTATCCTCGCGGCCATGATTTCTTCGTTGCGGGCCGACACGTGCGCATCCTGCTGGTAGAAGACGACGAACTCCTCGGCGAGGGCATCCGCGACGCACTGGTTCGCGGCCACTATACGGTCGAGTGGGTGCGGGACGGACTGCAAGGACTGGCGGCAATTCGCGCCGGCGGCTTCGACATCGTCGTACTCGACCTCGGCCTGCCGCGCCTGGATGGCGTCGAAGTGATACGACGCGCGCGCGAGGGCGGCGACGCGACACCCGTCCTGGTGCTTTCCGCACGCGATACCCCGGAACAGCGCATCGCCGGGCTCGACGCAGGCGCCGACGACTACCTGATCAAACCATTCGACATCGGCGAACTGTTCGCACGCCTGCGCGCGCTGGGCCGGCGCCAGCGCGGCGCCGCCAGCAACCTGATGGTGCATGGTCCGGTGTCGATCGATCCGGTGGCCCTGTCGGTGACGCTGGCCGGCCAACCGGTAGTGTTGCAGCGGCGCGAGTTCATGCTCCTGAGCAAGCTGGTCGAAAGCACCGGACAGGTTCTCAGCCGGCGACAGCTCGAGGAAACCCTCTACGGCTGGGAAGGCGACGTCGAAAGCAATGCGCTCGACGTGCACATCCACAACCTGCGCAAGAAACTCTATCCCGAGCTGATACGTACCATACGCGGCGTGGGCTACACGGTCGATCCGCCCGATCAGGCCGACCTGCCGCAAGCGTGAGAGCCTTCGGGCGCCGGTACGAAACATGAAATCCATCCGTGGGCTGCTGCTTTGGGGAACCTTCATCACCCTGATCGTGGTGCTGGGTGGCGCCGGATGGCTGGGATTCAAGTCGGGGCGCGACGAAGCCGAAGAACTCTTCGATGCGCGGCTGGCGACGTCGGCTCGCGTGCTCGACATTCTCGTGGCGCAACAGGTCGAGATCGCCACGGTCGACGACCCGATCGTCATCGACATTCCGGCGCCGCTCAAGGATCCCTTCGCCGACCCGGACGAGTCGACGCCGCTCGGCCACTACTACGAGACGAGCATCGCCTTCCAGGTGTGGAACGGCGGCGAATCCGCAATCCGTCCCAAGCTGATGGCGCGTTCTGCGTCTGCGCCGATCGAACCGTTTGCGCCGCTGCAGCCGGGTTGGTCCGATCGCACGCTGGATGGCCGCATCTGGCGCGTTTTCGTGCTCGCCACCGGGCATTCCTGGGTCGCGGTGGCCGAACGGGACGATGCGCGCAGCGAACTCACCCAGAAACTCGCGTTCGCCGCGACCACGCCGTTGCTGGTCGGTGGTCCGGTGTTGCTGGCGTTGCTCAGCCTGCTGATCCGCTACGGCCTGGCGCCGCTGTCGGAACTGGCGCGGCGGCTGGAAACGCGCAAACCCGATGCACTGCTTCCGCTACAACTGGAACGTGCGCCGGATGAAGTGATCCCCGTGGTGGCGGCACTGAACGGACTGCTCGGACGCACGCGCGAGGCGTTCGAACGCGAGCGGCGCTTCATCGATGCGGCTGCGCATGAATTGCGCACACCGCTCGCTGCGCTCAAGATCCATGCGCAGAATGCCGCTGCCGCGCACGACGAACAGTCGCGCCGCAACTCGATGGCGCGCATGCTCGACGGACTCGACCGGACAACGCATCTTGCGAGCCAGATGCTCGCCTACAGCCGCATCACCGGTCCGGCGGCGAAGCCTGCCGAGCAGCAACTGTCGCTGCGCACGATCGTCGGCGAGGCGCTCGACCAGATGCGCCACGCCGCCAGTACGAAGGAGCAGCAGATCGTCTTCGACGGCGGCGAGCCGGGCGATGGGTATGCCCTGCTTGGCGATCCGGCGCAACTCGCGAGCCTGGTGCGCAACCTGATCGACAACGCAAGCCAGTATTCCCCGCCAGGCTCTCCGGTTCGCGCCCGCCTGTCGCGCGGCCTCGACCGATCGATCCACTTCGAAGTAATCGACAGCGGACCCGGCATTCCGCCCGAGTTGCGCGAACGCGTGTTCGAAAGTTACTTCCGCATTCCCGGCTCCGCCGGCAGCGGCAGCGGGCTCGGACTTGCGATCGTGCGAGAGATCGCGCACCGTCACGGCGGGCGGGTCGGCATCGATTCGCCCGAGCAGGGTGTCGGAACCCGCGTTCACGTCATATTCGACGCCGCCGGCGCGCAATCCGGTGCGTTAAAGCCCGAAGCCGAACCTGCCGATAAACCCCTTTGAATCTTGTAACCGGTCGGGTGCGCGGCAGGCCGCGGCCGACGACCGGGGCGGAAGGGCGGGGGAATGGGGCACAGGGAGCCGGCGCAGAGCATCGGTCGCTTCGCGATTCGTCGCCTGCTGGGCGAGGGCGCGCAGAGCGCGGTTTTCCTTGCCTGGGACCCGCACCTCGAGCGGGAAGTTGCGATCAAGACGCTGCATTTCTCGGACCGTGCCGCGGGGCAGGGAAGCCTGCTGCTGCAGGAGGCGCGTGCGGTCGCGAGCCTGCGCCACCCGAACATCATTCCGGTATTCGAGGCGGGCGAAGCGCATGGCCACCCCTATCTGGTATTCGAGTATGTCGATGGGCCGACGCTTGCGCAGGTGCTGAACCAGCGCGGCGCACAGCCGGCGGCACAGGCAGTCGAGTCGATCTGCGGCGTGCTCGGCGCGATCGGCGAGGCCCATCGCCACGGCGTGCTGCATCGCGACCTCAAGCCTTCCAACATCCTGGTCGACGGTGCCGGCGAACTCCGCGTGATGGATTTCGGCATCGCGACACGCGTGGCCGATCCAGCCGCGCCGGGCGACGCGCTGATTGGCACGCCGGCCTACATGGCACCGGAGTACATCGAGACGCGCGACTACACGTTCCGCTCCGACCTGTTTGCCGTCGGCCTGATCCTCTACGAAATGCTCAGCGGCGAACGGGCGGTGAGCGGTGGCAGCCCGATCATCACGATGCAGAACATCTGCGGCGGGCGCATCTGCACCTCGCTGCACATGCCGGACCGGGTGGACGAAAAGCTCGCGGCGATCATTGCGCGCGCCACCTCGCTCGATCCGGCGCTGCGCTACGATTCCGCGGAGCAGATGCGCGAGGCGCTCCAGGCCTACCTGGCGCCGCAAGGCGAGATGGAGAAGCCTTCAGCAGAGGGCGGAAAGGGCGTGCTCGGCTTTCTGCTGCGCCGGATGCAGTTGAAGGGCGATTTTCCCGCGCTCTCCGAGTCCATCCGGGCGATCAACCGGCTGACTTCGTCGGACAAGGACAGCGTCAACACGCTCTCCAACGCCATCGTCAAGGATTTCGCGCTGACCAACCGCATCCTGCGGCTGGTCAACTCCGCGTTTTACCGGCAGGCTGGCGGGGGCGGCATCAGCACCGTGTCGCGCGCCATCATCGTGCTCGGTTTCAACACGATACGCGACATCGCGATATCGCTGATCCTCGTCGAACACGTGCAGAACCAGGCTAACGCCGCGCTGCTCAAAGAGGAATTCCTGCGCGCCACCTTCAGCGGCACGCTCGCGCGCGAACTCGCCGCGAAGCTCGCGATGCGCGAAACCGAGGAAGCCTACATCTGCGCCATGATGCACAACCTCGGGCGCTTCCTCACGCTTTACTACCTGCCGGAAGAGGCCGAGGAAGTGCGCCGCGTCATGGCGGCCGCGCGCCTGTCGGAAGAATCCGCCTCGATCCGTGTGCTCGGCATGAGCTTCCAGGAACTCGGCATCGGTGTTGCGCGCACCTGGGGGTTCCCCGATGCCATCGTCAAGGGCCTGCGCCATCTCGGCGAAGGCGCCTTGCGTCCTGCGAAGTCGCGCGAAGACGTGATGCGGGCCATCTCGTCCTTCGCCAACGAGGCATGCCGCGCCTTCGAAGCCGGCGAAGGGCACGATCTCGAACAAGTGCTGGTGCCGCTGCGCAAGCGCTACGGCGCTGCACTCGCCGTGAGCGACACGCAGTTCCGCACCGCGATGCAGCGCGCGGTGCACGAAACGGCCGACTTCTGCGGCATTGCGCGCCTGAACCTCAAGCAGTCGCCATTCGGCAAGCTGCTGCGGCAGGATATTTCGATTGCCAGGACGGACCTCGTTGCCGATGCAACGGCAGGCGCCGAGGCCAGCGCCGCCATCACCCTGGCGCCGGCAACCCTGCTCGAAACGCAAGCCGTCACGGCCGTCGATCCCATGCCGCAGGCGCCAGCCGTTGCGGCTGCGCCCGGCGCGGGCGACCGTCCCGTGCGCGGCAGTGGCGAGGCCGTGCTGGCCGCCGGCATCCAGGACATCAGCAACACCCTGGTCGAAGATTTCTCGCTGAACGACCTGTTGCGCATGATCCTCGAAACCATGTACCGGGCCATGGGTTTCGACCGCGTGCTGATGTGCATACGCGATGCGCGCACCAACCGCATGGCCGCGCGCTTCGGCTTCGGTGCCAACTCGCCGGAGGTCATCCGCGCCTTCCAGTTCGACCTCGGCGACAACGGCGTGATCTTCTCGCTGGCGGTGGCGCGCGGCGCCGACATGCTGATCTCCGACGCCAAGGATCCGCAGATCGCCCAGCGCATCCCGCGCTGGCATCGCGAGAAACTCGGTGCGCAAACCTTCATCGTGCTGCCGCTGATCCTGCGCAACCAGCCCGTCGCCATGATCTACGCCGACTGCCCGGCTGCGGGCGACATTGTCGTCTCCGACAAGGAACTCGGCATGCTGCGTACCTTGCGCAACCAGGCCGTACTGGCGATCAAGCAGGGCGGGACGTAGTCAGGCCAGCGCGGCCGATGTGAACGGTATCGGGCAAATAAGCCGCGGGATGGCAGCCGCGCCGCGGTCCGCGACCGCTTTGATTTACGCCAGGAACTGCATCGGAAGGGCCACGATTCGCCGAGGGGCTTGATTGACATTGGTGGGCGGTACTGGGATCGAACCAGTGACCCCTGCCGTGTGAAGGCAGAGAAACCGCATTTTCCCGGACAATCCCGGACTCTTGTTCTCTCTGAAGATTGTCCTTTACTGTCCGCCAAATTCCGTCTATGTTTAGGATACCTATAGGATACCAAGCATGACAATCGAAATATGGCTGACCGAATCGATACTGTTGCGGGGCGAGAAAAGCTAAAGCCTCGGCGCGCGCCTTACTGGCACAAGCTCTCGTCAGGGTGTCACTTGGGGTTCCGCAAGATGACGCGGGCTTCTACCGGCTCCTGGCTTGCCCAGGCATACGATCCAGACACGCGGAAGCAGACGCGCCGCAGCCTTGGCACCTTTGACGCACTGCCAGATCATCAGCGATTTGACGCGGCCAAAGTCGAGGCCGAAGTCTGGTTCAAGCATCTGGGGCGGGGCGGTTCAATCGAGATTTTGACCGTTGAGGACGTGGCACGGCGCTACGTTGCGCACGTAAAGAACGAGAAGGGCGACGACTACGCGGACGATATTGAAGCCCGGTTCGTGCGCTGGCTCTACAGCGACCCGCTAGCTAAGGTGAATGTTCAGAAACTCAAGCGCCACCAGATCGAGGAATGGCGGCGCACTCTCGTGCAAACGCCAGTCGTCTCCAATCCGTTTGCCGACGACCCCGACGTGCGCGAGCGCTCCCCGTCGTCAGTGAATCGTGACCTCACGCCGCTCCGCGCCGCGCTTAACCTCGCCCACCGAAGAGGGTTAGTCACAACCGATACCCCTTGGATTGAGGCGCTGCAGCCCATCAAAAATGCCGATGGCCGCCGCGATGTCTATTTGGACAAGGAACAACGGCGCGGTCTGCTAGCCCATGCGCCTGCCGATTTGGCCGTTTTTTTGCGCGGGCTGGCACTGCTGCCGCTGCGGCCGGGCGCGCTGGCTGCGCTAACGGTTTCAAGTTTCGACAAGCGCATTGGTGTGCTGACGATCGGGAAGGACAAGGCGGGGCGAGATAGAAAGATCAAGCTACCCGAAGCAACGGCGGCTTTCGTCGCGGATTGCGCAAAGGACAAACTTCCGGCCGCGCCTTTGTTCGCCCGGGCGGACGCCAAGCCTTGGAACAAGGATGCTTGGAAGAAGCCCCTCAAAGAAGCGGCAATAGCCGCCAATCTTCCGGCAGAAACGACAGCCTACGCGCTGCGCCATAGCGCAATCACGGATCTGGTAACGGGCGGGTTGGACCTGCTGACAGTGGCCCAGTTGAGTGGAACAGGGGTGCAGATGATCGAGCGGCACTACGGGCATCTGCGAAAGGAACACGCCGCTGCAGCCTTGGCGACGCTCGCTCTATAAAGGACCCGCGCCGGACGGCAAATAGACCTCCAACGGGTGAACTTGCACTCATAAGGATTATGGCTTAGAAGGGGAACTGCCGCTGGGGATCGCGTCCCAGCTGAAGTGAAAGCGTGGAGAGTTGGTGTCCTCCGATACCGCGTCCGGTGAAAGTCCGGACAATCGAACGCATCAGCAAGTAGCAGTCCAATACGGGAACGCGAACAAGCCTTAGAGCACTCGCTACTCGCAAGACCCAGTGAAAGCGGTGCAACGTGTGCAAGGCGTCGGTGGCCTTGCGTGTGTTGTGTCGGCCCGCTTGGTCTTTTCTTTTGAGTGCAGCGGGCCATCATTAGGAGTCAGTGATGGCGAATTCGCTTCCTGAGACAGGCTTCCTTCGTCTGTCGCAAATACTCGGCAACCCCAATGCAGAGCCGCCGATTCCCCCAATCATTCCCATAAAGAAGTCTTGCTGGTGGGCCGGCGTTAAGTCTGGGCGCTTCCCAAAGCCGGTGAAACTTGGGCCGCGTGTAACCGCGTGGCGAGTTGAGGATATTCGCGCCCTGATCGCATCGGCTTAAAGGGGGCGACCATGACCGCAATTGCAAGGGGGCGCACCGAGGCGACCCCAAGGACCACTTACGACCGCAGCCCCACGCGGACCGCATCGCGCGTGAAAGCCCTGATCGTGCGCCTTGCCCTTTGCGGGCTGCTGCCTGTCGGGCTGGCGATCTGGGTCATTCGACGGGGAGGGCTGCGCGATGCTTGACGCACTCTCCCAATTCAGCGACGCAATCAAGGCGGCGGGCCTGCCCCCGCCGGCTACCATCGAGGCGGACGGCAGGCTGCGGCGATTCGCTAGCAACGGCAAAAGCGGCGATGACGCCGGCTGGTATCTACTGCATGGCGACGGCATCCCCGCCGGCAGTTTCGGCGATTGGCGCACCGGATTCTCCCAGACTTGGAGGGCAGATATTGGCCGCACCCTGACGCCAGCCGAGGAAGCGACGCACCGGGCGAAGGTGGAATCGATGCGACGCGAGCGTGAAGCCGAGGAAGCCAAGCGCAAGGCCGAAGCCAAGGCCAAAGCAGCGGCAATCTGGCATAAGGCCGAACCCGCCCCCGAAGATCATCCCTACCTGATACGCAAGGGCATCAAGGCCCACGGGGCGCGACTGCACAACGGGGCGCTTGTGATTCCCATGCGCGCCGGTGGCGTGCTTCATTCGTTGCAATTCATCGGCGCAGATGGTGACAAGCGCTTCCTGGCTGGGGGGCGGGTGGCCGGCTGCTATTTCGGCATCGGCACCGTGCAGGGGGCTGCGGCGCTTTGTGTTGCCGAAGGTTTCGCCACATCGAGCACGGTCTATGAGGCGACCGGCTATCCGGTGGCTGTGGCCTTCAACGCCGGCAACATGATGCTGGTGGCAAAGGCTATGCGGGTGAAATTCCCCGATTTGCCCCTGATCCTGTGTGCGGACGATGACAGCGGCACCGAAGGCAATCCGGGGCTGACAAAGGCGGCCGAAGCGGCGCGGGCTGTCGGTGGGCTGTTGGCCATTCCCGAGTTCCCGGAGGGAGACAACATGAACCCGACCGACTTCAACGACATGGCCAAACTATGCGGTCTGGAAGCCGTGGAACGCGCCATAGCGAACGCAGCGCCCCCGGCAAAGGGTGAGCCTCAACCCGACCGAGAAGACGGGCCGGCGGCCGATTCTGACGGCTGGCCCGAGCCGCAGCCACTAACCGCCAAGGTGGAGCCGGAACCCTACCCGATTGACGCATTGCCTGCCCCGATTCGGGCGGCGGTAGAAGAGGTGGCAGGCTTCGTCAAAGCCCCGATCCCGATGGTTGCATCCTCAGCGCTCGCCGCACTGTCACTAGCGGCGCAAGCCCATGCGGACGTCAAACGCGCGGAGCGGCTGGTGGGGCCAGTTGGATTATTCCTGCTCACGATTGCGGACTCGGGCGAACGGAAATCCACTTGCGACGGATTCTTTGCACGGGCGATTCGAGAATACGAGGAAGCACAAGCGCAAGAGGCGAAACCGGCTTTGAAGAGCTACAGAGCGGCGATAGAGGCCTGGGAAGCCAAGCGCGGCGGCATCAAGGACAAGATTCGACAGCACGTGAAGAGCAGCAAGCCGACGGCAGATATGGAATCGGCCTTGTGCAATCTGGAACACGACAAACCAGAACCACCACGGATTCCGCGCTTGCTCTATGCCGATGCGACCCCCGAAGCACTCGCCTATGGACTGGCGCAGCAATGGCCGGCCGGGGGAGTGGTATCTGCGGAGGCCGGAATTGTTTTCGGCTCGCATGGCATGGGCAAGGATTCGGTTATGCGGAATCTTGGCTTGCTAAATCAGCTATGGGACGGAACGGGGCTGACCGTTGATCGGCGCTCGACGGAATCTTTCACCGTGCATGGTGCGCGGCTAACCGTTGCACTTCAGGTTCAAGAGCCGACATTGCGTGAATTCTTCAGCCGTTCGGGGGCGCTGGCGCGCGGGACCGGCTTCCTTGCCCGTTTCCTTGTTGCTTGGCCTGAGTCCACTCAAGGGCAACGGCCGTTCACGGAAGCCCCGGCGAACTGGCCTGCGTTGGCAGGGTTCAATCGGCGCATCGCGGCGATTCTGAGTCAGCCTGCCCCGCTTGAGGATGGCGGCGGACTGGCGCCCCCTGCGCTGCCTCTAACGCCCGAAGCCAAAGCAGCATGGATTGCGTACCACGATGCAATCGAAAGCGAACTGGCAAGCGGCGGTGAGCTTTATGACGTGCGGGACGTGGCGAGCAAATCCGCTGACAACGCGGCACGGCTGGCGGCACTGTTCCAACTCTTTGACGGCGCGGGCGGCGCCATCGGCGCGGAAGCTTTCGACGGCGCGAGCCGAATTGCGGCATGGCATCTACACGAAGCGCGGCGGTTCTTTGGGGAACTCGCTTTGCCTGAAGAGTTGGCGGATGCGGCGCGGCTGGATTCGTGGCTGATCTCACATTGCAAGCGAGAACAAACCTGCAGCGCAAAGAAGAACCACGTTCGACAGCACGGCCCGATCCGGGATGGCTCACGGCTCGACGTTGCTTTAAGGGAGCTTTCCGCTTTGGACCGCGTGCGACTGGCCGGCGAACGCCCGCAGATGATTCAAGTCAATCCGGGCCTGATGAGGTGACAAATGAAGCTACGCGACCTGATCCGCAACCAACGAACCGCCGAAACCGCTACTGCTATTCCTGCTACTCCTGCTACTGATCCGGCGGCAACGCTTCAATCAGTAGCAAAAATAGCAACGGTAGCAGTAGCAAACACCGATGAGCCGGCAAATGGATCGCCCGATGATGAGCGCATTGCGCGCATGGTGAGAAAACTGGAAGAGAACCCCGGCATTGCCTACGCAATCGAGACACATGACGAAATCGAGCCGGACGCCGTGCTGCTTACCTTGGCGATCCGTGGCAACGCTTCAGGCGAATTGAGAATCCCAAAATCACGCTATGACGCCTTCGCCCTGCTGGATCTGATCGAACGGCACACGACGCGGAGGACGTTGCAATGACCGAGAGAGGGCACCAGGGCGCAAAGCGGAAGCCGAATCACTCGGCGGCGGAAGCATTCAAGCCGAGTAAGGCTTATCCGCTGGCTGTCGATCCGGACAACCGCGACAACACGGCACGCAGTTCGGCAAGGCTGGCATCCGTATCTACCGTCGCAGCGACGCGAGTCATAGCGGCTGCGGAGGGAAAAACGGGCGTTGGTGAACTGCTGGACATTCCCGGTTTGATCGTGCTGATGCGAGAACAAGCAACCGCCGTCCAGGGCGGGAGCTTGGCCGAAGCGGAGGCAATGCTTATCAACCAAGCGACCGCGCTCCAAGCCCTATTCGTCCGCCTGATAGAACGCGGAGTGGCGCAGGAGGGACTGTCGCAGTACGAGGCGCATATGCGTCTTGGGCTACGTGCGCAGAACCAATGCCGCGCAACGCTCGAAACGCTAGCCACGATCAAGAACCCTCCGATTGTCTATGCCCGGCAGGCCAACGTGACGACCGGGCCACAACAGATTAACAACGGTACAGCAGTACCCGCGCACGCGCGGGAAATCCAATCCACGCATAACCAACTATCAGGGGGCACACGTGAGCTACTACCGAACACCCGAGCATCGGGCATTGCGAGCGGAACTCATCCGGCAATGGAGGCCGTGGGAAAAAGCGACCGGGCCGAAGACCGCAGAGGGTAAGCACCGATCGGCGATGCGGGGTTACAAGGGCGGCAGACGTCAGCTATTGCGGGATTTGGCGACGTTGCTTAAGGAGCAGGACGAGTTTCTCTCGCATTTTCCGTAATTGGTCTATTGGGCTTCCGACGGTCTGATCAACAGGCCGTGCAGTCCAGATAGTGTTTGATCGAAATCGCCATTGTTTGCTGTCATCGACATGTTCAGACGCGGCAGCCTGAACGCGAAAGCGAACCGCGAAAGAGAAATACATGCGCCATCTGTCGCCGTGACGTGGGCATTGGTGAGCGTCCATGTTGTCGGCCCGTCTTCACACATTGGTCGCCTCTCCCCGGCGCCTTCAACTGCGACGCCGAGAGGCGGGCCAATTGGCAGCGATGACGTGCTAGATTCTCAGCTTGACGTCATTAGCCGGCGACAGCAGCCTGAATGAAGATGACAACTAAACCGCGAGAGCTCCTGCACCGACTGTTCGAGTACATTGGGGAGCAGTTAAAGGACATAGACCCCCGGGGATTCCAGCTTTCAAAGGGGTTTCGGTGCAGCCCTCAGGATGTCGCCGGTTTGCCGGGCGTCGAACTCGACCTCAAGTTGCAGGGCGACCACGTGTGGCTTCGCATTGCGCGGCTTGAGGACGGCAAGCCGCCCAAGCTAAGCCAGAGCCAAGAGGGGGTCATTCTGGTCATGACCAACCCCTCCGGCCCATTGCCTTCACTGGACGAAGGCGGATTACAACGTCGAGTTTCCAACGCCACAGCCGAGATGGGAGAGGTCGAGCGACAGAAAGCCGCTGCAAACATCCGCGCCAGCGCTGAGAGAGACCTCAAGGAGTACCTTGAAGTTTGGAAAGCCTGGGCCGAAGGCGAGAAGCCCCGTCGGCGCGCAATTTCCCTGTACGGCGACCTCTTCGCACTGAAGCTCCAGATGGAGGCAGAGGAAACCGCCAAACCTGCAGAGCTCGTCTGGGGCATTGGCATCGCGACGTGGCGGATGGAATTCGAGGGGACCCCCTTCCCTTACAGTTACCCAATTCTGACGCAGGCAGTTGAGATTTACCTAGATGACAAAACGATGGCGTTGGAGGTTCGCCCCCGTGCCACCGACACGCGCATCGAGATGGACGCTTTCGTCGCTTGCAAAGTCACAGGAGCGGCCGACGTCGAGAACGCTGGGAGGGACCAGATTGCAAGGAATAAGGATCACCCAGTTACGCCTTTCGACTCAGGCAGCTACACCGATGTACTGAAATTGGTTGCGAGCAATCTCGACAGCAAAGGTACATATCGGGAGATTCTGTCAATCAGAGCACCGATACCCGACGCCGGTGAGAACTTGGTTGTGACAGACGCGTGGGCGCTATTCTCTCGACCTCGCACAAACAACTACCTCGTGGAGGACCTGAAGCGGCTGCAGGACAAACTCTCGGATGGCTGCGACATACCTGCTGGACCGATGGCCTTGGTGATGCCGCCTTCGGATGAACCCATTGAATTTGAAGCAGTCAATCTTCGCGGGATATCAAGTCGCGGAGATGGGAGTAGCGGCGTGAAGCCGCAGGAGCTCTATTTTCCACTTCCGTACAACGGCGAGCAGGTCACCATCATCCAGCGCTTGGAGCATGCCTCAGGCGTCAGTGTCCAAGGTCCACCGGGAACGGGCAAGACACACACGATTGCCAACACCATTTGTCATTACCTCGCGACCGGCCGTCGAGTCCTCGTGACTTCCAAAGGCGAACCCGCGCTCGATGTTCTCCAGTCGCAGATACCTGAAGAGGTACGGCCGCTAACCGTTGCGCTACTTACCAGCGACCGGGAGGGCATCCGCCAGTTTCAGGCTTCCATCGAAGCTATTCAGCATCGCGTTTCACAGTTGAATCCTCTCCAAACGCGCGAGGAAATTGCTTCACTCGAGGGGGCTATCGACCGTGCCCACTCAGAGCTAAACGTCATCGACCGGCGCGTCGACGAAATCGCCCTCGCTCAGTTCAGCGAGGTGGAGATCGATGGCGCGCCCATGCGAGCGCAGAAGTTGGCAGAGCTCGTGGTCTCGGGACGGGATCAACATGGCTGGTTCGACGATTTGCTTTCCCTAGCGCCCGAACATGCACCGCCGCTTACCGGAGACGAGGCCGGCTATCTGTGCGAATGCCGGCGGAAGCTGGGAGCCGACCTCGTCTATGTAGATGCACAGATTGCATGTGCCGACGCATTGCCTGGCCCCGCCGAGATTTCGGAGCTGCATGCCGTCTTGGTGCAGATGCGTACTATCGATAGTCAAGTGGCATCCGGCGACTTGATGCCCCTGAAAGGGCTTAGCACCGACATAATTGAGGCCGCGCGTAAGCTCCTCGAGAGCGTGGAAGAGGCGCTCGCCCTTGTGATGGAAGTGGAGGATGTCGACGGAGGATGGCCCCTCGATCTGCGCGTCAAGTGCCGGCTTCCTTCTTTCAACTCGGAACGGGGCGCATTAGAGGCCTTGTTCTCGGACTTGGAGCAATTGGTTTGGGCGCGCGCCGAATTTCTGAGACGTCCGGTCGAGATACCTGAAAGTGCTCTTGCGATCCCAAAAGTGCGCGAAGCTGTTGACCGCGCTGCGGAGACCGGCAAGCCGTTTGGGCTGTTTGCGCTTGGCGCCACGGAGGCCAAGCAGCACCTCGCTTCGGTCAAGGTAGCCGGTCTCGCCCCCAATAGCGAAGACGACTGGCGCCATGTTCAACGCTATGTGGCACTCCATGAGCGAGTGGTTTCATTCCTTACACGCTGGAATGCAATCGCAGATTCGCTGTCAGTTCCGCGCCTAGACGGCGGCATTGGTGCGCTGCGGACACTCGAACGGATTGGGGTCGCGGCCCGTAGTGCACACAAGCTCGCGGTGCGCTTTGATGCTGCGCTACCTCGTCTGGCCGAGGCTGTCTTCCAGGCCGCGCCGGCCAAAGCATTCGTGGGCGGCTCGGCCGAGCTTTGCGTCGTGCGCGAGCAACTGTTGCGCCACCTGACCCGCGCCGACCTAGCAAAGGCGGCCACCCAACTCAGCGCCTTACAGGAGAAGCTCGCTGGCAAAACAGGCCCGATATCAGAAGCGCTGCGACGCTTTATAGAGAATGACTTGGGCAATCCCAGTCTCGACGGCAGTAGAGCGGCCGCCAGCTATGCCGAGCTGCTCGCGGAAACCCGGCGGATTGCGGCTCTGGCACAGGACTTCGCTACGGTGCGCGATTGCGCTGGAAGGTTTGAGCGCGCGGGTGCGCCACGGCTGGCAGCGCGAATACGCTCCGTTCCAGTGAAAGCTACTGGCGAGGATACGACGCTACCCGTAACTTGGCTCCAAGCATGGACGTGGGCGAGGGTGAAATCCCACTTGGACAGCATCGAGGCGCGAGAAGAGTTGTTGGCGCTCTCGGAACGCCGTCGCAACCTCGAAAATGGGTTATCACGGTTCTACAAAGAGATGGTCGCCAAGGCAGCTTGGCTTGCGACCAAACGCAATGCAACGCCAAAGGTGCTACAGGCCCTTGCAGGCTATGCCACCGCGATTCGTAAGATTGGGCAGGGAACCGGCCCGAACGCCGTACGTTACCGACGGGACGCCCGGGAAGCCATGCTGGATGCCGCTGACGCGGTGCCGTGTTGGATTATGAGCCACGCCAAGATTTCGGAAGCCATGCCAGCTACCATCGGGGCATTCGACCTCGTCGTCGTTGATGAAGCGAGTCAGTCGGACCTATGGGCGCTTCCGGCAATCGTCCGGGGAAAGAAGATTCTCGTCGTTGGAGATGACAAACAGGTGTCGCCTGATGGCGGATTTCTGTCGAGCGAGCGCATCACAGAGCTAAAGCACCGGTTTCTCGAAGAGC
Organism: Rhodocyclaceae bacterium; assembly: GCA_016791115.1. Lineage (GTDB taxonomy): Bacteria > Pseudomonadota > Gammaproteobacteria > Burkholderiales > Rhodocyclaceae > Methylophosphatis. The sequence continues at coordinate 35,065 of JAEUNL010000007.1, forward strand.
AGCCCTACGGCGTCGAAATGACGCCGGAGAAATCGCTCTATGAGCTTGCAGCCCGCGTCTTCGCTGGTAGTCAGGTGATGCTTCGAGAGCATTTCCGCTGCGTACCGCCGATTATTGCGTACTCGAACCGGACTTTCTACAAGGGTCAGGTTCAGCCCCTTCGGATTCCCAAGGCAACGGAGCGGATCGACCCACCGTTGGTGGACGTTTATGTCAAAGAGGGGCTACGGGACCGGCGCGACTGCAACCAGTTCGAGGCGCTGGCAATCGCCGAAGAGATTGCCGCTATCCTGAAGGACCCGCGGATGGCGGACCGCACGATAGGCGTCGTGTCATTGCTCGGTATGGAGCAGGCCAAGCACATCGACTCCTTGGTGAGAAGGCGGTGCCCGGCTGGTGAACTGCTCCACCGCAAGTTCGAGTGCGGCGATGCGCGAACCTTCCAAGGGAGCGAGCGCGACATAATCTTTCTGTCTCTCGTGGTAGACCCAACCAATTGTCGGGCCGTTTCGGGAATCATGTTCGACCAGCGCTTCAATGTGGCGGCCAGCCGAGCACGCGACCGAATGTACCTTGTGCGGTCCGTTGATGCCTCGCACCTCTCGGACAAGGACCTTCGATTGTCGTTGCTAAGTCACTTCGACAAGCCTCTCGTTGCGGACCCCTCAGAGCAGGAGCATCTCATCGACCTGTGTGAATCGGGCTTCGAGCGCGAAGTCTTTGGCGCCTTGACAAAGCACGGGTATCGAGTCATTCCACAAGTGAGGACCGGCGCCTACCGAATCGACATGGTGGTGGAGGGATTGGGCGATGTCCGGCTTGCCATTGAATGCGACGGCGACGATTACCATGGTCCTGACCGGTGGGCACATGACATGCACCGACAACGTGTCCTAGAGCGCGCGGGATGGACCTTCTGGCGTTGTTTTGCTTCGACGTGGTCACTGCGCAAGGACGAGGTGTTTGCCGAACTCATCGAACGCCTCACCTCAATGGGCATAGAGCCGCTCGGCGCCGTGGAGCATGCGCCAAGTCTCGTGGAGAAACGCTTCTGGACGACGCCAACTGAAGCGCCGAAACATGACGCGGAGCCAGACCTCTTGGAGCTGCTCTAACGCAGCTTTATGGGAAAAGGAATCGAGGCGAGTACTGCCTGTTATGAGGAAGCTTGGCGGCCGTCCAGAGCTATTGCCCGGAGAACTGGATCCGACTGTTAGCCGATATCTGAACATGGCAGGGAAGCGGCTGGACGACGACAATTTCGGAAGAATTAACTTAACGTGTCTTTACGGATGTCCCCTCCAATAACTCGACATCCGGCGACGCAATAAGGTTGGCTGCTTCCTCGTTCGTTCCCAATAACCATTTGTCTGCGTCCGCCGCTTCAATAGCGACAACGCTCCGCTTGTCCTGCTGATCGGGTGGTAACTTTGGGTCCGGCTTGTGCATGCGCGACATGATCGGATGATCGTCCGCATTGATAGTCAGCATCGTATAGCTCTCGACAATCTCGCCCGTCTCTTTGTCCGTCCACGTGTTCCAGAGTCCGGCTAATCCCCAGGGCGCGCCATCCTTGCGACGGAAGCGCCACCAGACGTTCTTTCCGGTTTCCCAGCAGGGCTCGTCAAAGGACACGGCAGGAATGATGCAGCGCTGCCCGCGTTGCCACGGCAGCTTGTAGGATGCCTTCGCGGTGAGTTCCTCAAACCGCGCATTGTTGGTCGAGTAATTCAGCTTCGCCGTCTTGGCAAACCACGGAATCAAACCCCATTGCCCAACGACCAATTCGGTCGCGCCAGACTCGCCGGCTATCGGGCGAATGAACGGGCCAAGAGCGCGCGGGAATATCTCGACCTCGCCCCGCCAAGGGTTTGATCGGCCGATGTGCCAATAACGCTCAATGTCAGCTTGTGCGGGCGAGATGTATCGATTGCACATGGGGGCGAGGCTAGTGGATGCCGGCGCATATCTTCGGCTATTTCGGCGGGTGCCGGAACTCCCAAGGCGGAACCGGCGCCGATTCCATCCAAAGCCCTGCGCGCTGGCGCCTTGCCGTGGCTTCGGCATTCTCGTAGTCCACGCGCTGCGCGGCCGGCTGCTCGTCCGCATATTTGCGATACCACCAAGCCAGGCCGGCGCGGATTTGCTCCAACCCCACGTCTCGCCCGTCAACGGTCACAGTGCAGACGTGCCGCCGATAGCGGTCCTGCTTCGGGCAATCGGCCTGCGCCGTCTTGGAAAACGCCAAGCGCGAGAGATTCTCCTTTGAGCGCTGGCCGAACGGCTGGCGCTTCTCCGGCGCATCGATACCGCCAATGCGGACCTTGTGTTGCTGGTTACCGGCGTCCAGGAGCGTGAGCGTATCGCCGTCCGCGATCCCGACAACTCGCCCGGCTAGCTGGGCGGAGAAAGCCAGAGCCGGGAGAGAGGTCAGCAGCAAGCCGAAACAATGCGATACTGTACGAAACGACAGTATTCGAGATTGGTTGTGCAATTCCGTGTCCGTGTTCTTCGTTATCGAGGCCAGCGGCTACCGTGGCGGGACGTGATGAACGGCCCGAGCTACGTCGGCGACCTCTGCACGCATCTGATAACCCATCAGGGCCAGCAATTCAAGGTGGCGACGCTACGCGGGCCAGCGGTGCCGAATAAGGCACGACTGGACCTTTACGAGCCTGTCCTGGATGGCTTCTCGACGTTGGCGTTTCGGCTCAGGGGATTTGAGCGGCACGCAGCGGAGGGTGGCGGTTGGGTCAGTGTGGTGCAGGAGTGGCATATCGAACCACCGTAGCACCGCAAGCGGGAACACGCACGCATCGACGTTTATCGAGCGTAGAGACGGCCAACGGGACAGGAAATCCGGAGGGAATTTACCCCCGATTTAGGATAGCTTTAGGACACCGCTGGGAAATCTGCCGCAATCCGCTGCTAACTTATTGTTTTTATGGTGGGCGGTACTGGGATCGAACCAGTGACCCCTGCCGTGTGAAGGCAGTGCTCTACCGCTGAGCTAACCGCCCGACGCGAATCGGGAGCGAAATTGTAGCGATGTCGCCCGCCGTGGTCAATTCGACGGGCGCCTGCGGCTATCGAATCGCGTAAAATCGACGGTTTCCCGATTCGCAATCGACGCATGTCAAATCCCGCATCCAGTAACGAGATCCGCACCCGTTTCGCACCGAGTCCAACCGGGTTCCTCCACATTGGGGGCGCGCGCACCGCGCTGTTCAGCTGGGCTTACGCGCGCCGGCATGGCGGCAAGTTCATCCTGCGCATCGAGGATACCGACGTCGCGCGTTCGACGCCCGAAGCGGTGCAGGCGATCCTCGACGGCATGCGGTGGCTGGACCTTGCACACGACGAGGGGCCGTTCTACCAGATGGGGCGCATGGAACGTTACAAGGAGGTCATCCGCCAGATGATCGACTCGGGCAAGGCGTACCACTGCTATGCCTCGCCCGAAGAACTCGATGCCATGCGCGAGGCGCAGCGCGAACGAGGCGAGAAGCCGCGTTACGACGGCCGCTGGCGTCCGGAGCGCGGCAAGACCCTGCCGCCGCCGCCGGAGGGGATCAAGCCGGTGGTGCGTTTCCGCAACCCGACGGACGGCGCGGTGGCCTGGGATGATGTCGTCAAGGGCCGCATCGAGATCGCGAATGCGGAGCTGGACGATCTCATCATCGCGCGCGCGGACGGCACGCCGACCTACAACTTCTGCGTGGTGGTCGACGACTGGGACATGCGCATCACCCACGTGCTGCGCGGCGACGACCATGTGAACAACACGCCGCGCCAGATCAACATCCTGCGCGCGCTCGAGGCGCCGGTTCCGCGCTACGGCCATCTGTCGATGATCCTCGGGCCGGACGGGCAGAAGCTCTCGAAGCGCCACGGCGCGGTCAGCGTAATGCAGTATCACGAAGACGGCTATCTGTCCGAGGCAGTACTCAACTACCTCGCGCGGCTCGGATGGTCTCATGGCGACGACGAGATCTTCGACATGCGCCAGTTCTGCGAGTGGTTCGATCTCGACCACATCACGCCCTCGGCGGCGCAGTTCAACAACGAGAAGCTGGTGTGGCTCAACCAGCACTATCTCAAGCTGGCGGACAACGGCCGTCTCGCCGCCGATGCATCGGAGCGCCTCGCGCAGCGCGGTGTCGATCCCGAACAGGGGCCATCGCTCGAGGCGGTGGTGGGGCTGTACAAGGAACGCGTCGCCACGCTGAACGAACTGGCCGATGCCGCCGAGGCCTTCTACATCGACCTGCATCCTGCGCCGGAACTGATTGCCCTGCACCTGACCGACGCGGCGCGTGCGGCGCTGGCAGACCTGCGCAAGCGCCTCGCGACAGTCGAATGGAACAAGGCCGCACTTTCCGCAGCACTCAAGGAAACACTCGCCGCGACCGGGCTCAAGATGCCGCAGGTGGCCATTCCCCTGCGCGTGGCAGTGCTCGGCCAGCCGCAGACGCCGTCGATCGACGCGGTGCTCGACGTGATGGGGCGCGACCTCGTGATCGCCCGCCTCGACCGGCACCTCTGATCACGCAAACGCCAGCGCGACGAACCCCGCCACCATGACGACTGCGCCGGCCACTCGCCGGTGCGAATCCGCCTCCCGCAGCAGGTGCGCGCCCATCAGCGTGCCGAACAGGATCGACAGTTCGCGCGCTGCCGCCACATAGCTCACCGGCGCGATCTGCATCGCGGCGAGCACCAGGATGTAGGTCAACGGGCAAAGCACGGCAATGACCAGGATCGCCTTGCGGCGCTCGCGCCAAGTGGCCTGCAGTGCTGCGCGATCCTTCAGCACGCGCGGCGCCAGTAGCACCACACGCACCAGATTCTGCGACCAGTCGAAGATCAGCGGCGGCACCATCAGCGTCGCCACTGCCTGGCGATCGTTCAGGGTGTAGGCAGCAATCATCACGCCGGTCGCAAGTGCGTAGCCCAGCGCGCGGCGGGCGCCGGCTGCCGCGCGCAGCCGAATTCCCCCAGTCAGAACGAAGGCACCACCGATGATCGTCACAATGCCCGTCAATCCGAGCGGCGACGGCTGTTCGTCCAGCAGGGCGATCGCCACACACAGCGTCAGCAGCGGACCGGTGGCGCGCGCGAGCGGATAGACAAGCGAGAAATCGCCGCTGCGATAGCCGCGATCGAGCAGCAGGTAGTAGCCGGTGTGCAGCAGTCCGCTGCTGACGATCAGCGCGCCTTGCGCGAGTGTCGGCACGAAGCCTTCATGCCATGCGAGTGCCGCTGCGAGCGGCAGGTAGATTGCACAGCCCGCGGTTGCGAACAGCCAGACGAAGGCCAGCCCGCCGCCGCGTGTCTTGAGCCAGTAGTTCCAGGTCGCGTGGCCGAACGCCGAGGCAAGGACGAGCGAGAGCGCGAGCAGGCTCATGAGGTTTCGCGTGGTTGCGGGCCGCAGGATGAACGGGTAGCGCGATGGTAGCCTGCATCGGTTTCAGCGTGAGAACTGCTCCGGCGAGGCGGCCGGGAAGGTGTATGGCGCCTTGCGCGGCGGGCAGGCACCCCGGCAAGGATTCGTGCAAGCGGCTCTCAGCCTTGCATGCCCCAAGACGCCAATCCATGCGCCCTTGAGGCATGCTGTGTCGCGGCCGGACAGCCGCGAATCTGCTCAGCGGTTGTCGATCACCAGTTCGCCCTGCGACAGGCGAACGTGATCTCCGCTGCGGAACATCGGCGTCTTGTCGTAGGTGAAGCTGCGTGTGCTGCCGTCCTCGAAACGCACCGAAACTTCATGCTTCACCACTTTGCGCACGTTCTTCTCGATCTCGTGACCACCCAGCCCGCCGGCAATCGCACCGATCACGGTCATCACGTCGCGGCCGCGGCCGCCACCCACCTGGCGGCCGAGCACGCCGCCGGCAACGGCGCCTCCGACTGCGCCGACGCCCGTGCCTTCACCCTTCTGTTCGATCGTGCGCACCGAAGACACGGTGCCGCACTCGTGGCAGAGCGCGGGCTCGGCTTGGGCAGGCGCCGGTGCCGGATCGGCCGCCGCAACCTGCGCCGGCGCACTTGCCGGCACCTGCTCGGCGCGCACCGGCGCGGGTTTGGCGTGGACTGCCTTCGCCGTAGACGCGGCCTCGCGATGCACGGACGGTCTTGCCGCGGGCTTCGGCGCCGGCCTTGTGACGGGCGCCTCGTGCTCGATGATCGGGGCCGGTTCGGCCCGGGGTTGGACGGACGTGCCGGCGGCCGGCAGCGGCACCGGAACGGCGGCGAGGGGTTCGACGGCCCTCTCGGATGCAGCGGTATGCGGCGACGATTGGCCGTTCGAGGTCGGAATCAGGCCGGTGATCGCGCCGACGCCGACGATGCTGAGCACGATTACCGAAATAGCGGCTGCCCACATGATCGGATGAAGCTTGCGCGGATGTTGAGTGCGAACCTGTTCGTGCGTTGCCTGCATGATGTTGCCTCCTGCGATTGCGTGGGAATCGGCGCGACGAGCAGCGCCGATCAGCGTGACGACCACGATAGCGCATGCGTCGGCACATTGCCGACGGGGTCAACATCCGCTTACAAAATTCCGTGCGTCGGGTGTGTGAGACAGGCGGCTATTCGTCGCCGTCCGAACAATCGCGTCGTGCGCCATGCAGCGCGAAGCGCGCGGGGTCGAGTGCGTCGGCCAGTTCGCCTTCGAGCGGCAAGGGTTCGCCCTCGAGTTGCGCGGCGAGCAATTCGCCGCACAGGGCGCTCCACACCAGGCCGCGCGCACCGAAGCCGTTGACCACCAGCACGCCGGGCAGGCGCTCGACCTTCCAGAGCGCCGTGGTCGCGCCTGCGCCATGCGCGCAGGGCAGGCTGCCGACCATCGGGCGCTTGTCGGGCGAAGCCGGGCGAAAGCCGACGCGGCCGTGCAGCGCCTGCGCGTCGGCCGCGTCGGAAAATCCCGGCAGCATCGCCTCGAGGTGCGCGAGGTTCACGGCGTGATCCGCTTGCGCGAGCGCGGTGCTCGTATCGTTCGCGTCGAACGTCGCGCCTGCGCAATGCCAGCCGTCGACTGCCGGCGTGGCGTAGCCGCGCCGGGTGACGACACAGTTCAGGGCGCGCCCGTCGTGTGCGCGCAGCAGGGAAACCTGGCCGCGGCCGCGACGCAGCGGCAGGGCCATCGCGCCTTGGATCCGCAGCGTGTCGGCGCCGGTCGCGATGACCAAAACCGGTGCCGATGCGATGGTCGTGCCATCGGCTGCCACGGCCTGCCAGTTGTCGCCCTCGCGCGCTACCGAGCTTATGTCAGTGTTCAGGTGAAGCCGGATGCGCGTGCCGCCGTCGGCGATGTTGGCGTGCACGACGCTCGGTGGATTGACCCATGCGCCGCCCGGGAAATGCCAGCCGCCGGCCGATGCGAGATGGCCGAGCAGGTACGTTGCCTCTTCGCGTTCGGCGAATCGTGCGTAATCGGCAGGGTAGGCATGGCGTTCGATGGTGGCGCGTTGCGTGATCTCGTGGCGTGCATCGCGCGCGAGCTGCAACACGCCGCAGGGTCGCCAGCGCACCGCGTGTCCATCGCGTTCGAGGCGCGCCAGGTGGCGGCGCGCATGCAGGAACGCGGCACGCGTCAGCCGCGACAGGCGATTGTCGTCGAGCGAAAGCACCGGCCGCAACACGCCGGCGAGGTTGCCGGATGCACCGCGCGCCGGTGCATCGGCCTGCTCGATCAGGTCGACGTCCCATCCGCGCCGCGCAAGTTGCTGCGCGCAACCGCTGCCGGCGATGCCGGCGCCGATCACCAGCGCCCGTCGATCGGTCGGCGCGTCGAAGCGATGCATTACCTTGCGCTCGCGCCGTGCCGTGAGCATCTCGCGCTTGGTGGCGAATCCCGGTCTGCGCGTACAGGCGAAACCGGCTTCGGCAAGGCCGTCGCGCACCGCTGCGGCGACCGACCAGGTGGCGGCCGTCGCGCCGGCTGCGGCGAGGCGTCCCACCTGGCGGAACACATTGGGCGACCAGAGGGCGGCATTCTTCGACGGCGCAAAGCCATCGAGGTAGAAGGCGTCGATCGATGCGCGCAGCTGCGGCAGGAGGTCGAGCGCATCGCCGAGCAGCAGGGTCAGCGAGACGCGCCCGCCATCGAGATCGAGCCGATGGAAGCCGGACACCAGCGTCGGCCAGGCGGCGAGCAACCCGGCCGAAAGCGGCGCCAGCTCGGGCCAGTTGCGATGGATCTCGCGCAGGTCGTCGCGGCTGAACGGGTGCTTTTCGACGGAAACGTAGTGAAGGCGCGCGCAGCGTGCCGGATCGTCGTGCCAGGCCGACCAAGTGGCAAGGAAGTTCAGCCCGCAGCCAAAACCGGTTTCGAGGATGGCGAAGGCATCGCGCCCCCGCCAGCGCGTGGGCAGATCGTTGCCGCCAAGGAACACATGGCGCGCCTGTTCGAGGCCGCCGGCCGCGGCATGGTAGACATCGTCATAATGTGCCGACCACAGCGTGCCGTCTTCGGCGCGAGCGAGGCGGGCGGGAATCAGCGGCATGGTGCGGACGCGGGCGGCATGCGATTGCCGCCCGCAAAGACGTATTGCGTCAATCCCGCCGCATCTGCGGGAACAGGATCACGTCGCGGATGTTGGGGCTGTCGGTCAGCAGCATGACCAGGCGGTCGATGCCGATGCCGCAGCCGCCGGTCGGCGGCAGGCCGTATTCGAGCGTGCGGATGTAGTCGGCGTCGTAGTACATCGCCTCCTCGTCGCCGGCCTCCTTGGCCTTGGCCTGCTCGCGGAACCGCAGCTCCTGGTCTTCCGGATCGTTGAGTTCCGAGAACCCGTTGGCGATCTCGCGCCCGACGATGAACAGCTCGAAGCGCTCGGTGATTTCCGGGTTGCTGTCTGAGCGTCGCGCCAGCGGACTGACTTCGGCGGGGTAGTCGATGATGAAGGTCGGGTCCCACAGTTCGGCTTCGGCGCAGGCTTCGAACAACTGCAATTGCAGGCTGCCGAGTCCGCCCGGCTTGATGGCCTCGCCGAAATCCTTGATCTTGCGCTTGAGCCATTCGGCGTCGCTGAGTTCGGCCTCGCTGAAGCCCGGATGATGCTTGCGGATCGCCTGCACGATGGTGAGCCGCTCGAACGGCTTGCCGAGGTCGAGTTCGCGGCCCTGGTACTGGAATTTCGAGGTGCCGAGCGCCTCTTCGGCGGAATGGCGCAGCAGGCCTTCGGTGAAATCCATCAGCGTATGGTAGTTCGCGTACGCCTCGTAGAACTCCATCATGGTGAATTCGGGATTGTGCCGCGGCGATATCCCTTCGTTGCGGAAGTTGCGGTTCACCTCGAACACCTTCTCGAAGCCGCCGACCACCAGTCGCTTGAGGTACAGCTCCGGCGCGATGCGCAGGAACAGTTCCATGTCGAGCGCGTTGTGGTGGGTGATGAAGGGCTTGGCCGCCGCGCCGCCGGGAATCGGATGCATCATCGGCGTCTCGACTTCGAGGAAGCCGTGGCCCGTCATGTAGTTGCGGATCGACTGGATCATGCGGCTGCGCGCGACGAAGGTGAAGCGCGATCCCTCGTTCATGATCAGGTCGAGGTGGCGGCTGCGGTATTTCTGCTCGATGTCGGTGAGGCCGTGGAATTTTTCCGGCAGCGGGCGCAGCGCCTTCGACAGCAGGCGGATCTCCTGGCATTGCACGGTGAGTTCGCCGGTCTTGGTCTTGAACAGCGTGCCTTCGCAGCCGACGATGTCGCCGATGTCCCAGCGCTTGAAGTCCTTGTGCACCTCTTCGCCGACGCCGTCGTTCGACACGAAGATCTGGATGCGGCCCGAGAGGTCCTGGATGGTGGCGAAGCTCGCCTTGCCCATCACGCGCTTCAACATGATGCGGCCGGCCACCTTGACCGAGATCGGCGTCGCCTCGAGTTCCTCGCGCGATTTCTCGCCGTAGAACTCGTCGAGCTTGCCGGCGGTGTTCTCGCGCTGGAAATCGTTCGGATAGGCCGTGCCGGCGGCGCGCCATTCGGCGAGCTTGGCACGGCGCTCGGCGATGAGCTGGTTCTCGTCCTGCGGCTTCTGGTCTTCGATGGTCATGGTGTGGTCCGAACGGAGGCTGGCTGGTCTTACACGCCTTGCTTGAGGCTGGCCTCGATGAATCCGTCGAGGTCGCCGTCGAGCACGGCCTGGGTGTTGCCCACTTCGTGGTTGGTGCGCAGATCCTTGATGCGCGACTGGTCGAGAACGTAGCTGCGGATCTGGTGACCCCAGCCGATGTCGCTCTTGGAATCCTCGAGCTGCTGCTGCTCCGACTGGCGCTTGCGCAGTTCGGCCTCGTAGAGGCGCGATTTCAGCATCGCCATCGCCTCGGCGCGGTTGCGGTGCTGCGAGCGGTCGTTCTGGCATTGCACGACGATGCCGCTCGGCATGTGCGTGATGCGCACTGCCGAATCGGTCTTGTTGATGTGCTGGCCGCCGGCGCCGGAGGCGCGGAAGGTGTCCACGCGCAGGTCGGCCGGGTTGATGTCGATCTCGATCGAGTCGTCCACTTCGGGGTACACAAACACGCTGGCAAAACTGGTGTGGCGGCGCGCGTTGGAATCGAACGGGCTTTTGCGCACCAGGCGGTGGATGCCGGTCTCGGTGCGCAGCGTGCCGTAGGCATATTCGCCGCTGATCTTGATCGAGGCGCTCTTGAGGCCGGCGACTTCGCCTTCGGATTCTTCGAGCACCTCGGTCGTGAAGCCCTTGCGCTCGCAATAGCGCAGGTACATGCGCAACAGCATCGAGGCCCAGTCCTGCGCCTCGGTGCCGCCCTGGCCGGCCTGGATGTCGACGAAGCAGTTGTTCGGGTCGGCCGGGTTGCTGAACATGCGGCGGAATTCCATCGCCGCGATTTCCTTCTCGATGCCGGCGAGGTCGCCTTCGACCGCCACGACCGTGTCCTCGTCCTCCTCGCTGCGCGCGAGTTCGAACAGCTCGCCGGTGTCGGCGATGTGGGTTGCCGCATTCTGCAGCGCGATGACCACGCTTTCGAGAGACTTCTTTTCCTTGCCGAGTTCCTGCGCGTGCTCGGCGTTGTTCCAGACCGCCGGGTCTTCCAGCGCGCGCGAGACTTCCTCCAGCTTTTCGGCCTTCAGATCGAAGTCAAAGATACCTCCGCAGCTCGAGTTCCCGGCTCTTGAGGTCGGCCAGGCGGGCGGCGATGGCGTTGAGGCGTTCTGCTTCCATGATGGGGCGGGGCAAAAGGCTGAATTATACCGTAGGGTGGTCTTCCGACCGGGTGCGCCAGTGCGGCCGAACCGCTCACGGGTTGCAGGCGTTGCGGGGACCAGCGTGCATGGATGGCGCCCGGCTCGCCGCCCGTTCGCGGCATGGGTTTCCACCCGGACGCTGCGTCAATCGCCGTGGCCTGAAACTGGCCCACCGAAATTGTCAGCATGCAGCCCTGGAGGCCGCATGAATGCTGGCCCTTGCGAGAGAAATGGCAGGAGCCGCCGAGCAGCCCGATACTCAGGCAGGCTCCAGATGCTCCAGCACCAGTTGCACCGAGGCGACGCCGTTGAACTCGTTGACCGCCAGCCGGTAGGCGGCGCGGATGCGCGGCGGGGCGGCATCGGCGTGGTTGAAGTAGATTGCCTCGAAGCGGCTGGCGTCGCGGCGCAGGGTGAGCTTGAGGTGGGCGTCCTTGAGCAGGCGCTGGTTTTCGACGACGAAGGTGTCGGCGAACAGCGGCGCCGGCCAGCCCTGGCCCCAGATCTCGTTGTCGAGCGCGCGCGCGCATTCGAGCGTGGCGTAGGCCGCTTCGAGCGTGCCGTCGGTTTCAAGCGTTCGCGTCAGCGCGGCGGGCTCGACGCTGTCGCGCACGGCGGCCTCGAAGGCCGCGCCGAAACGCGCGAGATCGTCCTCGCGGATGGTCAGTCCGGCCGCCATCGCATGGCCGCCGAACTTGAGGATCAGTCCGGGTTCGCGCTTGGTCACCAGGTCGAGCGCGTCGCGCAGATGCAATCCGGGTATCGAGCGGCCGGAGCCTTTCAGCTCGCCCGCGTTGCCGCGCGCAAAGGCGATCGCCGGGCGATGGACCTTTTCGCGGATGCGCGAGGCGAGGATGCCGATGACGCCCTGGTGCCAGTCAGGCTCGAACAGCGCGATGCTGGCCTGCGTGCCGGCGTCGAAGTCGTCGAGCGCGATCAGCGCGGCTTCCTTCATGTCCGCTTCGATCGCGCGGCGCTCGCGGTTCAGTGCGTCGAGTTCGCGGGCGATGTTGAGCGCGCGCGCCATGTCGTCGGTGATCAGGCACTCGATGCCGAGCGACATGTCGTTGAGCCGCCCCGCGGCGTTGAGTCGCGGGCCGACCGCGAAGCCGAGGTCGAAGCAGCTCGCGCGCGCCGGTTCGCGCGAGGCGGCGGCGAACAGCGCTGCGATGCCCGGGGTGAGCTTGCCGGCACGCATGCGCGCGAGGCCCTGCGAGACGAGGATGCGGTTGTTGTGGTCGAGCTTCACCACGTCGGCCACGGTACCGAGCGCGACGAGGTCGAGCAGCGTGGCAAGGTTCGGTTCGGCACGGTCGGCGAAGGCGCCGCGTTCGCGCAGTTCCGCGCGCAGTGCGAGCATCACGTAGAACATGACGCCGACGCCGGCGATCGACTTGCTGGCGAATTCGCAGCCGGGCTGGTTCGGGTTCACGATCACGTCCGCCGCGGGCAGCGTGTCGCCGGGCAGGTGATGGTCGGTGATCAGCGTGGCGATGCCGGCTGCCTGCGCGGCGGCCACGCCCTCGATGCTGGCGATGCCGTTGTCCACCGTGATGATGACATCCGGCTCGCGCCGCGCCGCCAGCGCGACGATCTCGGGCGTGAGACCGTAGCCGTATTCGAAGCGGTTGGGCACCAGGTATTCGACCGTCGCGCCCATCGCGCGCAGCGCGCGCACGCCGAGCGCACAGGCGGTGGCGCCGTCGCAGTCGTAGTCGGCGACGATCAGCAGTCGCGCGCCGGCCTCGATCGCGTCGGCCAGCAGTTGCGCCGCTTCGGCGATGCCGCGCATGCCGGCGGGCGGCAGCAGGGCGGCCAGTGCGGTGTCGAGATCGGTCCTGCGTTCGACACCCCGTGCGGCATAGAGCCGCGCGAGCAGCGGATGCACGCCGTCCTGTTCGAGCATCTGCACGCGGCGCAGCGGCGCGCTGCGGGTGACGATGCGCGTCATGGCGCGGCGTGGCGCTGCACGAAATTCTCCAGCAGCACGCCCTGCCGCCAGAAGCGCCACCACGCGGGCCGCGCGCAGGCGAGGTCGAGGCAGGCGTGGTCGCCGGTCAGCACGAGGCGCAGACGCGACAGTGCGCCGGATTTGAGCGCGTGCAGCGCCGGTGCGAGCCAGTCGGCCTCGACCTCCATCAGGCCCGCGCGCCAGGCGGCGGCGTTCTGCGTCAGTGCCGCGTAGTCGAGGTGCTCGATCAGCGCCAGCGTATGGCCCGCGCCGGGCTCGGCGTAGCGCGGCGGCAACGGCGCGGCCGTGCCGCCGCTGCACACCGCAAGGCCCCGGGCCAGCGCATGATGCGCAAGCACGGCGTCGAAGCGGCGCGGCACGGCATCGTCGAGCGCGCCCTGGCCCCATAGCCACAGGGTGTTGATGGTCGGCGTGCCGGTGGCCTCGCGCGCGGCGTTGGCCGCATGGCCGTGCAGCAGCATCTGCAGTTCGTTGATCAGGCGCCGCCACGGCTTTGCCTGGGGCCCGGCCGGCAGCCATGTCTCGATGTTGCGGCCGAGCACGGCAGAGACCGGGTGCGTCTCGATCTCGGGCATTGCGGCAAGGCGCAAATACCATTCGCCGGCCGCGCCGACGCTGAATGCGCCGACGTCGGCGAAGGTCTCGTTTAGCGTGGCGACGATGGCGGCGGCCTCGTCGTCCGTCACCATCAGTTCATGATTGTCGGCGAGCACCAGCGACTCGCGCGCGAAGCGCAGGTGCGCCGGGTCGGCGCACATCCAGACGTCGCGGCCCGGCGCGCCGCCGCTGCCCGCCAGGCGCAGCGCCGCGCACGGTGCGCGCGCGGGATCGAGGCCCCAGGCGCCGGCGAGCAGGTGTTCGAGCGGCCGCACCGGCTGGCGCGCGATCGACTCGGTCGCGAGCAGTGCGGACAGCGCGGGCAGGGCGAGGTCGTCCGATACCGCAGCGACGGACTCGGCCGGCCACAGCAGACCGGGAATGACGAGCGTGAGTTCGCGCAAGGCAACCAAAGGTGAACGGCGAAAAGCGGAAATGACAGCGGAAAGCCGGTGTCTGACGGCGCCTGCAAACGCATTCTTCCGGGAAGAACGGCACTGCCTGCGCCGACACCGTCGAGCGTACAAGGCGGCGGCAGTGTAGCATACGGCCCGTCATGAAATACGAGCTGCTGATCGGCCTGCGCTACACGCGCTCCAAGCGGCGTGCCGGCAGCGGCAACCGCTTCATATCCTTCATCTCGATGGTCTCGATGTTCGGCATCGCGCTCGGCGTGGCGGCGCTGATCACCGTGCTGTCGGTGATGAACGGCTTTCAGGAAGAGCTGCGCACGCGCATCCTCGGCGTGGCTTCGCACATCCAGCTTTCGGGCATGGACGACCAGCTCGCCGACTGGCAACAGGTGGCCGACGGCGTGGCGAAGCATCCCGACGTGCGGGCCGTCGCGCCCTACATCAACGAGCAGGGGATGCTGTCGTTCGATGCGCAGGTGCGCGGCGCCGTGATCCGCGGCATCCTGCCCGACGCAGAAGACAAGGTCGCCGATTTCGCGAAGTACATGAAGAGCGGCCGGCTCGATGCGCTGCAGCCGGGCGGCTTCGGCATCATCCTCGGGGCCGAGCTGGCGCGTGCGCTGCGCGTCTATACCGGCGACAAGGTCACGCTGATCGCGCCGCAGGGATTGGTTACGCCGGCCGCACTGGTTCCGCGCCTCAAGCAATTCACCGTGGTCGGCATCTTCGAGGCCGGCATGCAGGAGTTCGACGCCGGGCTGGCGCTGATCCACCTTGCCGATGCGCAGGTGCTGTACCGCATGGGCGAGAACGTCAGCGGCGTGCGGCTCAAGATCGACGAGCTTTTCGCCGCGCCGCGCGTGTCGCGCGAACTCGGGCCGTACCTGCCCACCGAGCTGTACGTCACCGACTGGACCAGGAGCCACGCGAACTTCTTCCGCGCCGTGGCGATCGAGAAAAACATGATGTTCATCATCCTCTCGCTGATCGTCGCAGTGGCGGCGTTCAACATCGTGTCCACGCTGGTGATGGCGGTGCGCGACAAGCAGGCCGACATCGCCATCCTGCGCACGCTGGGTGCGAGCCCGCGCAGTGTGATGGCGATCTTCATCGTGCAGGGATTGCTGATCGGCGTGGTCGGCCTGGCACTGGGCGTGGTCGGCGGCCTGCTGCTTGCCGGCAACCTCGACGTGGTGATTCCGGCGCTGGAAAAGCTGCTCGGCACCACGCTGTGGTCGAAGGAGGTCTATTACATCAGCGAGTTGCCGTCCAAGGTGCTGGCGTCAGACGTGGTGAGCATCGTCGCCATCGCTTTCGGACTCACGCTGGTTTCGACGCTCTATCCGAGCTGGCGCGCCTCGCGCATCAACCCGGCGGAGGCGCTGCGCTATGAATGACGCCGCCCTGGTGATCGAATGCCGCGGCCTGACCAAGGTATTCAGCCAGGCCACGCACGAGGTGCCGGTGCTGATGGGCGTCGACCTCGACGTGCGGCGCGCCGAGCGCGTGGCCATCGTTGGCGCCAGCGGCTCGGGCAAGAGCACGCTGCTGCACCTGCTGGGCGGGCTCGACGCGCCGACCGAAGGCCGCGTGCGCGTGATGGGGCGCGAAATGTCGACGCTCGGCGAGCGCGAGCGCGGCGCGATCCGCAACGCCGCGCTCGGCTTCGTGTACCAGTTCCACCACCTGTTGCCGGAATTCACCGCGCTGGAAAACGTCGCCATGCCGCTCTACGTGCGGCGCATGGCGAAGGCCGAGGCGCATGCGCGTGCCGAGGCGATGCTGCGCGACGTCGGCCTCGGCCACCGCCTCACGCATACGCCGGGCGAACTGTCTGGGGGCGAGCGCCAGCGCGCCGCGATCGCGCGTGCGCTGGTCACGCAACCGGCATGCGTGCTGGCCGACGAACCGACCGGCAACCTCGACCGCCAGACCGCGCAGTCGGTATTCGACCTGATGCTTTCGCTCAACGAATCGCACGGCACCAGCTTCATCATCGTCACGCACGACCTGCAGCTCGCCTCGCGCGCCCAGCGCGTGCTGCGGCTGGTCGATGGGATGCTGCAGCTTGGCGAGTCGGCCTGAGCGTGCATCGGCCGCATTGACGGCTATCGGCATGGCATAGCATGATGGTCGCGTCGTCGCCTTCCGGAGCCGTCATGCGGGCAATACTGCGGGCAAAACCGATGCTGCTGGTCCTAGCGCTGTGCCTCGCCACGCCGGCCGGCGCGCAGGTGTTCCGCTGGACGGACAAGGAAGGTCGCGTGCATTACGGCGACGATGTCGAGCCGAACGCACGCAACGCGCGCGAAGTCACGGCTACCGTCAACACCCTCGACACCAGCGGCCTGCGCCAGCAGGCCGGCGGCGCGCAATCGTTCGCGAAATCATCCGGCGGCGGTGGCGGCTACGTGATTCCCGATCCCTCGAAGCAGCAGAAAGCCCAGGCCGCACCGCGCCGTGCCGCCTGCGGGCGACGCGGCTGACGCCAATTCGCGCAAGAACGCAGATTTCGCGCGGCAACGTGCCTGTGAAGGCGCATGTAGAGGCGATCTCCAGCTTGGCATGGCGGAGTGGCGCGCGCTTCCTTGTTTTCCGCATGGGCAGGCTGAAAATCGCCTGTCCGTGCGGGTTCCAGGCCGGGGTCAGTCAGCCGGCCGCAGTGCCGCTTCGAGTTCGACGCGTCCGCCGGGGCTGGCCATCGCGATCAGCGTCTGGCCGGCTTCGAGGCGAAAGGCGCCGTCCGGGTTGAACACCGTCTCCTTGCCGCGTCGCACGCCGAGCAGCACTTAGTGCGGGTTGCGCAGGCCGATGTCGCCGAGGGCGCGCGGCGCGAAGTCCGGCGGCACCGCCACCTCCTCGAAGCGCAACTTGTGTTCGGAACGCAGCATCTCGTCGAGAAAGGAGACCACCACCGGACGGATCATCGCCGATGCGATGCGCATGCCGCCGGTGAAATCGGGCGACACGACGACGTCGGCGCCGGCCTTGCGCATCTTTTCGGTGTTGCGCAGCTCGTGGCAGCGCGCGACGACGCGGATGCCCGGATTGATCTGCTTTGCGGTGAGGCAGATCATCAGGTTGCGGCTGTCGTCGCCGGTGACCGCAAAAATGCCTTTCGCATCGCCGATGTCGGCGCGGTCGAGCACGTCGTCATCCGAGGCGTCGCCGTGCAGGTAGAGCAGGGCGGGAAAGCGCTCGGTGTGCTGCTCGATGGTGTCGAAATTCTCGTCGATCGCCACGAAGTGGTGGTTGGTCGCCTGCAGCTCGGTGGCGACGTTGCGGCCGACGCGCCCGAAGCCGCAGACGATGTAGTGATTGCGCAACTTGCGTATCGCGTTTTCCATGCGGCGCCTCCGCAGCGCTTCGTTGAGATCGGTTTCGAGGAAGAAGACGGTCAGGCTGGAGAAGATGAAGGTCACCAGCCCGAAGCCGGCAAACGAGACGAAGGCGGCGAACAGGCGTCCGGCGTCGGTCTGGCTGAGATCGACCACCTCGCTGTAGCCGACCGTGGTGATGGTGATGGCCGTCATGTAGAAGGCATCGAAGGCATCGGTGTCCGGGCCGCCGAAGCGCAGGAAGCCCAATGTTCCGGCAGCGAGCAGACCCGCCAGCAGGAACGATGCCCAGACAATCCGCTTGAGCACGCGTGGGGTCGGTGTTGTCGATTTGGCGAGCCGGTGGGTGACGATGTTCATCGCCTTGCGCCGCGGCGCTGCCATGCCCGCACCAGGTACCAGCGCCAGGCGGCGCGCACGGCAAGGTAGCCGGTGAGCGAGAGCAGTGTCGCGAGCAGGACGAGGCCGACGAACAGCGGCTTGCCGAGGCCACCCATCCAGTCGAGCAATTGCTGGCCCCAGGCGGCGAGCGACTGCTCGCCCCATTCCGGCGGTGCGACGAACTCGCCGCCACTACCGCCGAGCACCAGTTCGCCGAGCCCGAAGGCGACGAAGTAGAGCGGCACGATGGTCAGGGGATTGGTGTAGAAGGTGGAGAACAGGGCGAGCGGCAGATTGACCCGCAGCGCGATGCAGGCAAGGGCGGCGCCGAGCACCTGGAACGGGCCGGGGATCAGGCCGCAGAACAGGCCCACCGCCACGGCACCGGCCGCGGAGTGGCGGTTAAGGTGCCACAGGCGCGGATGGGTTAGCGCGTCGCCGAAGATGGACAGCCAGCGATTCTCGCGAATCTTTTCAGGGTCCGGCAGGTACTTGCGAATGTGCTTGCGCATACGGGGTCTTGCGCAGATGTGTGTCTTTGCGATTCTAGCGGAATCGGATACTTGCCTCGCGCCGCGTCTGCGGTTACAAGCCAGTTCCACACATTCGTTTGTCACAGCTCAGCAAATGGACCAGGAACTCGACCGCCCGCGCGGCATCCCCCACCTTTACCGCGAGCTGTGGCGTTATGCCGAGGGCGCGCGCGGCGTGCTGCTCGGCGCCTTCGCGCTGCTGCTCGGGTCGCAACTGTTCAAGCTGGCGGTGCCCTGGCTCGCCGGCCAGGCGATCAACCGCATCCAGGCCGGTGGCCTGGCCGGGCTATCGGAGGCCGGGCTGCTGCTGGCCGGCGTGTTCACCGCCACGGCGGCGAGCTGGGCGCTGCACGGGCCGGGCCGCGTGCTCGAACGCAACGCGGCGATGAAGGTGCGCGAAAGGATTTTCGGCGCGCTGACGCGCCGCGTGCTGGACGCCCCCCTGTCGTGGCACGAACAGCGCCACACCGCCGAGACGGTGAGCCGCGTGAACCAGGCCACCGGTTCGCTCTACGGCTTCGCCGAAAGCCAGTACATCTATCTGCAGAATTCGGTGCGCCTGATCGGTCCGGTGATTGCGCTGTGGCTGATCACGCCGGCCGTGGGCGCGGTGGCGATCTGCGGCTACGTCCTGCTCGGTTACCTGATCAGCCGATTCGACAAGCGCATGATGGAATACGCGCTGATCGAGAATCAGACCGAGCGGCGCTTGTCCGCCGCGCTGATCGACTCGCTGTCCAACATCACGACGGTCTTTTCCCTGCGCCGTCGCAGCGGCGTCGCGCGCATGATGACCGAGCGCATGCGCGCCACCTTTCCGCCGTTGCGCCGGAGCATGGTGCTCAACGAGGCCAAGTGGTGCACCGTCGATCTGCTTTCCGCCCTGCTTTGGTGCGTGCTGATCGCGCTCTATGCCTGGCTGGCGTCGCGTGGCGCGACCGGTGCGGACCACGAGGTGCTCAAGCTCGGCAACGTGTTCATGGTCTATGAATACGCGCGCGAGGCCGGCGACGTGATCACCGCCATCGCGGTGCATTACTCCGGCATCGTCGGCACCCAGTCGTCCTACGCCGCGGCGCAGCCGATCGAAAATGCGGGCAGCGAGTCGTGGGCCGACGAACTGGCGCCGAGCGGCTGGCGCGAACTGCGCATGGATGGCGTGCGCTTCTCGCACGCGGCGGCACGCAGCGATGCGCCGGCACTCGAGGGCGTCGACCTCACGCTGCGGCGCGGCCGGCGCTACGCGCTGGTCGGCCCGAGCGGCGCCGGCAAGAGCACGCTGCTGCGCCTGCTGGCAGGACTCGACCGGCCGCAGGCCGGTTCGATGCGCTTCGACGAGGATGCGCCGGCCGACCCGGCGCTGCGCCTGCGTCAGGAAGCCACGCTGATTCCGCAGCAGGCGGAGATCTTCGAGGGCAGCCTGCGGGAAAACCTGCTGCTCGGCGCCGCGGCCGACGAGGGGCAGCTCGACGGTGCGGTGCGCATTGCCGCCGCGGAGGACTTCGTTGCCGGTTTGCCGCAGGGGCTGGACACGCCGGTGGCGGAGCGCGGCGCCAACTGGTCCGGCGGGCAGCGCCAGCGCCTTGCGCTGGCCCGCGGCATGCTGGCGGCGCAAGGCAGCTCCCTGCTGCTGCTCGACGAGCCGACCAGCAGCCTCGACCCGGACACCGAGCGCAAGGTGCTCGAGCGCATGCTCACGAGCCACGCGGGCGCCTGCGTGGTGTCCTCGCTGCACCGGCTCAACCTGCTCGACCGCTTCGACGAGGTGGTGCTGATGCAGAACGGCCGCGTACTCG
Source organism: Rhodocyclaceae bacterium (assembly GCA_016791115.1). Taxonomy (GTDB): domain Bacteria; phylum Pseudomonadota; class Gammaproteobacteria; order Burkholderiales; family Rhodocyclaceae; genus Methylophosphatis. The sequence goes on from JAEUNL010000007.1 coordinate 55,305, forward strand.
ACGTGGCGCCCCCGGGCGAGCTGGCGCTGCGCTCGCAGGTGTTCCGCGACCTCCTCTCGGCACAGGCCGGCACGCAGGCGCCGGCGCCCTCGGGCGCCTGATCGCGCGTGCGGCTGGCGATCCTCGCTTTCGCGTTCGGCGTGTGGGCGTGCCAGTGGCAGGCCGCGCTGCCGGCGCTGGGCGTGCTCGCCGCCATCGCGGCCGCAGCCTGTGCGCTGGCTGCGCTCGCCGCGCGTGCCGGTAGTGCGCCGTTGCGCCGCGGCGCAGTCGTGCTCGCTGCGGCCGGCATCGGCTTCGTCTGGGCGTGCGGCTACGGCATGTTGCGCCTGGCCGAATCGCTCCCTGCCGACCTCGAAGGGCGCGACATCGCGGTCGTCGGCATCGTCGCCGGACTGCCGCAGGCGCTCGATGCCGGACAGCGTTTCGTGTTCGAGGTCGAACATGCCGAGTCCGAGGGCGTGCCGCGACGGCTGCTGCTCGGCTGGTATCGCGGTCGCGCCGAGGCGGAGTCGGATCTTGCACGCCAGGTGCATGCGGGCGAGCGCTGGCGCCTGACGGTGCGGATCAAGCGTCCGCACGGCAACCTCAATCCCCACGGCTACGACTACGAGGCACAGCTGTTCGAGCGCGGGCTGCGCGCCACCGGCTACGTGCGCAACGGTGCGGCTGCGCTGAAGATGGCCGATTTCGTCGCCACGCCGATGACATTCGTCGAACGCCTGCGCGAGCGCACGCGCGAACGCATTCTTGCCGCGCTGCCCGATGCGCCGCTGGCGGGTGTGCTGGTCGCCCTGGTGATCGGCGATCAGCAGGCCATCGGCGGCGAGCTGTGGGAGCGTTTCAATCGCAGCGGCATCACGCATCTGATGGCGATTTCCGGCCTCCACATCACGATGCTGGCGGGCATCGCGGCGATGCTGGTCGGCGGCATCTGGCGCCGTGTGCCGTGGCTTGCGCTGCGGCTGCCGGCGCAAAAGGCGGCGGCGCTGGCCGGCGTGCTCGGTGCCGGTGCCTATTGCCTGCTCGCCGGGTTCGCAGTGCCGGCACAGCGCACGCTGATCATGCTCGCCGTGGTCGCCATCGCGTTGTGGGCAGGGCGTTTGACGCATGGCAGCCGCGTGCTCGCGCTGGCGCTGCTGGCGGTGCTGCTGTTCGATCCCCTGGCGATCCTCTCGGCCGGTTTCTGGCTGTCGTTCGGCGCGGTTGCCGTGCTGCTTTACGCCGATGCCGGCCGCATCGGACATGCCAGCCGGCGCGGCTGGCTGCGCCGTGCGCTGCATGCGCAGTGGGCGGTGACGCTGGCGCTGCTGCCGGCCCTGCTTGCGCTGTTCCAGCAGTTTTCGCTGGTGTCGCCACTTGCGAACGCGTTCGCGATTCCGCTGGTCAGCCTGGCGATCACGCCACTTGCGCTGCTCGGCAGCCTGCTGCACCTCGACCTGCTGCTGGTTGTCGCCAACCAGTTGGCGGAATGGATGATGCTGGGCATCGACGCGCTGTCCGGCGCGGGCTGGGCGGTGTGGCAGCAGGCGGCGCCGCCGTGGTGGGCCGTGCTGCTCGGGTCGATCGGCTGCGCCATCGTCCTGCTGCCGCGGGGTTTCCCGGCGCGCAGCCTCGGCGCAATCATGCTGCTGCCGCTGCTGACGGTGCAGGGGCCGCGTCCGGCCGAAGGGGCGGCGCGCGTCACGGTGCTCGATGTCGGGCAGGGGCTTGCCGTACACGTGCAGACGGCGGCGCACGACCTCGTCTATGACACCGGGCCGCAGTTCTCGATCGAGGCAAACAGCGGCACTCGCATCATCCTGCCCTACCTGCGCGCGCTCGGGGTGGGCCGGCTGGACCGGCTGATCGTGACCCACCAGGACCGCGACCACTCGGGCGGCGCCGAAGCCCTGCTCGCCGCGCTGCCGGTATCGCTGACGCAAAGCTCGCTCGGCGACGACTCGCCCTACCGGCTGTCGGCGCCCGGCCGGCAGCCCTGCAGCGACGGCGAGGCATGGGAGTGGGACGGCGTGCGCTTCGAGATGCTGCATCCGCGTGCCGCGGCTTATGCGTTGCCGCTGGCGAAGACCAATGACCTGTCATGCGTGCTGATGGTGACGGCTGGCGGGCACAGCATGTTGCTGACCGGCGATATCGAAGCGGTGTCGGAACTCGACCTGATCGCGCGCCACGGTGCGCGCTTGCATGCCGACGTGCTGCTGGCGCCGCACCACGGCAGCCGCACGTCGTCGCACCCGGTGTTCATCGATGCGGTGGCACCCGCGGCGGTGGTGCTTCCGGTCGGCTACCGCAACCGCTTCCGCCATCCCAACGGCGAGGTCATGGCGCGCTACGCGCAGCGCAATGTCGCGGTACATCGCACCGACAGCGACGGCGCGGTGATCGTGTCGCTGGGCGATACGCTCGCGATCGAACACACCCGCGCACTGCGGCGGCGCTACTGGCACGCGGGCTGAGGCCCGCTGTGCGATGTTAGACTCCGTGCCGAATCCTGCCGCCCCGATCCGATGAGCCTGTTCGATTCCCTGCGCCGATGGTTTTCCCCGCAACCCGCGCCCGCGCCGATGCGCGCGCAGCGCGTGCAATGTGCCGGCCCGCATGGCCTGCATCGCATGGCGTACACGGAGTGGGGCGATCCGGCCAATCCGCGCGTGCTGGTTTGCGTGCACGGCTTGACGCGCCAGGGGCGCGACTTCGACTTCCTGGCACGCGCGCTGGCGGCGGACTATCGCGTCGTCTGCCCCGACGTGGTCGGACGCGGACGCAGCGACTGGCACGCGGTGAAGGCCGATTACGCCCTGCCGAACTACGTCAATGACATGGTCACGCTGATCGCGCGGCTCGGCGTGGAGCAGGTGCATTGGGTCGGCACCTCGATGGGCGGGCTGATCGGCATGATCCTCGCCAGCCTGCCGAACACGCCGATCGCCCGTCTGGTGCTCAACGACGTCGGCCCGGTGGTGACGGTCGCCTCGCTGCGCCGCCTGCAGGATTACGTGGGCAAGGCGCCGCCGTTTCGCGACATCGCCGAGGCCGAGTCCTACATCCGCACCGTCAGCGCGCCGTTCGGGCTGCTGAGCGACGCGCAGTGGCGCCACTTGACCGAGCACGAGATCCGCCCGCGCGAGGATGGCGGGGTGGAGCTGAACTACGATCCCGGCATCGCCGAACCCTTTCGCGCCACGCCGCTGCTGGCCGACGTAGACCTGTGGGGCATCTACGATGCGATCCGTTGCCCGACGCTGGTGCTGCGCGGTGAGCAATCCGACCTGCTCACGCACGATGTGTGGCGCGAGATGCAGGGGCGCGGCCCGCGTGCCAACGGGGCGGAGATTCCCGATGTCGGCCATGCGCCGATGCTGATGGATGACGATCAGATCGCCGTGGTGCGCGATTTCCTGCTGGCGGGGCGAACATGATTCGCCAGTTGCTCGGGCAGCTCACATCGGCGGACTGGATTGCGCTCTGCGTGTTCCTCGCGAGCTGGATCGGCTACAGCCGGATTGCCGACCACGGCATCGGCGAGCGCATCGGCCTGGTCGGCGCCAGCCATCGACACCGGCTCGAATGGGCGCGGCGCCTGATGGAGCGCGACAACCGCATTGCCGATTCGGCGCTGGTGGGCAACCTGCTTTCGTCGGTGAGCTTCTATGCCAACACCACCATCTACATCATCGCCGGCCTGCTCGCCGTCATGGGCACGCTCGACAAGGTGATCAGCGTCACGGCGGACCTGCCTTTCGCGCGCGAGGTGTCGCGCGAGCTGTGGGAGGTGAAAGTCCTGCTGCTGCTCGCGGTGTTCGTGGTGGCGTATTTCAAGTTCACCTGGTCGATACGGCAGTTCAACTTCCTGTCGATCCTGATCGGCGCCTCGCCGGAGTCGGGTGCCGACGCCGCCGAGCGCGAACGTCACGCGCAACGCATCGCGCGGGTGAACAGCTATGCCGGCGACGAGTTCAATCGCGGTATCCGCGCCTACTACTTCGGGCTCGCCGCAGTGAGCTGGTTCGTGCATCCGTGGATGTTCATCGCGCTCACCGCGATGATCGTGCTGGTGATGGCGCGGCGCGATTTCGCCTCGCCGACGCTGGCGGTGCTGCGCGAATAACGGCTGCGCTGCAAGGCGCATGGAATGGCGCTTTGCAAGGTGCATGCCCTGAGGACAAGAGCAGATGCCGGTTCCCGGCATGGCACCCTTGTCATCAAGGCGCCACACCGGTTGCGGGCCGGTCCGTCAGTGGAGTGCCGCGGCGAGGTTGCGCCGGTATTGCCGCACCAGATCGTGATCCGAACCGAGCAGGTCGAAGATCTGGATCATCTTGCGCCGCGCGGCGTCGTCGCCGAAGCTGCGATCGCGCCGCACCAGTTCCAGCAGATGCCCGAGCGCGGCCGCGAAGTCCTGTCGCGCCGCGAGCAGGTTCGCCAGGTCGAGCCGCGCCTGGTGGTCGTCCGCGTTGGCGGCGAGCTTCGCCTCCAGTGCGGCGGCATCGCCCGCGGCGGGCGCGCTCTCGAACAGGTGCAGGCGTGCGCGCAGCGCGCTGACGCGTGCGCCGTCGCGCGCGCGGTCGCTCATCGCGTCGAGCAACTGGTGCGCGTCGGGCAGCTTGCCGGTGTCGGCGAGCAATTCGACCAGATCGAGTTGTGCGGTTTCGTGGCGCGGATCGAGCGCCAGCGCCTCGATCAGCCGTTGCTGTGCCGCATCGTTGTCGCCGCGCGCGCGCGCCGCCTGCGCTTCGAGCCGCAGCGGCTCGGCGGCCGAGGGCACCAGACTGTCGATGAACTCGCGCACGCGGCCCTCGGGCAGCGCACCCATGAATTCGTCGACCAGCGCGCCGCCGGAAAACGCCTTGACCGCGGGAATGCTGCGCACGCCGTAGCGCATGGCGAGTTCCTGGTTCTCGTCGGAATTCACCTTGGCGAGCAGGAAGCGGCCCTCGTATTCCTCGGCGAGCTTCTCCAGGATTGGCTTGAGCGTGCGGCAGGGCGCGCACCAGGGCGCCCAGAAATCCACCAGCACCGGCACGCGGTGCGAGGCGGCAACGACCTTCTCTTCAAAATCCTCGACGCTGGCGTCGAAGGAATATGCGGACATGCGGTTCTCCGAATGGCTTGTGACGGACCCGGTGGAATATGCGTGCCGCGCCGCGGCAAATCAAGTGCCGGCGGGCGTATCAGGCGGCGGTTTCGAAGGCGATGGCGTGGATCGGCGGCAGCGAGCCGCTCACGCACTGCCAGGTTCCGCCGCCGTCGCCGCTCGCCCACAGGTTGCCGGTGGTGCTGCCCATCAGCAGCGTGCGGCCGTCGTCCGCGACCTGCAGGCAGTGGCGGTAGATCAGGTCGTAGCAGTCGTGCTGCGGCAGGCCCTCGCGCAGCGTCTCGAAGCTGCGGCCGCCGTCGCGCGTGCGATTGACCACCAGCGCGGCCTCTACCGGCACGCGGCGCTGGTCGGAAACGGCGGGCGCGAACCACGCCGTTTCCGGCTCGCGCGGATGCACCGCCACGGCGAAGCCGAAGCTCGACTGCGGCGCATGGATGCGCGACCAGTTTTCCCCGTGGTCGGCCGAGCGCCAGATGCCGCAATGGTGCTGGCACCACAGCACGGCGGGCGACGAGGGCGCGCGCACCACGCGGTGCGGGTCTTGCGCATTGAGGTTGCCGGCCTGCTCCGGCGGCAGGTAGTCGGCCAGCATGCCGCGGCCTTCGAGCGTCCAGTTCTCGCCGCCGTCGCGCGTGCGCCACACGCCGCCGCAACTGATGCCGAGCAGCATGTGCCGCGCGTCGGTCGCGTCGAGGCAGATCGAGTGGATGCCGGGCACGTCGTAGCCGCCGCCCATCCACTCGCGCCGTTCCGGGCGGCGCCAGAGCGATTCGACAAGTTGCCAGCTCGCGCCGCTGTCGTCCGAGCGGAACAGCCCGCCCGGCAGCGTGCCCGCCCACAGCCGGCTGCCCTGGCCGGCGAGCGACCACACCTGCACCAGCTTCCACGGCACGTCGCCGTCGACGTCCTTCGGCTGCTCGGGGTAGGCCGGCGCGGCGACTTCGCGCCAGGCTTCGCCGCCGTCGTCCGAGGCATGCAGCTTGACGCCGAAATGGCCGAGATTGAGCGCGGCGATCATCGGCCGCGCGGCCGTGCCGGGCAGCATGATACTCACCGGTTCACCGAGGAAATGCGCGCGCGCCAGCCGCCATCCGGCCGCGTCGCGGCGCAATTCGAACAGACCCTTGCGGGTGGCGATCCATGCGCGATCCGACATCGTTCAACCTCCGGTCAGGGCCTGCATCACGTAGATCTCGCTCTCCGCCCCCAGCGGCTCGGCGAGGCATGCGCGGTCGCGCAGCCGGCGGCCGTCGATGAAGATGCTCACATGCCGCCGCACATGGCCTTGCTCGTCGAGCACATAACCGCGCAACTGCGGATTGGCGGCGAACGCCGCGTCGAGCGCGCCCTGCAGTGTGGTCGCGGGCGTGTCGACCTCGGGTGTGACGGTGAAGCGGCGCAGTTGCTGCGTGAACAGGATGCGGGGCATCCGGCAATGATGCGGCCAAATCGTCTCAAGCATAACCCTCGCGACCCGAGGGTTTTCCCGCAATCGCAGCGGATTTGCAGCGGCAAATCGCAAACGAACGGCTAAATTGGAAGCAATGGAGCGTCGTGTCTTCGTGGCGGCGCTGGAGCATGGCATGGACACGGATCTGGACGACAAGGGCTGGCAAGCCCGATTCGAGATCGGCAACGACTACATCGACGCGCAGCACGGCATGTTGCTGACCCTCATCGGAAAGCTATCGCGGGCCATCGAAACGAACGTTTCGGCGGATCGGCTGCGCCGGCTGCTGCAGGAGATCAAGAAATACGCCGAGTTCCACTTCCTCAGCGAAGAGAATTTCATGCGCGATATCGCGTTCGACGAGCTTGCTGCCCACGAGAAATCCCATTCGTACCTGCTCAGCGAACTGTCGCTGCGCATCGCGCGGGTGCGAAGCGACAAGGCCGAAGTGACGGCGGTCCTGGAATTTCTGTGGCACTGGCTGACCGAGCATATCGCGCAGGAGGACATGCGTTTCGCCGACCAGGCCCGCTTGCATGCACAGGCCAACCCCACGGACGACGGCGCGGGCGGCGGTGGAGCAGGGGGCGGCCGGTTGCGTGGAAAGATCATCCGGCGGGGATGAGGGGCGGGCAGGCGCTCGGGCGGGGTGGCGAATAGGGGCCCGTTGGCGATGGGTTGAGCGGCGGCGGGGCATTGGCGGCCGCGCCGGTTTCGCCCGGCAGGCGAGTCACTTCTCTTGCTCGCCAAGAGAAGTAACCAAGAGAAGGCGACCCGCGCATCTACCCAAACCCGGCCGCCTTGCGCTTCGCGCAAGGTGCCCTGCGCTGCTCGATCTGTCGGGCGGCTGCGCAACTCGTCCCGCTACGCGGGACTCAGACAGTGCTCGCCGACGTCCCCCGACATCTCTGCGCTGCTTGGCGGCTCGCACGGGAATGGGTGGTGCACGTCGCGTCTTCCGTTGAATGTGTCAGTTTCCGCAGAATCGCTGCTCTGCGGCCCGCATGGATAGGCGCTCTGCAGGCTGGCATGTTCGATAGGCGCATCGGGCGGCGCTTTCAGGGCGTGCCGGCCTGGGACCGCCATTCCATGCACGTTCTGGCGACGCATGAATTGGGCGGCGATGGGAGGAAACGACAGCAAATCGACTTGCGGCGACTCCCGCGATCCTGCCGCAAGCATTCAGCAAACGGAAGCGGCAATACGCTCAGCCGATGGCGGACGCCGATATCGATTGCGCATTTTGCGACGCCTTTGGCATCATACGTACTTGCCTTTTAGGTTCTCCTAAATTCAACCAACTGCTTCAGGCGATGAGAAATTGCACTCCTATCTGTCGTGTTATCCATAGCGGTGACGGAAAGTCTTCCGACAGTTTTAGGCGCCACATTTCACGTTAGTCATCACCAATGCACGCCTTTGAGGAAATTGCACGACCAGTGATATTGGAGCACTCGGACGAAGCTTTCCCTTATTGGGGGAAAGGCTCGTCTATGCTGCTCGCGAATTCGGAGCACTACTTTTGGCTAACTGCTTCGCACGTACTTAAGAACTTGGGCGCCGCAGTTGAGGACTTGAGAATCTTCACGTCGGATGACTCACGCGTTTCCCTACCGTTTAATGAAAAGTACGCGATCAAAGGGGCAGGTGAGGATGAGGACCATCGCGACATCCTCGCTCTTCGTATTGACCTCACTGAGTTCGCGGCATTTGGAGATGCACCGCTGACCGCTCAGGATGCTGATGTAGGTTTATTGCCGGTCGAAGATCTCGACGCTGGCGTTGTGCTTTGGATCATTGGGTACCCGGCAGAGCGAAATGCAATTGACTATGATCAGGCGCGAATAAAAAGCTCGCGCGCCGTCATACGGGCGATCTACCAAGGTGTCAGTGTCTCCGAGCATTGTCATGTGGCAAGAATCAACAGTTCTATCCGTTTGCAGTCCTATGACGGTCTCAGCGGAAGTCCTATCTTTTACCTTCAGTCAGCCACGCGCAACGGTCAGGAATACTTTTTTCCACGCGTGGTTGGAATGCTGCTTCGCGGAACAGCATCCAGCGAAATCGTCCATTTCGTAAGCGCCA
>JAEUNL010000014.1 GCA_016791115.1 Rhodocyclaceae bacterium
GGGCCACACCCGCGTTGCCTCGTCGCCGCTGTTCATCGCGGCCGACCCGACGCTGATGTTTGTGAACTCCGGCATGGTGCAGTTCAAGGATGTCTTCACCGGCGCCGACAAGCGCGCCTACAAGCGGGCCACCACCGCGCAGCGCAGCGTGCGCGCAGGCGGCAAGCACAACGATCTGGAAAACGTGGGTTACACCGCGCGGCACCACACGTTCTTCGAGATGCTGGGCAATTTCTCGTTCGGTGACTATTTCAAGCGCGACGCCATCAAGTACGCGTGGGAATTGCTGACCGAGGTCTACGGCCTGCCGAAGGAGAAGCTGCTGGTCACCGTGTACGCCGAGGACGACGAAGCCTTCGGCATCTGGAAGGATGAAGTCGGCGTGCCGGTTGATCGCATCGTGCGTATCGGCGACAACAAAGGCTCACGCTACGCCAGCGACAACTTCTGGATGATGGGCGATACGGGGCCTTGCGGTCCGTGCAGCGAGATCTTCTACGACCACGGCCCGCATATCCCCGGCGGCCCGCCCGGCTCACCCGAGGAAGACGGCGACCGCTTCATCGAAATCTGGAATCTCGTGTTCATGCAGTTTGAGCGCGAGGTGAAGGACGGCCCGATGAAGCCGCTGCCCAAGCCCTCGATCGACACCGGCATGGGCATCGAGCGCCTCGCCGCCATCCTGCAGCATGTGCACTCGAACTACGAGATTGACCTGTTCGTTGCGCTGATCAACGCCGCCTCACGCGAGACGGGCTGCAAGGATCTGAGCAACCCCTCGCTGCGCGTGATTGCCGACCACATCCGCGCCTGCTCGTTCCTGATCGCCGACGGCGTGATCCCGGGCAACGAAGGCCGTGGCTACGTGCTGCGGCGGATCATCCGCCGCGCCATCCGCCACGGCTACAAGCTCGGCGCGCGTGCCGCGTTCTTCCACAAGCTGGTGCCGGACCTCGTTGCCGAAATGGGCACCGCCTATCCCGAGCTGGCAAACGGCGAGCGCCGCGTGATGGACATCCTTCGCCAAGAGGAAGAGCGCTTCTTTGCGACGATCGAGAACGGCATGGCGATCCTCGAAAGCGAACTCGGCGAGATGACCAAGTCGGGCGCTGACACCTTCGATGGCGAGACGGCGTTCAAGCTGCACGACACCTACGGCTTCCCGCTCGATCTGACGGCCGACATCTGCCGCGAGCGCGAGGTGAAGGTCGACACCGCCGCCTTCGATGCAGCGATGGCGCGCCAGAAGGAGCAGGCGCGCGCCGCCGGCAAGTTCAAGATGGCCGCCAACCTCGACTACGAGGGTCCGTCGACCACCTTCCACGGCTACGACGTGCTCGAAGCCAGGGGCAACATCCTCGCGCTGTACAAGGACGGGGCGGCGGTCAACGAACTCGTCGAAGGCGACATGGGTGTGGTCGTGCTCGACGTCACGCCGTTCTACGCCGAATCCGGCGGCCAGGTCGGCGACCGCGGCGAGCTGCGCAGCACGCACGGTATCTTCACGGTCGAAGATACGCAGAAGATCCAGGCCGCGGTGTTCGGCCATCACGGCGTGGTGACCACCGGCAAACTCACCGTCGGCAACGGCGTGACTGCGCGCGTCGACACCGTCGCGCGTGCCCGCACCGCGCGCAACCATTCGGTCACCCACATCATGCACAAGGCATTGCGCGAAGTGCTCGGCGGCCACGTGCAGCAGAAAGGTTCGCTGGTCGATTCGGACAAGACGCGCTTCGACTTCGCCCACACGCAGCCGATGAGCGACGACGAGATTGCTCGCGTCGAGCGCATCGTCAATGCCGAGATCATCGCCAACGCGGCGACGCAGGCGCGCGTGCTGCCAATCGACGAGGCGCAGAAGCTGGGTGCGATGATGCTTTTCGGCGAGAAATACGGCGACGAAGTGCGCGTGCTCGACATCGGCAGCTCGCGTGAGTTGTGCGGCGGCACGCACGTCGCGCGCACCGGCGACATCGGCCTGTTCAAGATCGTCATGGAAGGCGGCGTGGCGGCCGGCGTGCGCCGCGTCGAGGCGATCACCGGCGACAACGCGGTCGCCTGGGTGCAGCAGCAGAACGCGCGTCTGGCCGAGATCGCCGCGCACTTGCATGCGCAGCCGGCCGAAGCCGCGGCGCGCGTGGCGCATATCATGGACAACGTGAAGTCGCTTGAAAAGGAACTCGCGCGGCTGAAGAGCAAGCTCGCCGCCTCGCAGGGCGACGACCTCGCCGCACAGGCGGCGGACGTGAAGGGCGCCAAGGTGCTCGCGGCGGCGCTCGAAGGCGCCGACGTCGCCACGCTGCGCGAGACGATGGACAAGCTCAAGGACAAGCTCGGCAGCGCGGTGATCGTGCTGGCCAGCAGCGCCGATGGCAAGGTGTCGCTGATTGCCGGGGTGACCTCCGACCTCACGGCGAAGGCGAAGGCCGGCGAGCTGGTGAACCACGTCGCCCAGCAGGTCGGCGGCAAGGGCGGCGGCCGGCCGGACATGGCGCAGGCCGGCGGTACCGATGCTGCAAAACTCCCGTCCGCATTGGCTTCGGTGAAGGCATGGGCGGAAAGCAAGCTGTGATGCGCCTGCTGGCAGTGGTTGCCCTGGGCGCAAGCATCTGTGCGCCTTCCATGGCAGGCGAGGGTGCGGTGATCGACGCGACCACCGTGGCCGGCGACAAGGTGCGACTGCTGCCGAATGGCCGCTGGGGGTTCCTCGAGACGGCGAAGCAGGCCGATGCCAGGAAGGTTGCCGACACCTGGCCGGAGAACCACCTGCGGCCGGAAGGTGCGCAGGGCGGCTGGATGGGCGGCCGCTACGTGATGCCGGGCGACAAGGACTACAACCGCGGCACCCTCAATCCCAAGATGCGCTGAGCGGACCCGGCGCCGACACGCGGAGCATGCGATGAGTAAACGCGGGCTGCCGCTTCTGCTGATGGTATCGCTGCTGCCTGGGTGCGCAGTCGTCAGCGTCGCCAGCACCGCGGTGTCGCTGACGGCGGGCGTGGTGGGCGTGGCGGCGGATGCCGCGATCGGCACCGTGAAGATCGTCGGCAAGGGCGTCGGCAAGGCCGCCGATGCGGTGCTCGGCGACGACGAACCCGCCAGGCCGCAGGCCGAAACGCAGACGCCGGCAGCGACGACGCAGCCCACGGAGACGCCATGATCTACCTCTACTGCCCACGCTGTGCCTCGCCGCTGGCCGAAACCCCACTCGGTGGCCAGATCCGCATGGCTTGCAGCAAGCCGGCCTGCGGCTTCGTGCATTGGGACAACCCGGTGCCGGTGGTGGCCGCGCTGATCGAATGCACCGACCGCGACGGCCAGGTGCTGCTCGCGCGCAACGCCGAATGGACGCAGCGCTTCTTCGCGCTGATCACCGGCTTCCTCGAGCGTGCCGAGACGCCGGAGGACGGTATCCGCCGCGAGATCGCCGAAGAGGTGAACTTGCAGACCGAGTCGCTCGAACTGATCGGCCTCTATCCGTTCGAGCGCATGAATCAGATCATCATCGCCTACCACGCACGCTGCCATGGCGAGATTCGCCTCAACGAGGAACTCGTCGAAACCATCCTCGTGCCGCCGGGAAAGCTCAGACCCTGGCCGGCGGCGACCGGGCTCGCGGTGCGCGACTGGATGCTGAAGCGCGGCCTGACGCCGCCGCCCTGGGAAGGGCCGCCGCCGAATCCGCGCGGCTGAATTCGGCAAGCATCAGCCGCCGCCCGAGTTGATGCCGCGCAAGTCGGCGGCGCCGTGCAGGTGCAGAATGGATGCATGGGCAACAAGCCGGTCTTCCGCGTCAGGGGCGTCTCCAAGGTCTATCGCATGGGCGAAGTCGAGGTCCATGCGCTGCGCGAGGTCGACCTCGACCTGTATGCCGGCGAGTTCGTCGTGCTGCTCGGCGCCTCGGGAAGCGGCAAGTCGACGCTGCTGAACATCGTCGGCGGGCTTGACGTGCCGACAGCAGGGGAGGTGCATTACCTCGATCACGATCTGACGGCGGCCACCGACGAGGCGTTGACACGCTTCCGGCGCGAGCATGTCGGCTTCGTATTCCAGTTCTACAACCTGATTCCCAGCCTCACCGCGCTCGAAAACGTGTCGCTGGTAACCGAGATCGCCGCCCGGCCGCTGGCGCCGGACGAGGCGTTGCGCCTGGTCGGGCTCGGCGACCGGCTGAACCACTTTCCGGCGCAGCTTTCCGGCGGCGAGCAGCAGCGCGTCGCGGTGGCCCGCGCCGTGGCCAAGCGGCCGGATGTCCTGCTCTGCGACGAACCGACCGGCGCGCTCGATTTCGCCAGCGGCAAGGTGGTGCTGGAAGTCCTCGACCGCGTCAATCGCGAACTCGGCACGACGACCGTGGTGATCACCCACAACGCCGCGATCGCCGCGATGGCTGACCGCGTGATCCACATCGGCAGCGGCCGCATCGCCGAGATCGGGGCCAACGCGGCCAAGGCGTCGCCGGCGGAACTGTCATGGTGAGCGTTCGGATCGGCGCGCTCGACCGCAAGCTGCTGCGCGACATCTGGCACCTGCGCGGGCAGGTGCTCGCGGTGACTGCAGTCGTCATGTGCGGCATCGCGGTATTTCTTACCATGCGCGGCATGGTCGAGAGCCTGGTCGACACACGCGATCGCTATTACGCCGAGTACCGTTTCGCCGATGTGTTCGCGAACGTCAAGCGCGCACCCGAGTCGGTTGCAGCGCGCATCGCGGCCATGCCCGGCGTGCGCGCGGTCGAGACCGGGATCACGCTGGAAGTGATGCTCGACGTGCCCGATCTGGCCGAGCCGGCGACGGCGCAGCTGATCTCGCTGCCCGACGGCGGCTCGCCGCGGCTCAACCGGCTGCACCTGCGCAGCGGCCGCACCGTCGCGGCCGGGGCGCGCGACGAGGTTCTGGCGAGCGAGGCCTTCGCGCGCGCCAACCGCCTCGAGCCCGGCGCGACGATTACCGCGGTGATCAACGGCCGGCGCGAACGGCTGGTCATCGTCGGCATCGCGATCTCGCCGGAGTTCATCTACACGCTGCGCCCGGCCAGCGGCCTGCCCGACGACCGGCGCTACGGCATCCTCTGGATGTCGCGCGCTGCGCTCGAGAATGCCTACGACATGGATGGTGCCTTCAACCGTGTCGCGCTGGGGCTGGAACCCGGTGCGTCGGAACGCGACGTGATCACTGCGCTCGACCGGCTGCTCGAACGCTACGGCGCGATCGGCGCTTACGGCCGTGGCGAGCACCTGTCCGACAAGGTGATCCGCGACGAAATTCGGCAGGACAGCATTTACGGCGGCGTGATATCGGCGATCTTCCTCGGTGTCGCCGCGTTCATCGTGCACATCGTGCTGTCGCGGCTGGTCGCAATACAGCGCGACCAGCTCGGCGTGATCAAGGCCTTCGGCTATGGCAACCGTGCGATTGCGGCGCACTTCGTCAAGCTCGCGCTGCTGGTCGTGGTGTCGGGCACGCTGCTCGGCATTCCGGTTGCCGCGTGGCTGGGCGAAGGACTGGCGGCGATCTATCGCGACTTCTTCCACTTCCCGCATTACGAATGGCAGCTCAGCGCCCGCGGCCTCGCGATGTCGGTCGCGATCAGCGCGGCATCCGCATTCACTGGCGCCTATGTGGCGGTGCTGGGCGCGATCCGGCTGCCGCCGGCCGAGGCGATGCGGCCGCCGACGCCCGCGCGCTTCCGCCCCGGCTGGATCGAGCGCGCCGGCTTCCAGCGCTGGCTGTCGATGACCGAACGCATGGTGGTGCGCAACCTCGAACGGCGGCCCTGGAAGGGCGCGCTCTCAGTGCTCGGCCTGGCGCTGGCGGTGGCGATCATCGTCGTCGGCCGTTACGGCATCGATGCGCTCGACCGCATCATCGACGTCCAGTTCCGTGCCACGCTCAAGGATGACATCACCATCGAACTGAACAACCCGCGCGCGGCTGCGGCGATCGAGGCCATCGCGCAGCTGCCCGGCGTGATCCGCGCCGAGCCGTTCCGCGCCGTGCCGGTGCGCCTGCGCGCCGGTCACCGCGAGAAGCGCACGGCGGTGATCGGGTTTGCGGCCCAAGGCAACCTGCATGCGCTGGTCGACCTCGACTATCGCGCCACGCCGATGCCCGACGAAGGCATCGTGCTGTCGACCAAGCTGGCCGGCCAGCTCGGGCTGGCGATCGGCGACCGCTTCATGGTCGAACTGCTGGAAGGCGCCCGCCGCAGCGAGGCGGTGGTGCTGGCCGCCACGGTGGACGATCTGGTCGGGCTCGGCGCCTACATGTCGCTGCCGGCGCTCAACCGCCTGATGCACGAACCGGCGGAGACGCTCAGCGGCGCCTATCTGACAGTCGACCCGGCGGCGCGCGAGCGCCTGTACCGGCGGCTCAAGGAAATGCCGATGGTGCGCGGCGTCAGCGTCAAGGAATCGATGCTGGCCAACTTCCGCGACGTGATCGCGCGCAGCCTGCTGGTGCAGACCATCGCCAACATCGTGTTCGCCAGCGTCATCGCGTTCGGCGTGGTCTACAACAGCGTGCGCATCGCGCTGTCGGAGCGCGGCAACGAACTGGCGAGCCTGCGCGTGCTCGGCTTCACCCATCGCGAGGTGGCCGCCATGCTGCTCGGCGAGCAACTGGTGCTGGTGCTGGTGGCGATCCCGTTGGGGTTCGCCGTGGGCGCGGGGATCTGTGCCATGCTCGTCATGGCGCTCGACGCGCAGGAGACGATGCGCCTGCCGCTGGTCTTCTCCGGCCGTACCTTCGCATTTGCCTTCGTGATCGTGGCGACTGCGGCGATGCTGTCGGCGTTTGCGATCTGGCGCCGCCTGCGCGGCCTCGACCTGATCGCGGTGCTGAAGACGCGCGAATGACGACAATGGCAGGAAAGAATGGAACGGATGAACCCGATCGGAAAACGCAGCCTGTACGTCATTGCCGCACTCGCGGTGATCGCCCTCGTGGTGTATGCCCTGATGCCATCGCCGATGCGCGTGGAGTTCGCGCAGGCCGCGCGTGGGCCGCTGCAGGTGACCATCGACGAAGACGGCGAGGTGCGTGCACATGATCGCTACGTGGTCGCGGCGCCGGTTGCCGGCCGGCTGGCGCGCATCGCGCTGCTCGAGGGCGATGCGGTGAAGGCCGCGCAGGTCGTCGCGCGCATCGCGCCGTCGCCGATGTCCTCGCGCGAGCGCGACGAGCAACTGGCGCGCGCCAGCGCAGCGGACGCGCTGGTGCGCGAGGCGCAGGAGCGCGCCGGCCATGCCGATGCCGATTACGCCCAGGCGCGTCGCGAGCGTCAGCGCGTCGAGAGCTTGGTGCAGAAGGCCTTCGTGTCGCCACAAGCGCTGGAGCAGGCGCGTGTCGCCGAGACCACCAGCCAGAACGAGGCACGTGCCGCGCGCTTCCGTGCCGATTCGGCGGCGGCGGAGGCGCGCGCGGTGCGTGCCGGCCTGCTCGCGCTGCAGCCGGACAAGGCGGGTGCGCTGGTGGAGGTGCCCGCGCCGGTTGCCGGCAGCGTGCTGCGTGTGCTCGAGAAGAGCGAACGGGTGGTCGCGGCGGGAACGCCTTTGCTGGTGCTGGGTGATCCGTCGCGCTACGAGGTGGTGATCGACGTGCTCTCCACCGACGCGGTGAACATCCGTCCCGGCATGCGCATGCTGCTCACCGGCTGGGGCGGATCAAAGACGCTGGAAGCGCGCGTGCGTACCGTCGAGCCGGCGGCATTCACCAAGGTGTCGGCGCTCGGCGTCGAAGAGCAGCGCGTCAACGTGGTGGCGGATTTCGTCGATCCACCCGGTCCGCTCGGCGACGCCTATCGCGTAGACGGGCATGTGGTGCTGTGGGAGGCGGCCGACGCGCTCAAGCTGCCAGCGCCGGCGGTATTCCGACACGGCGACGGCTGGGCAGTGTTCGTCGCCGAGAACGGCCGCGCGCGCCTGCGCGAGATACGCACCGGCCAGCGCAACGCCGCCGAGGTCGAAGTGCTCGACGGCATTGCGGCGGGTACGCGTGTGGTCAAGCATCCGCCCAATGCGCTGCGCGACGGCATGGCGGTAGTCGATCAGGCGAAGTAGGGGGACGGCTGGCAGGCGAAACGCCACACCGCCAAAACCCGCATGGCATGGCGCTCTCAGGCCATGCGGCCGTGCGAGGTCCATTGCATGCGCCTCCCGGGCCGGCATGCCTGAAGCGCGCCGGCCCATGCGCCGGCTGGCCGGGCGATGGTGTGTCGTGCGCTTGCGCGCGCTGCGTCAGAACGGAATCGCCGCGCCCGGCCAGACCGCGCCGATGGCGCGGCGGAAATCGGCCTGGATGCGTGCCAGCGCATCGGCGCTGTCGGCCTCGAAGCGCAGTACGACCACCGGCGTGGTGTTCGACGGCCGCGCGAGGCCGAAGCCGTCGGCATACTCGACGCGCACGCCGTCGATGGTGATGATCTCCCGCGCGCCCTCGAACCTTGCGTCGCGGCGCAGCAGTTCGACCAGCTTGAAGGGCTCGCCCTCGGCCATCTTCAGATTCAGTTCCGGTGTGCTCGCGGAGTTGGGCAGCGCCTTCAGCACGGCATTGGCATCGGGCGAGCGCGAGAGGATCTCGAGCAGGCGCACACCCGAGTAGAGGCCGTCGTCGAAGCCGTACCAGCGTTCCTTGAAGAACATGTGGCCGCTCATTTCGCCAGCCAGCGGCGCGCCGGTTTCCTTGAGCTTGGCCTTGACCAGTGCATGGCCGGTGTTCCACATCAACGGCTGGCCGCCATGCTGGCGTATCCACGGCGCGAGGTTGCGCGTGCATTTCACGTCGTACACGATCTGCCCGCCCGGCACGCGCGAGAGCACGTCGGCGGCGAAGAGCATGAGCTGGCGATCCGGGTAGATGATCTCGCCATCCTTGGTGACGACGCCCAAGCGGTCGCCGTCGCCGTCGAAAGCGAGGCCCAGTTCGGCGTCGGTGTCGCGCAGTGCGCGGATGACGTCTTCGAGGTTCTCCGGCTTGGACGGATCGGGATGGTGGTTCGGGAAGTTGCCGTCGATCTCGCAGAACAATTCGACAACCTCGCAGCCGAGCCGGCGGAACAGCCGCGGCGCCACGTCGCCCGCGACGCCGTTGCCGCAGTCGACGACGATCTTCATCGGCCGCGCAAGCTTCACGTCGCCGAGGATGCGGGCGATGTAGTCCTCGCGCACGTCGGCCTGGCGGATCGTGCCGCCGCCCTGCGCAAGGTCGCCGGTTTCGATGCGCCTGCGCAAGCCCTGGATGTGTTCGCCGAACAGCGTCTGCCCGCCGAGCACCATCTTGAGGCCGTTGTAGTCGGGCGGGTTGTGGCTGCCGGTGACGCTGACGCAGGAATCCGTGCCGAGCTGGAAGGCGGCGAAGTAGGACAGGGGCGTGGCGACGCAGCCGATGTCGATCACATCCACGCCGGCGGCACAGATACCCTGCGCCAGCGCGGCAGCGAGCCGCGGGCCGGACAGGCGGCCGTCGCGGCCGACTGCAATGGCCGTCTGCCCGCGCGCCCGCGCCTCGGAGCCCAGCGCATGGCCGATGGCGCGGCAGGTCTCCTCGGTCAGCGATTTGTCGACGATGCCGCGGATGTCGTAGGCCTTGAAGATCTCTGCAGCGGGCGTGGCGTACATGGAATGCTCCGGATGAGTATGCCCGGATTATCCCACGCGGGCATGACGGCGGTGGGCGATGCCAGTCAGGCACGGTGCCGTCGGTCAAGTACGGTGCGACGGAAGCATGGATTGCGACACCCACGAGGATGTCTCGTTGCACGTTTCGTGACCGGCGCGACCGGCCGTATCGGCAGCCGGTTCGTGCCGTGCCCGGGTGCGGCTAGGCAATGGCGGCGCCGCGTTCGGCGAGCAGCGCACGCAGCACCGACCGGTGGCAGCGCGCCTCGTCTTGGCAGTAACAGCCGACCGAGAAATTGGTCTGATGCGACAGGGCGGCGAGCAGGTCGAGCGCATGGCTCGCTTCGGGCCCGGCCATCTCGGTGCGGTAGCGGCGTGCAAAGGCCGCCCAGTCTTCCGGCGTGCGCGCCTGCTGCGCGAGCTTCACCAACTCGGCGGTCGGCGCGAGGTTGGGAAACCAGACGTCGTACCAGTCGCCCGACGCGTAGTCCGACTTCGGCACGCCGCGCGGCGGCCGGCGCACGGTTCCGATGCGCAGCCCTTCGTCGGCAGCGCGCGGGCTGCCCAGTTTCACGATGCGGATCATGGTTGTCTCCTGTCCGGATTCAGCGCTCCGGCAGCACGAAGCGCCGCTCCAGCAAATCTGCATCGTCGAAATGCCGCCGGCCGACAAAGGCCGTGGCGTGACGGCCCCACTGGCGCATCGCGCCGGCACTGGCGATGCCCATCGGCCAGAACAGGAAGCGCTCGCCGCGTTCGCTGCCGGCAATCAGCCCGTCGGGGCGGAAGGCGCTGCGGCTGCCGCCGCCGGGCAGCGGCAGGGCGCGCAGCGCGTCGTCCGCCGCGAAGGCATATCGCGTCGGGGCGCCATCGGGCTGCCCGCTGTCGAGCAGCGAAACGTGGTGGACGTAGTGCGTGCCACCTTCGATGCGCACCCGCACCCGGTGCCCGGCACCGTGCGGCGGCAGCGACGTGGGCACGAACGCCCATTCGATGTCCGTTTCCGGTGGCGGTCTCGCGACCACGCCGTTGGCCGGGAAGAACATCTGGTAGCAGCCGCAGGGGTGGATGGTGTCGTAGACCAGCGGCGTGCCGTCGTCATCGAGCGTGACGCGCCATACCACGCCATCGAGCCGGCCGCCGAGCAGATCAAAGGCACCGGTGCGCGGGCGCGCCGGAAACCAGATCGAGTAGACCATTTGCAGGCGGGGACGACCGCCCCAGTGCGTGTGGGCCAGCCGGGCGTAGACCGTCGGCTGCGCGGTGTCGACTGCCGGCGCGGGCGCGTCGATCGCCGGCCAGTAGAGGGCGCCGGGCAGGTCATCGTCGCCGGTGTGTTCGATCTCGAACACGGGCGCGTAGGCAGCGAGCAGTTGCTGTAGTTGCGCCTCGTCGGGTTGCGCGATGCCAAGCGCATCGCGCCCGATGCGGGCGAGCATCCCGCGCATCGCCGATGCGTCGTTCGGCGGCTCGGCCGGGGCGTAACGCACGATTCGTGCATGCGCGGGTGGCGGCGTGCGGAACGCCGGCTCGGCTTCGGCCTGCCAGCGGCTGACTCCGGCAAGGAAGGGAATGCGCGTCAGTGCATAGACGCCGACCACGCGCTGCCAGGTGTGATAGTCATCCGGCACGGACGCTCGCGCGACGAGTTGTGCGCGGGCGTCCGGAGCGGCGAAGTCGCGCTGCATCAGCGTACCGGCGCAGGACTGCGTTCGTGTCTGGGCCACATCGCGCCGTCCGACGTTCAGGCTGGCGAGCGCTGCGTCGGGCAGATTGGCGGTTTCGTAGGAGCGCGCGCTCGCGTCGAGTGCATGCAGCCGTGCCACCCAGTCGCGCAACCGGGTGCCGGCGAGGCCGTCGTTGCGGAACGCGGCGGTGAAGCGATCGGCACGCAGATAGGGGTAGCCGGCAATGCGATGCGCGCTGCCGTCGCGCACGCCGTGCGTGTCCACCGCGCGGTCGAGCGCCGCGAACCAGGCGGCACAGTCGCGCACCTGCGAATCGGCCGAAACCAGATGCTCGCGCTGCGGCGATTCGAGCGTGGCGCAGCCGGCGACCATCGCGACGGCTGCGAGGAGGGGGACGAGGAGGACGAGGCGGCGCATGCGCAGCCCGGCGGGTCAGGCGATCGGCAGGCCGCTCGTGGCGCGGCACAGCTCGTCGTGCAGACGCTGCACGCGCGCGACGTCGGGATGTGTCTGGCGGCTGCCGACGCTGTCGAGCAGCATGCAGGCGGCGTAGGCTTTGGCGGCGGCTTCGTATTTCGCCACCCAGGCCTGGCGCCGCGCCATGCGATCGGGCGCCACCGGCCAGACGCCGGGGCGCGGGCGCATGTGCTCGCCGATGCCGATGCGCCAGGGCTTGGCGCTCAGGCGGGCGCGGAAGCAGTGCTGGTTGAGGCACATGCGCACATAGACCGGATCGGCGTCGAGCGCGGCGAAGCAGCGCATCACCTCCGGATCGGCGGGGTCGAAGGTGCGGTGCGTGGCCAGTGCGCGCAGCCCGGCGGGCGTGCGGTAGAGGCGAAAGCCCCAGCCGGGATGTGCAGCGAGAAAGCGCTCGATGCGCTTGCGTGCCGCGCGCTCGGCACCGCCCTGCGAAGCCTTGGCGGCACGGTGCAGGTATTTCAGCGCAACGCCGCTCAGCGATACGCCGAGGAAGCCGAGGATCACGCCCATCTGCCACGATTGCAGCAGCCAGCCGGCGAGCGCGGCCAGCGCCGCCGCGACCGCCGCAACCTTGAGGATGGCGCCGAGCGAATCGCGCGGGTCGAAGTCGATATCGACGAACAACACGTTCGGCGTGTTCAGGCAGTGGGCACCGTAGGCATTGCGCGTGACGATGGCATCGCCCTCGCGCGCGAGGATCTCTTCGCGGATCGGCACGCCCTGCGCGCCGTTGTAGGCGATGCGCGGCTCGCGCCGCACCAGCGATTCGCCGGCCTGCAGGCGTTCGAGCGCCTCGCGCGCGCGCGCATCGGCAAGCGCCTGGGCGTCGGCCTGACTGGTGTCGGACCAGCCGAAGCGCCTTACGCTGACCTGCCGCTTGTGGTCGCGGTGCTTCAATGTGGCCTCGGCCCAGTAACTCGGAACGATCATGCGGAGACTCTCCGTTTGTTGTTATCGTGCGCAGCGCCGGCATGTCTCTGCCGGCGTGCCGCCGGTCGCGCCCGGACGGGTTTCAGTAGTCGGGCAGATTGGGTACGCCGACCGCGTCTTCGAGAAACACCAGATTGGCGCCGATCCAGATGTCCATCGTGTTGCCGCCCTTGAGTGTGGTCGTGCCGGTTTTCTTCTTTTCCTCGAGGCTTTCGCGCCATTTCGGCAGATCCTTGCCCTGGAACAGGTTCGCCAGGAT
This sequence comes from Rhodocyclaceae bacterium, assembly GCA_016791115.1. Classification (GTDB taxonomy): domain Bacteria; phylum Pseudomonadota; class Gammaproteobacteria; order Burkholderiales; family Rhodocyclaceae; genus Methylophosphatis. Next base: position 12,978 of record JAEUNL010000014.1, read on the forward strand.
GACCGTATTCCTGCCGATGGTGAAGCCGTATTCTGCGGCAATCTCGATGAAGGCACGCATGATCGCAGCAATGTAGGTGATTGCCTCGACCGGATCGGCCAGTTTGCGTTTGCGATCCTCCAAGGTCTGTGCCGGCAGGTAGCCGGCGTCCTCGACCTGCTTGGCGACAGTATTCTCGTCTGCGCCCTCCGTGGTCTTGAGCGGAACTTTCGAGTTGTAGACGTGGATCTTGCCCAAACCGACGGCTCGAACGCCACCCGGGAATTTGAAGCCGAAGATCCCCCAGTTGTTCAGGGCTTCCCAGGCAATTGCGCCGGCGATGGCGCGTCGGTCGACGCGCCATTTGCGTTCCGCGTCGACGATGGCCTGTTTGAGTTCGCGCAGGGCGGCAAGCACGCGCATCTGCGGCGCCGTGAGGCCCACGAGCGAAGTCGCCACACTTTCGAAGGGGGCACCATCCATTTCGAAGGACAGATCTTCATCGCCCTTTCCGCCGCCGGTCATCGAATAGGATCGCAGCGCGGCCTGGCCGGTTGTACCCGGCAACGGCGAAGCGGCGAGACAGGAGGTTCCGCCGTCCATCTGCGCGGAGCCGGTGTCGCTGCAGGTGACGCCGGGAAGTTTTCCGTTCCCCATCGACTGGCTCCCTGAATTCCGGACGAGGCGATACTACCCGGAACCCTGGCGCGCGATCAAAATGTCCGCGCCGGTATGCCTTCCGGGCAGGCCCTGTCCGCAGGGCGCATGGATGCATGGGCCTGGCTATGCCATGCCCGCGAGCAAGCATTGATGCGCCTCGCGGACCGGCCGATTTCAGGCTAGCGCCCGAGCCACCAGGCCAGTCCGACCAGAAAGAGGATCAGCGTCAGCCAGCCGAGGACAATGGCGCGCCACAGGCGCGCTGTGCCGCGCAGGCCCATGTAGTCGAGTGCGATCAGGCGGCCCTTGAACAGCGTCAGCGCGCCGAGTGCGGCGACGATCAGGGCAGCGTGTTCGTCGCTGCGCCAGAGCTCGCCGGCGAATAGGGTGCAGCCGGTCGCGACCAGCAGCGCGATCCAGACGAAATTGAGCCGCTTGGAAGTCGGGGCGATCATCGCATTACGTAGACGAGAGGAAACAGCACGATCCACACGAGGTCCACCATGTGCCAGTAGGCGGCGCCGCTTTCCAGTCCGTTCATGTGGCCGGGGCGGTAGTCGCCGCGCCGCGTCTGCACCGCGAGAATGGCGAGTACCACCATGCCGAGTATCACGTGCATGAAATGGAAGAAGGTGAGCGACAGGTAGAACATGTAGAAGGTATTGGTCGACAGCGAGATGCCGGCACCGAATTTGTCGGCGTATTCGATGCCCTTGACGATCAGGAAGCCGCCACCGCAGGCGAGCGCGCCGGCCAGCCAGCGTGTCGCGGCACCGTTGCGCGTGTGCTCGACGGCATGCACCGCACGGGCCACGCACCAGCTGCTGGTGATCAGCAGGAAGGTGTTGAGCGCGCCGGCGTGCCGGTCGAGCGTGAGCTGCATGGTGTCGAACAGTTCGACGTGGCGCATGCGGGTGAATGCATAGGCCGCGAAGAACACGCCGAAAGCCAGCAGCTCGGCGAAGATGAAGACCCACACGGCGAGGTCGCCGGGCGGGGCGCCTCCCGTGGCCGCGTGGGGCGGCAGGGAGTCCGGCGCTTGCGCCAGTGTCGGGGTCGATGATGTCATTGTCGTTGCCGGTCTGTGCCGGAGGTCGGGGATTGCCGCGCCAGTTTAGCCATGCGCCGCGGCACGCGCCTTGATGCAGGAAAAGAAAACGGCCCGGCATGAGCCGGGCCGAACAGGGTACGTCTGATTCCCTGGAGGCTATGAAGATCGTTCAGGCCTGTGCGGGCTTTTCGTCGCCACCGACGAAGAAGCTGACGATGTACAGGATCAGACCGATCAGGAACACCACGCCGGTACCTTCGCGCAGCCAGTAGAACAGCGAGATCTGGTCCTGCGCCTGCATGAAGGAGATCGGCGTCGAGGAGAAGCGCTGCAGCCACACCTGCAGGATGCCTGCGGCGGTGAGGAACAGCGTGATGAACACCATCGCGATGGTCATCAGCCAGAAGCTCCACATTTCGATCACCTGGGCGCGGTTGCTGTTGGCGGCGCGACCGCGCATCACCGGCATGGCGTAGCTGATCATGGTCAGCACCACCATGGCATAGGCGCCGTAGAACGCCATGTGGCCGTGGGCTGCGGTGATCTGCGTGCCGTGCGTGTAGTAGTTGACCGGTGCCAGCGTGTGCAGGAAGCCCCACACGCCCGCGCCGAGGAACGCCATCACGCCGGTGCCGAGCGCCCACAGCGTGGCGGCGTTGTTCGGATGCTCGCGGCGGCGGCGGTTCACCATGTTGAAGGCGAACACCGTCATGGCGAAGAACGGGATCGGTTCGAGCGCCGAGAACACCGAACCCCACCACTGCCAGTATTCCGGCGTGCCGATCCAGTAGTAGTGGTGCCCCGTGCCGATGATGCCGGTGACCAGGGTCAGCGTGACGATCACGTACAGCCACTTCTCGATCACTTCGCGGTCGACGCCGGTCACCTTGATCAGCACGAAGGCCAGCAGCGAGCCGAGGATGAGTTCCCACACGCCTTCCACCCAGAGGTGAACCACCCACCACCAGTAGAACTTGTCCTTCACCAGGTTGGCCGGGTTGTAGAAGGAGAACAGGAAGAACACCGCCAGACCCCACAGGCCAAGCAGCAGCACGGTCGAGATCGAAGTCTTCTTGCCCTTCAGCACCGTCATCGTGATGTTGAACAGGAACGCCAGTGCGACCACCACGATGCCGAGCTTCGTCGGTAACGGCTGTTCGAGGAACTCTCGCCCCATGGTCTCGAGCAGGTCGTTGCCGGTGATCTTGGCCAGCGTTGCGTACGGTACGGCGAGGTAGCCGACGATGGTCAGCGCGCCCGCGACGAGGAAGATCCAGAACAGCGCGACAGCGAGCTTGGGACTGTACAGCTCGGTCTCGGATTCCTCGGGGATCAGGTAGTACGCGCCGCCCATGAAGCCGAACAGCAGCCACACGATCAGCAGGTTGGTGTGCACCATGCGCGCCACGTTGAACGGAATGGCGGGGAACAGGAAGTCGCCCACCACGTACTGCAGGCCCATGATCAGGCCGAACAGCACCTGACCGGCGAACAGCGCAATCGCCGCGATGAAGTACAGCTTGGCGACGGCTTGGGATTTGTATTGCATGTCTATCTCCTGGATATGGTCGTCGCTTGCATCAACCTTCAACGTTCGGCGGCCATTTTGCCGAGTTGATCTCCGACGCGTACTTCAGGAAGGCGACGAGATCGTCGAGTTCCTTGTCGGTGAGGTTGAATTGCGGCATCTGGCGACGGCCAGGCGCGCCGGTCGGCTGGGACTTGATCCATGCCTTGATGAAGTCGCCACCGCGACGCGTATAGACATTGCCGAGCTCCGGTGCGAAGTACGCACCCTCGCCGAGCAGCGTGTGGCAGCCGATGCAGTTGCGCGTTTCCCAGATCTTCTTGCCGGCCTCGACGGCAGGCGTGAGGTTGGCGCGGTTGTCGCGTGCAGGCAGGGCGCTGTTGGTGTCGAAAGACAGCGCGAGGAACAACAGGAAGAAGAAAACCGTCCCCCCGTAGAAAATGTTCCGCGCCATCGATTTTGTAAATGTCCCGCTCATTCGGGCCTCCCATAGGTCAGAGCTGCGGCGCGCAGCGTGGACCGAATGGTGCGACCGCAGCGGGGGCGTGCTCCTTGACCCGAGTCAATTCCGAAAAATGCGTTTCGTGGCGAGGACTTGTCGCACTGCGGCGCAGCAGGGACGGCGCCGGCGGGCAGGGGCGGGCGAGAATTGCGCCGGCCCGGAATGTGCATGGGGCGGCACGCTCCATGCAGCATGCCCGGAAACCCGCATGGATATTGGCAGCCAGAGCTGCCCGGCCGGACTGCCAACATCCATGCGGGTTCCAGCCGTGCGCTATCCCGACACGCGGCGCGGTTCGGTGGGCGGCGCCAGTCGCGGCGGGCGCATCAGCTCGCGCACCAGGGCCGCGGTACTGGGGCGGCCGTAGTAGTAGCCCTGTGCGATGTCGCACGACTGGGCGGCCAGGAAATCGCGCTGGCTGGTGGTTTCGACGCCTTCGCCGATCACCTTGAGCCCGAGGTTGTGGGCGAGCGCGATCGTGGCGCGCGCGATCGCCGCATCGTCGCTGTTGCCGGTTGCGCCGAGTACGAAGGACTGGTCGATCTTGAGCACCGTGATCGGGAAGCGGCGCAGGTGCGAGAGCGACGAATAGCCGGTGCCGAAGTCGTCGAGGGCCACGCCCACGCCAATTGCATTGAGCTGGCCGAGCAGCCATTCGACGTGCTCGACATCCTGCATGGCCGTCGTTTCGGTGATCTCGATCTCGAGCAGGCGGGCCGGAATGCCATGACGCGCGATGGTCGAGGCGACCAGTTCGACCAGCCCGTTGCCCAGGCACTGGCGCGCCGACACGTTGATCGCCACCGGCACCACCGGCAGGCCCTCGTCGATCCATTCGCGAAGCTGGCGCGCCACCTCCTCGAACACCCACTTGCCGAGCTGCAGGATCAGGTCCGACTCCTCGGCTACCGGAATGAACACGCCGGGCATCACCAGGCCCTCGCCGGGGCGGTTCCAGCGCAGCAGCGCCTCGAAGCCGGTCAGGACGCCGTCGCCGATCTGCATCTGCGGCTGGTAGAAGACGGCCAGCTCGCCGTTCTTCAGCGCCTCGCGCAGCCCGGTCTCGATTTCCATGCGCTGGCGGCTCAGCGTGGTCATGCTGCTGGAGCCGAAACCGAAACTGCCGCCGCCGCGCTGCTTGATGCGGTACATCGAGGTGTCGGCCATGCCGAGCAACTGGTCGGGATCGGTACTGTCCTGCGGGCCGCGGCTGATGCCGATGGTGGCGGTCAGGTGGAAGCTGGTGCCATCGACATTCATCGGCTCGGAGAGCGCGGCGAGCAGCTTGCGTGCCACATGCTCGATCGCGCCGTCCGAAGGCAGGTCGGAGAGCACGACGACGAACTCGTCGCCGCCCCAGCGCCCGACGGTATCGGCCGCGCGACAGGCTGCCTTCAGGCGCGCGGCGACCAGGCACAGCACGCGGTCGCCCACCGCATGGCCGTAGCCGTCGTTGATGCGCTTGAAATCGTCGAGGTCGAGGAACAGCACGCCGACAGTCGTGCCGGCGCGCTGCGCCATCGCGATCTCGTGGCCGATGCGGTCGCGCACCAGCGCCCGGTTGGGCAGGTCGGTCATCGCGTCGTGCGTCGCCTGGTGCTGCAGTTGTTCGCCGGCCGCCACGGATTCGCTGATGTCGCTCAGCGCGAGGACCGCGCCTTCGACCGCCTGTCCGGCACCGACGATCGGCCCGACCACCACGCGCACCACGCGGCCCGACGCGCCGATGCGCACCGGGTCACCGGCATGGATCGTGCCGCGCTCGGCGATGCAGCGCGCGAGCGCGTCCTGCAGAACCGTACCGGATACCTCGATTTGCGGGAGCACATCCGCCAGGTTCTGCCCCACCAGTCGCGCGGCGTCGCGGCCGAGCAGCGTGCAACCCACCGGGTTGACGAACTCGATGCGCCCCTCGCGATCGACCGAGATCACGCCGTCGGCAATAGCGTTGAGCGTGACCTCGGCGCGACGGCGGGCGAGGAACAGGTCCAGCCAGGTGAGGCGGAATCTCGCCGCCGCCCACAGCACGTAGCCCGCAGCGAGCGCGAGCGTGGCGCCGACCGGCGGAAACCACAGCTTGCCGACGACCATCAGCGTTGCGCTGGCGAGCAGCGGCAGGCCGAGCACCAGCGCTTCCAGCACCGGCCCCATGCGCCGGTAGCGCCGATGCGTGGCCATGCCGATGCCGATGGCGGCGAGCGCGAGCAGCGCGATCGACGTGCGGCCCAGCGGCGTGATCGTTTCGCCGGCATGCAGCGCCTCGTAGGCGCGCGCATGGAATTCGACGGCGGTGATCGGTGCCGCGCCGAAGGCAGGCGCAGTGGTGAAGCTGCTGCCGATGCCGCTGGCGGTAACGCCGACGAATACGACGCGATCCGCAAGGCGAGCGGCGAGTGCCGGGTCGTCTAGCACGTCGGCATAGGACACGCGCTGCACCGGGCGATCCCGATCGAGGTGCAGCAGCACCTCGTTGTCGCGTACCCAGGTCGTGTCGCGCGGCAGCGTGCCGGCGTCCCGGCGCAACCCGGGCAGCGGGCCGTCGCGTTGCGCCCGCACCCGCTCATCCACGCCCTGCGCGAGTGCCGGCCAGCGCCGTTCGCCGACGCCGGCGCGCAGATAGAGCCGGCGCAGCAGGCCGTCGGGGTCGATCTCGACATCGACATGGCCGAGTGCCGCCGCTGCCTCGGCGAATTCCGCCGCCGGCTCCGCCGCCAGCACGCCGCTGCCGTTGGCGGCGGCCGGCGCGACCGGCAGCATCACGCGGCCGGCGCGCGCAATCGCTGCGGCGAACAGCGCGTCGCCCTCGGCGTCGCTGCGGTCGGGCGGATCGAACAGGATGGCGAAGGCAATTGCCTGCGGCGGCGCCGCGTTCAGGCGGTCGAGCAGTTGTGCGTGCACGCGGCGCGGCCAGGGCCAGCGGCCGAGCAGTTGCAGGCTGCGTTCATCGATGGCGACCACCACCGCGCGCTGCGACTGCGCGGGAGCCGGCAGCGCCGCAGAGAGCAGGTCGTAGGCCAGCAGGTCCAGCCGCTGCAGTGGCGAAAAGCCGCCCAGCGTGGCGCCAAGCGCGATCAGGCACGGCACCAGCCAGTGCCACCAGGCGGATTTGGGCGCGTGATTGGCGGGCCGGCTCATGCGCTCACAGGGCCAGCAGCAGCGGAAGCAGCAGCAGGAGCAGCGCGGGCGACAGGCCGCCCTTGATGTCGAACTGCTGCACCGGCCCCCAGTCGCCGACGTAGCCGTCGCCGGCGATGGTGCGCGCGCGCAGGTAGTACTGGCCGCTTTCGAGCGCCGGCAGCGGTGCATCGGGCGTGGACAGGGTGAGATCGACCACCGGGGCGGCAAAGCCCGGCTCGCGTGCGACCTGCAACTGGAAGCGCTCGTCCGGGCCACCCGGCTGCCAGCGGACGGCGGGTTTCTGGCCGTCCGACTGCACCTTCAGCGCGGGCGCGCCGGGCACCCGGCGCAGACGCTGCACGCTGCCGAACGGACCCTGCCCCTCGCGTTCGTCGATCGCCGCGATGCGCCAGAAATACTCGCCTGGCGCCAGGTCGTCATCGAGCGCGACCGTGTCGCCGCGGATGTCGCTGCGATCGTGCAGCGGCTGCGCAAACGCGGCATCGCGCGCGAGCTGGAAGCGATAGGTCAGGGTGCCATCGCGCCGTGTCCATTTGAACGCGGGGCGTGGGTCGGACAATTGCGTGTCATCGGCCGGCGCGATGGCGAAAGGCGGCTCGGGCCGCGCGTCGATGGTGATGCGTCGCGTGGCGTCGAAACCCTCCAGCCCGTCGGCATCAACGCCGCGCACGCGCAACAGGTACTCGCCATCGGGGAGGTCGCGCACGCGCGCCACCGGCAGCGCCGTGGTCTGGTCGAACAGCAGGGCCGCCATCTGCTCGTCGTAGCCGATCTGGCTGCGATAGCCGGTGGCACCGGCGAGCGGCGCGATGCCAAGGTCGGTCGGCACGCGCTCGATGCGCGCCGGCAGCGCGCCCAGGTCGGGCGCGGGCAGCATGGGCCGCGCCGGCTGCGGTGCCGACTGCGCGGCGACGCGGCTGGCGTAGCCGGCCTTCAACTCGACACTGCCCTGCACGTTGCGCAGGTCGACGCCGCCGTCGAGCACTTCGGCGCTGGTGTTCTCGTCCTGCGCGGCGATGCGGAAGCGCGTGCCCCGCACCGCGGCGACTGCGGCCGGCGTACGGATCTCGAAGCGGCCGCCACTGCTGCTGCGCCTCTCTACGTCGTTTTCGACGGCGCCGCGGCGCAAGTCGAACAGGATGTTGCGCCGCTTGCCGCGAACGTCCTCGGCATTGGCTTCGAGCCGGATCTCGCTGCCGCTCTTGATCAGCACGCGCGAGTTGTCGATCAGGCCGAGCGACAGGCTGTCTTGGGCGCCGGTGGCGATGCGAGCGCCCTGAGGGACGAGATCGCCGGGGGACAGCCGCACGGTGCGGCCGGCGGGGTCGGTCATCGTCACCTCGCCCTCGAGGCCGAGCACGCGCGCGGCGGCGGCGCGCTGCGCGAGCCAGGCTTCGGGTATGCGCAGCACGGTGCCCGGCGCAATGCGCAGCGGATCGGCGATGCGGTTGTAGGAGACCAGGCGCGGCCAAAAGGCCATGGAGCGCAGCAACTGTGCGCTGATCGTCCACGGGTTCTCGCCGGCGCGCACGACATGCTGCATGTCTTGAGCCTGCGCGGGCAAAAGCAACCCCGGCAGAATGAATCCGACCCCCTGCAGGAACGCGTGCCGCGTTCGATTGCCCATCGGAATCTCCGAAAGCGCGATTGTTGTTGTTAGAACTGCGATTGTCCCGCGCGCGGGACAGCGACGTCATTGTGCGCCGCCGACCATTTTGCCGACAGGGGTTTGGCACTGTCGATAGGCCAAATGTCTTGTTTTGTGGCTGCGCCGCGAGGCGGTCTGCGCGCCAGCATGCACCGGAAAGGTGCGTTAGCACGCGCGTATAATCGGCCGCTGTCCGGCAAACCCGCGCCACACATGCCCGAAAACGATATCGCGAAGCTCAGGCTCGACCGTACTCACATCGATATCGCGCCGCGTCGGCGCCGGCGAAGATGGGTCTGGATTGCAGTGTCCGTCGTGCTGGTCGCGGCCGGCATCTGGTTCGCTGCATCGAAGGGCGTGACGGAAGTCGAAACGGTATCGGTCACCACCGCCTATCCCTACCAGGCCTTCACCCTGCTCAACGCCACCGGCTACGTCGTCGCGCAGCGCAAGGCTGCCGTGTCGTCGAAGGCGACCGGCCGGCTCGAATGGCTCGGTGTGCAGGAGGGCAGTGCGGTCAAGGAGAACGAGGTCATCGCGCGCCTCGAAAGTCGTGACGTGCGCGCGCAAGCCGACCAGGCGCTGGCGCAGGTCAGCGTTGCGCAGGCCGGAATCGGCCAGGCGCAGGCGGAACTCGGCGATGCCGACCTTGCCTACCGGCGCGCGCGCGACCTGCTGGCGCAGAAATTCGTCTCGCAATCGGCGGTCGATACCGCGCAGGCGCGCTACAACCGCGCCGTTGCCGCGCTGGCCAGCGCCAGGGCGCAGCATGTGGCCGCGCAGGCCGCGGCGCGCGCGGCGCAGGTTGCCGTCGAGCAGACGCTGATCCGCGCGCCGTTCGACGGCGTGGTGCTGACCAAGAGCGCGAACGTGGGCGACATCGTCACGCCTTTTTCCTCGGCGGTGGACTCGAAGGGCGCAGTCGTCTCGATGGCCGACATGGCGACGCTGGAAGTCGAGGCGGATGTATCCGAATCGAACCTCGCGAAGATCAGGCCGGGCCAGCCGTGCGAGATCCAGCTCGACGCGCTGCCGGACCGGCGCTTTCGCGGCGAGGTGAGCCGGCTCGTGCCGACGGTGGATCGTGCCAAGGCGAGCGTGCTGACCAAGGTGAAGTTCGTCGATCGCGACGTGGCCGGCAGCGCGCGCGTGCTGCCCGAGATGAGCGCGAAGATCGCGTTCCTGGAGCGCGCCGTTGGCGAGGCCGAGCGTCAGCCGCGCATTGCCATCAACCCGGACGCGGTGACCGAGCGCAACGGGACGCCGGTGGTGTTCCTGATGCAGGAGGGCAAGGCGCAGATGGTGGCGGTGAAGACTGGCGCGCGCTTGGGCGACAACGTGGTCGTCGAGGGCGTCAAGCCGGGCGACAAGGTGGTGCTCAAGCCCGCGCCCAAGCTGCAGGACGGCGCCGCGATCAGGCTGGTGCAGAAGTCGTGAGCGCGGCGGCGGGCGACGGCGCGACACCGATCGTGCAGTTGGTGGACATCGTCAAGACCTACCGGCGCGGCGCGCAGATCGTGCCGGTGCTGTCGGGCATCAGCTTCGACATCGCGGCCGGCGAGTTCCTTGCGCTGATGGGGCCGTCGGGGTCGGGCAAGAGCACGCTGCTCAACCTGATCGCTGGCATCGATCGCCCCGACAGCGGCCAACTCGTCGTTGCCGGCAACGACATCGGAACCATGGACGAGCGCGAGCTTGCCGACTGGCGAGCGCGCAACATCGGTTTCATCTTCCAGTTCTACAACCTGATGCCGGTGCTCGATGCGCTCGAGAACGTGGAACTTCCGCTGCTGCTCACCGGTCTGTCGCGCAGTGCGCGGCGCGAGCGGGCGCGCGTCGCGCTCGACATGGTCGGGCTGTCGGATCGCATCGACCACAAGCCCTCGGAACTGTCGGGCGGGCAGCAGCAGCGCGTGGCGATTGCGCGCGCGCTCGTGACCGATCCGACGCTGATCGTGGCCGACGAGCCGACCGGCGACCTCGACCGCGAATCGGCCAGCGATGTGCTCGCGCTGCTGCAACGGCTGAACAGCGAAACCGGCAAGACCATCGTCATGGTGACCCACGACCAGCGCGCCGCGCAGCATGCGCACGCGATCATGCATCTGGAGAAGGGCGAGTTGTCGTCGCGCCAGGAACTGGTGAACGCGTGAATGCATCGGCCCGGAGGGCGCATGGATATTGGCTTGCAGGCTATGCCGCGCCGGGAGGTCCGGCTCATGAGGCAGGTGGCGGTGCATGGCTGGAGAGCGTTTATCCATGCGGGTCGTGGCAGGTCTGGTTGTGGAGTTTGAAGTCGTTGGCTGCGGGCGCAGCGCGTAAGCCGAATCCCGCACCCGTAACCCGGAACCCGTTCGTGCTGCGCCCTTCGACTCCGCTTAGGACAGGCTGCGCGCAGCGAAGTCGAAGCCCATTTCCTGTTGCGTTGAAATCGTCGCCTATTGCGGACCTGCCGCCGCGCCGGGGGTTGCCCGGCGGCAAGACACTTTCTTTTGCTTCGCCAAGAGAAAGTAACCAAGGAAAAGGCGACCCGGGTTCGCCGCCTTGCGCTTCGCGCAAGATGCCCTGCGCTGCTCGATCTGTCGGGCGGCTGCGCAACTCGGCTGCTGCGCAGTCTCAGACCGGGCTCGCCGACTTCCCCCGACAGATCTGTGCTGCTCGGCGGCGCTCACGGGAGGAATGGCGTCGCGGCGAGATCCGCCCTTTGATTGCACGAAGGCCGTCGTGTTCGATCGGTTTTGCTTGTCTCCCTTCTGTTGCGCCGAGCAGGGCAGCCTGCCCGGGGGGCAGTCGGCGAGCCCTGTCCGAGCGCAGCGCAGCGGAGCGAGTTGCGCAGCCGCCTCGGGCTGGTGAGCAGCGCAGGGAACCCGTAGCGCAGCGAAGGGCGCGACAGCAGGGGCGCCTTCTCATGGTTACTTCTCCTGGCGAAGCAAGAGACGTAACTCGTCTGCCGGGCGAAACCGGCGCGGCATGTCCACACCAGCCGCCGGCCGCACAATCAGTCGGGATATTCAAAACGACGACACACCCATGACCGCCAACAAACTCCTCCACTGGATCGACCGCAACATCCTCGAACTCGGGCGCGAGATGCGCTTCTCGTACCTGCCGCCGCTGATGGTGTACATGGCCGCCGGCATCCAGGGGCTGACTGGCATCGTCGGCACCTTCTTCGTCAAGGAGTACCTCGGCCTGTCGGCGGCGTTCCTGGCGGCGCTCGGTTTCTGGGCGGTGATTCCGTGGTCGATCAAGATGGTGATCGGTCATGTCGTCGACCTGATCTGGCGCTGGAAGAGCGGGCTGATCTGGCTCGGTGCGGCGTTGATTGCGGCGAGTCTGCTCATCATGGCGGGCCTGATCGGCAATCGCGCCGAAATGGCGACGGTGCTGCCGGTGGAAACCTGGTTCGTCATCTCGGCCATGCTGGCGCCGGTCGGCTACGTGCTGCAGGACGCAGTGGCCGATGCGATGACGGTCGAGGCGGTGCCGCGCGTCGATGCCGCCGGCAAGGCCATCGACGCCGAACAGCGTCGCCTGATGCATACCACGATGCAGACGCTGGGCCGCGTGGCGATCATCGGCGGCACGGTGCTGGTGGCGCTGATCAACCTCTACCTGTTCCAGGGCACCGAGGCGATGCCGCAGGCGCAGAAGGTCGGGCTGTATCGGCAGGTCTATCTGATGGCGCTGGTGATTCCGCTGGTGTCGGTGGCCGGCGTGGTGATCGCGGGCACGCTGGCGCGGCGCGATCGTGCGCGCCTGCTCGCGCGCGGCATGACGCCGGCGGAGGTCGAAATCCTGCTCGGCAGGCAGGGCGAGCCGACCGCACCCAACTGGTGGATCCTCGGCGGCGGCTTCGGCTTCGTGCTGTTCACGCTGGCGATGGGTCTTTCGAAACTGGCCTGGAACCAGGAGATCATCTTCGCCGGTTCGATGGCGATCGTGCTGTTCATGATGTCGCGTCTGGTGCGCGAACTGGAGCCCGATGCGCGTGCCACGCTGATCGGCACCGCGGTGGTGATCTTCGTCTTTCGCGCCGTGCCCGGCACCGGACCGGGCGTGACCTGGTGGATGATCGACCATCTCGGTTTCGACCAGGCCTTCCTTTCCGTCCTGTCTCTGATCGGCAGCACGCTGACGCTGGCCGGCATGTTCCTGTTCCGCCGCTTCATGGCGGAGCGCTCGATCACTTATGTCGTCGGTTTCCTGACCCTCACCGGCTTCATTCTGTCGCTGCCGATACTCGGCATGAGCTACGGCGTGCATGAGTGGACGGCGCGCATGACCGGCGGCGTGGTCGATGCGCGTTTCATCGCGCTGATCGATACCGCGCTCGAATCGCCGCTCGGGCAGATCGCGATGATCCCGATGCTGGCCTGGATCGCCAACTCGGCGCCCGAGAAACTCAAGGCGACGTACTTCGCCGTGATGGCGAGCTTCACCAACCTCGCGCTGTCGGCGAGCCAGCTCGGCACCAAATACCTCAATCAGGTGTTCGAACTCAAGCGCGAGGTGCGCGACCCGGTGACGCATGCGATCTCGTCGCCGGCCGACTATTCCGAGCTGCAGGCGCTGCTGCTGACCGCCGTTGTCATCGGGCTGGTGCTGCCCTTCGCCACGATCGCGCTGGCGCGGCTGTTCCGTCTGCGCAGCGCCTGACCACGAGCCGGGCATGTATGTCGCGCTGCTGATCCTGCGCAATACCCTGCGGCACAAGCTGCGCACCTTTCTGACCATCGTCGGCCTGGTGGTCGCCATCGTCGCCTTCGGTTTGCTGCAGACGGTGGTCGGCGCCTGGTATGCCGGCGTCAATGCGGCCTCGTCGGCGCGGCTGGTGACGCGCCATGCGGTGTCGCTGGTCTTCTCGCTGCCGATCACGTACCGCGAGAAGCTGCGCAGTGTCGACGGCGTGCGCCGCGTGGCGGCGGGCAACTGGTTCGGCGGCATCTACAAGGAGCCGAAGAACTTCTTTCCGCAGTTTGCGCTCGAAGCGGGTTACCTCGCGATGTATCCGGAATACCTGGTTCCCGAAAGCGAGTTCAAGGACTGGCAGCGCGACCGCAAGGGCGCCATCGTCGGACGCAAGCTGGCGCAGACTTACGGCTTCCGCATCGGCGACACCGTGACCCTCAAGGGGACGATCTTTCCCGGCAACTGGGATTTCGTGGTGCGCGGCATCTACGACGGCCGCGAGCCGAGTACCGACACGTCGCAGTTCTTCTTCCATTGGGAGTATCTCAACGAAACGCTGCGGGCCACCGTGCCGCGGCGCGCCAACCTGGCTGGCTGGTTCGTGGTGGAACTGGACGATGCAATGCGTGCTGCGGAGGTGAGCCGCGACATCGACGCGATGTTCAGGAACTCGAACGCCGAGACCATCACCGAGACCGAGAAGGCCTTCCAGCTTGGCTTCGTGTCGATGACCGAGGCGATCGTGGTGGTGATCCGGGCGGTGTCCTTCCTCGTCATCTTCATCATCATGGCGGTCATGGCCAACACCATGGCGATGACTGCGCGAGAGCGTCTGTCGGAGTACGCGACGCTCAAGGCGCTCGGCTTCGGCCCGGGCTTCCTCGCACTGCTGATCTGCGGCGAATCGCTTGCCATATCGATGATCGGCGGCGGGCTCGGCATCGCCGCGACCTTTCCCATCGCCCATGCGTTTGCGCAGGCGATGGGCTCCTTGTTCCCGGTGTTCAATATCAGCCCCGCGACGATTGCCATGCAGTTCGCGGCGGCGGCGCTGGTCGGGCTGGTGGCCGCGCTCGCGCCTGGCTGGAAGGCCATGCACGTGCGCATCGTGGACGGTTTGCGCTCGGCCGGATAGCAGCCCCCGGATTTGGTGCGACGCCGCGTCGCCGTGGGCAAGTGCGCCTCAACTGGACAGACGGCGGGCATCTTGGAACGTCTCAAGATTTGCGAACCGGCTCCGTAGTTCAGCCAAGCGGAATCGCCGGGTGAAATCGGCTGTTCATGATCCAAGACAAGATTCTCGAGGGACCACAATGACGGTTCGGATCATCGTCGCGGCCATCGCCGCGGTGGTGCAAATCATCTCTGCAGCGGTTTTTCTGATTGCAGGCGCTGGCCTGTCGCCTGCGTTCGCCCTTCAGGCCGTGGCCGGTGCCGCCGGCATCGGTGCGATCTGGTGGCTGCTCGGCATCCGCATCAACAGCCCGCTCCACGGCCTGCGCGCGACCATCGAGCAAATGAAGCGCGATGGCGATCTGTCGCAACGTGCGACGGTAATCGGTCCGGACGTCGGCCCTGCCGCGAAGGCGTTCAACGAACTGATCGCCACCTTCCAGAGCATCATGGGCAAGGTGTACTTCAACTCGGACCAGGTCGCGCATTCATCCAGGCAACTTTCCGGCACCGCGAGCAGCGTCAGCGATGGGTCGGCAGCACAGAAGACGGCGGCCGAGACCGTTACGCAGTCGATCGAGCACATGACGGCGAACATCGAGCAGATCGCCGGGCATGCCACCCAGGCGGCGGCGAACGCCAAGCGCTCGCACGAACTGTCCGACGAGGGCGCGGCGATCGTCGGGCGTGCGTCGGAGGAGATCAAGCGTATCGCGCAAGCCGTCGAACAGTCAGCCGGCGCAATTGCCAAGCTTGGCGAAGCCTCGCGCTCCATCCATGGCATCGTGCAGACGATCCGCGAGATCGCCGACCAGACCAACCTGCTGGCGCTGAATGCCGCCATCGAGGCAGCCCGCGCAGGCGAGCAGGGCCGCGGCTTCGCCGTGGTGGCCGACGAAGTGCGCAAGCTGGCCGAGCGCACCTCGCTGGCGACGGCCGAAATCGGCACCGTCATCGCCGCCATCCAGACCGACACCGAAGCGGCGATTGCGCTGGTTCAATCCGGTGCGGGTCAGGCGACGCAAGGCGCCGAGTATGCGCAGGCCGCGTCCGAAGCACTGCAGGCGATCAGCCGTGGTGCGCAGGACACCATGAACAAGGTCCATGCAATTGCCGATGCGATCGCGGAGCAGACCCGCGACGGCGATGTCGTCGTGCGCCAGGTGCGCAGTATCCTGGATCTGGTGGAACGCAATTCCGGTGGCGCCTCGCAGGCACTCGGCCAGGCGACGCAACTGGACAATCTGGCGGTCAATCTCAAGGAAATCGGCACCGTCTTCAAGCTGGGCGACATCGGCGACACCGCCCTGCGCGTGCACGGCGAAATGCCCGTGCTGGTGCAGAAGGCAGCAGCCGACATCGCGCAAACGCTGGAATCGGCGCTCAAGGCCGGGCTCATTTCCGAGGCGGAATTGTTCGACGAAAACTACCGGCCGATTCCGAACACCAAGCCGCAGAAGTTCCAGACGCGCTTCGACAAGATTACCGACGAACTTTTCCCGCCGATCCAGGAGAGCATCCTCGACAGCAGGAAGGAACTCGTCTATGCCGGTGCGGTCGATCGCAACGGCTATTTCCCGACGCACAACAAGCGCTATTCGAAGCCGCTCACCGGCGACGAGAAGATCGACATGGCAAACAGCCGTACCAAGCGCATCTTCACCGATCCGGTCGGCAAGCGCTGTGGCAGCCACACGCTGCCTTTCCTGATCCAGACCTACCGCCGCGATACCGGCGAGATCGTGCACGACATCTCGGCCCCGATCATCGTGCGCGGCCGGCAGTGGGGCGGGTTCCGCATCGGCTACACGACCTGAGGCTCGCACGGCGCTGCGCGCCGGTTATCCGCATGCAGGCGGCGCCGTACGGGCGCCGTCAGTCTTTCAGGCGTTCGCCGGTTTCAGGTCGAAAGCCACGCAGACGCGGTCCTCGTCCGACTCGAACGGGATCGTGCGGTGGAACAGCGATGACGGGAACAGCACGATGTCGCCCACCGCCTGATCGACGATACGCGACGGAAAATCCGCATGCCGCTGCGGATAGTCGTCGCCGTGCGTGCTGAATTCGATGCTGCCGGCATGGCCCTGGTTCTTGTTCGGCAGCGCGAGGTACACGCAGCCGCTGATCCAGCCTTCCTCGTGGATGTGCGAGGTCAGGTGCCCGCCCTTCTGCATCTTCAGGTACCAGGAACTGCTGAATTCGATCCGCTCCGGAAAGGCGCGCACCAGCTCGCAGTCGGCATCGGCGAAGCGCGCGCGGTACTCGGCGATCTTCTCGCGCACTGCAGCCGCCAGCGCCTGGAACGACGGCTCCGGGCGCTTGAGCAGGTTGCCGGCCGACTGGATGCCGTAATAGAGCCGGCCCTGCCGGCGTTCCGCGATTTCGGTGTGCGTGATGTCGCGCATCAGATCGGCCAGCAGCGGGCTGCCGGGTACGGCGAGCGCGTCGATGCGGCTGTGATGGACGAAGTCCATCGGATTGCGGCAGAACCCGTAGCGATCCTCGACGCCGAAATTGGTCGCGTAATGCGTGGTCAGCGTGGCCAGCAGGGGCGAGGTGTGCGGGCCGGCAAGGGCGCCTTCGAGCCGTTCTGCGAAGGCGTCGAAGCGCCCGGCCTTGTACAGGCAGTACAGCGCGCGATCGCGCGAATCCCAGCGCGGCGAGCGCTCGAAGTACTCGACCGCCTGGTCGAACTCGCCAGCGAAGTAGAGATACTCGCCCATGTTGTAGCAGGCTTCCGCGTTTTCCGGGTCGATCTCCAGCGCCGTGCGATAGCATTGCAGCGCGTCGCCCATCCGACCCTGGTCGCGCAGCGTCTCGCCAAGATTGTTGTGGGCCTGCGCATAGTCCGGCCGCAGTGCGATCGCATCGCGAAAGCTGGCCACGGCGGCCTCGAGCCGCCCCTGGGTGCGCAGCGCGGTACCGAGGTTGAAGTGGAGTTGCGCATCCGGCTGCATTCGCAGTGCCTCGCGGTAAGCGGCAACCGCGTCGTCGAGCCAGCCCTGCTGCTGCAGCACGGCACCGAGATTGCCCCAAGCCTCGACGAAGCGCGGTTCTGCCTGCGTTGCGCGGCGGTAGCAGTCGGCCGCTTCCGCGAGCTTGCCCTGCGCCTGCAGCAGCGTGCCGAGATTGAAGTGCGCCACCGCGAGATCGGGTTTGCGCGCGATGGCTTTGCGGTACTGCGCCGCCGCCTCTTCGGCCTTGCCGAGATTGCCGAGAACGACGCCGAGGTTGAAGCGGATTTCCGCGATGTTCGGGTCGATCGCCAGTGCGTTGCCGTAGGCCGTCGCAGCCTGTTCGAACTTGCCCTGCTGTTCGAACGCGACACCGAGCAGGTTGTGCGCGACCAGCGCGTTCGGGCAGGCCCGTACCAGCGCGCGCGCTGCATCCTCGGCCTGCGGCAGCCTGCCGCTGCCGATCAGGTTGATGATCTGCTGGATCTCGCCCTGGCCGGGCTGGCGGGATTGTGCTGCGGGTCGGCTCACTCGGGAACTCCTTCTGATCGGCTCAGGCGCCCGGCACAAAGGCACCGCCCGCGCGATTCTGCAAGACTCACGCAGCGCTGGCAACCCGCGTGCGGCATGCAGAAGGACGGCGATGCCGATCCAGCCAATCGCCGTCTCGGGGCTACTTCTGCAGACCGAGCTTTTCCCGCTCCGCCGCCGGATCGTCGGAGCCGCCCATCGAGTAGTCGTTGCCCGAGCGGAAAATGAACCTGCACCACTTTTCGGGGGCGCGCGTCCAGTCGATCTTCACGCAATAGCGGCCGTCATCCGAGATGTTCCACGTCCCTTTCCCCGAGCCGCCGAACTTGCCCGAGCCCGTGATGATCGGCGCCCACGAGGCAAACAGGCTACCGTCCGCCTCGTTGGTCCAGTGGCGCGTATTGCCGGCTTTCGACACGTGCATCACCTTTTGTCCGGGCATCAACTCGAGCAGATCGGCCTTCGACAGCTTCACTGCCGTCTCTTGCGCTACTGCCGGCCCATTTGCGGCCGACACGCCAAGCGCGACGCCCGCGACAATCATCAATCCCCTTTTCATTGCATTCTCCTTGATCTGGACGCCAGGCGAAAAAATACAATCTCCCCGCTTGCGCCGCCATCCTTCCCGGCTTCCGGCGCATTCTCGATATCCCTACCCTCACTCTCATTCTAGCCGCCCTGTGCGGCCGCGCCGTTGGTGGCTTGCGGTGCGACGGGGCATGCCCCCTGGCGTCCTATAATTCGCGCTGCAATCCCTTGCGTTTCCGGTGCTGCCTTGCCCATTCCGCTTTCCTACAGTTTGCGCAATCTGTGGACGCGCCGCCTGACTACCGTGCTGACCGCCGGTGGCATGGCGCTGGTGGTGTTCGTCTATGCCGCCGTGCTGATGCTCGACGAGGGCCTGAAGAAAACGCTGGTCGACACCGGCTCGTACGACAACGTGGTCGCGATCCGCAAGGGCGCCGGCACCGAGGTTCAGAGCGGCGTGGAGCGCGCGCAGGCGGCGCTGGTCGAAAGCCAGCCGCAGGTCGCGCTCGGCGCGGGCGGGCGGCCGCTGGCCTCGAAGGAGGCCGTGGTGCTGATTTCGCTGCCCAAGCGCGGCACGGGCAAGGTGTCGAACGTGCTGGTGCGCGGTGTCGGCGAGATGGGGCTTGCGCTGCGTCCTCAGGTGCGGCTGGTTGCCGGGCGCATGTTCCGGCCGGGTGCGGCCGAGGTGGTCGCAGGGCGCTCCATCGCCGAGCGCTTCGAAGGTGGCGGGGTGGGTGAGACGCTGCGCTTCGGCGGCCGCGAATGGACCGTTGTGGGCATTTTCGATGCCGGCAAGAGCGGCTTCGACTCCGAGGTCTGGGGGGACGCCGACCTGATGATGCCGTCGTTTCGCCGCGTGGTGTATTCGTCGGTGATCGTGCGGCTTGCGCAGGCCGATCAGTTCGACGCGCTGCGCGACGCGATCGAGGCCGATCCGCGCATCAAGCTCGAGCTCAAGCGCGAGCGGCAGTTCTACGCCGACCAGTCCGAGGCGCTGTCGCGTTTCCTGCGCATCCTCGGCATCACGCTGTCGGTGATCTTCTCGATCGGCGCCATCATTGGTGCGATGATCACCATGTATGCAGCCGTCGCCAACCGTACCGGCGAGATCGGTACGCTGCGCGCCATCGGCTTCCGCAAATCCGCCGTGATGCTTGCCTTTCTCGCCGAATCGCTGTTTCTCGCGCTGCTCGGCGGTATCGTCGGCCTGGTGCTGGCCTCGTTCATGCAGCTCTATACGATTTCGACCATGAACTGGCAGTCGTTCGCCGAGCTGGCGTTCAGCTTCCGCCTGACGCCGGCCATCGTCGTCGAGAGCCTGCTGTTCTCGCTGATCATGGGTCTGGTCGGCGGCTTCCTGCCTGCTGCGCGCGCGGCGCGCATGAACATCACCGAGGCGCTGCGCTCGGCCTGAGTTCAGTCTGCGAGCATCGGCGCGACCGCACCGGCCAGTGCCGTGCCGAGCGCGAGGTGCTGATCTTCGTCGAGATGAACGCCATCCACGCGGCTGGAGCGCGTGACGCTCGCCGCATCGAAGAAGGCGCAATGCAGCGATTGCGCCAACTCGCGATACGCCTGGGCCAAGCCGGCGCACTTCATTTCGGCGCCGGCGAACTTCGGCGCCAGCGGCCCCTTGGGCGTTTCGACCGGCGGCGGTGCCACGACCAGGATCGGCGGCGCCGGCATGCCCGGCTCGATCGGGGCCGTGCGTATCGCATTGACCAGGGCGGCGATGCCCTGCGCGGCATGCCAGGCGTTGTGCGGATGCATCGACTGCAGGTCGTTGGTGCCGAGCATCAGGATCACCAGCGCGAGCGGCGAGTTTGCCTCGATGCGCTGCGCGAGGCCGGCCAGGCCGTTGCGGCCGGGTTTGAATGGATCGTCCCACACCGTTCGCCGGCCGTTGAGGCAGTCCTCGATGACGCGCACCTTCATGCCGCGTTCGCCGAGCGCAATTTCCATCACGCCCGGCCAGCGCCTGTCGAACGGCAGCCGGTTGCGTGTCAGCGGCACGATGCCCCACGAAAGCGAATCGGCATAGACGAGAACCTGCTGCATGATGTGCTCCGGCATGTGTCGTGTCGGTCAGGGCATGCGATTGACGAGCGTGCGGATCTCTTCGGGCGTAAAGGCGCGCATCGTCTGCGTGCGCACGTTGCCGAGCGAGCCGAGCTTCAGCAGCGCGGTTGCGGCCGCCTCGTCCGATCCTTCGATGATCGTGACCAGGTCGCAGGTCCCGACCGTGTAGTGAACGCTCTTGACGGTCAAGCCGAGATCCTCGGCGAGCCCGAGGAACGCGCGTACGCGATCGGGCGATTCCTTGATGTTGCGAATACCCTGGTCGGTGAAATTGGCGAGCGTGATGTAGGTTGCCATGGTCTTCTCCTCCGATTGAAGGAAATGCCTCGGCGGTCGGAAGATGCCGATTCGCCCCGGCAGCCGGCCGTCAGACTCCCGAGTTTGCGTAATGGTGCGCTTGGCATGGCATGGGGGCAAGCCGGTGGTGCGCGCGCAGTGCCATGCCTCAGCGCGCAGCTGCCTTCGAACTGCTCGCGCGTAAAAAGCGCGTAGAAAGATTCGTCGCCCGCGGCCGAGAGTCCGGGCGCGCGGCGATCGCCGGCCGGTCGGCGAGAATCCGCGTCGTTGCAGCCTCGCCGTCGGCCGGTGGTTGCATTCGATCTTTCCGCCGGCGCCGATGGTTTTGTCGAGCGATTGAGCGAACGCGTACCGCACGATGACGCCGCAGGGAGGCCCCAAGGAAAGCGAAGAGTCGCCGCTGGTCACGAAGCAGTATGTTCACGAACCCGCCCGCGTTACCGGCGCGCAGAACCAGAGAAGAGCCGCGACGTTTGCCACGACGGTGACCCAGAAACTGGTGCGAAACGCAGTCTTGCTGGACTTGTGCCGAAGCAATTGCTGGGCGACAAGCGCACCGGGCCAGCCGCCGGCAAGGCCGAGCGCGAGCAAGGTTCCCTCCGAAACGCGCCAGCGGCCGGCGACGGCTGCGGACTTGTCGAATGCATACACAAGGAAGCAGATGAAGCTGGCAGTCACGTAGAGCAACGCGATCCAACCGGGTGGCCGCCAGATGTACTCGACCGTTGCGAACAAGACAACGAATCCAGGAATGGCGAACAGGCTTGCCGTGCCCCATTGTGCGGGAGACTCGTAGCGGCGCTGAGGTGTTCGAACAACGGCACGAATCAGTTCGACGTCTTGTGCCCGTTTCTTGCCATCTTTGCCGGTCGCAACGCTGAACGCGACGCGCTGGCCAATCCGAGGTCGACCGCGCAGCCCGCTGAAGGCCTTGATGTGGACAAAGATCTCTTGTCCGCCGATCGATGGTTCGATGAATCCGAATCCGCGGTCGTCATTCCAGATTTTGATCGTGCCTTCGATCTTCATGTCATCCTTCTCCGAGGTCGCGGTGGCGCAGTCCGTCGCGCTCAATTACCCGCGTTGGATGCATCACATTTGCGCACCAGTCGATTTACTATGAAAGGCGAATGGTGGCAAGTGGCAGGCAGTAGGTGCGGATTGGCACTTGGCCGCTCGCGATGGCCGGCCCGGACGGCGCATGAGCATTCGATCTGCGGGCAGCATGCCGCGGGACGCTTATGGCGCCTGCCTTGCAGGCGGGGGATGCCTGGGAGGACCAGACCATGCACCTTGCAGCCCGATGGAACAAAAAGGGCCGCTCGCGGCGGCCCTTGTGGCGAACGCGCAGTGCTTCACCCGGCCATCTGCACCGGGATCGCGTTGCCCTTGCGCACGACGCGGTTGCGGCCGTCGACGTAGACCAGTTTCGGTTCGTGCTTCTGCAGTTCCATCTCGCTATAGTTCGAGTAGCAGGCGATGATGAGGATGTCGCCGACGGCGGCGCGGCGTGCGGCGGCGCCGTTGACCGAAATGATGCCGCTGCCGCGTTCGGCGCTGATGGCGTAGGTCGAGAAGCGCTCGCCGTTGGTGACGTTGTAGATGTCGATCGCCTGGTATTCGCGGATGTCGGATTCGTCGAGCAGGTTCTGGTCGATCGCGCAGGAGCCTTCGTAGTTCAGCTCGGCGTGGGTGGTGGTGACGCGATGGATCTTGGCCTGCAGCATGGTGCGTTGCATGTTCAGCTCCTGTTCAATAGACGGCAAATGCGCGCCGGTGAAGGCGCAACGTTCGCTGCTGGAACATCGCGGGACTGAGCGCTTCGCGAGGCCCTAAACTTCCAGGTTGTCGATCAGGCGCGTCGTGCCGAGGAAGGCAGCGGCCAGGATCACCAGCCCGGAATCGTGAGCGGTCGGGGATTTTAGGTCAGAGCGGCGACGCACCGCAATATATTGCGGTGCCCAGCCGCGCGACACGAGTTCGGCCATGGCCTCGGCCTGCAGATCCTCGTAATCGCGCGCGCCGGCGAGGATCTTGTCGCGCATCGCGACAAGCAGGCGATAGAGGTGTGGCGCCTCGGCGCGTTCCTTCTCGGACAGATAGCCGTTGCGCGACGAAAGCGCCAGGCCGTCGGTGGCGCGCACGGTTTCGCCGGGCACGACGTCGATGCGCAGGTTCAGCTCGCGCACCATGTTCGACAGCACCATGAACTGCTGGTAGTCCTTCTTGCCGAACAGCGCGGCGTGCGGCTGCACGATGTTGAAGAGCTTGAGCACGACCGTTGCGACGCCGTGGAAATGGCCGGGGCGGAACTCGCCTTCGAGCGTCGATTGCAGGAAGGGATCGGGTTCGACGATATATTTCTGCGGCGTCGGGTAGAGCTCGTTCTCGTCCGGCGCGAACAGATGGTGCACGCCGGCGTCGACCAGCCTCGCACAGTCGGCCTCGAAGGTACGCGGGTAGCGGTCAAAGTCGTCCTTCGGACCGAACTGCAGGCGATTGACGAAGATGCTGCTGACGATGCATTCGCCGTGCTGGAACGCGCCGCGCATCAGCGTGATGTGGCCCTCGTGCAGGTTGCCCATGGTGGGCACGAAGGCGATGCGCTTGCCGGCCTTGCGTTCGGCATCGAGTGCGGCGCGCAGGCTGGCGACGGTGCTGTGGGTCTGCATGACGATTTCTTCCGGTACTCAATAGCAATGTTCGGGTGCGGGAAAGTGCACCGCCTTGACGTCCTCGACGTAGGCGCGTACTGCCTGCTCGACGGTGCGAACGCCGCCGACGAAATCCTTGGCGAAGCGCGGGCGCTTGCCGGGGAACACGCCGATCAGGTCGTGCAGCACCAGCACCTGGCCGTGCGTCTCGGGCCCGGCGCCGATGCCGATGGTGGCCATGCTGCGCGTCGCGGCGGTGATGTCGGCGCCCACGCCGCGCGTCACCATCTCCAGCACCATCATGGCGGCGCCCGCGTCTTCGAGCGCACGGGCTTCCCGCTTGAGTCGCTCGACGCTGTCCTCGGTGCGGCCCTGCACCTTGTAGCCGCCGAGCTGATGCACCGACTGTGGCGTGAGGCCGATGTGCGCGCACACCGGCACGCCGCGTTCGACGAGAAAGCGCACCGTCTCGGCCATCACTTCGCCGCCCTCGAGCTTGACCATCTGCGCGCCGGCGGCGAGCAGCCGGGCCGAGTTGCGCAGTGCCTGCTCGGGCGATTCCTGGAAGCTGCCGAAGGGCAGGTCAGCCACCAGGAAGGCGCGATGCATGCCGCGCGCCGTGCACTCGGTGTGATAGACCATGTGGTCCATCGTCACCGGCAGCGTGGAGGCGTGTCCTTGGATCACATTGCCCAGCGAATCGCCGACCAGGATGACGTCGACGCCGCAGCGCTCCTCGACCGCGGCGAAGCTCGCGTCGTAGGCGGTGAGCATCACGATCTTCTCGCCCTCGGCACGCATGCGGCCGAGTTCGGTCAGGGTGACAGGCCGTCCGTCGGCGAGATAATTCATGCGTGACCCTCCATGGTCGGAGCGAAGACGGTCGCATTAACGCGCGGTTTGGCGCAGCGGGTTGACATGGCGGGGCGGAAATTTACTGACTGTAGCCGAAGAACTCGCGGTAACTGCGCATCGCGTTGAGGCGCTGGAACACCAGCTCGAAATCGTCGTCATTCTCGACCGGATTCAGCACCTCGGCGTTGACGATGAACAGTGGCGCGGCGTCGTAGTTGTAGAAAAACTTCGCGTAATGCTCGGCTACGCGCGCAAGGTAACTTTCGGTGATGCGTTTCTCGGCGTCGAGCCCGCGGCGGCGCACCCGGTCTACCAGCGTGTCCGGCTCTGCCTGCAGGTAGATCACCAGGTCGGGCGTCGGCGCATGCGGCTTGAGGTGCTCGTAGACCTTCTGGTAGAGCGCATACTCGTCGTCGGTCAAGTTCATCGAGGCGAACAGCGGATCCTTGTCGAGCAGGAAGTCGGACACCACGCGGTTGGCAAACAGATCGCCCTGGCCGAGTTCGCGCAGCTGATCCATGCGCTGGAACAGGAATGAGAGCTGGGTCGCCAGCCCGTGACGTTCCATGTCTTGGTAGAAGCGCGCGAGAAACGGATTCTCCTGCGGCTTCTCGAGCAGGGTGTCGGCGCCGATGCGCTCGGCGAGCCGCCGCGCCAGGCTGGTCTTGCCGGCGCCGATCGGCCCATCGACGACGATGTACTTGGCCTTGTCGAGCAAGCTGTACGTCCTATGAACGGAAAACGAAGTAGACGGCGCCTAGGATACACAAGGCGGCCCAAAGATAGTCAAGCTTGACCGGCTGCTGCATGTAGAAGACCGCAAAGGGCACGAACACCGTCAGCGTGATGACTTCCTGCAGGATCTTGAGCTGCGCCAGCGACATCTCGGTATAGCCGATGCGGTTGGCCGGCACCTGCAGCAGGTACTCGAACAGCGCGATGCCCCAGCTCGCGAAAGCGGCGATCCACCACGGCTTGTCGTTAAGGTTGCGCAGGTGCGCGTACCACGCGAACGTCATGAAGACGTTCGAGGCGACGAGCAACAGCGACGATTGCAGGATGACGGGAAGGCTCATCGCACCACGCCTGCCGCAGGCTCAGTCGCCGCCGCCTTCATCCGGCGCGCCGTCGTTGCCGGCATTCGGCGCACCGTCGGCCGGCTTGCGGCGACGCCGGCGGCGCTTGCGTGCCGGTCCTTTCTCGGGCACCAGCATGGCCTGGCGTTCGTCGTGGTCGACGTTGGCGAAGCGCTCCCACCAGTCGGCCTCTTCGGCCTCGATCTCGCCGCTCTCTGCGCGCAGGCGCAGGAAATCGTAGCCGGCGCGAAAGCGCGGCTGTTCGATCACGCGCAGCGGGCGCTTGCCGCTGCGCTGCGCGAAGCGCGGCTGCAGCGCCCAGATGTCCTTGATGTCGCCGGCGATGCGGCGCGTGATGGCGAGCTTGTCCGCCTGTGCGTCGAGCACGTCGTCCATTGCGGCGAACAGGGCGTTCTGCGCGATCTCGCCGGCGGCCTTGCGCTTCTCCCACGCGCCGAGCACCTCGTGCCACAGCAGGGTGGCGAACAGGAATCCGGGCGACACCGTCTTGTCCTCGCGCACGCGCTGGTCGGTCTTCTCCAGCGACAGCATGACGAAGCGCTGGCCGAGCGGCTGTTCGAGGATCACGTCGAGCAGCGGCAGCAGGCCGTGGTGCAGCCCCTCCTCGCGCAGCTGGGTGATGCACTTGACCGCGTGGCCGGAGAGCAGCAGCTTGAGCATCTCGTCGAACAGGCGCGCGGCCGGCACGTTCTCGAGCAGGCTCGCCATCTCGCGGATCGGCGCGCGCGCCTGCGGGTCGATGACGAGGCCGAGCTTGGCCGCCAGCCTCACCGCGCGCAGCATGCGCACGGGATCCTCGCGATAGCGTTGCGCCGGGTTGCCGATCATGCGCAGCGTCTTCTGCTTGAGATCGGCCACGCCGTGGTGGTAATCGATCACCGTTTCGTTCGACGGGTCGTAGTAGAGCGCGTTGACCGTGAAGTCGCGCCGCGCCGCATCCTCTTCCTGCGAGCCGAACACGTTGTCGCGCAGCACGCGGCCGTGCTCGTCGGTTTCTGCGGTGCCGTCCTGCGCGGCGCGGAAGGTCGAGACTTCCAGCGTCTCGCTGCCCATCATCACGTGCACGATGCGGAAGCGCCGGCCGATGATGCGCGAGCGGCGGAACAATTCGCGCACCTGCTCGGGGGTGGCGCTGGTCGCGACGTCATAGTCCTTGGGCTCGATGCCGGCGATCAGGTCGCGCACCGCGCCGCCGACCACGTAAGCCTTGTAGCCGGCACCTTGCAGGATGTCGCACACCTTGCCTGCGGCAGGGTGGATGCGGTGGCGCGCGATGCCGTGCTGGGCCAGCGCGATCAGCGCTGGCTCGGTTCGCACGGGCGCCTGCGGCCGGGCCACATCGAGACGGAAAACCTTGCGCAGGAGCTTCTTGATCACGGCAGTTTTGGATGGCGGGCTTCGGGCCGGGGCGAGCCCGGCAAGGGAGGGCGGATCATACAGCAAATCAACACTTTGCAGACGCCGGTGGGCGCAGGCTGATGACCGGCCAGCCGTGGCTGCGGGCATGTGCCTCGAGCGTCGCGTCGGGATCGACCGCGACCGGATGCGTCACCTTCGCCAGCAGCGGCAGGTCGTTCAGCGAATCGCTGTAGAAGCGGCTGATGGCGAAGTCGCCGATCGCATGGCCGAGTCCGGCCAGCCAGTGGTCCACGCGCGTGATCTTGCCTTCGCGGAAGCACGGCAGGCCGTGCGGCTTGCCGGTGAATTCGCCGTTGATCGCCTCCGGCTCGGTCGCAACGAGGTGCCGCACACCGAACTCGCGTGCAATCGGCGCGGTGACGAAGCTGTTGGTCGCGGTCACGATGGCGACCAGCGCACCGGCCTCCAGGTGGTGGCGCACCAGCGCACGTGCCGGCTCGAAGATGATCGGCCGCACATGCGTGGCCATGAACTCGGCATGCCACTCGTCGAGTTGCACGCGCGGGTGGCGCGCAAGCGGCTTCAGCTGGAAGTCGAGGAACTCGAAGATGTCGAGCGTGCCGGCCTTGTACTGGTCGTAGAAATCCTGGTTGCGCGCCTCGTAGACCTCGCGGTCGAGCACGCCCTTGGTGATCAGGAACTGCGCCCACTCGAAGTCGGAATCGCCGTAGAGCAGGGTGTTGTCGAGGTCGAAGAGTACGAGGTCCATGGGGTTTGCCGGGGTCAGAGGGGAAGCGCGCCCTGCATCACCTCGCGCAGCAGCGGCAGGGTGGGCGGGCGCTTGCGTTCGAGCGACGCCGCGTCGAGCGCATCGAGCACGGCGAGCAGCGAGGGCAGGTCGCGCCGGCCGTGGCGCAACAGGTAATCGACCAGGTCGGCTTCGAGGCGCATGCCGCGCGCCTGCGCCTGGGTCAGCAGCGTATGCGCCTTTTCGGCATCGGAGAGCGGCTTGATCTCGAACACTAGCGCTGATCCCACGCGCGTGCGCAGGTCTTCGCGCAGTGGCAGGCGCAACGGCGCCTCGCGGCCGGCCAGCACCAGCGCGAGCCGGTCGCGCCGCGCCGCGTTGAAGGCGCGGAACAGCGCGATTTGCGCCGTCTCGTCCAGTTGCTCGACGTCATCCACCAGCAACAGCGTGCCGGGCGCGGGATCGAAGTCGCCGGCCGTGGCGCCCGCAAGGTGCAGCGTCGGCCGTTGCGACTCGCGCCGCGTGGCTTCCAGCAGGTGGCTGCGCCCGCTGCCGGGCGGGCCGTAGAGGTAGAGGGTCTCGACCGCATCCGCCCGCGTGGCCGCTTCCAGCCGCGCGAGAACCTCGGCATTGGCGCCGGCGACGAAATTGCCGAAGCGCTTGGGCGTGTCCGGGCGGATGTCGAGGATCAGTTGCTGCATCGATGGCGGCGCGCGGCGATGCGCACCGGATTCCGGTAAAATTGCGGCTCTTTGCGTGGCCCGCACGGGTGTTGCCGTGCGTCGAGCCGCGAGTTTACCAGCGAGTTTATCAACGAGTTTGCCAAGACTCACCGCGACGACCGGGCGCGCCGGGCCGAAAGCCGCGCACCGCCGAACGCCGCGCCGCAGCCCGGACCCCTCGTCACCATGACCACACACGCACCCAACCCCGATTCGCTCACCTATGCCGCGGCGGGCGTCGACATCGACGCCGGCGATGCCCTCGTCGAACGCATCAAGCCCTTCGCGAAGCGCACCATGCGGCCCGAGGTGCTGGCCGGCATCGGCGGTTTCGGCGCGCTGTTCGAGGTGTCCAAGAGTTACCGCGAGCCGGTGCTGGTGTCCGGCACCGACGGCGTCGGCACCAAGCTGAAGCTCGCCTTCCACCTGAACCGGCACGACACGGTCGGGCAGGATCTGGTGGCGATGAGCGTGAACGACATCCTGGTGCAGGGTGCCGAACCGCTGTTCTTCCTCGACTACTTCGCCTGCGGCCGGCTCGACGTCGACACGGCCGCAACGGTGATCCAGGGCATCGCCGAGGGCTGCGAACTGGCCGGCTGCGCGCTGATCGGCGGCGAGACGGCCGAGATGCCGAGCATGTATCCGGACGGCGAATACGACCTCGCCGGCTTCGCCGTCGGCGTGGTGGAAAAATCGCGCATCATCGACGGCAAGTCGATCGCGCCGGGCGACATGGTGCTCGGCCTCGCCTCACACGGCGCGCATTCCAACGGCTACTCGCTGGTGCGCAAGATCATCGAGCGCGCCAAACCCGACATGAACGCGCCGTTCGCCGGCGGCCGTTCGCTCGCCGATGCCGTGATGGCGCCGACGCGCATCTACGTCAAGCCGCTGCTCGGCCTGCTGCGCGAGTGGCCGGGGCTGGTCAAGGGCATGGCGCACATCACCGGCGGTGGCCTCACCGAAAACGTGCCGCGCGTGCTGCCCGACCAGTGCACCGCGCTGCTCGAAAAGAGCCAATGGGCGCGCCCGGCGCTGTTCGACTGGCTGCAGCGCGAAGGCAAGGTCGAGGACGCCGAAATGCACCGCGTCTTCAACTGCGGCATCGGCATGGTGGTCATCGTCGCCGAAGAGAACGCCGACCACGCGATGGAACAACTGCGCCAGGCCGGCGAAACCGTGTTCAAGATCGGTGTCATCGCCGCGCGTCGCGAAGGCCAGGCGCAGACCCTCGTCATCTGATCTTCCGCCTGCGGGGGCAAAACGCGCTGGCCTGGAAGCCGCATGGGTCGGCGCTCGCAGGCCGGCCATGGCGGGAAGGCGCGCCACGCTCCGATCCCGGGCACGGCATGCCGCAGAGCGCCGGCCCATGCGGCCCTCAGGGCAGCGTCATCTCGGGATCAATCGCGATTCGATCGCCCGCAGCACGTTCTGCAGCGGCGTCGTCGCCAGCGCCAGCGCGCACACCAGGCCGCCGAGGTTGCGCGCCATGTCGAAATAATCGAAGTGGCGATAGCCGCCCAGCCCCTGCAGGTATTCGAGCGTCACGCCCATGACGAAGAACGCCAGCGCCAGGCGGATGCGCGTGCGCCAGTCGCGGTAAAGCTGCGCGAACCACATCATCAGCCAGAAGTAGGCGATCACATGGCCGAAATCGAGGCTGAAGCCCATGTGCAGGTCGGGCGGGCTGGACGTGAGCGACAGGTAGATCACCAGACCGACGAAGCCCAAGCCGAGCGCCGCCCACTGGCGCCGCCAGCGCAGATCAGTCACGTGGTTCATGGTGTGCAGGAATCGTTCGCCAACGCGCATTATCGTCTTTCTCCTGTCGAATCGCCGGTGTGCCGCCCGTCACGGAGTGCGCGCAAACGGCGTCCGCGCCATCACCCTGTCATCTTGTTGCCGATCAGCATGGCATGGGAGAATGACAAATGGTGGCAGGCCGCGGCGCGCGGCAGGGCACCGCGCGGCATCCTGCGGATGCGTGAACGACGAGGGGCGCAATGATGGCGAGTGCAGGCGGGAAGCGGCGGATGCTCAAGGCGTGGATGGCCGGGGCGCTGCTGGGGATGATGGCGATGGCGACGCCGGCGGGGGCGGGGGTGACGCCGCAACTCACCGGTACGACGTTGCTCAGGGCTGATGGAACTGTCTGGAGTTGGGCAACGGGCGGTAGAAACGGAAACGGGACCGATGAGCCGGCCCCTTTGCCGGTTCGACTCACGACACTGGACCGATTGCGTGGAGTGGACGATCGTTCCGCCGGCCGTTTGGCGGTGACTTATGATGGGCGCGTGTGGGGATGGGGGAGCGTCCCGTCCGATACGGGAGGTAACGGATTGTCGGGCGACTTTCTGAGTCCCACATTGATCTCAGGTATCGCAGATGCCGTCAATGCGGAGCTTGGATTTTCCTTTGCGGTTGCACTTCGGTCGGACGGGACGGTATGGGCTTGGGGCGATGGGATCGAGGGTCGCTTGGGAAATGGGAGCGAGCAATCGAGTTCCCGGCCTGTTCGCGTTCAGGGATTGAGTAATGTTCTGGCGATATCGGTGGGGGATCGTCATACCTTGGCATTGAGGGCCGATGGTACCGTCTGGTCTTGGGGCTGGAATGAGGCGGGGTTGCTGGGCGACGGGACTGACACGAACCGATCCTTGCCGGTGCGTGTCACGGGGCTTGCCGACGTCGTCGCGGTTGCAGCGGGAGAGACACATAGTCTTGCACTGAAACGGGATGGAACCGTTTGGGCTTGGGGATCCAACCGCAAAGGCGAACTAGGAAACGGCGGTCCGTCATTCGCATCACTGGTGCCGGTTAGAGCAAGTGGCTTGAATGGTGTCGTGGCGATTCGTGCAGGTTGGGAGATCAGCTTGGCTTTGCGAGCCGATGGTTCCGTTTGGGCGTGGGGCGACAATTGCACAGGTGAGTCGGACTTCGGCGTTGATGCTGATCAGAACGCCTTTGATATTCCGAAACCCGTCTCGGGAATAACCCGTGCGATTGCGATCGGGACTGGGTCGTCCGACCGCCATTGTCTTGCCGGGTTATCCGATGGAACGGTGGTTGGATGGGGGTTCGGACCCGTCGTACCGATGTCCGGAGGAACAGAGATTATCAGCGGAATCCAGCATCTGCCTGCAACGCTTCCGGTGCCGACCCTTGGCCGCAAGCACCCCCTCGGCAACGACCTCACCATCGACTTCGGCGCCGGCAACGGCATCTGGCAGCGCAGGAACAATGCGAGCTGGACGCCGCTGCACGGCACGCCGGCGCGGCACATGGTCAGCGCGGATGTCGACTTCAACGGGCGCGACGATCTGGTGGTCGACTTCGGTCCGCCGTACGGCATCTGGATGCGCATGAACGATGCCGAATGGGTTGGCCTGCACGGCACCAGCGCGCGCGAGATCGCGCGGGCCGATCTCGACGGCAACGGGCAGGACGACGTCGTGATCGACTTCGGCCCGCCCTACGGCATCTGGGCGCGCATGAACAACGCGAGCTGGGTGCAGTTGCACGGAACTTCGGCGCGCCACCTGACGGCGGCCGACCTCGACAACGACGGACGCGACGACCTGGTGGTCGACTTCGGTCCGCAATACGGCATCTGGGTCTGGATGAACAATAGCAATTGGGTGGCGCTGCACGCCAACAGCGCGGAGATCATCACCGCGGCGGACATGGACGGCAACGGCATGGCCGACCTGGTGATCGACTTCGGCATGGACTACGGCATCTGGACGCGCATGAACAATGCCGAATGGGTGGGCCTGCACGGCTTGTCGACCTCGCGCCCGGTCGTGACCCTGTCGGGGGCACAGTCTGCCGTGGTCGGCATGCGGACGCCGCAGATCGCCGCTGCCGACATGGACGGCAACGGGCAGGACGACGTGGTGATCGACTTCGGGCCGCAGCACGGCATCTGGGTACGCATGAACAACGCGAGCTGGGTGCCGCTGCACGGCGCCGGCGCGCAGTACATCGGCGCGGCCGATCTGGACGGCAACGGCAAGGCCGACGTGGTGATCGATTTCGGCACAGGCAGCGGCGGCATCTGGGCACGCATGAACAACACGGAATGGGTGCCGATCAACGGTGTCGGCGCGACGAACCTGACGGCCGGTCAGGTGGACGGCAACTGAAGACGCGCCGGGCTGGAGGGCAAGCGGGCTGGTGCTCGCGGGCCTGCCTTGCCGCAGAGGCGCGTTGCCATTGATTCACAGGGCGGCATGGCTGGAGAAGTCCAGCCCATGCGGGTTTCAGGCCGGCCCCATGCCTTCCTTGAAAATCGTCTTCTGGTCCTGCGCGAGGTCGCCGCTGGGCTTGGGCGCATTGAGCTGCGCCGAAAAGGCGAGCATGCGGTCGATGCACTTGTAAGCCTGGCGGCCGAGCGCCGGGTCGACATGGATCTCGTTCGCACCGGTTTCGAGCGTGTGGGCGAGGTTGGCCAGCCCGTTCATCGCCATCCACGGGCAGTGTGCGCAGCTCTTGCACGTGGCGCCCGCGCCGGAGGTCGGCGCCTCGACGAATTTCTTGTGCGGCGAGAGCTGCTGCATCTTGTGCAGGATGCCCTTGTCGGTGGCGACGATAAACAGCGGCGCCTCCATCTCCTGCGTGGCCTTGATGAGTTGCGTGGTCGAGCCGACGGCGTCGGCCAGCTTGATCACGCCTTCGGGCGATTCCGGATGGACGAGGATCTTCGCGCCCGGATGCCGGCGCTTGAGGTCTTCGAGTTCCCAGGTCTTGAACTCGTCGTGCACCACACAGGCGCCCTGCCACAGCAGCATGTCGGCGCCGGTTTTCTCCTGGATGTAGCGGCCGAGGTGCTTGTCCGGCGCCCAGAGGATCTTCTCGCCCCTGGCGTGCAGGTGCTCGATGACCTTGAGGCCGATGCTGGAGGTGACCATCCAGTCGGCGCGTGCCTTCACTGCCGCACTGGTGTTGGCATAGACGACCACGGTGCGGTCCGGGTGCGCGTCGCAGTAGGCGGCGAATTCGTCGGCCGGGCAGCCCAGGTCGAGCGAGCAGGTCGCATCGAGGTCGGGCATCAGGATGCGCTTTTCCGGGTTCAGGATCTTGGCCGTCTCGCCCATGAAGCGCACACCGGCCACGACCAGCGTGGAGGATTTCGAGGCCCGCCCGAAACGCGCCATTTCCAGCGAATCGGCCACGCAACCGCCTGTTTCCTCAGCCAGGTCCTGCAGGTCGGGGTGCACGTAGTAGTGCGACACCAGAGTGGCGTCGTGCTCGGCCAGCAGGCGCCTGATGCGTTCCTTGAGCGCCTGCCGCTCCGCCGGGGCGGGTTCGTCCGGCAGCTTCGCCCAGGCTTTTTGCACGGGCGAGTTCGGGCGCAGGAATTCAACGGTAACGGTCTGTGTCATAAGGCATTATCCGGAACGACTCGTTCCGTTATTGTACACGTCGGTGGTTCAATGCCGGTCTGCAAGCGATAGTGAC
The DNA here is from genome assembly GCA_016791115.1 of Rhodocyclaceae bacterium. Classification (GTDB taxonomy): domain Bacteria; phylum Pseudomonadota; class Gammaproteobacteria; order Burkholderiales; family Rhodocyclaceae; genus Methylophosphatis. Next base: position 46,636 of record JAEUNL010000014.1, read on the forward strand.
GGGTGTCACGGATCGACTGCCGATGGTTGTGCGCATTGATCGCTTTGCGCCGTTAATTCGCGGGATGCGGTGTGGAGCGCCATTTTTTGAGATCCGGCACCCGCGCCCATCAACTCATTTCAGCCATTGCCCAGCCCAAGCCAACGTTGCAAGACTCATGGATCCGCAGACTGACCAACTCGTTCGACGCCTCGTGTGTGCCTGCCGGCGCAAACGCGGCTTCACCTTGATCGAGATCATCGTCGCGCTGGCGATCTTCGGCATCCTCGCGACGGTGGCCTATTCTTCCTACACGGAGCAGATCGAGCGATCCAAGCGCACCAAGGCGATCTCCGACATCGGCAGCATCCAGCTTGCGATCATGCGCTACGAGTCCAGCAACGGTGCCTTGCCCGATGCGCTCACGGATATCGATCCCAAGGGCATCAAGGATCCGTGGGGCAACGCCTATGTGTACACCAATCTCGGCGCGAAGGGCTCCGCCAAGGATCGCCGCCAGGATCACAAGCTCAATCCGATCAACTCGGACTTCGACCTGTTCAGCCCGGGCAAGAACGGCGCGTGGCAGAAGCAGATCACGCAAAAGGACAGCCTGGACGACATCATCCGCGCGCGCGACGGGGCGTTCATCGGTGTCGCGGCGGATTTCTCCCAATGACCGAGGCGGGTAGGTCGTGAGCCGCCTGCGCATCGACGGAGCCTTTCTGCGTAGCGCCGTCGCGCGGCGCGTCCTGCTGTCTTTCCTTCTCGCTGCCTTTCTGCCTGCCGTTTCCATGGCGGTCGTGGGTTGGCTCCAGATCAATGAGGTTGTGGCCCGGCTGGCGACGCGACAGCTCGATCAGGCGGCCAGTGCCTACGGCAGGTCGACCTATGACCGCCTTCTCGGCGGAGAGTTGATGCTCGGGGAGATTGCCCGCCCGCTGCGGGCCGGGGGGGCGGTTACGGGAGCCGGACATCGCGAAACGCTTGGGCAGTTCTTCCGGGCCGTGACCTTGTTTCGAACGGGCGAGTCGCACGCGATCTTCGGCGACCCGCTCGCGCCGGTCGAGCTGACGTCGTCGCAGCTTGACTGGATGGCCAATGGCAAAACCCTCCTGCTCGACGGCGCGGCCTCGGGACCGCTGCTCCTGATGGCAGTCGATCCGAAAACTGCATCTGCGGGTTTGTTGATCGCCGAACTCGATCGGGGATTCGTCTGGGGCGACACCGAAATGCTGCCCGGACAGACGGATCTATGCGTTGTCGACAGCAGGATGCGTGTTCTAGGTTGTTCGAGCGACCGCCATGCGGCCGCGTCAGCCCGCCTGGCAGCCGACGAGAACAAGGATTCCGCCAACATCGTTGCCGGCTTCAATGTCGGACGCTGGAAGCTCTTTCTCAAGCCGCGTTTCAATAGCGCCGAATGGACGTTCGTGACCTTGCAGCCACGCGAGGTCGGGCAAGCGTCCGTTGCGCGGATCGGGGAACTGTTCGCCCGCATCGCCGCGCTCGCCGTGTTTCTCGCGGCGCTGCTCAGCATGGTGCAGATCCGACGCATCCTCGGGCCAATCGAGCAGCTCATCGACGCGACACGCCAGTTGCGTCGCGGCCGCCTGGAGCGACCTGTCGAGATCGCGCGCGATGACGAGTTCGGCCAGCTTGCACATTCTTTCAACGGCATGGCCGGGCAGCTTGCGTTCCAGTTCGATTCCCTCGAGGCGCTCTCGGCGCTCGACAGCCAGATCCTCGGGCATGCCGACACCGAAGAGGTAATCGCGGCCGCGCAGGCTCGCCTGCTGGCGCAGGCGGGGGTCGCTTGCGTCGGTGTGCTGGTGGTCGACCGCGATGCGCCCGACGGCGGAACGCTCTACCTGCGCCAGTCCGTCGAACAGGCGATGACGTCGGTGCGCGTCCCGCTGGAACAGGAGCGCTTCGACGGCGGCGCAAGCCGGGAATCGATATCGCTGTTCGATGCGTCGAGCAGCGATGCGCCAACCTCAATCGCGCTGATGCGGCGCCTCGGCGCGTCGCACTGTTGCGCGTTGCGCGCCGGCGTCGGCGACGAGCGGCGGGTGATTGTGATCGTCGGCACGTCCGGGGATGACCGCTTGCCGGACCCGATCGTCGAGCATGCGCGTGCGTTGGGCGATCGCATCCAGATTGCCCTGACTGCCAGCGCGCGCGAAGAGCAACTGGTGTATCAGGCCCAGCACGATTCGCTGACGCGCCTGCCCAATCGCCTGCTCCTGCTGGACCGCATGGCCCTGGAGCTTGCGCACACCCAGCGCGACAAGACGCAGCTTGCCATGTTGTTCATCGATCTCGACCGTTTCAAGTATGTCAATGACGTGTTCGGCCATCCGGCGGGTGACGAACTGCTGACCACGGTGGGCGAGCGATTGCGCGCCTGCGTGCGCGGTTCCGACACGGTTGCACGGCTCGGCGGAGACGAGTTCGTCGTCATGCTCAGTGGCGTCAGCTCCGCGCGCGACGTGGCGCAGGTCGCCGGCCAGATCCTGCGCTTCGTCGGCCTGCCGATGACCATCGGCGGCAAGGAAGTTTCGGTGGGCGCGAGCATCGGCATCGCGCTCGCACCGGCCGACGGCGATGAGCCGTCGGTGCTGCTCAAGCATGCCGACATCGCCATGTATCGCGCGAAGGAGGGGGGCCGCGGCCGCTTCGTGTTCTTCGAAGAGCGCATGAACACCGAGGTCGTCGAGCGCGCCAACATCGAGCGCGAACTCCGCCTTGCGGTGCCGCGCAAACAATTGAAAGTGGTGTATCAGCCGCGTGTCAGCATCGCTTCGGGCAGGCTGCGCGGCGTCGAGGCGCTGGTGCGCTGGACGCATCCCGAGTTCGGCGTGGTACCGCCGATGCGCTTCATTCCGATCGCCGAGGAAATTGGCGTCATCCAGGATATCGGACTCTGGGTTTTGCAAACCGCCTGCCGCCAGGCAGTCGAGTGGCGCGACGCGGGCGTTGCGATCGAGTCGATCTCGGTCAATGTGTCGGGTGCGCAACTGCTGGCGAATGACTGGGTCGAGCGGGTCGGCGCGACTCTGGAGGACAGCGGGCTGGCGCCCGGCGCGCTGGAGCTCGAGGTGACCGAGAACGTGCTGCTCGACAACGAGGAAGCCGTGATCGGTACGCTCAAGCGCATCAAGCAGCTTGGCGTGCGCCTCGCGCTCGATGACTTCGGCACCGGTTATTCCTCGATGGGCTATCTGCGCCGCATGCCGGTCGACGTGATGAAGATCGACCGCACCTTCATTGCCGATCTGGAGCATGACGAAAGCTCGCGCGGCATCGCCCGCGCCATGATCGCGATGGCGCGCAGCCTCAAGATGAGCGTGGTGGCCGAGGGCATCGAGTCGCGCGGCCAGGCGGAGATGCTGCGCGAGTGGTCGTGCGACGAGGCGCAGGGCTTTTACTACAGCGAGCCGGTCGAGGCCGATGCGGTTGCCGGGATTGCGAGGCAGACGGGCGACGTCAGGCCGGCTGCAAACGTGGTTTGAAGCAGCCCGAATCAGGGCTCGAACTCGACGTCCACCGTCCTTGAATCCGCCGCGCCCGCGGCATCCACTGCGCGCAGCACATAGCGTCCGGGTTGGGCCGGGTTCCACGCCAGGCTCTCGCCAGCGCCGGAGCGCCCGACGAACCCCTGATTGGCGAACCAGAACAGCTCGGTGCTGCTCGCGCCGTCGGCGCGCAGCGCGATCGGCACCGGTTTCGACAGGCGTACCGCGTAGGTCACGCCGCGCAGCGGGGAGACGATCTGCGGCACGTCGCCATTGGCAGGCGCATCGCCTGTGCAGTCGGGCAGAGGTGGCGGCTCGCGACGCGGCATGCCTGCCTCGCGGAACAGGCGCAGCATGTCGCTCGGCCAGAACTCGTGGATCTCGCGGCGCGTGAATTCGCCCGCGCCACACGTCGGTCGGTTGGTGCGCGAATCGATGTAAACCGCGCGGTGCAAGGTCGAGTGGCGGATCGGCGACTTGCCGGGCAGGAACCAGGTGCTGACCGTCTGCGGGCAGTACGCGTTCGGCAGATCGCCGCTGGCTGCGCACACGTCGACTTTCGCGACGTGGGCAGGCGGCACGCGTGGCGCATCGGGCGGGTCGAGACCTTGCGCGCGCAAACTGTCGACGATCTGGAAAAACAGGGGCGCTGCGGTCTTGACACCGATGAAGGCCGGGTTGCTGCTGCCGTCGAAATTGCCGACCCATACCACCAGCACGTGACGGCCGAACACGCCGGCCGACCACGCATCGCGGAAGCCCCACGACGTGCCGGTTTTCCACGAGACTGCGCGCGGTGCCGGCATGCCGGTATCGGGCCGCGGATTGGCAGCGAGCATGTCGAGTGTCACGAATGCGGCTTCCTCGGATAGCACGCGCATGTCTTCGCTATCCTGGCTGGCGGAATCTGCACGCCAGGACAAGGGCCGCATCACGCCGCCGTTGGCAAGCATTGCGTACAGCCTCGCCAGCTCCGCCATCGTCACCTCGCCGCCGCCGAGCGCGAGCGCGAGTCCGTAGTGCGATTCGCTCGCCATGCGCGATACGCCCGCGTTCTTCAGGAAGTCGTACAAATTTGGCCGCGACAGCTTCGCCGACACCGCGACGGCAGGTACGTTGCGGCTGCGCACCAGCGCATCCTGTGCGCTGATCGGCCCGACGAAGCGGCCGTCGAAATTCTCGGGACTGAAAGGGCCGAACGATGTCGGGGCGTCCTTCAGCATGCTGCGCGGATGCAGGATGCCCTGGTCGAGCGCCAGCGCATAGATGAAGGGCTTGAGCGTCGAACCGGGCGAGCGCTTTGCCGCGGTGCCGTTGACCTGGCCGTCGATGCCGGCGTCGAAGTAGTCTGCCGAACCGACCAGTGCCCTTGCTCGCATCGTCTGCGCGTCGACCAGCAGCGCCGAGGCGTTGCGCACACCGATGCTGCGATTGCTCTCGACGTATTGGCGGACCGCGCGTTCGAGCGTGGTTTGCAGCCGCAGGTCGATGCTGGAATGGATCTCGCCACGTGCCTCGTCGCCGTCGTGCAGCAGCGCGTCGGTCAGGTGCGGCGCGCGGAACGGCAGTTGCGCGCTGGAACTTGGCCGCAGCGGCAGCCGCATGTCGGCAACGAACTTTGTGTCTTCGGGGTGAGCGTCGCGCCAGCGCAGCCACAAGCGCCCACGTGCTTCGTCCAGCTCGGGCGGCAAACCGGTACCCGGCCGTGCCGCCATGCGGCGCCGCGGATTCTGCGGGATCACCGCCAGCGCCAGGGCTTCGGGCAGATTGAGGTCGTGCGCACGCTTGTGGAAGTAGATCAGGCTCGCCGCGCCGACGCCCTCGATGTTGCCGCCGTAGGGCGCGACATTCAGGTAGGCCTCGAGGATGTCGCGCTTCGAGTAGCGTGCCTCGAGCCACAATGCCAGCGCGATCTGCTGCAGCTTGCCGCGGATCGAGCGGCTGTCGATGCCGTAAAGGCGACGCGCCAGTTGCATGGTGATCGTCGAGCCGCCCTGGCGCGATTCGTTGGCAAATGTCGCCCAGGCGCTGCGCACCAGGGCCGCCGGGTTGACGCCCGGATGCCACTTGAACCAGCGATCCTCGTAGAGCTGCACCGCCTGCGGCAGGCGCGGCGAGACGTCGTCGAGCCGCACCCAGAGCCGGTACTGCTGGTCGTCGGCGAGCGTCAGGCGCAGCAGTTCACCGCTTTCGGCGTAAATGGCGGTCGAACGTGCAACGCGCGTCGACAGCGGGTCGGCGGGCAGCATGCGCAGCACGAGCGCAAGCGCTGCCAGGCCGGCCAGCACCCGGAGCGGCCAGCGCAGCCGGCGGCGCTGCAATCGCGACATCAGGAGGGCGAGGCAGGCTGCCGCACGCATCGACTTATCGTGCGGCCTTCTCGACCTTCAGCACGCCTGCCGTGGACCGCGCCTGCACACCGCGCTCGTACATCGATTCCGCATAGGCGGGCGGCACCGTGAACTGGCCGGCGTTGGTCGCCTTGATGCGGTAGCTGAACTCGGCCGTATTGCGATTTGCGCTGCCGTAGAACACGACGCGATCCTCGCGGATGTCGGCGTATTCCATGTTCCAGTTACCGCGCGTGCCGAGCGGGTTGCTCGGCGCCGCAGCGCTTTCGCCTTCCCGCGGCGCACTCTGCGTCTGCAGCACCGGTTCGAAACCGCCCGGGAGCAGATCGACGATGGCGAGGTTGGGCACGAAATCGCGATCCACCGCGCGCAGGCGTACCCGGACCACAACCTCATCGCCGATCCTGATCGACTTGAGCGGATTGCCCTTGTCATCCACATACTCGCGGATGATCTCGACGCCGTTCTTTAGCTCGGATTTGGGCGGTGCGCGGTCGAAGCCGCTCTCGGTGATCGCGTAGTAGCCGGTCAGATCACCGTCGCTACCGAAGCGCAGCCTGGCCATGCCGGGCGAGAAGGCCACGCGCGGCACCAGGTTGTCGGGCAGGGCAAGGGCCTTCGCCTGGCCCCTGGCGTCGATCTCGGCGATCGACATCTTGCCGAGCGTGCCGGCGCCGACGTTGGCCGCGTAGGCGTCAAGCGCGAGGATGGTCCATGCGGCCGACAGGGTGTTGAAGCGGTTGTCGGCCACCGGTTTCATCATCGCGATCATGCTTTCCGCAGGCAATGTCTTGGCGCGCGCCGGGAAATGGCGCGACAGCACGTAAAGCGTCGCCGCGTCGCGAATCAGCGGATCGTAGTAATCGACGTAGGCAAACGGCTGGCCTCGTTTCACCAGCTGTTCGGCGGGCGGCGCGATCAACTGTGCCGCGAGGCTCTCCTGCTTGAGCAGCTGGTACGAGGCGGCGAGCCACACCGCGACGAGATCGTCCTGCCATTTCTTTGGATACTTCGCGTCCAGCGTCTCGCGCAGGCTGGTCAGCATCGCCGTGGTGACGACGCCCTGGCGCGTCAGCAGGTACGCCGCCTGGGCGCGCGTGCGGGCGCGATAGAGGTCTTTTGCCGGGGAAGCGGCCAACTGCTGCAGGTAGTCGAGGCCGAGTTGCACCATGTCCTGCGGCACCGGCTCGCCGCGCTCGCGCGCTTCGAGCAGCAACTGGATCGCATGCACCGAGGCGAACTCGTCAGGCTGCACCGAAGCCGCCCAGAGGCCGAATCCGCCTTCGGCATTCTGGCGCGTGCGCAGCACACGGATCACCTCGTCGAGCCCGCGGCCCTTCTTCGCGCCGCCGATCGGCGCAAACTCCGGCCGTTTGCCGAGCACCAGTGCCGGCATCGCCGCACTGACCAGTTGCTCGGTGCACAGATGCGGATAGTCGGCGAGGTAGGCAGACAGGCCCGCGGCCGCGACCAGCGGCAGCGGCGACACCGCGGCTTCGCGGCGTGCGAACGCGTCGTGCAGGTCGCGCTGCACCGGCACTTCTATCGAGCCCTTGAAGCTGCCGACGGTCACCACGGTCGCATGCGGCGTGGCCGGTCGCACGCTGGTGTCGGTCGCCAGTTTGGCCGACTTGGTAGAGCCCTTGTCCGAGAGCGATGCGGTGAAATCGAGCGTCGCGGAGCCGAGTTGGGCGGCCGCGCCGTCGCGCGCCTTGACGCGGAACAGCGCCACGCCTTCGCGCAGTTCGGCAATTTCGAGCTTCTGCGTCGCGTCGCCGACGACTTCCAGATGCGGCGAAACGGCAAGGGTCACTGCGACCTGCGGCGTCTTGCCCGAACCGGCGACGTTGTTGGCGACGCCGACGCTGACCTCGAACTCGTCGCCGGGCGCCACCATGCCCGGCACGTTGGGCGAGAGCACGAAGTCGCCGCGCACCAGCGACTTGCTTTGCGCGATGCCGATGGTCTTGTCGTTGATCGCGACGGCCATCACGCGCATCGAACCATTGAAGGTGTCCGGAACGGCGTAGGCGAACTCGCGCTCGCCGCTGACATCGACGATGCCCGACCAGAACACCGCCGGCTTGTCGCGCTTTCGCTTGAACGGGTTGAGGTGCTTGCCCAATGCCCCTTCTGCGTCGCCGCCGGGCGCGGCGGCGGCCATCAGTTTCTTGAACTCGGGCAGGATCAGGTCGAGGATCTGGCTGGTGCGCACGTCGAGCGAACGCTTCTGGAAGAAATGCGCCAGCGGATCGGCATTCTGGTAGCGCGCAACCTGCAGGATGCCTTCGTCGACCGCGAACACGACGGCGCGCGTCGGCTCGGCAGCGGCGAGCTTCATCTTCAGCACCTGGCCGGGCTTGACCAGTTCCGGCGAGTTCAGCACCAGCTTGTTGGTGCGCTGCGCGAGGCTGGTCGCAAAGGGCACGATGCCGTATGACAAGGGGCTCATGAAGATCTCGTCCGACGATGGGTCGCGCACGAACTGCACGCTGACGTAGCCGTTGCCCTCGAAATCCTTCGGCAGTCGGATCTTCTGCACCGAGGCGGTGCTGTCGGTCTTGAACCACTGCTGCGCATAGACTTTGTCGCGCTCGATGGTGATCAGGCCGGCGCCGACGTAGGGCGCGCGGATGTTGATCTCGATCTCGTCGCCCGGCGCGTAGTCCTTGCGGTTGAGCGTGAGCTGCAGCTCGGCGTTGCGTTCGAGCGAGCGGGTGACGTTGCCCTTGCCGGCAACGCTGTATTCGACGCGGTTGAGTTCGAGCCCCTTCGCGTTGCGCACCACGTAGGCGAAGTTGCCCGGCGTATCGCTGGCCAGCGCCAGCGTATGGCCGGTTGCCGGAATCGAGAACGGCATCTCCTTGATCAGCACTTCCTTCTTGCGTGACTCGTACTTGTAGAGGCCGCTGTCCTGCTTCGTCAGCACCGAGACATATTTGCGCTCGACATGCTGCAGCGTGAGTTCGCCGGCCGCGGTCTTCTTTGCCGCGGGGTCGATCGCAATCAGCGACACCTTGCGCTCGGCGCCGCGCGACACGTAGGCAAGGTCGCCATCGGCCTTGTAGCCGACCAGGAACGGCAGTTCGGAAACCAGGCTCGCCGTCTCGGCAGCGACGCTGCGGCCGCCTTCCGCCTCGAAGGCGCGTGCCAGCACATGCAGCCGATAGGTCGCACGCGCGTACTTGTCGAGCCCGAGGTCGAACTCGGCGTCGCCTTTTTCGTTGGTCTTGCCATCCGCCAGCTTGTCGCTGTAGCCCTCCTTGGCGCGCTGCGGATCGTAGAACGTGTAGTCCGGGTAGCTGCGGAAGGCCGGGTAGGCCGGCGACAGCGTCAACGTGGCTTCGATGCGCCGGTTCTCGGCCGCGGTGCCGAACAGGTTCTGCACGTTGATGCGCGCCCTGAGATCCTTCGGGTGCACCCAGCCCTCGACGACCTCGGTCGACAGGTGTGCCGTCACCTTCATGCGGTCGGGCAGGAACTCCTGCACCTTGACCTGCGTGCTGCCGATCTGCTGGTGTGCGCGGCCGTCCTTCACCGTGTACAGGTTGACCGTGTAATTGCCGGTCGGCGAGGTGTCGAGCGTCGCGTGCGAGAGTTCGTTGAAGCCGCCGGCCGCCAGCTTGATCTTCTCGCGCTTCACGACGAGCCCGCGCGCGTCGAGCACCTCGGTTTCGAGCGGCAGGCCGGCGAGGCTCTTCGCCGTCTCCTTGCCCCAGTTGGCCGCCTTGACCACCATGCCGATGTGGAAGGTGTCGCCCGGCCGGTAGATGCCGCGGTCGGAGAACAGATAGGCGCCGAGTTGATCCGCGCTGCGCGCATTGGCGATGCCGCCGACATCGAAGCGCGAGACATCGAGGCTGTGGTCACCCTTGCCGAGCGGCAGGAAGCTCATGTCGCCGGCCTTCTTTACCAGATACATCAGCGGCGCACGTTCGCGCACCAGTTTGTCGGCCTGGGGGAAGCGCACCATGCCTTGCGCGTCGGTGGCCTGCGAGCCAAGCGTGGCGCCGTTCTTGGCGACCAGGTCGACCATTGCGCCGGCCACCGGCAGGCCGCTGGCAATCGACTGCACGAAGATCACCTGCGTGCCGTCGCTCTCGCGCTTGGCCAGGATGCCGAGGTCCGTGACGAGGATCAGACGCTTGTCCACGCGCTGGCCCGGGTCGATCTGCTCGACCTCCTGGCCATCGCCTTCCGCGCCGTCGGGCAGCGGCTCGGGCTCGGCCTGCGGTGCGCCGTTCTCGGCAGCGGGGTCGTAGCCCTGTACGCTCAGCAGGAAGATGCCGCGCTTGTCATCGCCGTCCTTGCGCAGGTATTCGGAGAGGTCGACCGCCTCGTAGTGCGCGCGGCCGTGCTTCAGGCTGGTCAGCGGCACCTTTCGCTCGAAGCGTTCCGCGAGATTGTCCGGGCCGAAGCTGCCGTAGAACTCGGGCTTGCTGAAGTTGCCGCTTGCCTGTGAAACGAGGTGCTGCAACTGGCCGGGCAGGACGCGGCCGATCTCGACCTTCACGCCGGGCAGGTCGCGCACCAGCACTGCCACCTTGCGTTCCCCCGACAGCGCCAGCAGCGAGCCCTGGCTCAGGATGCGCAGTTCCGACGGGAAGGGCGGCACCTGCACGATGCGCTGGTCGCGTTCGCCGAGGATATAGCCGCCGAAGGACTTGACGCCTTTCTCGGTCTGCACCAGCAGATAGCGGCCGACGTCGGCCTTGAACTTGAACGAGTGCGTCTCGGTCTGTTCGCGTTCGGCCGCGATCGCGTTGAGTTCGAGCTTCCTGCCGGCCTTGAGAATGGCCGGCGTGACTTCGCTCGGGTCGCCCCAGGCGTAGGGCTGGGTGCGGTCCTGCTCTTTCGTGTCGGGGTGATGCACCGGGAGCAGCCACACGCCAACCGCCTTCTGCATTTCCTTCTCATGCACTGCTGCCGACGTCTGCAGCACCATCACCTGCTCGGGATCGTTCTGGTCGTTGGTCACGACGGTCGGCATCACTTCGCCGATGGTCAGGCTGTAGAGGCCGGGAATCGCAATGCTCCTGGCGAGCGCCTTGTCCGACGGCGTGCCGCCGCGCGCGGCCTGCACGCCGCGATCGATCGCCACTTCCAGCGACGTTTCCTCCCTGGGGATCGGCAAGGGCTCGGAATGCAGCCAGGCGTTGAGCTTGAGCTTGTCGTAGCTGACGACGAAGCGCGTCCTGTCGGTGCCGATGCCGAGCAGGCCGGCATTCGCCCCGGCCATGTGCATGGCCACGCGCTTCTCCAGCGCGGCGCTGTCGACCGGATGGCTGAAATTCAAGCCAACCACGGCTTTCTTGAGGGCAGGATTGACCGGATCCTGGTAGAACTCGGCGCTGACGATCTGCACCATGAACGCCGGCGCGTGGAACACGAAGTCGTTCGCCGCCAGTCGCGTCTGCGGCGCCATTGCGCCCTTGCCGAACGTCACCCTGTACTCGGCGCCGACCGGCCAGTCAGCCCTGGGCATGAACTCCAGCGTGCGATCGTCGCGCCAGCGCCAGGTGCCTTCGATGGCGGGCGAGACGCTGACACCCTGCGTGATTTCCTTGCCGACCAGCGCCAGCGGCGCGGCGCCGCGATCGAACTTGACCACCACCGGGTTGGGTCTCTTGTCGTTTTCGATTTCGGTGCGAGCAGGGTCGGAAACGGTGAATTTCACTTCGACCGGTTTCGGGCGCGCCTGCCACCATTTCCAGCCTTGCCAGCCGCCATACCCCGCACCGGCGAGCGCGGCGATCAGCAGCAGGCTCAGCACCGGTCGGGCCGCGGCTGCCCGGCCGAGAATCGTGAGACGGTCCTGCAACCATGCCAACCAGCGCGGGCACGTCCAGTGCAGTTCGCCGAACAGGGCGGAAAGAAGCCGTCCGAGCAGCACGAATGCAAGGCGGGTCAGGTCGCGGAGGGCAGAAAGGATGGACATGGCGGCGTTTTCTGGCTATTTGTCGGCTTATGCACCGCGAGTATAGGGCGCAAACGGGTGTCGCGCGGTCCGGATTGAGGCTGGGTAGCGGCGGATTGTGGCGTGATTCTGGTCAAGCGGGCCGGGCGCTCGCGTTTCCGCGTCGCGGCAAGGTTTGTCAGGCGGAATGCGCTACGATGGCGGCACAACCCGAACACAGAGGAGACACCCGCAATGAGCAGCTTTCACGAGGGCCAGCGCAGCCTGCAGGACAAGTTTGATTCCCGCCGGCTTGCCGACCGCCTGGAGCAGACGATTTTCCACGATGCCCTGCTGCCCGACGAGGCAGCCTTCATCTCGAGCCGCGATTTTTTCTTTCTCGCCACAGTCGATGGGCAGGGCCAGCCGCAATGTTCCTTCAAGGGCGGGCCGGCCGGATTCGTGAAGGTGGTGGACGAGCGGACGATCGCTTTTCCCAGCTACGACGGCAACGGCATGTTCATGTCGATGGGCAACGTGCTGGCGAACGCGCAGGTCGGCCTGTTGTTCATCGACTTCGAGAAACCCAACCGGCTGCGCCTCAACGGTACCGCGCGCATCGTCGAGAATGATCCGCTGCTGGCCGAGTACCACGAGGCGCAGTTCGTCGTGCGCGTCGAGATCAAGGCGCTGTTCCCGAACTGCCCGCGCTACATTCCGCGCTTCACGCGGGTGGAGACGTCGCCCTACATCCCCAAGGCCGGTTGCGAGACACCGTTCGCGAACTGGAAGCAGATCGATTTCATCCGCGATGCGTTGCCGGGCAAGGACCTGAAGACCGTCGAGCAACTGCCGACGATCACCATGGAAGACTTCATCGCCTCGATCAAGTAGGCATCGCGGCGGCAACGTCGGCGCCGCGGCCCGGCGTTGTCACTGGGCCGCGCGCACGCGATTGCGCCCGGCCTGCTTGGCCCAGTAGAGCGCTTCGTCGGCACTGCGTACCGCGCTGTCGAAATCCTGGCCGGGCACGTCGAGCACGTTGACGCCGAAGCTTGCGGTCAGTTGCACCTGGCGTCCGTCAGGCAGGTCGACCGGCGTCGAATTGATTGCAGAGCGCAGGCGCTCGGCGAGGGCGATCGCCTCGAGCCGCGTCGAGGATGGCAGCAGCAACAGGAACTCCTCGCCGCCATAGCGGCCGATCATGTCGCCCTTGCGCACGGCCTTCTCGATGCGCCGTGCAACCGCCTGCAGCACATGGTCGCCCGCGGCATGGCCGTGCCTGTCGTTGATTTCCTTGAAGCGGTCTAGATCCAGCATGACCAGGCCGATGCCGGCGTTGCGGGTGGCGACGTCCCCGCCGAGTTTTGCCATTTCGCGCTCGGCGTTGCGGATCAGCGCGCGGCGATTCAGCACGCGGGTCAGGGGGTCGGTCGAGGCGAGTTCGTCCATCTTCGAATGGGCGTCGAGCAGCGCGATCGTGCCGCGGCGCATCGGCAGGTACAGCATGAACATCGAGAGCGTGACGACTGCCGCCAGCGCCAGGGCTGTGAGTGCGACGATCTGGTTGATCTCCTCGGAAGATTCGGTGATGTCGACGTAGACCTCGAAGGCGCCCAGCACACGTTCGCCCGAGATCACCGGCAGGTAGGTTTCGACGATATGGCGGTTCTCGATCACGGTGCCGCCCAGTTCGGTGACCTGGTTCTTCTGCTTCGCCGTGGTGTCGATGGCGCGGTCGCGCAGCACGCGGTCCAGGGTTTCGTTGGTGGTGTCGCGCCGGCCGATCAAGCCGTGATCCGAACTGTAGATGACCCGCTTGTCGCCAGCGAACATCTTGATCTTGTGGATGTGGAACGGCTCGAGGTAATTACGGATGATGCGGTCGATCTCGAGCACGCGTTCGGACGGCACATGCAGCGCTTCGTTTCCGTGCGAATCGCGCACCACGAGATTTTCGCGTTCGTTGGCAAAAATCGCGCTGCCGACCGAGATGGCGGTTCTTTCGGCATCGTGGATCATCGCCGAACGATAGATCCACGCCATGATGAGCGCCGACAGGCCGACGATCAGCAGGCCGGACAGGATCGAGAGCACCCGGAAGCGCGGCAGCAACCGGTCCGGGTCGTCGGTGATCAGCAGGCCGGCGAAATCGAGCGCCCGCTCCCGCAGGCTGGGCGAACCCTCTCGGGGCGTTGCGCTGCTCGCTGCGTCTTGTCCAGTCGGTTGGTCTGCCATTGCGTTGCCGCGCCTGAGTGAAAGCATGTTGGGCGAATCGTTCCCTGATTCCGATTATCCATCAGAAACTTGTCGACGAATCACTGATTGCCGTCACGATGGTGCTGCACCGCGACGTGCTGCTGCGGTGCGGCGCCGCCTTTGCGGCAGGCGCCGGCGATGCCCTGCCCGAGTCGATCAGGCGGGTTTTTCTGCGAGCGGGAAATTGACTTCGATCTCGACGCCGTCCGGATCGTCGAACATCAGTTGATGCACACCGTAATCGGCCAGCGTCCGCTCGACATAGGTCACGCCGGCCTTGTCGAGCCGGGCACGGAATTCGGCAAGCCCGGTGCCGTTGAAGGCCACGTGTTCCATGTTGCCGGTTTTGCGTGCAGCGTCATCGCGGTGGCTGGGTGCGTGACGGCCGAGAAACGCATCCAGCGCCGGCCCGGCGCCGAGCAGGTGTACCACTGCATGGTCGCCCAGGAACAGGAGTCGAAACGGGAACGCGAAGGCATCGAGCCGTTCGACGCGGAATCCCATCACGTCGGCATAGAAGCGGGCGGTGGCGTCGATGTCGCTGCTGCGCAGCGTGTAGTGGTCGAACATGGTGATCGGCATGGCTGTCTCCTGCTTGCGCGTTGTCGTTGTTGCGCCGCGATGTGCCGGTTGTCCCTTCGGCGTCGTCCCGTTCAGGCGAGCGGATAGCCGCGGCCGGCGTAGTCGAGTCCGCCGATGCGGTGTTCCTTCACGCCGTCGTGCGTCGGCGCGGCGTAGTAGGCGCGGATCTCGACGATGCGTCCGTCATCGGCGAAGCGGTACCACTCGTCGCCGCGCAGGATCAGTCCGGGCTTGCGCTTGAAGTGTGTCCATTCGATCACCGCCTGGCCGCTCTGCGGGTCGCCGGCGAAGTTGTCTACCGTCCAGTGCGAGCCGAGTTCTGCGACGCAACGCACCCAGCAGTGGGCGATCGCCGCCGCGCCGCGCAGCACGCCGAACGGGCTGCCCTCGGGAAAATAGTGCGTGCCCTCGGGGATGAAGAAATCCATGATGTCCTGGCGGTCGGCGCGATTGCAGGCGTCGAAGTAGGCGCGGATCGTGTGTTCCATGTGTTCTCGGGTGATGCTCATCGGGCGTCTCCTCGATTCGTGTCGCCGGCAAGAGGCCGCAAGGGCACAGCCGTTGCCCGGGGCCGCACCCGCGCGGCCACGTCCAAGGCTAGGGACGACGCGCAAGCCTGTCCAATATCTTGTTTGACGGCGGGCGATACCGATCCCGTATTGCGCAGCGCAACCACGCAAAAAGTGTCAGTATGCAACGCCAGAACCCGCGTGGATAAAAGGGTTTGGAAGATGAATGTCAGTAGTTGGCGCCGCCTTCAGTGCTGCAGCTCGCGGCAGATGTCGACCAGCCGGGCGCGCAGCCAGGCATGGGCTTCTTCCTTTTCGCTGCGCGGATGCCACACCATGCCGATCGGAAAATCGGGTAGGTCCAGCGGCGGCGGCAGCACGCGGATCGGCAGCGCGCGCGCGTAGGTGTGCGCGATGCGGCTATTGACCGTCATGATCACGTCCGACTCGACGATGATGAAAGGTGCGACAAGGAAGTGCGGCACAGAGACCGAGATGCGCCGCGCCATGCCGAGTTTCGCCAGTGCCTCGTCCACCACGCCCGAGCGGCGGCGCGTCGACACGAACAGATGCGGCAGTTCGACGTACTGCTTGAGCGTGAGGCGGCTCTTCACCTTCGGATGGTCCTTGCGCACTGCGCAGGCGAGGTGCTCCGTAAACAGATGTGCCTCGCGCAGGCGCTTCGGCAGGTTGGGAAAGTAGCCGAACGCGAGGTCGATCTCGCCGCTGTCGAGCGCTGCTTCCGGTTGAGAGAGCTGCAGCGAACGTACGGAAAGGTCGACGCCGGGCGCCTGTTCCTGCAGCAGTTTCACCAGCCGGGGCATCACCAGGAACTCCATGTAGTCGCTGGCGCCGATCACGAAATGGTGCTGCGCGCTGCGCGGCTCGAAGCGCGCCGGAGTGGACAGCGTGTGCTGGATCTCGGTCAGCGCGGCGTGGATCGGGCCGTGTAGTTCGAGGGCGCGCGGCGTTGGCTCCATGCCGCGCGAGGTGCGCACGAGGATCGGGTCGTCCAGCGTGGCGCGCAGTCGCGACAGCGCATTGCTCATTGCCGGCTGCGAGAGGGCGATGCGGTCAGCGGCGCGCGAGACGTGGCGTTCGCTCATCAGCGCGTCGAATACCACCAGCAGGTTCAGGTCGAGGCGGCGCAGGTCCATCGAATCGGTCCGATCGGATATTCAAGGGGTGAATGTGTGGATTCCAACAAACCATTTCACAAATAGTAGTCGATGGCCCAAGATTCGATCAACCCGATCTTCAATTCAACCTTCAAGGAGCAGCACCATGAACAAGCAGATTGCGTGGAGTATCGCCGCCACACTGGCCATCGCACCCGCTGCCTGGGCGACCGATTCGCAGGCCGCCGAGCGCAAGGACTTGCCGGTCACGCAGGCGGAATCCGCGGCGCCGGCGACCTACGACGTGTTCATCGACGGCGTCACCGGCTACGCCTTCATCAAGACGCCCGCCGGCTGGAAGTTCATCCGCAGCCTGCGCGACGATCCGGCGTCGCCGGCCAGTGGCACTAGGCTCGCCACGAAGTGAGTCGCGGCCGAGGCTGGCGGCAAGGAAGGGTCGGGCGCCTGGCGGGCCCGAACGGAGACATACCCTTGTCGAGCCCGCCGACGAGAACCCCCGCAAGTCCCTACATACTGCGGGGGATCGTTCTCGATGGGGCTTGGCCACGTGCGGCCGCCAGCCCGAGGTATTCCGGACGCCACGCGTCCGCGCTATTTCGAAACAGATTGGGTCGCGAACGGTGTCGTCGCCCACGGGAGGAAGAACTCCAGTTTGCGCACGGTTGCCGACAGGTAATAGGTTCGCGTCAGCGTTTCGACCATGTTCCCCGGTTTCGGCGGGCGGGTTCGTTCGGTTCTTCGCACCGGAACGTCATTCGTGATGGTCGGCGCGAACGTGACGGCGACGACCACGTGCGCCGCCTCCTGCAGGCGGCGTAAGTCGTCTGGCGTGGCCTTCGCGAGCAGGAGGGAATCCGGGGGGCAACCGTCGAGGCAGGATCCCGGCTGTGGCTGACCGAGTACTTTGTCGTCATGGTCGGACAACACCACCCGCTCGCAGGTTCGCGTGGTGTACGACGACGGTGCGCCGTCGCTCGTCTTGATGGCCACCTTTCCCGTTGTCTGGCAATCCTCCGCCAGGGAGATCAAGCCAAGGTTGTTGTCAGACGGCTTCAAGCGGATCAGGGCGGTGCCCGATGGTGGGTCGTATCGAAACTGGTTGAACAAAAGGTTGCCGAGCTTCACGCGAACCACGGTCTCGCGCTCGAATGCCGCGCGGTCGGTGATCTGGCCAGGCTGCAGTCCTGCGTTCTGCTGGGCAAACCGCAGCAGTGGAGGGACGTCGGTTGCCGATGTGTTCAATGAGGTGAGCAGGAGCAGGGCGCCGAGAGTCAGTTTTCTCGCATGGAATGGCATGGCAGGTTTCAGTCGTTGAATCGGATCGCGATGATATCGGGATCGCGCGGGTATGCACGGTCTGTCGCGCAACGTTGCGTGCAGGGTTGTCGTTTCGGATCAGCGCCGTTTCGCGAGGACCGCGGCGAGCACTGACCCGGAGAACGGATGCGCTGCGCGCTCGAGCAAGCGACGCAAGGGGAAAGTGGAATGGCGCAGCGCGCGTTCAATCGGCCGCGTTTGGACTCCAGCTCAGCGAGGCGAGCAGCCAGTCGGCGTTGACGCGCGACGGGTCGAGTTCGTACTTGGAAGGCAGGCGTACCGGCGTTTCCGCGAGGTCTGCCAGGCAAGTCGTGTCGTCGTGGGCGGTGCCGATTGCCACCACTTCGCAATTGCGCTGGTTTGCGAGTTCGACGAGCGTGCGCAGTGTCGGCCGATCGCGCGGTCCGATCGCCTGGCAGCCATCGATGACGATCAGCCGCCCGAGCGGGGCGCGGCTGCGCACAAGCTCGATCAGCCGGTCGAGCGCTTCGCGCGGATGGCAGGCGAGGCTGGCGCCCTCGGCCGCCACCGTTGCGTAGCTGAGCGGCGCGCCGGCCCGTTCCGCGCTCGCGCGGCCGGGCAGCGCCACGATGCGCGCGCCCATTGCACGTACTGCCGACAGATAGTTGTCGCGCAGGGGATTCAGGTTGATCAACAGGGTCTGCCGGTTCTTTTCCACGTTCGCGGCGAGCCTCGTCAGCACGTATTGCTGGCGCAGGCTGCCCGTCGGAGCGACGACACGCGTGACGCGCGGCGGTGAAATCGGGACGAGGCCCTTGGCGAAAAGTGAATTCATCGATCGGTCTGTAAGGCTGGCGCCCGAGTGTCGGCGCAAGCGATCGCCCGAGTGTATCTTTCTGTGTCCCCGAGATCGCGTGCTGGAAGTCACGTTTGCTTGAGGTCCAAAACAAAACGGCACCCACAGGTGCCGTTTCGTCGAACGCAGCCGAAGCCGCCTATTCCATCTCTTCGTACAGCGGCAGCGTGAGGAACTCGACGAAGTTTTCCGCGGTGGACATCTGCTCGAAAATCTCGGCGGCACGCACGTAGGTGGCGTTGAACGCGGCCTCGGGAATGGTCGGCTTGATCTTTTCCATCTCCTGCGGAATCAGCTCACGCACCATCTCGGCGGTGACCTTGCGGCCATCGATCAGCACGCCCTTGGGGCTGCGAATCCATTGCCACACCTGCGAGCGGCTGATTTCTGCGGTTGCGGCGTCTTCCATCAGGTTGTGGATCGGCACGCAGCCGTTTCCGCCGAGCCATGCACCGAGGTACTGGATGCCGACGTTGATGTTGTTGCGCAGGCCGGCTTCGGTGATCGGCGACTCGGGGCGGAAGTCGAGCAGATCCTTCGCCTCGATATTCACGTCGTCGCGCTGCTTGTCGATCTGGTTGTCACGGTCGCCCAGCACCTTGACGAACTCTTCCATCGCGGTATCCACCAGGCCCGGGTGGGCCACCCAGCCGCCGTCGTAGCCGTCGGTCGCGTCGCGCGTCTTGTCGGCGCGGATGCCGGCCATCGCCTTCTCGTTGGCCACGCGGTCGGTCTTGATCGGGATCAGCGCGCTCATGCCGCCCATCGCCGGGGCGTTGCGCTTGTGACAGGTCTTCAGCAGCAGCAGCGCGTAGGCGCGCATGAACGGTGTGTTCATGGTGATCTGGCTGCGGTCCGCGAGGCAGAAATCGCGATTGTTCTTGAACGTCTTGATGCACGAGAAGATGTAGTCCCAGCGGCCGGCGTTGAGGCCGGCGCTGTGCTCGCGCAACTCATAGAGGATCTCGTCCATCTCGAAGGCGGCGAGGATCGTCTCGATCAGCACGGTGGCCTTGATCGTGCCCTGCGGCAGGCCGAGTTCGTTCTGTGTCATGACGAAGATGTCGTTCCACAGGCGTGCTTCGAGGTGGCTTTCCATCTTCGGCAGGTAGAAGAACGGGCCGGCGCCGCGCGCGATCTGCTCCTTCGCGTTGTGGAACATGAACAGCGCGAAATCGAAAATGCCGCCCGAGACGCGCTGACCGTCGACCAGCACATGCTTCTCGTCGAGGTGCCAGCCGCGCGGGCGCACCTGCAGGGTGGCGATCTTGTCGTTGAGCTTGTAGAGCTTGCCGTTGATCTCGAGGCTGAAGGTGTGCCGGACGGCCTGCTTGAGGTTGATGTGCCCCTGGATCTGGTTGTACCAGTTGGGTGCGTTCGAATCCTCGAAGTCCGTCATGTAGCTGTCGGCACCGGAGTTGAGCGCGTTGATGATCATCTTGCGCTCGACCGGGCCGGTGATCTCCACGCGGCGGCGATGCAGCGCCTGCGGCAGCGGGGCGATGGTCCAGTTGCCTTCGCGGACCGATTTCGTTTCGGGCAGAAAGTCGGGAATGGCGCCCGCGGCGATCGCCGCGTGGCGCGCGCGGCGCGCGGCAAGGCGCTCCTGGCGGCGCGCTTCGAAGGCGCGATGCAGTTTGGCGACCAGCGCCAGCGCATCGTGCGTCAGGATGGTTTCGAAGCCCGCTTCGATCGGGCCGTTGACCTCGACACCCGCCGGCAGGTCGAGACCGTTGGTGGGTTCAGGCTTGCGTGCGGTTGCGTTGGATGCCATTGTCGTTTCCCTCTGACTTGTCCATCCGTGGCCCCTTCTATTCGGGGTGCCCGGTGGGTTGATGATTCAAGTTCGCGCTTCAACGAAGCGCACCACATCCTGCAGCGAGGTGCCGGTCGCGTCGGGTTCCACGCCCAGGCGCTCCAGCGGCAATCCGCTGCGGTTGATCCAGATCGTCGTGTAGCCGAACCAGGTGGCGCCGCAGGCGTCCCACGCGTTCGACGACACGAACAGCATTTCCTTTGCCGGCAGCCCGAGCGCATCGGGGCCGAGCTGGTAGGCCGCGGCGGAAGTCTTGTATTGCCGCACCGTCTCCACCGACAACACGCGCTCGAAGGTACCGCTCATGCCGGCATGGTCGATCAGCGCGTCAAGCATCGCGGACGTTCCGTTGGTCAGGATCGCCAGTCGCATGCCCTTGTCCTTCAACGCCTGCAGCGCTGCGGGCGCGTCGGCGTGGGCCGCGAGCTTCGCGTACTGCTGCATCAACTTCTGTTCGACATCGGCGCTGAGCGCGACACCCAGTGCGTCGGCCGTCCAGCGCAGCGCATCGCGGGTGACCTCGTCGAATGGCGCGTAGCGGTTCGACAGCGTGCGCAGGCGCGTATAGTCGATCTGCCGTTCGCGCCACAGCTTCGTGATCGCCTCGCCCTTGCCGGGAAACAGTTGCTCGGCAAGCGCACCAACCGAATGCACGTCGAACAGCGTGCCGTAGGCATCGAAAACGACGGCGCGGATCGGCGATTGCACTTGCGAGTCCTCCGCGTTACGAATCTGCTGTTGCGACTGCACATCGCCTTGGCCGCTGACAATGTGTTGCGATGCTGCAATGGCACACAGTGTATTGGTTGGGAGTTGCTGTGTTAATAGTGTATAAAGTCACTATATTTGTGACTATTAGTACAAGATGGACCGGTTCCGCGAGATCGAGACCTTCGTTTCCGTGGCCGCACGCGGCAGTCTGTCTGCTGCGGCGCGGGAAGAGGGTGTGCAGCCGGCGGTGATTGGCCGGCGCATCGACGCGCTGGAAGCCCGCCTGGGCGTGAAACTGATGGTGCGCACCACCCGGCGCCTGACGCTGACTTTCGAGGGCGCCGCGTTCTTGGAAGACTGCCAGCGCATCCTCAACGAACTGGTCGACGCCGAAAGCTCGGTTACCGAAGGCGGCGTCAAAGCCACCGGCCTGCTGCGCGTGACCGCGCCGGCCGGGTTCGGCCGCCGCCACGTGGCGCCGTTGGTGGAGACTTACATCGCCGAAAACCCGGATGTCGCGGTGTCGCTCGACCTCTCGGACCGCATCGTGGACATCGTCACCGAGGGCGTGGATTGCGCCGTGCGCATCGGCGATCTGGAGGATTCGCGCCTCATCAGCATCAAGCTCGCCGAAACGCGGCGCGTCGTCGTCGCCAGCCCCGACTACCTTGCACGCCACGGCACGCCGCTGCATCCGTGGGATCTGCAGCGCCACCGCTGCCTGACGCTGGGGCCGAGTTCCAGCCAGAGCCGCGGCTGGCAATTCGTGGTGCACGGCGAGCCGGTGCAGTTGCGGCTGACCAACGTCCTGCGCTGCAACGACGGTGCCGTGCTGCGCGACTGGGCGGTGAATGGCCTCGGCCTTGCATGGCGTTCGATGTGGGAAGTCAGCGACGACATCGCCGACGGCAAGCTGGTCGAGGTGCTCGGCGAATTCGCCAACACACCGTTCGGCATCTACGTCGTCTATCCGCAGCGCCGCCACCTGCCACTGCGCCTGCAGTTGTTCATCGAGCTGCTGCGCAAGACCTACCGCGATCCGCAGTACTGGTAGCCCGCGCCGGGTCCGGGTGCCGTGCGGCATAATGGCCGCCGCCGCATCCGACCTGCGTGCAATCGCGTAATGCCCTCTGACTGGTTGCGAAACAAGCGGGAGTCGGCGCGATCGGTGCGCCGGGCGTTATTTCGATGACCGGCAAGTAAGGTTGGCGGACGCAGTACGGTCTTGTTGGATGCCGACGCCGATCGTTCGGCGGTTTGCGGGCCGCATGATGCTGGCGTGCCGCGTTCCACCCCCACTACCTCGATAGGAGAGAAATCATGACGACGAAACTGACCGGCATTGCGCTCGCTTCCGCCGCTGCTGCCCTGTTCGCCACCGGGGCCGCCATGGCGCCGCTGGCGCAGGCCGCCGAAGACGGCAAGGTCAAGTGCGAAGGCGTCAATTCGTGCAAGGGCACTTCCGAGTGCGCCACCGCCAAGAGCGCCTGCAAGGGCCAGAACGGCTGCAAGGGGCAGGGCTGGGTCAGCAAGGCCAGCAAGGCCGAGTGCGAGAAGGCCGGCGGCAAGGTGTCCATGGACAAGAAGATGTGATGTTCGTCTGCTGACACGGCGACACGCGGCGCCTGGCGCCGCGTGTCGTTTGCGTCATCCCGGAAACGAATTCGACCCATGCAGCACACCCATCCCGGCGCGACGATCAAGGGCTTCGGCCTCGGCCTGCGCACCGACCACTACCGCGACTTCGTCGAGCGCAAGCCGGCGGTCGACTGGCTCGAGATCATCTCCGAGAACTACATGGTGCCGGGCGGCAAGCCGCTGCACTTTCTGGACACCATCCGCCGCGACTACCCGATGGTCATGCACGGCGTGTCGCTCTCCATCGGCAGCACCGACCCGCTGAACACCGACTATCTGCGCGAGCTGAAAGCGCTGATCGCGCGCGTGCAACCCGGCTGGGTGTCGGACCACATTTGCTGGACCGGCGTCGACCACCACAACCTGCATGACCTGCTGCCGATGCCGTACACCGAGGCCTCGCTGCGCCATCTCGTCGGGCGCATCGGCCAGGTGCAGGAATTCCTCGGCCGCCGCATCCTGCTCGAAAACGTGTCGAGCTACGTCACCTACGCCGCCGACGAAATGGCCGAATGGGAGTTCGTTGCCGAACTCGCGCGCCGCGCCGACTGCGAGTTGCTGTTCGACGTGAACAACGTCTACGTCAGCGCACGCAACCACGGCTTCGATCCGCGCGTCTATGTCGATGCCATGCCGGTTGGACGCGTGCGCCAGATCCACCTTGCCGGCCACGAGGACCACGGCGATTTCGTCATCGACACCCACGACCACCCGGTGCGCGACGAGGTGTGGGAACTCTACCGCTACACCATCGCGCGCATGGGCGCGATGCCGACCATGATCGAGCGCGACGACGACATCCCGCCGCTCGACGAACTCATTGCCGAACTCGCGCAGGCACGCTTGGTTGCCGACGCAGCGTTGCGAGAGGCAGCCTAGATGGCCGCCTTGCGACAACAGCAGCAGGCCTTCCGCGGCGCAGTCGTCGACGTGCCGGACACGACGCTGTTTGCCCAGGGGGCGAGCGACCCCGCGCGCCGCCTCGACATCTACCGCCACGCCTACCGCAGCCGTCTCACCGAGGCGCTGGCCGCCAACTACCCGGTGCTCGCGCGCGCACTCGGCGACGAGGCCTTTGCCCAGCTCGCCCTGCAGTACATCGACGCCCGGCCGTCGCGCCACGCTTCGATACGCTGGTTCGGCGACCAGCTCGGCGCCTTCTGTGACGAGCATCCCGACGCGCTGCCGCACCCCGCACTGCGCGATCTGATCAAACTCGAGTGGGCCATTTGCAGCGCCTTCGACGCCGCCGATGCACCGCTCGCCACGCGCGACGACCTGCTGCAGCGCGCGCCCGACGCCTGGCCCGCGCTGCGGCTCGAATTCCACCCCGCCGTCGCGCTGCTCGAACTCGCCTGGGGCGTCGAGCCGATCTGGCAGGCTTTGTCGCGCGACATGGAGGCCGGCGTCGAGCGCGAGGTGCCCGAGCCGCAGGAACATGCTCATGCCATTGTCGTCTGGCGCCAGGCGCTCACGCCGAAGTGGCGCTCGCTCGACGCCACCGAAGCCCGATGCCTCGCCGCCGCACTGCGTGGCGACAACTTCGCCCAATGGTGCGACCTCGCCGCCGCGCGAATCGCCTCCGCCGACGCGCCGGCCGCCGTGGTTGGCTGGCTGCAGAACTGGCTAGCCGACAGTTTGGTCGCAAGGGGCTGACCGGCCTGCAGGGCGCATGAAACGGCGATCTTCAGCCATCGTCGGCCACGAAGTCCATTCCATGCGGTATGCGGCACGGCATGCCGCGAACGCGCCAATCCACGCGCTTCTCAAGGCGGCCGGTTTTTTTTGCGCCTGAATCGCGTCAGGCGTCCTCCAGCCAGCTGCGCAGTTCTACCGAGGCGAGATCGACGAATGCACGCAGCTTGGGTGGCATGAAGCGCTGGCGCGGGTAAACGATGTGTATCGGATCGGCCTTCGCGTGCCAGTCCGGCAGAACGCGAACGAGTTGCCCGGTTTCACAGTCGCGCCGGCAGAGATAGCGCGGCAGCAAAGCCACGCCTTCGCCTTCGAGTGCCATCGAACGGATGACGCCCACGTCGTTGATGACGACCTGTCCCGATAGGGGGATGGTGACGCTGCCGCGCGAGTTGTTCAGCGTCCAGTCCTCCTTGCCCAGCGGCGCGAACTGCAGGCAACAATGGCGACGCAGCGCCTGAGGCGAATTCAGCGGCGGTGCCGAAGCAAGATAGGCCGGACTGGCAAACGGAATCCAGCGCGCGATGCCGACGTTCTTCGCGATCAGCGTCGAATCCTTCAGATTGCCGGTGCGAATCGCGACGTCGACGCCCTCGGCGACCAGGTCCACGAAGCGGTTCATCAGTACCAGGTCGAGATGCACCTTGGGGCAATGCTGGCGCATTGCACGGACGATTCTGGCCAGAATGTGGTCGCCGAGGTCTGCCGGCGCCGTCACGCGCAGCAGTCCGTGCGGTTCGCCGGCCGATTCGGTGACGGCTGCTTCCGCATCGAGCAGGTATGCCAATGCGGTCGACGCGTGCTGGAAATACAGGTTGCCGGCATCGGTCAGGTGCAGCCTGCGCGTCGTACGCTGCAACAGCGTCATGCCCAGCCGCTTTTCCAGGCGCGCCACACGCGTGCTCACGGTCGAGACTGGCAGGCCGAGCAGGCGAGCGGCGGCACTGAACCCGCCGGCCTGCACGACCTTGACGAAGACCGCTGCCTCGTTGAAGTCCATTATTCATCCGATTGAAAAGAGTTTTGTAACTTGGCACTCTAGTCGAATAAACATCTGCCCTCTACATTGCAAGCATCAACTTGCGGAGAGCAGACATGAAACAACTCGGATTCATCAAGCGCAGCAACGGCCGCCACTGGGTCGGCGACGGATTCCCGGTGCAAAGCATCTTTTCCTACGGCGACATCGCCGGGGAAATGTCTCCATTCCTCCTCATGGACTATGCGGGACCGGCCGATTTCCCGCCGACCACGCGCAAGCTCGGCGTCGGCCCGCATCCGCATCGCGGTTTCGAGACCGTCACCATCGTCTACGCGGGCGGTGTGTCGCATCGCGATTCGTCGGGCGGCGGCGGCACGATCGGCCCGGGTGAAGTGCAGTGGATGACCGCTGCGTCGGGTCTGATCCACGAGGAGTTTCACAGCACCGAGTTCGCTGCAAAGGGTGGCGCGTTCGAGATGGTCCAGCTCTGGGTCAACCTGCCGGCGAAGGACAAGATGGCGGCACCCGGCTATCAGGGCATCGCCGCCGAGCGGATTCCTGCAGTCACCCTGCCCGGCAAGGCGGGCACGGCGCGGATCATCGCCGGCCGCTACGGCGATGCCATCGGCCCCGCGCGGACCTTCACGCCGATGAACGTGTGGGATCTGCGCCTCGAGGCCGGCCATCGCGTCGCACTCGACCTGCCGGAAGGGCATACGACGGCGCTCTTCGTCCTGCGTGGTGCGATCCGTCTCGGCGAGCGCCATACCGTGCGCGCGGCCGAACTGGCCGTGATGGAGCGTGAAGGCCGCGAACTCGCATTCGACGTTGCCGACGATACGACGCTGTTGCTGCTCAATGGCCAACCGATCGACGAACCGATCGTCGGCCACGGTCCGTTCGTCATGAATTCGCACGAGGAGATCGTGCAGGCCTTCCACGATTTCAACGGCGGCCGCTTCGGACGGATGGCCCGCTGAGTCCGCCGCCCCCAACCCCGACGCGCCGAGTCCCGGCGTGAAACCCCAGCGACAAGGAGAAACACGATGAGCAAGCCTTACGTCAAACTCGACAAGAACCATGCCGCCGTTCTGCTGGTCGACCATCAGGCAGGTCTGCTTTCCCTGGTGCGCGACATCGAGCCGGACAAATTTCGCAACAACGTGCTGGCGCTCGCCGACCTGGCCAGCTATTTCAAGCTGCCGACGATCCTCACCACCAGTTTCGAAAACGGCCCGAACGGCCCCTTGATGACCGAACTCAAGGCAGCCTTTCCGCATGCGCCCTACATCGCACGGCCGGGCCAGATCAATGCCTGGGACAACGAGGACTTCGTCAAGGCGGTCAAGGCGACCGGCCGGAAACAGTTGATCATCGCCGGCGTCGTCACCGAGGTTTGTGTTGCCTTCCCGGCGCTGTCGGCGCTCGAAGAAGGCTACGAAGTGTTCGTCGTCACGGACGCCTCGGGTACCTTCAACGAACTCACCCGCCGTTCGGCCTGGGATCGCATGTCGGCCGCCGGCGCGCAATTGATGACCTGGTTCGGTGCCGCCTGCGAACTGCATCGCGACTGGCGCAACGACGTCGAGGGGCTCGGCGCGCTGTTCGCCAACCACATCCCGGACTATCGCAACCTGATCAACAGCTACACGACCGTGCGGAACAGCAAGTAATCGGTATTGAGCCCCGGCTGGGTCGGGGCGCCTGATCCCGACCGGATTGGAAGCCGCATGCGCAAGCTCCGGCAACGCAAGATCCGCCGCTTTTCCGGCCACGGGCCATCCGGTCAGATGTCCGGCACCTTCGGTGCCGCATGGCGGCGCGTCCTTCCCCGGGCCATGATGTCGACCGGCGATTTCGCGCGCTATCCGATGGCGCATCCCGATGCTGCGGGCTTGCTGGCCGCTCGCGCCGAACTGGCACGTTGTGCCGCCGGAGCGTAGATTCTTGCCGATCCATCGACGAGGAATCCTCATGCCCGGCATACCGACCGTCAAAGCGGTCCTGAACGACACACCGTACCTGGTCACCTTCACCGACGATCTGGGCCATGCATGGTGCGCCGACGAGCCGGCGGAGATCGGCGGCGGCAACGCGGCGCCCACCCCTGAGCGCCTGGTCCTGGCCGGTCTCGGCGCCTGCACCGCGATCACGCTGAAGATGGTCGCAACCCGTCGCCAGATCCCCCTGACCGGCATTCAGGTCGAACTGCAACTGAATCCCGGCGGCAAGCCGGATGCCGGCAATGACATCGTCCGCCGGGTCACGGTTGAAGGCGACCTGAGTGACGAACAACGCGCGCAATTGCTGAAGGCGGCCAATGCCTGCCCGGTGCACAAGTTGCTGACCGGCGAGATCAGAATCCATACCGAAATCGGGGCCTGAATCCGTCTGGCGCCAGCCACAGACTCCCATGGCCAAGAACCGGCCCGAAGCCTTCAGCGATGGCGTGCTGGCGATCATCATCACCATCATGGTTCTGGAGATGACGATGCCGCACGGTCAAACGCTTGACGTGCTGGCGCCCTGGTTACCCGTGTTCCTCAGCTACGTGCTGAGTTTTGTATACGTCGGCGACTACTGGAACAACCATCATCATCCGTTGCACACGGTGCAGCGCGTTTCCGGTCCGATCCTGTGGGCCAATCTGCACTTGCTTTTCTGGCTGTCGCTGTTTCCCTCGCTGGATGGGCGAAAACCACCTCGCAGCGCTGCCGACCGCGCTTTGTGGCGTGATTCTGCTCATGGCCGCATTGAGCCAGCTGATATTGCAGCGGCGGATCGTTGCGAACGAGGGGAAGCAATCCGCGATCAAGCGCGCCATCGGGCATGACCGGAAAGAAAAGGCGTCGGTGCTTTGCTATGTGGCGGCGGTTGGCGCTGCGTTCCGGCTGCCCTGGCTGGCGCAGTTGCTCTGCGTCACTGTCGGGCTGATGTGGCTGGTTCCCGACCGCCGCATCGAGAAGGCTCTGCAGCAGGCCGATGCCTGACGCGGGGCGGCAACGGAGGGGCGCCCAGGCTTCTGCCGCCTGCACGACGGCTTGCCGCGAACTTTGGTTTCACATCCGGGAGGCGCCGGCCTGGAATCCGCATGGATGCTGGATTTCGGGCATCTCATGCCTGGAACGCCCGGCCTGTGCGCCTTGCAGGCCGGTATGCTCGTGGAGGTCCGCCCGATGCGCCTTGTAGCCCGATGACCGCATCCGGCGCGGCAGGCCGGGCGCCGACTCGGCTCGCGCAGAGGCCCGAACGGGTTCGGGCCGTATGTGACGCTCAGTAGGTCTTGTACGGCAGGAACTTGCCGCTCATGACGATGCGGACGCGGTCGCCCTTGGGGTCGGGCTCGCGCTTGAGGTCCATGTTGAAGTCGATGGCGCTCATGATGCCGTCGCCGAATTCCTCGTGGATCAGCGCCTTGAAGGTGGTGCCGTAGACGTTGATCAGTTCGTAGAAGCGGTAGATCAGCGGGTCGGTCGGCACGGCGCTCGGCAGCGAGCCCTTGTAGGGTACGACCTGGAGCTGCTCGACGGCTTCCTGCGGCAGGTCGAGCGCGGCGCCGACGGCCTTGGCCTGGGCTTCGGTCAGCGTCATCTGGCCGAGCAGGGCGGCGGTGCTCCATTCCTTGCTGTGGCCGACGATCTCGGCGAGTTTGGCCCAGGTCAGTTTCTTGCTCACCTTGCGGGTGACGATCAGGTCGGTGACTTCTTCGCGATTCATGGCAGGTCTCCTGGAAAAATCAAACGGGATGTCAAATGGGTGAAGTGGCCGATGGCCCGTCTTCGCCGGGACGGACAACCGGAGGGTGGGTCTCGCCATCCGGCTTCGGTTCCTTCGAGCGGCTGACGAGGAAGTCGACAAGGTGGTTGCGGATGCGGTAGTAGCGCGGGTCGTGGTGCATGTCGTGGCGCGTGCGGCTGCGCGGCAGCGTGACGTCGACGATCTCGGCGATGCGGGCGCGCGGCCCGTTGCTCATGAGCAGAATGCGGTCGGAGAGCAGGATCGCTTCGTCCACATCGTGCGTGATCATGAAGACCGTCTGCGCGGTCGCCTGCACGATGTTGAGCAGCTCGTCCTGGATCGTGCCGCGGGTCAAGGCGTCGAGCGCGCCGAAGGGCTCATCGAGCAGCAGCATCTTGGGCTGGATGGCGAACGCGCGGGCGATGCCGACACGCTGCTTCATGCCGCCGGAGAGCATGCTGGGCTTCTTGTGCAGCGCGTGGCCGAGGCCGACCATCTCGAGGTATTTCGTCGCCTGCTGCTCGATCTGCGCCTTGCTCCAGTCGGGCCAGCGCGAGCGCACGCCGAACATGACATTGTCGATGACGCTCATCCACGGCATCAGCGCGTGGCTCTGGAACACCACGCCGCGGTCCAGCCCCGGCCCGATGACCTCGCGGCCGTCCATCATGATGTTGCCGTCGCTGGCGACTTCGAGGCCGGCGAGCGCGTTGAGGATGGTCGTCTTGCCGCAGCCGGAGTGGCCGATGATGCAGACGAACTCGCCCTTGTCCAGCGTGAGATTGACGTTCTCGAACACCGGCGCATCGTTGCCCGGGTAGGACTTGGCGAGGTTTTCGACTTGCAGGAAGGACATCGAGAACTTACTCCGTATAGCTCACAAGTTTCTGCAGGGTGGCGAAGCAGCGGTCGAGCGCCATGCCGACGATGCCGATGACGAGGATGGCGAAGATTACGTTGGGTAGCGCCAGGTTGTTCCACTCGTTCCACACGAAGTAGCCGATGCCGGTGCCGCCCACCAGCATTTCGGCGGCGACGATGACCAGCCAGGCAATGCCCATCGAGATGCGCATGCCGGTCAGGATGGTCGGCGCGGCAGCCGGAAGGATCACCGTCAGCGCCTTGCGCAGCGGCTGCACTTCCAGCGTGCGCGCGACGTTGAGCCAGTCGCGGCGCACGTTGGCGACGCCGAAGGCAGTGTTGATCAGCATCGGCCACACCGAGCAGATGAAAATGACGAAGATGCCGGAGAGGTCGGAGTCCTTGATCGTGTACAGCGCGAGCGGCATCCAGGCGAGCGGCGAGATCGGCTTCAGCACCTGGATGAAGGGATCGAGCGCGCGGTAGAGCAGCGGAGACATGCCGATGGTGAAGCCGAGCGGCAGCGCCACCAGGATGGCCAGCACGAAGCCCATGCCGACCCGCCCGAGCGAATGGCCGAGCTGGATGGCGATGCCCTTGTCGTTGGGCCCGTTGTCCTTGAACGGGTCGGACAAGTGGTTGACGATGGCCTTGCCGATTTCCTGCGGCGGTGGGAATCCGCCGGACTTGGCCGCGCCTTTGCCCATCAGCGCCGCATACTCATCCTGCGCGGCGGTCTGCTGTGCGCTTTCCTTCGGCTGCGTGGCGATGAACCAGACGCCGATGAACAGCGCGAACAGCAGGGCCGTCAGCAGCAGGCTCTTCCAGTGCTCTTTCTTCATGGCGTGCGTCGTCAGGATTTCTTGATGGCGAAGGAATCGATGTAGGCGTCGGCCTTCATCGGATCGAACTCCTTGCCCATGACCTTGAACTTCGCGTAGTTCTCCTTGGGCGCCGGCATGCCGGTTTCGGCCATGTGCTTCCGGGCGTCCGTGATCAGGTACACCTTCTCGGCGATGTCCCTGTAGTTCACGTCGCCCTTGATGTAGCCCCAGCGTTTCATCTGGCTGAGGATCCACACCGCCATCGAATACCACGGGAAGGGGTCGAAGTCGGCACGCGTCGGCACGTTCTGCACGCTGCCCAGGCCGTCGGCGAACTTGCCGGTGAGCACTTGCTCGAGCACGGTCTTGGGCTGGTTGAGGTAGGCCGCCGGCGACAGCACTTCCGCCATGATCGGCCGGTTCTTCGGGTCGCGCGCCATCCTGGCGGCGGTCAGGATGGCGCGGTAGAGCGCCGCAAAGGTGTTCGGGTTCTGCTTGACGAAATCGGCCGGCACGCCGAACGAGCAACAGGGGTGGCCGTCCCAGATTTCCTTCGACAGGATGTGGATGAAGCCGACCTCGTCGAACACGGCGCGCTGGTTGAACGGGTCGGGCCCCAAGTAGCCGTCGAGGTTGCCGGCGCGCAGGTTGGCGACCATCTCCGGCGGCGGCACGACGCGGATCTGGATGTCCTTGTCGGGGTCCAGACCGTGTTCGGCGACGTAGTAGCGCAGCAGGAAGTTGTGCATCGAGTACTCGAAAGGCACGGCGAACTTGAAGCCTTTCCACTGTTTCGGATCGCGCTTGTCCTTGTGCTTGACATGCAGGGTGATCGCCTGGCCGTTGGTGTTCTGGATGGTCGCGACGTTGAGCGGCAGCGGGTTGGAGCCGATGCCCATGCTCATCGCGATCGGCATCGGCGCCAGCATGTGCGAGGCGTCGTACTCGCGGTTCAGCACCTTGTCGCGGATCAGCGCCCAGCCGGCGGTCTTGATCATCTGCACGTTGAGGCCCTGCGCCTTGTAGAAGCCGAGCGGGTCGGCCATCAGCAGCGGGCTGGCGCAGGTGATGGGGATGAAGCCGATCTTCAGGTCCTTCTTTTCCAGCGCGCCCTTGTCTTGCGCCATGGCTTCGAGCGCGCCGAAGGGGAAGAAGCTGGAAAGTGCGGCCAGCGCGCTCGAGCGGCCGACGGCACGCAGGAAGCGGCGGCGCTCGACGTCATCCGGAAAGACGGCACGCATGACGGCCGACTCGATGGTGCGGCGGTTCAGCGTCTCCTCGCCGGCCTGGAGTGGCAGGTCGGCGGCCTGGGCCGTTGCCGCATCGTGCTCGGCCTGCGAGTGATGCCTGCCGCAGGAACAGCAGCCGAGGCGGGTGCCGAGGTGGAACGGATCCTTGAATGCGGACATGGCGATCTCCTTCTCGAATTGGCGTGAATGGGCGTGGAGTCAAAGGGCGGGTTCGTGGAACTCGATGTCGTGCCGGTAGAGTTCGTAGGCGCGCTGGTATTCCATGACGCGCGCGACTTCGGCGACGAAGGCCTCGTCGTAGCCGGCACGGCGCAGCAGGTGGAAGCCCATTTCCATGCCCGACGCGATGCCGCCGGCTGTGACGATGCGCCCGGCGTCCACCACGCGCGCGCGGCTGACGCGGCAGGCAGGGGCGATCTCGGCCAGGCGGTCGATCGGCGTCTTGCCCAAGTGCGATGCCTCGAGCCGGTCGGGCTCCTTGCGGTTGGTTGCCGGTTGGCCGTCGAGCAAACCTATGCGGGCGTAGATCCAGGAGCCGGTGCACACGCTGGTCAGCAGGCAGTCTGGCGGCAGCGCCATGATGTAGCGGTGCAGGTTGGCGTTGTTCATCTCCTGCCGCGTGCCGAAGCCGCCGGGAATCAGGAAAGCATCCATTGCCGGCTGGTCGGCGAAGCCGTAGTTGGGGATGACGGTGAAGCCGGCCTGCGTCTGCACCGGCCGCATCGACTCGGCGATCAGGAAGGTGTCGAGCTCGGGATCGAGCCGCCGCGCCACCGAGAATACGCCTGCCGGCGCGGCGTAATCGACGATCTCCGCGTCCTTGAACACGTAGATGCCCAGCCTGAATCCCTGCTTGCGTGCCATGTGCCGACCTCCCGGACATCGAGCGCCTCGGGGGCGTCGATTGCATTGCGTTCGGGAGAGATGTTTGCCGAGGGCGCAGCCAGGCGGTATCGCGAGACTCGTGATTGTCGTGTAGTGCTTCCACTACACGGCATGCGATCGGAATCCTGATCGTGCGCGATGTGCGGCCGCGGGCCGCACATCGCATGGTCGAAAGCCGGGATGCCGGCTGCGTCCGGACTCAGCCCGCCAGCTTGTGGCGTGCGGCGTAGCTGAAGAGTTCCGCCGGGTTGTTCAGGCCCAGCTTCTCGAAGATCCGCGCCCGATAGGTCGAGATGGTATTGGCGGACAGCGCGAGTTGCTGCGCGATCTGCGTCACGCTGCGGCCCTGGGCCAGCAATTGCAGGACCTGGAACTCGCGGTTGGACAAGGCCTCGTGCGGCGGATGCCCGCGGTCGACATCGCTGCGCACATTGAGCGCGAGCAGTTCGGCCACTTCTTGCGTGAGGTACAGGCCGCCGACGGCGACCTTGGCGATGGCGGCGTAGAGGATGTCGGGGCTGCAGCCCTTGTTGAGGTAGGCCTGGGCGCCGCCCTTGATCGCGCGCACCGCGAACTGGTTTTCCGGGTATACCGAAAGCATGATGACGCCGACGCGCGGGAACTCCGCATGGAGCGTTTTCAGCACGTCGAGTCCGTCGCGTTCGCCGAGCGCGATGTCGAGCAGCACCACGTCGACAGGCGTGCTGCGCAGGCAGCGCAGGGTGGCGGAGCCGTCTTCGGCTTCGTGGATGTCGCCGATGTCCGGGTTCTCGGACAGGATCTGCCGCAGGCCGCGGCGGATGATCATGTGGTCGTCGACGATCAGGATGCGGATCACGCGTTCTCTCCTGCAATCACGCCCGGCAGGCGCAGGATCACCGCCGTGCCTTCGCCCGGCTCGCTGACGATGTCGAGCTTGCCGCCGAGCGCGAGCGTGCGTTCGCGCATGCCGAGCAGGCCGAACGAGGTGGGCTGCAGCGGCACGCGCATGCCTTGCCCGTTGTCGACGATGCGCAGCACGAGGTCGCGGCCCTCGGCGCTTGCGTCGACCTGGACGCTGCTGGCCCTGGCATGGCGCGAAACGTTGGTGAGCACTTCCTGCACGATGCGGTAGAGGGCGATTTCGGCATCGCGGCCGAGGCGGCAGCGTTCCACTTCCGGAGGGCAGACGTAACGGCAGCTCAGCCCGCTGCGCCGCTGGAATTCCTGCAGCAGCGTTTCCAGCGCCGGCCACAGGCCAAGGTGGTCGAGGACGCCGGGTCGAAGGTCGTTGAGGATCCGGCGGACGGCCTGCATGGCATGGCTGCCGACGTCGAGCATGCCGTCGAGTTTGGTCGAGAGCGACGCATCGCCGGACAGGCGCTGACGCAGCCAGTTCACGTCGAGTTGCAGCGCCGTCAACGCGGCGCCGAGGTCATCGTGGATGTCGCGAGCGACATGTCGGCGTTCCTCCTCGCGCACGCTGTTGAGGTGGGCCGAGAGCTTGCGCAACGCCTCATGCGATTGGCGCAGGTGATCGTGGGCGGCGGTCAGCTCGGCCGTGCGTTCGGTGACCCGACGTTCGAGCAGGTCGCGGGCCTCGTGCAACAGCATTTCGGTCCGCTTGCGTTCAGTGATGTCGTTGAAGGTGACGACGGCGCCGACGACGATGTCGCCATCGCGGATCGGGTGCGAGGCATATTCGGCTGGAAAGTGGCTGCCGTCCCGCCGCCACAGCACCTCATCGTCGACGCGGACTCCCTTGCCTTCCTGGAAGGCCCGGTAGATGCGGCACTCGTGCACCGGCATGAGGGTTTCATCGGCGTGGGAATGGTGAATCAGATAGTGCATCGGGCGGCCGAGCACTTCGTCGGGCGTATAACCCAGCATCCGGGCGCCGGTCTCGTTGATGAAGATGCATCGTCCCTTGAGGTCGATGCCATAGATGCCCTCGCCGGTCGATTCGAGGATCATCTCCAGCTGGCGACGCCAGGCGGCGTGATGCGACAGGTTGTGCAGGTTGGCGAACATGGCGTTTCGGCATTACTGGTTGCCGCGGCTCCCGCCATCATAGCGAAAACAAAAAGGCCACCCGGAGGTGGCCTTTCCGTCGTATCGGGGGACGCGCACCCCCGATGCGAAGCTGCTCAGTGGAACTGCTCTTCTTCGGTGGAACCGGTGAGGGCCTTGACCGACGAGGAACCGCCCTGGATGACGGTGGTGACGTCGTCGAAGTACCCGGCGCCGACTTCCTGCTGGTGCGACACGAAGGTGTAGCCTTGTTCGCGGGCGGCGAATTCGGGTTCCTGCACCATGTTGACGTAGTGCTTCATACCTTCGCCGTTGGCGTAGTTGCGGGCGAACTCGAAGGTACGGTACCAGTTGATATGGATGCCGGCCAGCGTGATGAACTGGTACTTGTAGCCCATTGCCGAGAGTTCTTCCTGGAACTTGGCGATGGTGGCGTCGTCGAGGTTCTTCTTCCAGTTGAACGAGGGCGAGCAGTTGTACGACAGCAGCTTGCCCGGGCACTTGGCGTGCACGGCCTGCGCGAATTCGCGGGCGAAGCCGAGGTCCGGCGTGCCGGTCTCGCACCACACGAGATCGGCATACGGGGCGTAGGCGACGCCGCGCGAGATGGCCTGCTCGAGGCCGTTCTTGACGCGGTAGAAACCTTCCTGCGTGCGCTCGCCGGTGCAGAACGGCTTGTCGTTGGCATCGTGGTCCGAGGTCAGCAGGTTGGCGGCTTCGGCATCGGTACGGGCCAGGATCAGCGTTGGCACGCCCATCACGTCGGCAGCGAAACGCGCGGCGATCAGCTTCTCGCAGGCTTCCTGCGTCGGCACGAGCACCTTGCCACCCATGTGGCCGCACTTCTTCACCGCGGCGAGCTGGTCTTCGAAGTGCACGCCGGCGGCACCGGCGGCGATCATGTTCTTCATCAGTTCGAAGGCGTTGAGCACACCGCCGAAGCCGGCTTCGGCGTCGGCCACGATCGGCAGGAAGTAATCGACGAATTCCTTG
Source organism: Rhodocyclaceae bacterium (assembly GCA_016791115.1). Lineage (GTDB taxonomy): Bacteria > Pseudomonadota > Gammaproteobacteria > Burkholderiales > Rhodocyclaceae > Methylophosphatis. The sequence continues at coordinate 82,406 of JAEUNL010000014.1, forward strand.
TCGCCCGGGTTGATGCCGCGCGACCACTGGATTTCATCGGCGCGCTTGAAGGTGTTGTTGATGCGGCGAACCATCGTCGGGACGGAGTCGTAGGCATACAGCGACTGGTCCGGGTACATGGTTTCGGAGGTATTGCCGTCGGCAGCGACCTGCCAGCCGGACAGATAGACGGCCTCGAGGCCCGCCTTGGCCTGCTGCATCGCCTGACCGGCGGTGATTGCGCCGAAGGCGTTGACATAGCCCTTCTTGGCGGCGCCGTTCACGAGGCTCCACAGTTTTTCCGCGCCGCGCTTGGCGAGCGTTTGCTCGATCTGCAGCGAGCCGCGCAGGCGGACGACGTCTTCAGCGGAGTAACCGCGCTTGATCCCGGCCCAGCGGGGGTTCTCGGCCCAATCCTTCTTGAGTTTTGCGATTTCGGCTTCACGCGTCATGGCGATATCTTCCTAAGTAAACAAAGGGGGAGAAAAATCACGGCTGCGCCGGGCTCGGCCCTGACACACCCGAAAAACCTGTCTTTTGCGCGCAATCCGCCTTGCGGGCAGGGCATTGCGACGCTTTGCACCGGGCTACCAGAGATCCTGTCTGACAGACCATGCGGCCGGCTGGGGTTGGGCGCCGGCTGCACAGTACGCGTTCGCTGGGGTGGTTCGGAACGCGTTCGTGATGGGATGAAGTATAGGGAGGTTTTTGCTAAGCAGCAAGCAGTCTTATATAAGACATAAGAATTTATTTTTCCACTTTAAATTAACGTGTTGCGTCTATTTTCTCGCGATATGAAATGCATTTCACGGTTTTGAAACGCCAGCGTGCTGCTTCGCACGATGAGGGTTTGCCGCTCAGAGAAGCGGGGCAGGGGAAACAACGACGCCGTCCTCGTCGGCATAGAGGTGTTCGCCCGGTGTGAACGTGACGCCGCCGAAGGTGACCGCGATGTCGGCGTCGCCGGCGCCCTTCTTGATGCTCTTGAGCGGGTGGGTGTCGAGTGCGCGCAGGCCGATGTCCATTCCGGCCATTGCTGACGAGTCGCGGATGCAGCCATAGACGACGATGCCGGCCCAGCCATTCTTCACGCCGAGTTGGGCGAGCTGGTCGCCCACCAGGGCGCAGCGCTTGCTGCCGCCGCCGTCGATCACGAGCACGCGGCCGTTGCCGGGCGCCTCGAGCGCCTTGCGGACCAGCGTGTTGTCTTCGAACACCTTGAGCGTGGCGATCGCACCGTGGACGCGTGCCCGTCCGCCGTAGGCGCGGAACATCGGCTCGACCACGCGCACGCGCCCGGCACGGGCGGCGTCCTCATGCTGGTCGAGCAGATCGGCGGTGTGGAAATCGGTCATGGGTTTCTCCCTGGACGTGGATTCGTGGCTGGCAGTCCGTCGACGGTCGGGAAACGAATCGGCGACGCGTTCTGCGCGGAAAAAGGCGAATGGTAAAAGAAAAGCGGCGGGGACCGCCCGCCGCTCGAAATCGCCTTGCTGGAGTATTTACACGGGTGTGGCTTCCGCCACTTCTTCGAAGGTGAGCTTGACCTTCCGCTCGTCGTCGAGGTCGATAGTGACCTTGCCGCCGTTGGCCAGGCGCCCGAACAGCAACTCGTCGGCGAGTGCGGCGCGGATCGTGTCCTGGATCAGGCGCGCCATCGGGCGAGCGCCCATCAGCGGGTCGAAACCCTTCTCGGCGAGCCAGTCCTTGAGCGTGTCGGTGAACACGGCGTCGACCTTCTTCTCGTGCAACTGGCCTTCGAGCTGCATGAGGAACTTCTCGACCACGCGCAGGATAACGTCCTTGTCGAGCGCCTTGAAGGAGATCGTCGCGTCGAGCCGGTTGCGGAATTCCGGCGTGAACAGGCGCTTGATCTCACCCATCTCGTCGCCGGGTTCTCGCGTGTTGGCGAAGCCGATGGTGCCCTTCTGCAGTGCCTCGGCGCCGGCGTTGGTGGTCATGATGATCACCACGTTGCGGAAGTCGGCCGAGCGGCCGTTGTTGTCGGTCAGCGTGCCGTGGTCCATCACCTGCAGCAGGATGTTGTAGATGTCCGGGTGCGCCTTCTCGATTTCGTCCATCAGCAGCACGCAGTGCGGCTTCTTGGTGACGGCCTCGGTGAGCTGGCCGCCCTGGTCGAAACCGACGTAGCCGGGCGGCGCGCCGATCAGGCGGCTTACCGCGTGGCGCTCCATGTACTCCGACATGTCGAAGCGCACCAGTTCGATTCCCATCACGTAGGCGAGCTGGCGCGCGACCTCGGTCTTGCCGACGCCGGTCGGGCCGCTGAACAGGAAGCAGCCGATCGGCTTCTGCGGATTGCCGAGGCCCGAGCGCGACATCTTGATCGCCTTGGCCAGCGCGTCGATCGCCTTGTCCTGACCGAACACCGTGGCCTTGAGGTCGCGGTCGAGGTTCTTCAGCGCCGTGCGGTCGTCGCTCGACACATGGCGCGACGGAATGCGTGCGATCTTGGAGACAATTTCCTCGATCTCGCTCTTGCCGATGACCTTCTTCTGCTTCGACTTGGGCAGGATGCGCTGTGCCGCACCGGCCTCGTCGATCACGTCGATCGCCTTGTCGGGCAGGTGGCGGTCGTTGATATAGCGCGCGGACAATTCCGCCGCCGACGACAGCGCCGCAGCCGAATACTTGACGCCGTGATGCTGCTCGAAGCGTGACTTCAGGCCGCGCAGGATCGACACGGTTTCCGACACCGAAGGCTCGGTCACGTCGATCTTCTGGAAGCGCCGCGACAGGGCGTGGTCTTTCTCGAACACGCCGCGGTATTCGTTGAAGGTCGTCGCGCCGATGCACTTGAGCTGGCCGGAAGAGAGCGCCGGTTTGAGCAGGTTCGAGGCGTCGAGCGTGCCGCCCGATGCCGCGCCGGCGCCGATCAGCGTATGGATTTCGTCGATGAACAGGATCGCGTTCTGGTTCTCGAGCAACTGCTTGAGCACGGCCTTGAGGCGCTGCTCGAAATCGCCGCGATACTTGGTGCCGGCGAGCAGGGCGCCCATGTCGAGCGCATAGACCTGGGCGTGCGCGAGGATCTCCGGCACGCGGCCTTCGACGATGCGGCGCGCGAGACCTTCGGCAATCGCGGTCTTGCCGACGCCGGCTTCGCCGACGAGCAGCGGGTTGTTCTTGCGGCGGCGGCACAGCGTCTGGATCACGCGCTCGAGTTCGCCGTCGCGGCCGATCAGCGGGTCGATCTTGCCCAGCAATGCCTGCGCGTTGAGGTTCTGGGTGAAGTTCTCCAAGGCGCCGCCACCGGCGTTCTGGCCTTCCTGCTCCTGCTCGGTCTGCTCGGCTTCGCCGGGCTTCCCGGCCGGCGCGGCCGACTGCGACGGCGCCTTGGTGATACCGTGCGAAATGAAGTTCACCACGTCGAGTCGCGTGATGCCCTGGCGCTGCAGGAAATAGACGGCGTGCGAATCCTTTTCGCCGAAGATCGCGACCAGCACGTTCGCGCCGGTGACCTCCTTCTTGCCCGAGGATTGCACGTGCAGGATGGCGCGCTGGATCACGCGCTGGAAGCCGAGCGTCGGCTGTGTGTCGATCTCGTCGGTGCCGCTGACGGTGGGCGTGTGTTCTGCGATAAATGCTGCGAGTTCCTTGCGCAGATCCTCGATGTTCGCGGCGCAGGCGCGCAGCACTTCCGCGGCCGACGGATTGTCGAGCAGAGCCAGCAGCAGATGCTCCACGGTGATGAACTCGTGCCGCTTCTGCCGCGCCTCGACGAAGGCCATGTGAAGACTGACTTCCAGTTCCTGCGCGATCATTTCAGTTTTCCTCCATCACGCACGCAAGCGGGTGCTGATGCTGCCGTGCATAGCTGCTGACCTGTTCGACCTTGGTTGCGGCGACATCCTTGGGAAAGATACCGCAAACGCCCATGCCTTCCCGATGCACCTTGAGCATCACCTGCGTCGCCTGCTCGCGCGTCATGCTGAAGAACTTCTGCAAAACCATCACGACGAAATCCATCGGCGTGTAGTCGTCGTTAAGCAGCAGTACCTTGAACATCCGGGGCGGCTTGACCTTCGACTTCTGCGCCTCAAGAACGACGTCGCCCTGCTTGTGCGTAGCCATGGACCAATTCTAATCACAAACCCCAAATTCGCAATACGACGAAAAGAGCAATGAACAACATGTAACTGCGCACTATCTTGGTCCCGCCCAACTCGGATTGGTGCGCTGCCGTTTGGTTCCATCCTCGCGTTATGCGACAAACCCGACATCGGGGCGAACCTGCCGGACTTCAAGCGAATCCCGCGCCAGGTGCTGTCCTGCAGCATCAATTAATCGATCAAAATGCTTGACTCATAGGCCGGCGGCGCGTAAAAGCTTGCCGTGGATTGTCCGGGAAGTTCAATGCGCCGGGTTTCGGCGGTCAGATCGTCAGTGTCAAATCTCCGAGTTTCCAGAGCAGGCTCTAACGGCATCCATCCCGCGCTTCATCGGCGGACTTCGATGTTCATTTTTGAGGAATAGATTCATGGCAACAGGTACTGTCAAGTGGTTCAACGACGCCAAGGGCTTTGGTTTCATCACGCCGGACGACGGCAGTGAGGATCTTTTCGCCCACTTCTCGGCGATCAACATGAGCGGCTTCAAGACGCTCAAGGAAGGCCAGAAGGTTTCGTTCGACGTGACCCAGGGACCGAAGGGCAAGCAAGCCTCGAACATCCAGTCCGCCTGACCGGCTCTTCAGCGGGCGGCTCGCCGTTCGCCGAACGAAGAACCCGCCGCTGGCGGGTTTTTTGTTTCACGATGACTCCAGCCCGGTAGTTCGCTGGACTGCGCCACAGCTCGATACAGCAGGTTTATCAATAGCTTACGCGCGTCCATCATATGCCGGTGCTTTCTGAAACTTGATCCGGTTTTCCCTCGCGCCGCTCCTATCTGGCTCCTGGAATCCGGGTCGTTCCAAGGAGTCATCATGGCAAAGATCAAGCTCACCAAGACCGCCGTGGAATCGGCGCAACCCCAGGCCAAGGACGTCGAACTGCGGGATACCGTGGTGCCCGGCTTCCTGTGCAAGATTACCCCGACGGGCCGCCGGGTGTTCATGCTCCAGTACCGCACGAACTCCGGTCAACCCCGCAAGCCCTCGCTGGGACTATACGGGGAGCTGACCGTCGAACAGGCGCGGGTCAAAGCACAGGACTGGCTGGCCGAGGTTCGCCGGGGTGGCGACCCCGGCGGCGCCAAGGCCGAGGCGCGCAAGGCGCCCACGATGGCCGAGTTGTGCAGGAAGTTCATGGAGGACTACTCCAAGAAGCGCAACAAGCCCAGCACGCAGGACGGCTATCAGGGCGTCATCGACCGCAACATCATCCCGTTGCTGGGCCGGAAGAAGGTGCATGACGTGAAGCGGCCCGACATTGCCGGGCTGATGGAAAAGCTGGCCTACAAGCCGACCGAGGCGAACAAGACCTTCGGCGTCCTGCGCAAGATGTTCAACCTGGCCGAAGTTTGGGGCTACCGCCCGGACGGCACGAATCCGTGCCGCCACGTCCCGATGTACCCGCCGGGCAAGGAAACCCGGCTCATCGTGGACGAAGAAATGGTGCGGATCTTTCGCCATCTGGAGAAGCTGGAGGCGGAAGGGCTGGAGAACTACGTCATCCCGCTGGCGATCCGGCTGCAATTCGAGTTTGCCGCCCGGCGCTCCGAAATCTGCCCGCTCGAATGGAACTGGCTGGACTTCGAGAACCGGCGCGTGGTGTGGCCCGACAGCAAGGTCGGCGGCATTTCCAAGCCCATGAGCGAGGAAGCCTATCGGCTGCTTTCGACGGCGCCGCGCCGGGAGGGCTGCCCCTACGTCCTGCCATCGCCGAACGACCCGGCCAAGCACCTGACCTTTGGCGAGCACTATGGCGGCTGGTGCCGGGTGCTCAAGGCCGCCGGCGTCCCGCACGTCGGCACGCACGGCATCCGCCACCGCTCGACCACCGACATTGCCAATTCAGGTGTACCCACCAAGATCGGCATGAAGCTGACGGGCCACAAGACCGTGGCGATGTTCATGCACTACGTCCACACTGAGGACAAGCCGGTGCGCGATGCGGCCGAGCTGGTGGCCAGCCGACGCCAGGCCATCACTGGCGCACGGCAGGCCGAGGGAGTAGCGGCATGAGCCGGCGCAAGGCATCCGTGGCGTGCGCCGCAGCGCCTTCGGCGCTGCTGGGGGACATTCGGGCACTGATCGAGGCGGCGCGGCAGCGCGCCGCCTCGGCGGTCAATGCCGAACTGACCCTGCTGTTCTGGCGCATCGGCCAGCGCATCCATACGGAGGTGCTGGCCGGCCAGCGGGCCGGCTACGGCGAGGAAATCCTGCCGACGCTGGCGGCGCAGCTTGTCCGCGACTACGGGCGTAGCTTCGCGGACAAGAACCTGCGCCGCATGGTGCAGTTCGCCGCCACCTACCCGGACGAACCAATTGTCGTGACGCTGTCACGACAATTGAGCTGGTCACATTTCCTGGCACTGCTGCCGCTGAAAGACCCGCTCCAGCGGCAATACTACGTGCAGATGGCGAGCGCCGAACGCTGGAGCGTGCGGACGCTGCGCGAACGCATTGACTCGATGCTGTACGAGCGCACGGCGCTGTCCAAGAAGCCGGGCGAGACGATCGCGCAGGAGCTGGCGACGATGCGCGATGCGCAGCGCATGTCGCCCGCCCTAGTCATGCGCGACCCGTACATCCTCGACTTCCTGGGGCTGCGCGACACCTGGCAGGAAGGCGACCTGGAGGCGGCGATCATCCGCGAAATGGAGTCGTTCTTGCTGGAGCTGGGCGCGGGTTTCAGCTTCGTGGCCCGGCAGAAACGCATCCCGATTGACAACGAGGATTTCCACCTTGACCTGCTGTTCTACAACCGCAAACTGCGGCGGCTGGTGGCGGTGGAGTTGAAGGTCGGCGAGTTCAAGGCGGCCTACAAGGGCCAGATGGAGCTTTACCTTCGCTGGCTCGACAAACACGAGCGGGAGCCGGAAGAAGCCTCGCCGTTGGGGATCATCCTTTGCACCGGCAAGAAGCGCGAGCAGATCGAGTTGCTGGAGCTGGACAAGTCGGGCATCCACGTCGCCGAGTACCTGACCGCCTTGCCGCCGAGGGGCGTGCTGGTGGAACGGCTGCAACAGGCAACGCAGCGGGCGCAGTTGCAGATCGAGCAGCGCAAGGCCGACACCGAGTAGTCCTGTCCCCAGCAGTCGGGCGTCCCGGCGTTCCGCCGTCGCGCTGTCGTGCTGCGCATCGAGCCTCGCTGCGCGAGTCTCGCCCCATGCGGGCTTCCATCGTTCCCTCGCTTGCTCGGCTGACGCCTTCGGCCCTTGCGGGCCTGCGCGCTCCGCTTGCCCCAAAAAGCCGAGGGGGTGCAGTGGGCGGGTGTAGGCGGTCTTGCTGTTCCCTTCACCGTATCACGGCGTTCTCGCCGTCAAGGGCGGCGCGCGCTTGAGGCGCGCTTGCGTCCTGGCGGCCGTCTGCGACCCCTGACTGCTTGCGCTGCGCCGTGCTGGACACGGTTCCGGGCAATTCCGCCCGAGCAACCGGAGCACGATCATGTCGCAACTCACTCTCTCTCTCGATACCCCGCTGATGGTGCGCGATGGCCGTGGGCGCTATCGGCCGGCGGACGCTGACCAGATTCTGGAGGCCGCGCGCCAGGTCATCGAACAAAAGATGCAGCGCGGTGCCTCGTTCACTTCGCCGGTAGCGGTCAAGGAGTACCTGTGCGCCAAGCTGGCCGGCTTCGAGCACGAAGTCTTCGCCGTCCTGTTCCTCGACACGCGCCATCGGCTGATCGACTACGTGGAGATGTTCCACGGCACGATCGACGCGGCCGAGGTGCATCCGCGCGAAGTGGTGAAGCAGGCACTGCGGCTCAATGCGGCGGCGGTCATCGTTTCGCACAATCATCCAAGCGGCAACCCCGAGCCGAGCGCGGCCGACAAGGCGCTGACCTCGCAGCTTCGGCAGGCGCTGGCGCTGGTGGACGTTCGCACGCTGGATCACGTGATCGTCGCAGGCAGTAGCACCACGTCCTTCGCCGAACGCGGCCTGATCTGACCAAGGGGGCTTCGGCCCCCTTTTTGCTACGTCCGGCGCGTAACTCGGTTTGTGAACGAACATCCTTGCCTCGACATATCCCCCCTGGGGGGATATAGTTCTTACATGACGGAAGTACACAAGCACTCAAGTCATCCCGATTTGATAAAGCGTCTCAAGCGTGCCGAAGGCCACCTTCGGCACGTCGTCGGCATGATCGAGATGGGGAAGCCCTGCCTTGACATCGCCCGCCAGCTATCGGCGGTGGAAAGCGCCGTGACTGCGGCAAAGCGTGCTCTGATCCACGACCACATCGACCATTGCCTTGACCATGACGCCGCTTCCGTCATGAGCGAAATGAAGGCACTCGCCAAACTTCTTTAAGGCCGTCCGATGCTCGCTGTCCTTAAAAACCGAACCTATCGCCACCTGTTCGCCGCGCAGGTGATCGCGCTAGTCGGCACCGGCCTGATGACAGTGGCGCTGGGCCTACTCGCCTACGAACTGGCGGGCGCGGACGCCGGAGCGGTGCTTGGTACGGCGCTGGCTATCAAGATGCTTGCTTATGTTGGCATCGCCCCAATCGCTCAGGCGTTTGCTGATCGTCTGCCGCGTAGGTCGCTGCTGGTCGCCCTTGACCTAGTTCGGGCAGCCGTGGCTCTCTGTCTGCCATTCGTCACCGAGGTCTGGCAAATCTATCTCTTGATCTTTGCCTTGCAGGCAGCCTCTGCCGGATTCACGCCAACCTTTCAGGCGACGATCCCGGACATCCTGCCGGACGAAGATGAGTATACGAAGGCGCTGTCGCTTTCGCGGCTGGCATACGACCTTGAAAGCCTTGTTTCCCCGATGCTGGCGGCTGCGCTGCTGACCATCATCAGCTTCCACAACCTGTTTGCCGGGACAGTGCTTGGCTTCCTTGTCTCGGCCGCGCTGGTGGTCAGCGTGGTGTTGCCCGCCTCGACACCTGGCCCACGTCGCGGCATCTGGGAGCGCACCACGCGGGGCGTTCGCCTCTACCTTGCAACGCCGCGGCTGCGGGGACTTCTGGCAGTTAGCCTCGCCGTGTCAGCAGCAGGTGCGATGGTGATAGTGAATACGGTGGTTATCGTGAAGGCACGCTTCGGCCTGGGCGAAGCAGAAGTAGCTTGGGCTTTGGCGGCGTTTGGGGGCGGTTCGATGATCGCTGCATTTGCACTGCCTGGGCTGCTCAACAAATTAGCGGATCGACCTGTCATGGTCACGGGAGCGGCGGTGCTGGTTATCGGTACGGCCATCGGGGCGCTGATTCCGTCTTATGTTCTATTGCTTCCACTTTGGCTGGTGATCGGTTTCGGCTACAGCGTGGCACAAACGCCTTCTGGTCGGCTGCTGCGCCGTTCCGCCCATACCGAGGATCGGCCTGCGCTATTCGCTGCACAGTTTGCGCTGTCACATGCCTGCTGGCTGATCTGCTACCCGCTGGCGGGACGCTTCGGTGCTGCCTTCGGACTGCAATCAACCTTCATCGTTATGTCGTTGATTGGCCTCGCCGGTGTAGTGCTTGCGCTAATGCTGTGGCCTGCCGGCGATCCATCGGATATCGCCCATGACCACCCGGATCTACCGCCGGATCATCCGCATATGCGCGAACATTCAGGCCAGGGCCGACACCACCACCTTCTGATCGTGGACGACCTACATCAAGGTTGGCCACGCATGTAGCGTTGTGTCCTTCGCCAAACGCGATCTAACTTGACCAAGGGGGGCTTCGGCCCCCTTTTTGCTGCGTCCGTTGGCGCAACTCCGGCCCTTACGGGCCTGCGCGTGCTACGCACTTGCCAAAAGCCGGGATGCGTGGAGGTGCGAGGGTGGCGGTCTTACTGTTCCCTTCATCGTGCCACGGCGTTCTCGCCGTCAAGGGCGGCGCGCGCCATGCGCGCTTGCGTCCTGGCGGCCGTCTGCGACCCCTGACTGCTGCGCTGCGCCGTGCTGGCGCCGGTTCCGGGCAATTCCGCCCGTGCAACCGGAGATCGTCATGAACGACAAATCGCACGTTTCCCTTGAACAACACGTTTGCCTTGTCTGCGGCGTTCGCTTCGATACTGGCGCCATCCTGCTGGATCGCCGCCTGCGCGCGAGCATGGAGCGCCACACGGCAACCGGCTGGGGCCTGTGCCCCGAGCATCAGAAGCTGGCCGACGATGGCTTTGTCGCTCTGGTCGAATGCGATCCGCAGCGCAGCGGCTCGCAGGCCGGCGGGCGCATGAAGCCCGAGCAGGCGTACAGGACGGGCCGGCTGGCCCATCTGCGGCGCACGGTGTTCGCGCAGGTGTTCAACGTGCCGATCGCGGACGAGCAGGCTTGCGTGTTCGTTGAGCCTGGTGTGATCGAGCAGTTGCAGTCGATGACGGCGCCGGCGGCGAGCTGATCGCGCATCTATCTGGCGCGTTGTCCTGCGGGGCGACGCGCCATTTTTCTCGCTGTGCCCGGTGTCGGGTTCTCCGCGCCTGCGGCGCTGCGCGCTGCGCTTGCCCAATCCGTGCCTTCGTTGGAGGGGGCGGTCTTGCTGTTCCCTTCATCGTGCCACGGCGTTCGCGCCGTCAAGGGCTGCGCGTGCTTGCACGCTTGCGGCCTGCGGCCGTCGTTGACCCCTGACTGCTTGCGCTGCGCCGTGCCCCGGAAGGGTCGGGCAATTCCGCCCGGCATCCTTTCAGGAGTTCACCATGAACAACGCACTCATCACCGACGAACAGCGCATCGTGCTGCTGGCCAACGGCCGCGAATCCTTGGAGAACCCGGACTTCGATCCGGCCCCGTGGTCAAGCTGTTCACGCCGGACGCCGGCGCGACCTGGCTGCTGACCGAGATTGATCCCGATGACCACGACCACGCCTTTGGTCTTTGCGACCTGGGCCTGGGGATGCCGGAAATCGGCTGGGTCAGCCTGGGCGAGCTGGCGACGGTGCGCGGCGGGCTGGGTCTGCTGATCGAGCGTGACCTGTCCTTCCGGGCCGAGAAGCGGTTGAGCGCCTACGCGCGCGATGCGCGGCTGGCCGGGCGGATCGTTGTCTGACCCGGCCCTGGGAGCGCCGCAAGGCGCTCCTTGCGCTTTCGCAACCTTCGCAGGAGATCCATGCCATGAGCAGCCATCACGACTACATCATCGAAATCACGGCGCAACACAATGCGCTCAAGCCGTTCGCGCCAGAGAACGGCCAGCCCTTGCGCTTCAAGATCGGCGACGCGGTGATCTACACCAACGAGTACGGCGCACAGTTCCGGCGTCGCGTCACCGGGTTTTACCAGCCCACCGAGCCTTCTGGGCTGTATGCACGTGGCAGGCGCTACTACCTGAACTCGACTTCGCCGTGGATGCCGGTTGCGGAATGCAGCCTGCGTCCTGACGACTCGGCGTGATGCCTACGCGCCCCTTCCGGGGCGCCGCGCGCTTCGCTTGCTCTCCAGGGGAAAGCCCTGCGGGCTATCCCCGCCGCGCAGGCTTGGCGCCCCTGAACGCCGCCGAACCGGCTACGCCGGATCGGCCAGACCGTATTCGCAGCAGATCCACGATGTCTTGCGTGTGCTCGTTCTGATCTTGTTGTTTCTTCCGCGTTGAAGGCTGTGCGTCCCCGGCCAAGAAACATGGCCGGTCGCGCTGTCGTGCGCGTAGCGCATCGAGCCGCCTGCGGCGTCTCGCCCCTTCGGGCTTCCATCGTTCCCTCGCTCCGCTCGGCTGACGCCTCCGGCCCGGCTTCCAGCTTCGGGCCTGCGCGCTTCGCTTGCCGTGCGGTCGGCGTGTTGAGGGGCCGTTGCCTTGTCCAGCCGTCTCCCCTGACTTCATCACCTTGTCCGCGACTGTAGCCCGCGCCCGGGCGCCGTCAAGGCGCGCAGGGCCGTGTCCTCGGCTGCGCCTGCGGGCCGCACCAACCCTGCGCTTGTTTCCTTGACGGCGCCCGGGCGCGCGCTCCTGACCGTCGCGGGCGATGAACTCAGGAAAGACGGTGGCAACAGGCCAACCGGGTCGTCGTGCCGACCGCACCGAATAGCCGAAAGGCTGGGCTCCGAATCTTGGAATCCGGTGTGCGGTTTTCTTCAACAGCCTTTTGTTCAGGAGAAAGACATGCAACTCGCATCCCGTTTCGCTTCCCATTCCCCGGCACTGCGCAGCGACTACCCGCTGTCCGATGACCAGATTCGCAGGGTGGCCCCGTCCATCTTCGCGGATGCCCCACACGAGAGCCGTTCCGAGCGGTACAGCTACATCCCCACCGCCACGGTGCTGACCGAGCTTCGCAAGGAGGGGTTTCAACCCTTCATGGTGACGCAGACCCGCGTGCGCGATGAAGGCCGCCGCGAGCACACCAAACACATGATTCGCCTGCGCCACGCCAGCCAGATCAACGGCGCGGAAGCCAATGAAATCGTGTTGCTGAACTCGCACGACGGCACCAGCAGCTATCAGATGCTTGCCGGGATGTTCCGGTTCGTGTGCAGCAATGGCCTTGTGTGCGGCGACACCGTGGCGGACGTGCGCGTACCCCACAAAGGCGACGTGGCCGGGCACGTCATCGAAGGCGCTTTCGAGGTGTTGAGCGGCTTCGAGCGCGTGAAGGAATCCCGCGATGCCATGCGCGCGATCACGCTGGATGAAGGCGAAGCCGAAGTGTTCGCCCGTTCCGCGCTGGCCCTCAAGTACGACCCCACCGACAACAAGCCCGCGCCCATCACCGAATCGCAAATCCTGATGCCGCGCCGGTTCGACGACCGCCGCCCCGAC
>JAEUNL010000029.1 GCA_016791115.1 Rhodocyclaceae bacterium
CGTGCCGCTGATGCCGGCAATGCTGTAGCCAGTAATGCTGAGCGCTCCGCCGTCGATGTCCGTGGCGTTGTTGAGCAGGTCCCCGGCCGCTCCGTCGGCCACCGTGAGCGTGCTGTCTTCGGTGACGCTGTTGGTCTCGTCGCCGTCGACCGGCGGGTCGTTGACCGCACCGACCGGCCCCAGCGTCAGCGTGGCCGTGTCCGTGCCACCGAGCCCGTCACTGATGGTGTAGCTCGCAACCGGAATCGCACCCGTGTAGTCCGGTGCCGGCGTGAAGGTGTACGCCCCGTTGGTGCCAATCGTCAGCGTGCCCACACCAGGGATCGTCGCCGTCTGCCCCGCCGTGAACGCTTCCGGCGTGCCGTCCCCATTGGTGTCGATGGCAAAGCCCGTGACCGTCAGCGGGTTGCCGTCCGGATCGCTGTCCGCCGTGCCGTCCGTCAGCACGTTGCCGCTGACCGGCGTGTCTTCGGTCACCGGCGCACTGTTGTCCGTTGCCACCGGCGGGGTGTTCGAGCCCATCGTCAGCGTCAGCGTCGCGCTGTCCGTGCCGCCGTTGCCGTCGCTGATGCTGTACGTGGCAACCGGCACCGGGCCAGCGTAGTTGGCCAACGGGGTGAAGGTGTACGCCCCATTGGTTCCAATCGTCAGCGTGCCCACGCCCGCAATGCTCGCCGTCTGCCCCGCCGTGAAGTTCTCCGCCGTGCCATCCCCATTGGTGTCGATGGCAAAGCCCGTGACCGTCAGCGGGTCGCCTTCCACATCACTGTCCGGCGTGCCGTCCGTCAGCACGTTGCCGCTCGCCGATCCGTTGATCGGCACACTGTTGACGTCGTCCGTCGCCACCGGCGGACTATTCGGGCCGCCCAACACGGTGAGTGTCAGCGTACTGCCGGCCGAAAGCGCTCCGTCGGTAACCGTGTATGAAATCGCAGGCACTGTTCCGGTGAAGCCAGCGGCCGGAGTGAACGTATAAACCCCGTTGACCGCGATAGTCAGCGTGCCCACGCCCGCGATTGTCGCAGTCTGTCCCGGCGTGAACGTTTCCGGCGTGCCGTCACCGTTGGTATCGACTCTGAAACCGGTGACATTCAACGAACGCCCTTCCGGATCCGTATCGTTGCTCAATACATTCCGCGAAATCGCAACGCCAGCAGGTGTCGATTCGGCATCGGGACTCGCGATCGGTGGAAGATTGACCGGTGGCGCCACATTCACCGTAACCGTGGCTGTGCTTGTTGCGCCACTGGGGTCTACGACCGTGTAGGTGAAGGTTTCCGTGCCCGAGAACCCTGGATTGGGGCGATAGGTCAGCGAGCCGTCCGTATTGACCGTTACCGTCCCGTTGGATGCAGTCGGCGTTCCCACGATCGTGAGCGGATCGTCGTCTGGATCGGAATCGTTGCCGAGCACGTTGATCGTGACCGGTTGCCCATTCTGGGTGCTCGCAGAATCGTTCACCGCCAGCGGCCCGTCATTGACCGGCGTAATCACGATCTGCTGAATCGCGCCGGGTGACGTGGCCCCCTGATTGTCGGTGACGGCAAATGGAATATCCACCGTGCCATTGAAGTTGGGCGCTGGCACAAAAACGAGTTGCACCGAACCATCCGGTCCGACCGGAATCGGCTCTCCTGGTACGACCGGCGTGCCGTCAGGTTTGAACAGCGTGCCTTGCGAGGATGGAGGCAGCGTGGTGACGGTGATCGACTGCAAAGGACTATCAGGGTCGGTACCGCGCAATGGCACGACGATGCTCTCGGTATCCTCCGGTGCGGTGATCGGTGAGCCGACAGTGGCCGTCGGCGTGTCATTCACGCCACCGATCGTGATCGTCAGCGTGGTGGTCGCGGAACCGCCCTTGCCGTCACTGACGGAATAGGTCACGACCTCGGTGAGCACGCCACCGATGTTCAGCGCATTCACCGTCGGATTCGCGTTGTCGACGGAATACGTATAGGTTCCGTCTGCATTTAACACCAGCGTGCCGTAAGCAAGCGTCATCGGTGTTCCGGCGGCCACCGGGGCAGCGGTGCCGAACCGCGCCTGAGTGACTGTCAGGACATCCCCTTCCGGATCGGAATCCGCCTGATCGGCGTAGCCGGTTCCGTGCTTCAGGTTGGCCAGAACGTTGCCGCTCGTTGTCGACGGAAGGGTCGAATCGACCAGTTCGCTGACGGTGTTGGTGTCCGCAACGGCAACAGGAAGCGCGTTGGAGGACAAGGAGTCGTCGCCAAGCCCGCCGATGGGAAGTTCGTTTGTCCTGTCGCCAGTACCGAAATCGAAGGAAATCGGGCTGACCGGCTCGACGATGCGATCCAGTCGAACGAACGCGTGGCCGCCATCACTCCGGCCACCGCCACTGCGCAACCCGGCCGCCGGATCTTGAAGAAGATCGTCAATGTTGCGCCCCTGAGCCAGTGCGTCGATCACACGGCTGGTCTCGTCGCCGGCCAACTCTGCAGGTTTCTTGTCGGAATCAGCAGGAAGCGTATCGAACGAGTCCGGATGCAACGGCTCATTGACGCGCGCAATGCGCACCGAACCGTCCTCGAAACCGAGTTCGACACGTCCGCCCTGCGAGGTAACGATCTGCTCGCCTTCGCGAATCACATCACCGATCGCAAGTTTGCGCATCGTCCCGTTAGGCGCCTTTGCATGGGCCTGCCCGACAATGAGAACGACCTTCGCTACGACGTTATTGTTTGCCATGTTTCAACCCGATCTCAGAAATCGCCTTTCGGCCCTGCCCCCGTACCCGGGACACATCTCCCCGAGAGGAGAATAAATGAATTCCCGCTACCCGCCCTGCACCAATGCAAGAATCTGTGACAAGCTCCCGCAAGCCGGTCAATCGATTGCCAAGTGCATCACGTTTCGCTGTTTCCATGCCTAGCGTTCGGTCAGCGCAACGGATTTTGCCCGCAGCACCGGCTTCAACAGATATGACAAAACGCTCTTCTTCCCAGTCTTGACGTCCACCTCGGCCACCATGCCCGGAATCACCGGCAGGTTCGCCGCCAGACGCGGTTTCTGCGTGCGAACCCGGATGACGTAGAACGCGTTGCCCTTCTCGTCCGTAACCGTGTCGGAGGCGATGTGATCCACCGTCGCTTCCAGTCCGCCGTAAATCGAAAAATCATAGGCAGTGAATTTCACCAAAGCCGGTTGGCCGGCTGCGAGAAATCCAATGTCCTTCGGCGCGATTCGCGCTTCAAGCAGCAGCGCGTCGTCAAGTGGAACGATCTCGACAACCTCCTTGCCAGGCTGCACGACGCCACCAACAGTATTGACGAGGATCCGGTTGATCGTGCCCTTCACTGGCGATCGAACCATTGCCTTGTCGACACGGTCTGCAAGAGCAACGCCGCCCTCCGAAAGACTGTTCAACTTCAATGCCGTCTCGGAAAGCTCCTTGCGCGCCTCGTTGCGGAAGTTCAGCTCGACCTCCTGGATCTTGCGTTGCGCCTCTCCGATCGCCGAGCCGACGCGCGCGATCTGCGCTGCCGACTGGTCACGCTCGCCGCGGTAGCGGGACACATCTCGCTCGAGGCGCAGGATGTCGACCTCCGACACCGCACCCGACGCGATCAGCGGCTTGGTGACGGTCAGTTCGCGTATCGCAAGATCGAGACCCTGCTGCGCTGCCTCCTTGCGCGACTGGACTTCGACAAGCTCCTGCTGGCGCTGCGCGAGTTGCTGCCGGTATATCGCCACCGTGGTCTCGAGTTCCGAACGGCGCGACTCGTACAACGACCGCTCCGCCGCGACGGTATCCGGATCTTCCTTGACGACCTCCGGCGGTGGAACGAAGGGTGTGCCCTCAGCCAGAGCACGCAGTCGCGCCGCCCGGGCCTGCAGCGACAGGTATTGCGAACGCGATTCACGCATCGTCGAGACGAAGCGCGTCTGGTCGATGCGCAGCAGGAGTTGCCCGGCATCGACGACCTGACCCTCCTTCACCAGCACCTCGGATACCACACCACCGTCGACACTCTGTATGACCTGAAGTTGGCGCGACGGAATCACCTTGCCCTCCCCGCGCGTCACTTCGTCAATCTGCGCCAGCGAAGCCCACGTTATCAGCGTAACGACGATCACCATCGCCGAGCGCAGCACGAATCGCGCACGCAGGGGTTCCTGCATCACGATGGCCCTGTCGGCATCGTCGACGAAGGACAGTGCCCTTTCTTCGGCGCCGGGCCAGCGCCCGAAGGCCCGCTGCAACAGCGGATCGGCCGTCTGCCGCACGCGATCCATCACACCGAAGACGCCGCGTCCGGCGTTGATCAGCCCGGGCTTCATGAGGCCCTCGCAATCTTGCCGCTCTGCAGCGCTTCGATGACCTTGTCACGAGGCCCGTCGGCAAGTATTCGTCCGCCATCTACCACGATGATCCGGTCGACCATGTCAAGCAGGCTGGTTCGGTGCGTGACCAGAACGACCGATTTCCCCGCGGCATAACGCTTCAGGTTGTCCTTGATGCGCTCTTCGGTCGAAAAATCCATGGCACTCGTCGGCTCGTCCAGCAGCAGGATCGGTGCATTACCGAGCACCGCGCGGGCGACCGCAACGCTCTGGCGCTGACCGCCCGACAGCGATTCGCCGCGCTCGCCGATTAGCATGTCGAAGCCCTGCGGGTGCGCATTGACGAATTCGCCAAGCCCCGCGATCTCCGCCGCCGCGACGACGGCCGCATCGTCGAACTGAGGCTGCCCGAGCACGATGTTGTCGCGCAAGGTACCGAAAAAGAGCGTTGCATCCTGTCCGACATAGCCCACGTTGCGACGCATGTCGGCCGGGTCGAGCTGGCGCACGTCGATGCCATCAAGTAGAACGGCACCCGATGTGGGACGATACAGCCCGAGAATGAGCTTCTCCACCGTCGTCTTGCCGGAGCCGACGCGGCCGATCAGCGCCACCTTCTCGCCCGCAGCGATGCGGAACGACACGTTGCGCAGCGCCGAATCCTGCCGGTTGGGGTAGCTGAAACTCACATCCTTGAACTCGATGTCGCCGCGCAGTTCGCGGCGCTGAATGAAGTTCGCACCCGGCGGCCGCTCGACCGGGTTGTTCATCGTCTTGTCGAGCGACTCGAGCGATGTCCGCGCGGTCTGGTATTGCATCAAGAGCCCGACGAGTTGCCCCAGCGGCGCAAGCGCCCGCGAGGCCAGCATCGAACAGGCAATCAGGCCGCCCATCGAAAGCTGGTTTTCGGCGATCAAGTAGACCCCGAGCAGCACCACCGCCACCGAGACCAGTTGCTGGACCGTGCTGGCCCCGTTGACGGCGGATGCCGACAGGATCCGTGTCTGGTTCGACACCCGCGACAGGAAGGCGGCCGACGTTTCCCAGCGCGACTGCATCTGCGCCTCGGCGCCGTGGGCCTTGATCGTCTCCAGGCCGGTCAGGCTCTCCACAAGTGTCGCATTTCGCTGCGCGGCTGCGCGGTAGGTCGTTTCCGACAGTTCGTGCATGCGATGCTGGATCACAAACGCATAGGCCGCAACGATCAGGATGCCCGCCAAAGGGGGCAGGATCAGCGGCCAGGCGATCCACGCGGTCACCAATAGGAAAATTACCGCGAACGGAAGGTCGATCAGCGCAGTGACTGTCGCCGAAGTGATGAAATCCCGCACTGACTCGAAGGATCGGAGGTTGGCCGCAAACGAGCCGACCGACGCCGGTCGCTCCTCCATGCGCATGCCCAGCACGCGCTCCATGATCAACGCCGAAAGCTGCAAATCCACACGCGCGCTGGCAAGATCGACGAAATAGCCCCGCAGCATGCGCAGCACGACATCCGCGATCAGAACGACTCCGACACCGATCGCCAGCACCCACAGCGTCTCGAGAGCACGATTGGGCACGACCCGGTCATACACGTTCATGGTGAACAGCGGCACCGCGAGCGCAAACAGGTTGATCAGCAGCGCGGCGCCAAGCACATCGCGATACACCGGCCACTGCTGTTCAAGCGCACCCCAGAACCAGTGCGCCGGTTGCGTATCCCCAACCGTCGGCGTACGACTGTCGAACCGGAACACGGGACGCGCAAAGGCAGCAATGCCGAGATAGCGCGCCAGCAATTCGTCGCGAGAAATCGTCGCTTCGCCCTGCCCGGTTTCCGGAAACAGCACCCGCGCGATGGAACCCGCATCATCCCACCCGATCAGCACGCACGCGTTGTTCGCGTCGACCAGCAGGATGGCCGGCAGCAACGTCGGGTCGATCTTGTCCAGCGGGCGACGCAGCAGTTTGCACGACAGCCCGGCACGTGCCGCGGCGCGCGGCAGAAGCGAGGGCGTCAGAACCCCCCGCTCCAGCGGTAGCCCTGCGGACAACGCAGCACGCGTCGTCGGCCGGCCGTTGAGGCGCGCAACCTCGACCAGACAGTCGAGCAGCGGATCGTGGTGCAGCAGATCCTCGCGCAGCACCGCGCTTTGGCCTGCGACATTGCGACTCACTGACATATCAGCCTGCGTTTTTCGGAGCGGTTCACTCATACGCTTTTTCGCTTTCTCGACATACGCTTATCGGCGGGCATCCGATGGACTTGATGCAATCCGGGGCCAGAAGCGTGCGGATTGTCACGATTGCGCGTGAACCCTCATGGATTGATAGCAATTATCATCGAAAAATCAATGTAAAACAGCGACTTTCAGCGAAATCGCGCGAAGCCGTATACCACGGCGAGCGCAATCGCCAACACGCAGTGCCTGGTCCGGATGACGGGAATGGCGATTCCGCAGAGCGCTCCTACGCACGCTCCATAGTCAGAACTACCGGTTTATCGCCCTGCAAGTGGGAGAATGTCAGGAGCCATCCTTGTAACCCTTATGAATACTAGGGTTTGACAAACTTTTGTCAGGAGTGCCGTTGGCCGGACCAAGGATCAAGGGAGGTCTGGCCGGGCTGATGGGCAAGCCGTTGCACCGCGCGCAGCCGGCCGCAAACCGTGCCACGCGGGCCGAGATCGAATGAAAACGGGGAAACGGCGAGAATCAGACGGGTGGCGGAGAGGGTGGGATTCGGGCCACGCAACCCTAGATCAAGCATCCATGCGGGTTTCAGCTGGGTCGGCTTCGTCTTTGTTCCCAGCAATGTTCCCAGCGGGCGCCGACTTGGCCTCAGTATCGCATTGATGATAGGGGCTCTCAAGGGCTGCAAGCGTACTTATATCCGGCTCTCGGACGTTGCGACACTCAATACCTGAAAGCTCCATTGCATTTCGGACAGCGGAAGTCTAACTGCCCGGGGCTTGCGGGGACTTTCGCGAAGTGACAGGTCGGGCACGTCATTGTGTGCCCTGCTGATGGAGTGGAGGCCTCCGTTACACCGGGAGGCTTGGCAACCGGGGGGCTATGCGGTGGGTTAGGTGATGCCTGATTCAACCTTTGCGGCTGGATTGGCTGGCTGGGCTTGCCTCCATTGCTGCCGGGCGCGGTTGGCTTTGGCACCGGCGCTGCCTGCTTCGGCGCAGCCGGCTTTTGCTGGAGCGACTGGGGAGTTGCCGGTTGCAGTTCGACGACCCGATCCAAGTCTGCCGGGCACTTGAACGTGCCCTTCTGACGCAGGATCACCTCGATCTTCTCCTTGAGCGACCGGCTGCCGAGCAATGCGTTGAGCGTCTTGCAGCAAGCAACACAGTTGTCTTCGGCGTTGGTTCCGCCGTTTGCCGATGCAACCAAATGCTCGATGCTCGCGTCGCTCTTTGGGAGTTGCTTCCCACAAAAGAAACATTCTCCTCCTTGCAGGTACAGTAGGCGATCAAGTGTTTTCATTCAGTCTCGTCCAAGTGTGGGTCTACGCTGCCTACGGGTCACCTGCCTTTTCACCCGTCCTCCCAACGGCCCGGTTCGCCGCGCTTGGGGCAGCGAATTTCCATGACGTTCAGGGGACCAGCGGCGTACCCAAACGTGAATGCGCCAATTAGGTCTTTGATGATTCGCGCGAGTAAAAAGATCTCCTTCAAGTTTCGAAAACAGGCGCGGACGAGTGAAGACAGGAATGTGGTGAACTCTTGATAGGTCGACATTTTGTAACCGCAGTTCAAGCATTTCAATGACATACGCAACTCCCTTCCCTTGCTCTTCGCGTCTGCTCTATTCACCGCTAGTCTCAATAGGGCGACAGATCCCTATCAAGGCTTGCGTGATAGGCCCTTCAAGTCATCCAGCATCCGCAATGTATCCCGAGTCGCATCGAGGTTGAACGCATGGGTGCTGTCGTCATGCGCGAGCGACAGGGTATTCATCAACTGCTTGGTAAGGTCAATCAACTCCTTGAGTTCGTCGCGTGTCACATTCGCCTTTCCGAAGACGTCTTCCACCGAAAGATCAAGGATGCGATGTCCAAACGCCTCGTTTCTAAGAACGCTCACCTTGACCCAAAGTGGTCTCGCCCGCGCATAGATCTTGTCAACCTCTTCGAAAACACTTGCCGGGAAGACATTTGGATCTCGAATAATCTTCAAGAGAGACGGGATATTGAAGGTATCGCGTCGTGTCTCGTACAGCCGATAAAGTGCCATCAGAAGCGCAACGAAGTGGGCGTGAATGGAAGTCGTGAAGAACTGCAGATACCTGTTCATCGCATCTGCGTACAGCGGCCTCGTATCCCGACTCTTGAACACCCACCAGACATCAAAATTGAGACTTGCAACGATGACAGTCTGGCGAAGCTCCGACACGTATTGATCAACAGTCACTTTCATTTTGACCCAGTCATTGCATTCCCGTAGCCCCATAAATACTCCCCCCCGCCCCGAAGTAGCAGTCGAACACATGGCTGTAGGTCCGGTCGCGCTTCTCCTTGCGCAGTTGGACGGTGTAGGCCGGGGGTAGCTGGATCATCAGGTCGCGGATGGTGCGCTGGACCTCGGCACGGGCTTGGGGCTTTTCGCGCCAGTCGAGGACGAGCGTGTCGGACTTGAGCTTGGCGAGGAGGTCCTTGGCGACCTTCTTGACCTGTTCTTCCTCGGCGCGGGCGAGCTTGGGCTCGGGCTTGGTGAGGATGTCGAAGATGGCAAGTTCTTCCTCGGTCAGGCCTTCGCGGGCAGCCCGTTGCTCCTCTTCGGAAAGGCTGCGGGCGAAGCGCTTGAGTTCCTCGAAGAGTTGCTCGACGTTGCGACTGCCCGAGTTGTACTCGTCGATCAGTTCCTGCAGCTTCTGCAGGTAGTCCATGCGGGAGTGATTGAGGGTCACCAGCCGGCGCGTCTGCGACTCCAGCAAGGCCTTGAGCTTCTCGGCCTCCGTGCGCTGGCGACCCTCGGCGAACTTCCTGTCGAGTTCCTTGAAGTCGATCTCGCTGAGGTTTATGAGGGGCTGTGACGTCGGCGCGGGACCGATCTTGTAGCCTTGGGTCGCTATTGAGTCGTTCAGCAGACTCTCGACATCCGCCATGACCTCGGCAATGTCCGGGGAGGGGGTGAGCGACTTGATGGCCTTGGCGAGGAACGCGATCAGGATCGCCAGCGGCGCATGTTCGTTGGCCTTCGGGTCGGGCAGGATCGCCTTGAACAGGCGCGCGACACGGGCGGCGAGTTGCAGGTATTCCTTCTTGGTCTCCTCGGTGGCGACCAGCGCGTCCACGGCGTCGCCAATGCGGCCCGTGCGCTCGAAGCCGTCGGACCGTACGATGCCATCGAGGTCAATGCCAAGCGACTTGCAGAAAGCCTCGGCGCCGAGAATGTGGCTGCGCAGCGCCTCGACGAGTTCGCGTTTGTCCTCGATGGGCAGACCCTTGCCGCTGCTGCCCGGGCGCGCATAGATGGCCAAGGCGTCTTCGAGGTAACGGAAGATGCCCACGTAATCGACGATCAGGCCCGATGTCTTGCCCGGTGCCACCCGGTTCGCCCGTGCGATGGTCTGCATCAGGGTGTGGCCCTTCATCGGCTTGTCGAGGTAGATGGTCGAGCAGGTCGGCACGTCGAAACCGGTGATCCACATGGCGCACACGAAGACCAGCCGCAAGGGGTTCTCGTCGTCCTTGAAGGCCTCGTCGAGCTCCTCCTTGTTGATGCGTTCGCGGTGTGGCCGGATGTCGAGGCCCTTCTTGCGGAGGTCCTCCACTTCGTTCTGAGACTGCGAGACGACGACGGCCATATCCGTCGCCTCCATCATCGCGATGGTCTGGTCGAGCGCGGCCTTGTCCTCGCCGGAGACCTTGGCCGAGACCGCCCGCAGATGGGCGAGATGCTGGTCCCAATGTCGCCGCACCTTGTCGTACATGCGCACGGCGGTGGCCTTATCGATGCTGATCACCATGGCCTTGCCCCGGTAGCCCCGGCCAAGGAAATGGCGCACCACGTCGGCGGCGATGGCCTCCAGACGGTCGTCCCGGGTAATCAGGTGGTACTCGCGGGCGAACTCGCGTTCGAGGCGCTTCTCCTGCTCCTCGTCGAGCTCGGCGTCCTCCAGCAGTCGCTCCATCTGTTCGTTAAGCGAGTGGTTGGTGAGCTCCAGCTCGGGTATGCGGTTCTCGTAGTAGAGCGGCACCGTCGCGCCGTCCTCGATGGAGCGGGCGAAGTCATAGATGGAGACGTAGTCGCCGAACACCTCGCGGGTGCGCTCCTCCTCGCCCTTGATCAAAGGCGTGCCAGTAAAACCGATGAAGGCCGCATTGGGCAGCGCTTGGCGCATGTTCATGGCGAACACGTCGTACTGGCTGCGGTGCGCCTCGTCGGTGATGACGATGATGTCGGAGCGCTCGGAGAGCACGGGGAAGACTTCGCTCTTCTCGCCGGCACCCGGTGTTCTGAACTTCTGTATCAGCGTGAAGACGTAGCGGTTGTCCTCGCGCAGCAGTTGGCGCAAATGCTCCCCACTGGTGGCCCTCACCTCGCCCTTGGTGATCGCCCCGGTGTTCTTGAAGGTCTTCGCGATCTGGTCGTCGAGCTCCTCGCGGTCAGTCACGATGACGAAGGTCCAGTTGCCCGGCAGCTTGCGCAAGACCTTCTGGGTGAAGAAGACCATCGAGAGGCTCTTGCCGCTGCCCTGCGTATGCCAGAAGACGCCCAGCCGCTTGCGTTCGGCTGCATCCGACTCGTGCAGTTCGACGAGACGTCTGATCGCCTTGGCGACGCCGAGGTACTGGTGGTTCTTGGCGACCTTCTTGATCAGACCGCCCTTGCCCTCCTCGAACAGGGTGAAGTTCTCGATGATGTCGAGCAGCCGCGCCTTGTCGCAAAGACCGCGCAGGGCGGTTTCGAGCGAGACCTTGGGGGCTTCGCTCTCCTCGTCGATGCGTTTCCACTCGAAGAAGTGCTCCCACTCCGAGGTCAGCGTGCCAACCTTGGTCTCTCGACCATTGGATAGCAGGATGAATGCATTGGGGTGGAAGAGCTGCGGGATCGACTGGCCCCGGTAGTCGCGCAGGTTGTCGTCATGCGCGGCCTTGAGGGGAACGCTGGGCGCCTTGAGCTCGATGAAGACCAGCGGCAGGCCATTGACGAAGCCGAGCAGGTCGCAGCGGCGGCGATACATGTCACCCGCCACCCACATTTGCGAGGCGAGGAAGAAGTCGTTGTTGCCCGGGTTGGCCCAGTCGATGACACGCAGGGTCTCGATGCTGTGCCCACCACGCTCGTCCGCCACCTTGACCTTGACGCCATCGCGCAGCAGGCGGAAGACATCGCGGTTGGCGTTGACGGCCAGTTGTTTGGAGCGGTCTTGCGTGATCTGCTCGACGGCTTGGGCGTAAGCATCAGCCTGCAGCCCCGGGTTCAGGGACTCCAGCGCTACGCGCAGCCTGCGGGTGAGAACGACCTGATGTTCGCTTTCGCGGCGCTCCGTGCCTTGCTCACCGAAGGTTTCCGCATAGAGGTTGGCGAAGGTCCAGCCCAGCGCGATCAGAAGGTCTATTGCCGGCGCTTCGACGAGCGCCAACTCGCCATAGCCTGCGGAGACCTCCCGTGCACTGGGCGGCGGGGTCATGCAGCCAGCGTCTCCGGTTCCGGCATCTGGGATACATCGAGTTCGCCGGATATCAGCTTCGGCAAGAGCAAATCACGAGTATTTCGTAGGTTTTCGTTTTCTCGAGTGAGGAGTCGAGACAATGCAACTATAGGTCCACACGCCTCGTCAAACTTCGACAACAGGCCTGCAGTGGGGACAATAAGTGGCAAGGCATAGGCCTGATTCCGACTAAGACCCGGAACCGCAGCGTCATTGTTCAAGAAGTTCTGAGACTGCAAGTTATAGAAAACGAATAGGAGCGGTAGGTCTGTGCGGACGTAAAAGACAGTATCGATAGGAAAGAATGATTCTTCGGACCAAAAGACACTACCTACATTTCCCTTCCTGCCGACGATGATGCCGGGGCCGCTGACCAAGCCTTCGTCATGCCAGCCCACAATGCCGCTTGAGCCATAAACAGGATACCTGCCGGGCTTCCTATCTTCTGCCTTCAGGGCTTTGCCGTAAGCTAGTTCAATAACATCGCCAAGTTTGCTAATTTTCCACGCTTGCGGCACATCCCCCAATTCGGACTCGACCATACGAGAGTTCTCGTGCCCCGGAAAGCGGAACTTGACGAACCACTCCTCGTAGATGCGTCGGGCCATCTCTTCGAGGATCGCGATGCGCCGCGTGTTGTTTTCGATTAGGTCGTCGTAGGCGGAGAGGATGGAGGCAATACGGCGTTGTTCTGCAAGCGGTGGCAGATCCAGCGTCAGCTTTTCACAATCAGGCACGCGCATGTGTTCAACGGTGGCTCCCGACCCAAGCGACTTAATCTGTCCTTGCACATCAGCGCCCTGAAATGCATACAGAAGGAACCTGTTGTCGAGCTTGTGACTATCCGCGCGATACGAAACGAGCCGTTGGCCGAGAAAGACGCGGTCGCTAGTCCTTAGCAGACCCACTTCACCCAGCGGAGCTTCCCTTGTCAGGATGACATCGCCGCGCTTCGGCAGTTGCCGACGAGTCCACTTCCGAAAGACATCTTCGGTTACGTACTTCACCTCATCGAGGTGCACCCATCCCTTTTTAACGTTGGTAGTCCGAATCATCTTGTAATGAGTAGGTTCGGACACGGTTGCTGCCGTCTTGTTCACACAGTCAACGATCGATTCGCAGACATCTGCGATACATACCCTATGCCAACGACTATGCCGTTGCCTCACGACGCAGCCTCTAGCACTGAGACGACATTGCTAGCTATCCGCTCTTCCAATTCTCGCGCCTCGGCGTTTAGTGCTTCCAGTTCCTCATTAAGCTCCTCCAGTCGCTCGGCGAAGTTGAAGTCGTCGGCTTGACGGTCTAGGACGCCCACATACCGTCCCGGATTCAGACTCCAGCCCTGCGCCTCGACCTCCGCCAGCGTGGCGACCTTGCATACCCCTGCAATGTCTCGATAGACGCCATCAGGGAACTGCTGTGCGATAAGGTTCGAACTGCCGGCCTCGGCCTCCATAGTCTCGCCCCGGTATAGCCGAACTACATTGGCCAGAAACTCAATCTGCTCGGGCAGGAAGTCGCGAATGGCACGCGAAACTTGCCGATAAAAGCCACGCGCATCGATGAACATAACAGAATCCTTGCGCGCCTTCGGCTTGCCCTTGTCGAAGAACCACAAGGTGCAAGGCAGGGTAACCGTGTAAAAGAAGTTCGGCCCGACCGTAACAATGACATCGACGAGACCACTCTCTATAAGTTGCTTGCGAACTTCCAACTCACTGCCGCGCGCATCTCCCGCTGAGTTGGCCATGACGAAACCGGCGCGCCCCTTCTCGTTGAGCGAGGCGGCGAAGAGTTGTATCCACAGGTAGTTGGCGTTGTCGGTGGTCGGCAGCCCAAGGGCGAAGCGCTTGTCGTCCTTGAGGCGATCCTTGTCGACACCCGAGACGTTGAAGGGAGGATTGGCCATGACGAAGTCGAAACGGCCAAGGCACTTGTGCGGGTCTTCGTAGTAGGTGTTCGACTCGCGGATGTCGCCGGAAAGGCCATGCACGGCGAGGTTCATCTTGGCGAGCTTGACGGTATCCGAGGCTTTCTCCGTGCCGAAGACGGTGAGTTCCTTGCCCGGTTGCTTGCGGTGGCGACGCACGAAGGCAGCGCTCTGCACGAACATGCCCCCGGAGCCGCAGGCGGGGTCAAAGATGCGACCGTGGTAGGGCTCGATGATCTCGACGATGAGCTTGACGATGGATTCCGGGGTGTAGAAGACGCCCCCCTTCTGGCCTTCCTTGAGCGCGAAGTTGCCGAGAAAGTATTCGTAGACCTTGCCGAAGGCGTCGCCATCGAGGTCAACCGGACCGAGCAGGCGCAGGAGCTCGACGAGGGTGCGGTCTGGCAGCGCAGAGTAGGTGCGCGGTAGTACGCCCTTGAGCTCCTCATTCTCGGCCTCGATGGACGCCATGGCGTCGTTGATCGCCTTGCCGAGGTTGGTGCCTTCGGGCAACTGCAGGAGCCACGAGAAGCGGGCCTTCTCGGGCAGGTAGATGACGCCTTCGGCCTGATAGTCGAACTTCTCGATCTCCTGCGGGTCAAGACCCTTCTTCTTGAAATGGGCCTCTGCCTCGGCGAAGCGCCGCTCGGCGTAGCGCAGGAAGATGAGACCAAGGACCGGGGTGGAGAAATCTGAGGGCTTGAGGCCGGTGTTGGCCCAGAGTTGATCGGCGGTTGCCCAGAGGCGGGCTTCGAGTTCTACGAGGTCGGCAGCCATGTGTTCCGGTTCGGTACGTCACTAACCCGGGAGTTCCCCCTCGGGAAACCGACCCGGACTCCGGGCTGCATTCAGCCCATCGGCATTCTAGCCTCAGGGAAGCCGAGTCGACGAGTGCGAAGGATCAGAACTTGAGGTCGGCTGGAAGGACTTCGCAGGCGAGTGCCAGTTGCTCGCCAATATGCCGCAGTACGCGGCCTCGGCTTGCCGGGTACTTGTGCATCTCCTCGACAAGAACGCGACCACCCGGACCTGTTCGCTCCCAGCGCTTGTGCGTGCCGCTGGCCATGCGGTGGACCAGTTTCGCGGCCTGCACGCGCTTGAACTCGATCTTGGTATCCGGCTGGGGGTCGTTGGCAATGGCGCGTTCTATGGCGAGCCATGCGGCAATGGGGAGCATCGGGTCGACTTCCGCCACCCGCAAGCGCGCCCAAGCCGCCCGTGCGCGGTCCTCAGGTGAAAGACCCGCAAGTCGGAAGGCCTCAACCTTTGCGCCTGCGCGCTGGTACAGACTGCGAATGCGTTGGATCGCGAGCGCTACGCGGCGGTCAGTTCTGTTGGCCTCCAGCCACGCCAGCGCGCGTTTGCGATAGGGTGCCAGGAGCGATGCCGGGTAGCTGCCTTTGACGTAGCTTCCATGGCGCTGAAAGTAATCCTCATGGGCGCGGCAGTAGAGGCGATTAAGTCCCGAATTCGACCCTGCACGCGTGGGATTTCCGCAGCCGGCGATACGGCAGAACCGGTGGTCGACATCGGCGTTCGCGACTCGGGATACCACATCGTCTCTACGGCGCTTGTTCGAGGCGTAGTTCATCTTCTTACGAGTCCCTCATAAGGTGGACTGGTGGATACCTTATAGGGTAGATACACCCCAGTCCTACCCATCCCAAGTTCATGAATAGGGACTGCATCAATGGGCTCCATTCTTAGCCATGGGTGTTGGGTGCAGTGGTTGGTGGTTCTCAGTCCTCCTCCACCACTCCGTCGATACCGGTGTGTCTCTTGAAGACATCAAGCATGATCTGCTTGGCCTCTTCACGCCGATTACCGGGAACGACGACGGCATCGTGGATGGGCAGCCCGACGATCCCGTCTTCCATCAGTGCGAGCAGGACGTCGACCAAGATGCAGCTCTCGACATAGAAGACCTTGAAGCCGATGCCGACGCCGAAGAGGTGGCTTACCGTGGCGTGTTTGGCCTGAAGCGCCTGAACAACTTCATGCACGGATGTTCGCGGTGGGAACAGGGATGGAACGTCCTTCGGGAAGCGGGTGAGAGGCTTCGTCGTGTATAGCAGCGCGCCGAAGACCTTCTTGAAACCCGGTCGATAGTCTTCGAGGCCTTCCAGGGTGTAAGCGTCGCTATCGGGATAGGGTACGTGGGCGAGGCCATAGAGTATCCGTGGCGCCATCTGAGAGTAGTCCAGCGTGACTGCCCGGCATCCCTCGATGTGGATGTGTCTCCGAAGCTCTTTCGGAAGGTGAAGCCAGAAGCCGCCGAAGAGACGCCCGCCTTCCTCAAAGCTACTGTTGTTGAAGTAGCGTCGCAGCCTCCGTGCCGAGGTGTCGAACTGTGCGCGGGTGTCGCCATATGGATCGAACTCGATGTCTGCCTGCTCGATCCACTCGTTGATTCGCTTGAGCTCGTCCCGATAACGCGTGGTCCTCGCGTCGTCTTCGTACTGTGTCCTCTCGCCCTCGTCCCAATGGTCGGTCTTGCTGCGTTTGAGGATGATGACTTCCTCGGATGCGTCGAGACAAAGGTCGTCTAGACCTAGTTCACGCTCCCTGATGCGAGACAGGAGCCTCGCCCCGGCGCGCATGGTGGTCTGGCGGTTCTCCGCAAAGGGGGTCTGATAGCCCGGCACGATCTCGGCGAACTCCATCTCTGGACGCGCCAGGTACTTGAGTACCGTCACCAACTGTTTGCTCATCGCGCGCGAGCGATAGCGGTCCCTGCGCCCGAGTTGCTGGTTGGACTGGGTCACCGCTATCCACCCCTCGGGCTCGGTCAGTGCGCGGTGCACGAGGTCGGATATGACCACCTCAACGGTGTAGTCGAAGGTTTCTTGGTCGACCGCGCGACGCTTGCGCTGGCGAAGGCCGTGATGGTGTTCGAAGTGCCCGAGTTGGTTGAGGACATCTCCTACGAGTGCCTTGGCGTTACTCGACTGGGCGACACGGAAGGGTTCGAATGGTCGATCACGAGGACCGGTCGGTTGATCGGTTTCGAGTGGCGTTTGTTCTGGTGCGTTCATGGCAAAACTCGACGTCCCGCAATGCAGGACGGACAAGCGGTCAAGCAAGAAAGGGAACGGAAGGATACCCGCCTTAGCCGACGGTTTCTGCCCGCGCCAAGGACTGGTAAAGCGTCTCGCGACTGATGCCGAACTCGCGGGCTACGGCCGCCTTGGAAATGCCGTCGGCGAGCTTGCGCCGGATCGCGCCAAGCTGATCCATGCTGAGAGCCCGCTTACGGCCCTTGTAGACCCCCTTGGCCTTGGCGAGGGTAATGCCCTCGCGCTGGCGCTCCTTGATGAGGGCCCGCTCAAATTCGGCGAATGCGCCCATCATCGATAACAGCAGTGTCGCCATGGGCGAGTCTTCGCCGGTGAAGGTGAGCCCTTCCTTGATGAACCGGACCGAGACGTCCTTGTTTGTCAGCTCGCGAACAATGCGACGCAAATCGTCGAGGTTGCGGGCGAGACGGTCCATGGAATGGACGAGCACGGTATCGCCTTCGCGCGCGAACTCCAGCAAGGCTTTGAGTTGGGGACGCTCGGCGTCTTTTCCGGAGGCCTTGTCGGTGAATACCTTGTCGAGTGACTGCCCGTCGAGCTGGCGCTCGGTGTTCTGGTCGAGCGTGCTGACGCGGATGTATCCGATGATCTTGCCTGACATTGCGGCCTCCCTGGCCTGTCGAAATGTGTCAAGGCAAGTCTAAGATGTCTCCGGATGAATGTCAAGTTATAGGATAGAACACCCTATCCGGACATATTTGGAGGTCTGGCCTGACGTCCGGATGGGGTGTGGTCTAACTGGGCACGAAAAGAGCGACAAAATTGTCGAAGAAGTAGTATGAATGTTGCCCTGGCCACAAAATTCATTCAAAATTTGGCCTAATCGATCAAGAGCCGAAAGAAACCACCAGATGAACAAACAGGAGCTACCTACTAACGAATCCACCAAGAACATGCTTTCCGTACGGTGGGGCGACGCTCTTCTTTCGGGCTTCGTAGTTGTACCGAGTGTTCTGCTGCTCAAGCAGCGCGAGTTGTGCCTTCGCGACGGCGAGTTGGTGACTTTGACGAACATCCTGATGGCTTGGTGGGATAGCGACAAGAAGCCGTTCCCGGGTGCTGCTGTTATTGCGCGGCGCATGGGCGTCAACGCACGAACGGTGCATCGACACCTGAACTCACTGGTGAAGAAGGGCTACATCTCGAAGGAGGAGGGAGTGTCGGAATCGGACCCGACCAAGAAGGTAGTGCGGTACGACATGACCGGATTGGTGGAGCGACTCAAATTGCTTAGCGCATCGATGCCACACAAACGCCAGACAGCAATGCAGAACACCGTCACTATGGGAGCGACACATTGACTACTGAATAGCGAAGTCCGGCTTAGCTCTTCACCCAAAGTACCTGGCTGGGTCCGGCTCAGGGGTCCAATCCTGAGCCTTGCAGGATGAAGAGAACGGTGTGGGCATCATCAGCCTCCAAACCTGATGGTGTCCACCCGACGGCACTCTTTCACTCTACCCTATCGATTCGCCATGGGCAACGCGCCGCCCGGAGGGGGGGAATTGTTACATTCGGGCCTCTGAAATAGCCTCTCAGATTTTTGAGAATATTTCTGGCCACTCCAAAGGCCGAAACAGAACACCCAGCAACGAACTTTATTCGGCCCTTGGCTGCCATTTTGAGGGCAGCCTTACGTCTGGATAGCAGATCCGCTTCATTGCCTCTGCAAGCGGTCCTAACGGGAATCCATCGCCACCGTAAGAGCGCCCCTCCCCACCTCCGACGTGCCCTGTGATCGCATCGTGGACCTCTTCAGAAATGCCAGCTT
This sequence comes from Rhodocyclaceae bacterium, assembly GCA_016791115.1. GTDB lineage: Bacteria > Pseudomonadota > Gammaproteobacteria > Burkholderiales > Rhodocyclaceae > Methylophosphatis. The sequence goes on from JAEUNL010000029.1 coordinate 18,739, forward strand.
CACGACACGCGTCCTTGAAGGTGTGTCGGAAAGAGTGGAACGTGGTGCGCGGATCTGTGATCTTCACGGTGCCGCGCAGGTAACGGCCGTACCACTGCGACCATGAGTCAGTCAGCTTGCCGCCCGAGCCCTTCGATAGTTTCGGAAAAACGCGCTCCGCACCGTCCTTCTTCACCTGTTCGACGTACTGAAGCAGGCCCAAGTCGACCAAGGTCGGATGAACCGGGACGCGACGCTCCTTGCCGGTCTTGATACTTCCCGCTTCGGGTCGGAGGAACAGGTAGGGAATACCTCGCTCCTCGCAGACATCCACCACGCGGAGTTGCCCTATCTCCTCGAGGCGCGCCCCCGTGAAGAGCGCCACAAGGGGAAGCCAGTAGGCCGCTTCTCCCTTGCCACCTTCTTCGCGAAGTCCAGAGGAATAGACGGGAGAGTTGAATAGGGCGTTCAGGTCATTTGTGCTGTATGGCGTGCGCGGTTTTGGCCCCTTTGGTTCTTCGGCTTCGGTATTCCTGAAGGGGTTGGGCGTCTGGTCGCTCAGTCCATCAAGTTCGTCATCGATGGCCGCCTGGACGACCGCACGCAAGAGTGACAGCTTCTTGTTCACGGTCTTCGGATGGAGCGGACGCTTCTCGTCACGTAACAGTGAGTCACGCCAAATGATCGCGTCCCGCCGAACATAGCCGAGGACACCGCGCGTTCCGTGCTGCGCCTCGAATGATCTGATCGCCCCTTCCGTGTCCGACAGCGTCTTGTCGGGGCGCGGCTTCTTGCGTTTCCATTGTTCGAAACAGGCGGAAAGCAAGGGGCCGTTCCTGTCTGTTTTTGCAGATTCTTCGGCTGGCTTTGGCTCGGCCTGCGGCGTCTCAACATAGCGACCCGACAACCGTCGCTTTATCACCTCGGACGCGTCGATCAGTGCGTCTGAGAGCATCATGGCGAAGTCCGCGAATGCTATCGAGTCCGAGGCGAGTTCGTAGCCGTGCAGTGCAAGCGCATCCACGCACATCGTCGCGATACGCGCACTCGCGCGCCCGCTGCTGCACACCTCCGATGCTTCCTCCTGAAGGTCGGCGAGCCAAAACTCCAGTGCCTCAACATCGTCGTCCGACTGTCCAATACCGACCGCGCGTGAATCCGCATCGGACTCCAAAAACCTGCGTGCGGTCTCCTTCGCCAACCAACGCGCATCGGCTTCCGACAAGGTTTGCTTGTGGGGACTTCCCGTCTCTCGTATGCGCCGAAACTTGGCGTGCAGCTCGGAGGCCCATCGAAGGGCTTCCTCGTCGGCCTTCAGCCGGTCTGTCTCGCGGAGAACGAGGGTCTGGAAGTCGCTATCGAAGTGAGGCAAACAATCAGCGGGAACGCGAAGGCGATAGCGAGTCGTCGTCTTGCGCCGCTCTACAGAGGGCAATGGCACTTCTTGATCCATCCCGAGATGATAGCCGGTGTTCCCAGCTTTGTTCCCAGAACGACCCTACTGAACCCGTTGTTTCGCTTGAAGTTGCGGCAGATCAGCCGCTTATGGAATCCGTGGCGGAGAGGGTGGGATTCGAACCCACGATAGAGTTGCCCCTATTCCGGTTTTCGAGACCGGCCCATTCAACCGCTCTGGCACCTCTCCGACGCGTCCGGGGCGGCGGGCGCCCCAGCGATTGAGGCGCGGATTATACCGATTTTCCGGCCGTCGGCCTATGGGAATCGACGGTGTCAGGCCCGGTTTTCGGCAGGCTTCAGGCGTGCCGAAAACTCATCGTAGGCGCGGATGGCTTCGGCTGCGTACATCAGATTCGGGCCGCCCCCCATGTAAACGACGACGCCGAGGGTTTCCATGAACTGCTCCCGCGTCACTCCGAGCCGGATCAGTTCTTTCACGTGAAAGCCGATGCAGGCGTCGCAGCGCGCCGCGACACCCACCGCCAGTGCGATGAGTTCCTTTTGCAGCGTGCTGAGTGCACCATCCTTGAGCGCGCCACGCGCCATGGCGCTGAAGCCTTGCATGGTTTCCGGTGCTTCGGCACGCAGTGACTCGAGCGCTTTGGAGACATCCTGGGTGATCTGGACGAATGACTTTGGCACGACATGTTCCACAATAGATTAGCCTCCGCTAATTTACTGCAGCGCAGCACCGGGGTCAAACCATTCCGAGGACGGCGGCGCGATATGGTCGATGCCCATGTAGGGACGCAGAACCGACGGAACGATGACCGACCCGTCGGCCTGCTGGTAGTTTTCCAGCACCGCGACCAAGGTCCGGCCGACAGCGAGGCCGGAACCATTCAAGGTGTGCACCAGTTCGGGCTTGCCTTTGTCCCCGCGAAAGCGCGCCTGCATGCGCCGCGCCTGAAAGGACTCGAAATTGCTGCAAGAGGAGATTTCGCGGTAGGTGTTCTGTGCCGGCAGCCATACTTCGAGATCGTAAGTCTTGGCCGCGGAGAATCCCATGTCGCCGGTACACAGCGCCATGCGCCGGTACGGCAGTTCAAGCCGTTCGAGGATCGCCTCCGCATTGGCGGTGAGTTCCTCGAGCGCCGCCCAGGAGTTCTCCGGCCGTTCGATGCGCACCAGTTCCACCTTGTCGAACTGGTGCTGCCGGATCATGCCGCGCGTGTCGCGGCCGTAGCTGCCCGCCTCGGAGCGGAAGCACGGCGTATGGCAGACGAACTTCAGCGGCAGCGCATCGCCGGCAAGAATCTCGTCGCGCACGATGTTGGTCACCGGCACCTCGGCGGTGGGGATCAGGTAAAGCTTGTCGGCACCGGTACGCGGCACGCCAAAAAGATCTTCTTCGAACTTCGGGAGCTGCCCTGTACCGAACATGCTTTCGGCGTTGACGAGATACGGCGCATAAACCTCCGTGTATCCATGCTCGCGCGTGTGCACGTCGAGCATGAACTGCGCGAGCGCGCGGTGCATGCGCGCAACCGCGCCCTTCATAAGCGAGAAGCGCGCCCCGCTGATCTTCACCGCCGCCTCGAAATCGAGTCCGCCGAGCGCCGAACCCACATCGACATGGTCCTTCACCGGAAAATCGAACTGGCGCGGCGTACCCCAGCGCTTGACCTCGACGTTGTCCGCATCCGACCTGCCGACCGGCACCGACTCGTGCGGCAGGTTCGGGATGTTGGCCACGAACCCGTTGAGCTTGTCGAGCAGTGTCGCGAGCCGCTCCTCGGCGGACTTCAGCGCATCGCCCAGGCCTGCCACCTCGGCCATCACGGCTGATACGTCCTCGCCTTTCGCCTTGAGCTGTCCGATCTGCTTCGACAGGTTGTTGCGACGCGCCTGCAGATCCTGCGTGCTGGTCTGGAGTCCCTTGCGCTCCGACTCGAGCGCCTGAAAGTCTGTCGTGTCCAGCGTCAGGCCGCGGGTTCCAAGCCGCGCGACGGTTTGTTCAAGCTGATTGCGCAGCAGTTGAATGTCCAACATGATGAGTGCGTCCTTGTCCTTGTCTTTTCGCCTGGCCTGCGCGTCGGTCACGCCGACGCACCGGGCATGTCATCGCATGCATTCAATTCCATTCCGGCGACCGGTGTATTCGCGGCGCGCCCGGAACCTTTTCTTGCATCGGCCTGCCTCAGAGGCTATAAACACCCGATCAGAAACGAAGACTGCCGAGCGGAATCAAACCACCGGCCGCCAACACGGCAACATCGCGGCAACATCGGCAACCAAGGAGAGCAGGCATGCTGACATTGCGGGATTTTCTCGACTACTGCGACCTGACGGAAGAAGAAGTCGGTCGCATCGTCGAAAAAGAACATGTACCTCCGATCGTCGCTGCGCAACTGGCATTGATGCGCCGTCACGGTATCGACGACGAGACGTCTTCGCTGCTGCGCGCACGCACCGCCGTGACTCCTATCCGCGCCAACCCGATCGACCGGCAACCATCACGCCGCTAGTCGGCAGGGTCACGCCTTGCGGCGCTTGCGGTCCAATTCCCGCAGGTGGGCGAGCTTCTCGGCAATCTTCGCCTCGAGGCCCCGGCCGGTCGGCTCATACCAGTTCACCGAGGGCATGCCCTCCGGCAAGTAGTCTTCGCCTGCTGCATACGCTTCCGGTTCGTCGTGCGCGTATCGATATGCCTTGCCGAACCCCATATCCTTCATCAACCGCGTCGGCGCATTGCGCAGGTGCGGCGGAACCGGCCGCGAACCATCTTCCGACACAAATTTGCGTGCGGAATTATACGCGACGTATACCGCGTTCGATTTTGCCGCACAGGCCAGGAAGATCACCGCCTGGGCAATCGCGAGCTCACCTTCCGGCGATCCAAGTCGCTCGTAGGTGGAACATGCGTTGAGGGCGATATCCAGTGCGCGCGGATCGGCCAGCCCGATGTCCTCGACCGCCATGCGCACGATGCGCCTGCCGAGATAAAGCGGATCCGCACCACCGTCGAGCATGCGCACCAGCCAATACAGGGCGGCATCCGGACTGGAGCCGCGCACCGATTTGTGCAGGGCACTGATCTGGTCATAGAACGCGTCGCCGCCCTTGTCGAAGCGCCGCAGATTGCGCGACAGGGCGTCATCCACGAATCCCGCATCGATATCCGTGCGCTGCGCGGTCTGCGCTGCGGTGCGGATCTGTTCCAGCAAATTCAGCAGGCGGCGCGCATCCCCGTCGGCAAAACCGATCAGGCGTGATCTCGCCTCGCCCGCGAACAAGAGGTCCGGGAAGGCAGTCCGCTGCGCGCGGGCAAACAGTTCGTCGAGTTCCTCTTCCGTCAGGCTCTTCAGCACATAGACCGACGCGCGCGAAAGCAGTGCGCCATTGACCTCGAACGAAGGATTTTCGGTCGTGGCGCCGATGAAGGTGACCAGCCCCGACTCGACGTAGGGCAAGAATGCGTCCTGCTGCGCCTTGTTGAAGCGATGCACCTCATCGACAAACAGAATGGTGCGCCGGCCGCTTTGCGAGCGCGTCAACTCGGCACGCGCGATCGCTTCGCGGATGTCCTTGACCCCGGAAAACACCGCGGACAGCGCGATGAAATCGGCATCGAACGAATCGGACATCAGGCGCGCCAGCGTGGTTTTGCCCACACCCGGCGGCCCCCACAGGATCATCGAGTGCGGCTTGCCGGAATCGAAGGCCAGCCGCAGGGGCTTGCCCGGCCCGAGCAGATGCGTCTGCCCGACGACTTCGTCCGGCGTCCGCGGCCGCAGCACTTCGGCCAGCGGCGCGTAGGTTTCCGGTTGCTCGAACAGGTCGCTCACGCGGTCACTCGGTCACGACGTCTGCACCCGGTGGCGCAGCAAAGCGGAACAGAGACGAATCCACGGCCGGGTTGGCCTGAATGGCCGAGAAACCCAGTTGCGTCGTCTGGCCGAAGCTGTCGTGCAATTCCATCGCCCGCGGAAGGTTGTCCTTGAATCCGATGCGTACGCGCTCGAAGCTGCCGTCCGCCTGCTTCGGCGTGGCCTCGACCCAATCGAGGCCGTCGGCACTGCCGGCGTTGCCGACCACGAAACTCTTCTCGAACGCATTGTCGCCGGCCAGCAGCGCTGCCGGGCTGCCGCCGAGCGCATTGCCGACGCGCTTCTCCGTTACCTGATTGAGATCGCGGTCGTGAATCCAGAGCTTGTCGCCGTCGCTGACGAGCAACTGGTAATAGGGCTTGTCGTAGGTCCAGCGAAATTTGCCCGGGCGCGAAAACACGAAGCTGCCGCTCGACACCTGAGGCTTGCGGCCCGACTTCGCGCTCACGGTCTGGCTGAAATCGGCCTTCAGGCTGCGCGTTCCGTCTACAAAGGCACGCAGTTGGCCGACGCCGTCGGCGCGAGTGCCCGCAGCGCAGGACAAAAGCGCAACCAGGAACAACATTCGGATCGGTTTCATGAGCGGGTACGCAGTATGTCGACAGGCGATGAACGCGCGAGGCGGCTTCGCGGTTGGCCCGTGCCGCTATTCGGCCTTCGCCGGCACCAGCACCTCGCGGTTGCCGTTGCTGCCCATCGCCGAAACCAGCCCGGCGCGCTCCATCTGCTCGATCAGGCGCGCCGAGCGGTTGTAGCCGATGCGCAGGTGGCGCTGCACCAGCGAAATGGACGGCCGGCGCGTCTTCAGCACGATCTCGACCGCTTGGTCGTAGAGGGGATCGGCCTCGGCATCGCCACCGGCGCCGCCAAGCGCATCGCCGACCTCGCCCTCGCCGTCGATCGACGCATCGAGGATGCCTTCGACATAGTCGGGCTCGCCCAGCGATTTCAGATGCTCGACCACCTTGTGCACTTCGTCGTCGGCCACGAAAGCGCCATGCACGCGCAGCGGAAGGCCGGTGCCCGGCGCGAGATAAAGCATGTCGCCTTGGCCGAGCAGCGCTTCGGCGCCCATCTGGTCGAGGATGGTCCGCGAATCGATCTTCGACGAAACCTGGAATGCGACGCGCGTCGGGATATTGGCCTTGATCAGGCCGGTGATGACGTCCACGCTCGGGCGCTGTGTGGCGAGGATCAGGTGTACGCCTGCAGCACGCGCCTTCTGCGCCAGGCGGGCGATGAGCTCCTCGACCTTCTTGCCGACCACCATCATCAGGTCGGCCAGTTCGTCGATGACCACGACGATGTACGGCAGGTGCGGCAACGGCTCGGGCGATTCGGGCGTAATCGAGAACGGGTTGGTCAGCGGCGAACCGGCCTTCTGCGCGTCGGCGATCTGCTTGTTGTAGCCGGAGATGTTGCGCACGCCCAGCGCCGCCATGAGCTTGTAGCGCCGTTCCATTTCACCGACGCACCAGTTGAGCGCGTTGGCGGCGTACTTCATGTCGGTGACGACCGGTGCCAGCAAGTGCGGTATGCCCTCGTATACCGAGAGTTCGAGCATCTTCGGATCGACCAGGATCAGCCGCACGTGGCTTGGTTCCGCCTTGTAGAGCAGCGACAGGATCATCGCGTTGATGGCAACCGATTTGCCTGAACCCGTCGTGCCGGCAACCAGCAGATGCGGCATCTTTGCCAGATCGGCAACCTTGGGTTGGCCGCCGATATCCTTGCCGAGCACCAGCGTGAGCGGCGAATGCATGTCGTGATACTGGGCCGAGCCGAGGATCTCCGACAGGCGCACGACCTGCCGCTTGGCATTCGGGATCTCCAGCCCCATGCACGATTTTCCGGGAATGGTCTCGACCACGCGAATGCTCACCACCGACAAAGCACGGGCAAGATCCTTGACCAGATTGACGATCTGGCTGCCTTTCACGCCAACCGCCGGCTCGATCTCGTAGCGCGTGATCACCGGGCCCGGATAGGCTGCAAGCACCTTGACCTCGACACCGAAATCGCCGAGCTTGCGCTCGATCAGGCGCGAGGTGAATTCCAGCGTCTCGGGCGACGGCGGCTCGGCGTCCGGCGCCGGTTCGTCGAGCAGCGCAAGCGGCGGCAACGCGCCACCGGGCAGTTCGCGAAACAGCGGCTGCTGGCGCTCCTTTTCGCGCCGATCGGACTTCGGCACCTCGACCATGGCTGGTTCGATGCGCAGGGGCGGCGCTTCCTCGACATAGCGCTTGCGCTCGACCTCAACCACCTTTTCGCGTTTCTCCGCCAGTTCCCTGCCGGCGCGCCGATCCTGCCAGTTCTGCCATCCGCCGACGCTCGCCTCCCACGCACGCTCGAGCCACTCGCCGAGCCGCTCCACGATGGTCAGCCACGAGACGCCGAAGAACACGCTGATGCTCGCGGCAAACAATGCAACCAGCAGCAAGGTTCCGCCGGTGAAACCGAAATAGCGCCCGACCGCCGCGGCAATCTCCTGCCCCAGCATCCCGCCGGGCCCGAACGGCAGCGGCCGGGTCATGCTGTGAAAACGCAGCGCCTCGATGCCGCAACTGGCGACAATCAGCAGCAGAAATCCGCAAAACGCGATCCAGAAAGGTCGGCGATCGGCATCGAAGAACCGGTTCACCCGGCGATGTCCCCACACCACCGATATCAGCAGGTAGGCAACGCACCACCAGGCCGAAACGCCGAACAGCGCAAATAGAAGGTCGGACGTCCAGGCACCGAAACGGCCGCCGGGATTGGCGATCCTTTCCACCGCTGCGGCATGCGACCAGCCGGGGTCTGCTTTATGGTAGCCAGCCAGGATCAGCGCAAGGTAGAGCGCAAGAACGCCAAGCAGAAGCCAGCGCGCCTCCTGCAGCAGCGACGCAATCTTCTCGGGCAGCGGCTGCGACGGTCGACGTTCGGAAGTACGGAAGAGCATCGGGATCGGAAAGTCGGGATGGCGGAAGGGAAGCACCGCTGCACACCGTCGGAGAACGGCATGCTCCCGGATTATATACGCGCAGCGCCGGGTTCCCCCGGCAGCGCCACACTGTCAAATCGTGTGGATGCGCTCGCGCAGGATGACCTTGCCGTCGGTTTCTTCGATCAGGCCCTGCAGTTGCAGATCTTTCATCACGCGGCTGACCATTTCGCGCGACGCGCCGATCATCTTCGCGATGTCCTGCTTGGAGATCTTCTTGGTGACGACCTGCTGGCCACCGACGTCCTCGGCCATGTCCAACAGCAGGCGTGCCACGCGACCATAGACGTCCATCAACGCGAGACTCTCGATCTTGCGGTCGGCCACCCGCAGGCGCTGCACCAGATTTTTCATGAACTGCAGCGATACTTCGAAGTTCTCCTGCAGCACGCGTCGAAAATCGCCTTTGGACATCACGACCAGATTGGCGGACGAAACAGCCAGCACGGTTGCCGAACGCGGATTCTCGTCCAGCACGCCCATTTCGCCGAAGACTTCGCCCGGCCCGAGCATCGTCAGAATGACTTCGCGTCCCTCCTCGTCGCTGACGAGAACCTTAAGGCTGCCTGAAAGCACGAAGTAAACAAAATCCGTCCGGTCGCCCGCGTGCACCACGGTGGCGCCGCGCGCCACGTTGCGCAGCATGGCACAGCGCGCGATCGATTCCAGCCGGTCGTCCGGCAGGTTCTGGAACATCTGGAACGATCTGAATGCTGCCAGGGACACCGGGTGATTCGACATCTGCAACTCCTGGTTTTGTGATTGTTGCCGCGTTTGCGCAGGTCTGGTCCGACGGACCGATCGATTCCAGAAGGCCAACGCGGCGGCTGCTTCGTGCCGCGAATCCCCTCATTAGTACCGGATTATTGATTCCGCAAGCAATTAGTGCAAGGCCTTGCATAAATCAGGCTGCCAGCGCCCTTCAGACGGGTGGCCGAAGGGCGACGATATAATGACCGCATCGACACACTGTGCTGCTACGTGATTCTTGCGCAACGTCGCGCCCAACCCTTCCGGACACCACCATGACCTCGCTAAACCGACACAACAAACTCATCATCCTCGGCTCCGGCCCGGCGGGCTACACCGCTGCCGTCTACGCCGCACGCGCGAACCTTTCGCCGCTGCTGATTACCGGCCTCGCGCAAGGAGGGCAATTGATGACCACGACCGACGTCGACAACTGGCCGGCTGATGCCGAAGGCGTGCAGGGACCAGACCTGATGGCCCGTTTCGAGGCCCACGCAAAGCGCTTCAACACCGAGATGGTTTTCGACCACATCCATACCGTAAAACTGGGCGAGCAGCCGTTCACGCTTATCGGCGACGCCGGCACCTATACCTGCGACGCGCTGATCATCGCCACCGGCGCGACCGCGAAATACTTGGGCCTGCCGTCCGAGCAGGCATTTTCGGGCCGGGGTGTCTCAGCCTGCGCCACTTGCGACGGATTCTTCTACCGCAACCAGAATGTCGCCGTCATCGGCGGTGGCAATACGGCGGTCGAAGAAGCTCTCTACCTGTCGAACATCGCTTCACACGTGACCGTGGTGCACCGGCGCGACAAATTCCGCGCCGAGAAGATCATGCAGGACAAGCTTTTCGAGAAGGAACGTGCCGGCAAGGTCTCCATCCGCTGGGATCACACGCTCGACGAGGTGCTCGGTGACAGCACCGGCGTCACCGGCATGCGCGTCGCCAACGTGAAGACCGGCATGAAGGAGGACATCGCCCTGCAAGGCGTGTTCATCGCCATCGGCCATCAACCGAACACGGAGATCTTCGCTGGACAGCTCGAAATGGAAAATGGCTACATCGTCACGCAGGGCGGTCGCGAGGGCAACGCGACGGTGACAAGCGTGCCGGGGGTTTTCGCGGCGGGTGACGTGCAGGATCACATCTATCGCCAGGCGGTCACCAGCGCTGGCAGCGGCTGCATGGCCGCGCTGGACGCCGAGCGCTACCTCGACGGCCTGAAGTAGCCCGGACACCATCGGGCCACGACTGCGGAACGTCGACGCCGGACGCGTGATGGCCAAATACCCCCCGTCAGCCCCGAGCGCAGAAGACACCGCCCTGTTCCGCGAGGCGGTTGCCGACGCGACGCGCATCGTCAGCGACCGGGTGCATCACCAGCCGCCGCCGCCACGGCCGATCCCGCGACAACGCCGCGCCGACGAGCGGGCGGTACTCGAGGAATCGTTGCATGACTTGCCGACACTCGATCTGGCGCTCGAAGGTGGCGATGAACCGAACTACCTCAGGGAAGGCTTGCCACGCAGCGTGTTGCGCGACCTGCGCCGCGGCCGCTGGGTGGTGCAGGACCAGATCGACCTTCACGGTGCCACGCGCACCGTCGCGCGGGAGCTGCTTGCCGGGTTCCTTGCGCACGCGCTACGGCGTGACCTGCGCTGTTTGCGCGTGATCCACGGCAAGGGGCTGGGCTCCCCTGGCAGGGAGCCAGTGCTGAAGGGCCTGGTGCGCAGCTGGCTAATTGCACGTCAGGAAGTGCTCGCCTATTGTCAGGCGCGCAGCCACGACGGCGGCGCGGGCGCCCTCATCGTTTTGCTACGCGGAAACAAAAACGGCGCCGCCTGAGCGACGCCGTCCATACAGCCGAACTTGAATCAGATCGCCGCTTCGTCGGTTTCGCCGGTGCGGATGCGCACCACGCCCTCGACCGGCGTCACGAAGATCTTGCCGTCCCCGATCTTGCCGGTGCGCGCCGACTTGACGATCGCTTCGATCGCCTGCTCGGCCGTCGCATCCGCGACGATCAGCTCGATCTTGATCTTGGGGAGGAAGTCGACCACGTACTCGGCGCCGCGATAAAGTTCGGTGTGTCCCTTCTGGCGGCCGAAGCCCTTGACTTCGGTGACGGTCAGTCCGGTTACGCCGACTTCAGAGAGCGCCTCGCGTACTTCGTCGAGCTTGAACGGCTTGATGACAGCTTCGATCTTCTTCATCCACTGAACTCCAGGTTGTCTCCGTCGGTCGCCGACTACCACTCGTCGGCATAACGAGATGTTATCGGATATCGCCAGTCCTTGCCGAAACCGCGCCTTGTCACGCGGATGCCGACCGGCGACTGGCGGCGCTTGTATTCGTTGCGCTTGAGCATGTTGACCACGCGCAAGACGTCCGCTTCACCGAAACCTTTTGCAAGCATCTCGCGCGGACTTTCATCCAATTCCATGTAGCACTGGATGATCGCGTCGAGCACTTCGTAGGGCGGCAGCGTGTCCTGGTCCGTCTGGTTCGGCTTGAGTTCCGCCGAAGGCGCCCGCGTGAGGATGTTGGCCGGAATCACCGGACTCACGCTGTTGCGCCAGGCGCAGAGCCGATAGACAAATGTCTTGAAGATGTCCTTGATGACCGCGAAACCGCCCGCCATGTCACCGTAGAGCGTTGCATAACCGACGGCCATCTCGCTCTTGTTGCCCGTCGTCAGCACGATGGATCCATATTTGTTCGACAGCGCCATCAGGATCATGCCGCGGATGCGCGCCTGGAGGTTCTCTTCGGTGGTATCGGCTGCGCGGCCCTCGAATTCCTTGGCGAGCATCGCGGTAAAGGTGTTCATGGCCGACTCGATCGGAATCTCGTCGTAGCGCACGCCGAGGTTTCTCACCAGTTCACGCGAATCGTCAAGACTCATCTGCGCCGTATAGGGCGATGGCAGCATGACTGCGCGCACCTTGTCAGCGCCGAGGGCATCGACCGCAATTGCCAGCGTAAGCGCTGAATCGACGCCCCCCGAAAGACCGATGATCGCACCGGGAAAGCCGTTTTTGCCGAGATAGTCGTGCACGCCCAGCTTGAGTGCTGCATACACCTCCGCCTCCAGCGGTTGCGCCGCGACGATGCCCCCGCGCTGAAGATCGCCCTGGGCAAAGTCGACGATATCGAGCGATTCCTCGAACGACGGCGCCTGATAGACCAGGTCGCCGCGCGAATCGAGCGCAAACGAGGCGCCGTCGAACACCAGTTCGTCCTGGCCGCCGACCAGGTTTGCATAAATCACCGGCAATCCGGTATCTGCGATCCGGTTGCGCAGCACCTCGTAGCGGCGTGCCTGCTTGTTCATGTGGTAGGGCGAGGCGTTGAGCGCCAGCAGCACCTGCGCGCCCGCGGCATGGGCGGCATCGGCCGCCCCGGGCTCCCAGACGTCGGCGCAGATGTTGATGCCGCAGGCCACGCCCTTGACGCGGATTACGCAGGCTGCGGTGCCGGCATCGAAGTAGCGCTCCTCGTCGAACACTTCGTAATTGGGCAGACGATGCTTGCGATACACGGTGGTCACGCGACCGTCCTGGATCACCGCCGCTGCATTGAAGCGCCGTTCGCCCTCCGCCTCGGGAAAGCCGACGATCACCGTGATGCCGTGAATGTCGGCGGCCAGGGAGGCCAGCTCACGCGCGCTGGCGCGATAAAAATCGGGCCGCAGCAGCAGGTCCTCGGGTGGATAGCCGCACAGGCCGAGTTCCGGCGTGATCATGATGTCGGCACCGGCGTCGCGCGCCCGGCGGGCCAGTTCGTCGATGCGCCGGGCATTGCCGGCGAGATCCCCCAGTATGCAATTGAACTGGGCAATGGCGATGCGCAAGTGTGTCATCCGGCAACTATAGCGCGGGGCGCGCGGCTTGTGCGCCGCCCGGCCGGCCCCGATAATCGGGCGCTTGAGCGCCACTGCCTTCCAGACACGCATTCTCGAATCGATCGGCGAGGTCGCCGCATCCGACTGGGATGCGCTCGCCGGCGTCCAGCCCTTCGTCCGCCATGCCTTCCTGCACGCCCTCGAGGCCAGCGGCTGCGCCGCGCGTCGCGCCGGCTGGCAACCGCGCCACCTGACGCTCTGGCAGGGCCGCGAGCTCGCCGGCGCAATTCCCTTGTACGAAAAATCGCATTCGCGCGGTGAGTACGTGTTCGACTGGGCCTGGGCCGAAGCCTATGCGCGGCATGGCCTGCCCTACTATCCCAAGCTCGTCTGCGCCGTGCCGTTCTCGCCGATACCGGGCCCGCGCCTGCTGGCACGCGACGATGGCGTGCGCAGCGCACTCGTCGCCACGCTGCTCGATTTCGCACGCATGTCGGACGTCTCGTCGCTGCACATCCTGTTTCCGTGCGAGGCGGACGCCGCGGCGGTCGAATCGGCCGGCCTGATGATGCGCCAAGGCGTGCAGTTCCACTGGTGCAACCGCGGCTGGGCCACCTTCGACGCGTTCCTCGATTCGCTGACGCGCGACAAGCGCAAGAAGATCCGGCAAGAGCGGCGCCGCGTCGCCGAGGCAGGCATCCGATTTCGTCACCTGCGCGGCACCGACATTCGCGACGACGACTGGCTGTTCTTCCACCGCTGCTATGCCAACACCTACCACGTGCGCGGCCATCAGCCCTATCTGAATCCGGCGTTCTTTCGCGCCATCGCCGCGTCGATGCCGGACAACCTGCTGCTTCTGCTGGCGGATCGCGACGGCGCACCGGTGGCTGCTGCACTGGACGTGTGCGACGACACCGCGCTCTACGGCCGCTACTGGGGTGAGGCGGAACACGTTCCACTGCTGCATTTCGAGGCCTGCTTCTACCAGGGCATCGAATGGTGCATCGAGCAACGCCTCGCGCGCTTCGAAGGCGGCGCGCAGGGCGAACACAAGCTCGCCCGCGGTCTGCTGCCGACGAAAACCGTATCGGCGCACTGGCTGCGCGATGACCGCTTTGCCGACGCAGTCCAGCGCTACCTCGAACGCGAATCGGCCGGCGTCGAGCAGTACATCGACGAACTGCAAGACCACAGCCCTTTCGGTTCAAAGAACTGACCCGGCCTGTGTAGCGCATGGATCGGCGATCTTCGGGCACATCGCCCTGCGAGCCTTGAGGCAAGCGCCTTTCCAGCATGGCATGCCCGGCACGGCCGCCCCATGAGTCTGCCAGGCCAACGGGCACAGTCCGGCACAAGTGAAAACGGCCCGCATCGGCGGGCCGTCCGGTCGTGCATAAACGCAATCAGTAGGCCGGTTTGTCCGCTGACTGCGCGTAGCGATCGACGCCTTCCATGATCTCGCGCTTGGCTTCCTCGGCGCCCAGCCAGCCCTTCACCTTGACGAACTTGCCCGGCTCGAGATCCTTGTAGTGAGCGAAGAAGTGCGAGACCTGATCGAGCAGGATCTGCGGGAAATCGCGCGGGCTCTGGATGTCGCGATACATCGGCGTGAGCTTGTCTACCGGCACCGCGAGCAGCTTGGCATCGGCGCCCGCCTCGTCCTCCATCGACAGCATACCCACGGGCCGGCAGCGCACCACGGTGCCAGGCGGCAGGCCGAAAGGGGAGACAACCAGCACGTCGACAGGATCGCCGTCGCCGGCGATGGTGTGCGGGATGTAGCCGTAGTTGCACGGATAGTGCATCGCCGTGCCCATGAAGCGGTCGACGAAAATCGCGCCCGATTCCTTGTCGACTTCATACTTGATCGGATCGGCATGCATCGAGATTTCGATGACGACGTTGAAATCGTTGGGCAGATCCTTGCCCGATGGAACGCGGTCGAGACCCATGTTGTTGCACTCCCTTGAAACGGATCGCAATTATAGCTGCAAGGACCACAGATCCGGGTGCGGCGCACAATCGAAACCCGTCCGGCCGGCGCCACCCTCTAGACAGACTCCAGGAATAATCATCATGTTTCAACGGGTTGAGAATCGCCCGCGCGACCTTTCGCGCTGCGTGCCGGCATTGGAGCCGGTTGGTCCCGGAATGACTCGATGCAGGGCGCACCCCAACTTTCTCCAAAAGTCTTGCAAACGGCGCTTGACAAGTCCAGGCAGCTTTGTTGAAATCTGGAAATACGAATCGTTCTTATTTGTTGATTCCGTACTATCGACCGCGAGTAATCGAACCATGTACGTCTGCATCTGCGAACCCGTCACCGAAAGCGACATACACCAAGCGGTGTCGAACCAGGGCTGCGCTTCGCTGCGCGACTTGCGCCGGACGCTCGGCTGCTGTGGCGATTGCGGACGTTGCGCACGCCATGCCAAGGCGGTGCTTGATGAGGCGCTCGATAGTCTTGCCCCTTGCGACGCAGCAACTTGTGGGGAACAATCGTCTTGCGCCGATCCGGCGCACGCCCCCAAACGCATTGCGCGACCGACAAGGAATCAGCATGAAAGGCGACAAGAAAGCCATCCAGTTTCTTAACAAGCAACTGACGAATGAACTCACCGCGGTCAACCAATATTTTCTTCATGCCCGGATGTACAAGAACTGGGGCTTGAAGAAGATTGCCGACCACGAGTATCACGAATCGATCGAGGAGATGAAGCACGCCGATCAACTGATCGAGCGCGTGCTATTCCTGGAAGGCCTGCCCAACCTGCAGGATCTGGGCAAACTGATGATCGGCGAGAACGTGCCCGAGATGCTTCAGTCCGACCTGAAGCTCGAACTGGGTTCGCATGGCGTCCTCAAGGACGGCATCAAGTACTTCGAATCGATCGGCGATTACGTATCGCGCCAGATCTTCGAGGATATTCTCGAAGACACCGAGGAACATATCGACTGGCTCGAGACGCAGGTGGACCTGGTCGACAAGGTTGGCCTGCAGAACTACCTGCAGCAGGCGATGCACGAGTTCGGATCGGGTTCCTGAAACCGATCCGACCGACGCAATCAGGGCGTCTCGAACCCTGCCTTGACCACCGCCGCCTTCATGGCGGCGGCATCGACCTGCCCCGCCTCGAACTCGATCTTCGCCTCGCCGCGCTCAAGCGACACTTCCGCGCGACTGACGCCGGGCAAGCCCTGCAGCACGTTGGTCACGCTCCTGACGCAGCCCATGCACGTCATGCCCGCGATCTTTATGGTTGCAGACTCCATGTTCCTAGCTCCTCGATCGAAAAATCGTCCTGGCAAATCACCTGCCGCCTGATCGCCAACGCCGCAGCAACAGGGAATTGGTGACCACCGAGACCGATGACATCGCCATCGCCGCGCCGGCAATCACCGGGTTGAGCATGCCGAGCGCCGCCAGCGGAATGCCGAGCGCGTTGTAGACGAAGGCGAAGAACAGATTCTGCCGGATCTTCGACAGCGTCGCGCGCGACAGATCGATCGCATCGGCGACGCCGCCTAGATCACTCTTCACCAGCGTCATGTCGGCTGCCTCGACGGCCACGTCCGATCCGCCGCTGATAGCGAAACTCACGTCCGCCGCCGCCAGCGCCGGCGCATCGTTGATGCCGTCGCCGGCCATGCCGACCAGCCCGCCGCCCGACTTCAAAGCCACGACGCGACTCGCCTTGTCCCCCGGCAGCACCTCGGCCTCGAACTCCTCGATACCGGCCTCGGCCGCCACCGCAAGGGCTGTCTGGCGGTTGTCACCGGTCAGCATGACAACGCGCACGCCCCCGCGCTGCAAGCGCGCCACGGCCTCGCGCGCGCCGGGGCGCAAGGCATCGGCAATGGCCAGGACACCCAGCGCACCGGGCGCCCGGGACGCACTGCCGAGCACGACCAGCGACATGCCGGCGCGCGCAAGTGGCTCCAGCATCGCGTCGTCGATCGCGACTCCGCTGTCACGCACGAATCGCGGCGAGCCAAGCACATAGCCGACACCGTCTATCGTGCCACGCACGCCACCGCCCGCGACCGCCTGGAAGTCTGCCGGCACCGCGAGGACGAGTCCTTCGCTTGCGGCCCGCTCGACGATCGCCAGGCCAAGCGGATGCGCGCTGCCCTGCTCGAGACTCGCGGCAACGCGCAGAGTTTCCGCAACATCGCCCTGCATCACGACGACATCGCGCACGACAGGCCGGCCCAGCGTCAGCGTGCCGGTCTTGTCCACAGCCAGCACACGCACATGCTCGGCGCGTTCGAGCGCCTCGGCATTCTTCACCAACACTCCGGCTGCGGCGCCGCGCCCCGTTCCAACCATGATCGCGGTCGGCACGGCAAGGCCAAGCGCGCACGGACAGGCAATCACCAGCACCGCAACCGCATTGACCAGCGCTGCCTCGAAACCCGACAGCCACCACCAGACCGCGAGCGTCAACAGCGCGATCGCGCACACGGCCGGCACGAAGGCCGCCGCGATCCTGTCGGCGAGCCGCTGCACCGGCGCCTTGGATCCCTGCGCTTGTGACACCATGCGGATGATGCCGGCAAGCAGCGTCGCCTCGCCCACGCTGGTGGCGCGACAGCGCAACAGGCCGGCACCATTGATGGTCGCTGCAAACGCCTTGTCACCGGCGCGCTTGCTCACCGGCATGCTCTCGCCGGTGAGCATCGACTCGTTGGCACTCGATTCGCCATCGAGCACCACGCCATCGACCGGAAACGCATCGCCGGGGCGCACCAGGAACACATCGCCATTGCGCAATTGCGCGACCGGCACTTCGACCACCTGACCGTCGCGCTCGACTCTGGCCGTCTGGGGCTGCAGGCGCAGCAATGCCTCGATCGCTTCGCCGGCACGCGCCTTGGCGCGCGCCTCCAGCAGTTTGCCGAGCAGCACCAGCGTGATGATCGTGGCCGAGGCCTCGAAATAGACGTGAAGATCGTGGCGCCCGCCGAGCGTGGCGACCGCACTCCAAAGATATGCCATCGAGGTGCCGAGCGCGACCAGCACGTCCATGTTTGCCGAGCCGCCGCGCAACGCCTTCCACGCGCCCTCGTAGAACCGCGCGCCGATCCAGAACTGCACCGGCGTCGCGAGTGCGAGCTGCAACCCCCTGGGCACGAGATCGTGCGCACCGCCGACGAACATGGCGGGCATCTGCGCGATCAGCGGTGCGGTGAGGATGGCCGAGATCACGAAACGACGGAATTCTGCGCGCAACCGTGCAGCACGACGCTGCCTCTCGTCCTCGCGCGTCGACGCATGGGCAATCGACGCCTGGTAACCGGCATCAATGACCGCATAGATCGCGGCTTGCGCGTCGGCCAGCCCCGGCGTGAACCGAACCGATGCGGTTTCGCTGGCGAAATTGACCGTCGCCTGCACGCCTGAAAGCCGATTGAGCACCTTCTCGATACGCGCTGCGCACGCTGCGCAAGTCATCCCGCCGAGCTTGAGTTCGACGCGCTGTGCCGGCACCGAAAAGCCCGCATCGCGGATCGCCTCGATGACCTGCGAAGGCGTGGTATCGCCCGCGATGCCGACACTCGCGCGCTCGGCTGCGAAGTTGACCGCGGCGTCAACATCGGGCATCCGGTTGAGCACACGTTCGATGCGCGCGGCGCAAGCAGCACAGGTCATCCCCTCGATCGGCAGATCGAGTCGCAGCCTGTCTTCCGAAGGAGCGTTCATGTTGCGCGCCGACGCGCCGCGTGACCTACTTCGAGATCAGCACCGGCACCGTGGCATTCTGCAGAACCTTGATCGCGATCGAGCCGAGCACGGCACCGGCGATCGCGCCGCGCCCATGCGAACCCATCGCGATCAGCGAACAGCCGAGCTTGGCCGCCACATGGCAGATCGTCTCGCCCGGATGCCCGACGTGCACATGCGGCGTATAGGTAACGCCCGCCGCATCAAGCTGCGCCCGGGCTGGGGCAAGCTCCTTCTCGCCTTCGTCGCGATAGTAGGCATCGAGCGTTTCCTTACTGACGTGCCTCGTCGCGAACGTCATTGGCACCGGCAGATGAACATAAAGAATATGGATCCGCGGTTGCGCCTTGAACTCACCAGCGAGTGAGATCACCCGTTCGACCGCGCGATGGGAGACTTCCGAACCGTCTACAGCAAGCAGTATGTCCATGTCCGCATCTTACACGTGGCAGACGACACCCTGCCAGAGGCGCCCGCCCAGCGTGCCGGCGTTGACGAGCCCGAACACGCCGAATCCCAGAACCAGCACGCCCGACGCAATCCGGACCCACTTGCGGCGCACCACGTCGCGCAAGCGCGCGAGCAGCAGGCCGGCGAGCATCAGATTAGGCAGCGTGCCGAGTCCGAACGCCAGCAGAAGGCCAGCCCCACGTTCGGCCGAGCCGGATACCAACGCCGTCGCAAGCACGGAATACACAAGCCCGCAGGGCAGGAAGCCCCACAACAGCCCCAGCGGCAGCGCCTGGGCAACGCTGCGTGCGGGAAGGAAACGCCGCGTCAGTGGCTGGATAAGCACCCACAGTCGATGTCCGAGACGTTCGACGGGCGCCAGCAGCGCCGTGACGCCGGTCAAATAGAGACCCAGCGCGATCAGCATGAGGTTCGCGCCGATATAGAGCACCATCTGCACCGGCAACACGTTGTTCAGCACCATGCCGAGCCCGCCTATCGCGCCGAGCAGCGCACCGGCCAACGTGTAGGACGTGATGCGCCCGGCGTTGTAGGCAAGATGAAGTTGCCAGTTGGCAGCGCTACGGGAAGCAGTACGGGAGACGCGCCCGGCGACGCCGCCCATAGGCGGATTGACCGAAGCGGCCGGGACACCGGCACTCAGCGCACCGACGATGCCGCCGCACATGCCGACGCAGTGGGTGCCACCGAGGAGGCCGATCAGGAAAACGGCGACGTAGCCTGTTTCAGGCATCAATATGCGGTGAAAATCGAAGAAACTCGATTCTACCCGCCAGCGGCACCACCCCCGCTCAGATCACCTTTGAGTATCGCACCCGATCCCGATCGCTGCGCAGGTAGCGGTCGAACAGCATCGCAATTACCCGCACCAGCATGCGGCCGCGCGCAAGCACGGTGATCCACTGGTCGTCGACCCGGACCAGCTCGGCCTTTTCCATCTCGCGCAGATCCGCGAGCTCGGGGGCGAAATAACTCTTGAAGTCGATCAGGTGTGCCACCTCGATGCCTTCGATCGACAGCTCGAAATGGCACATCAGCGCCTGGATGATGGAGCGCCGCAGCAAATCGTCCTGGGTCAGCTCGAGTCCGCGCATGACCGGCAGGACATCGCGGTCGAGGGCGTCGTAGTACTCCTCGAGGGTACGGAAATTCTGGCTGTACGAGGGTCCGACCTTGCCGATAGCAGAAACGCCGAAGGCAAGCAGATCGCATTCCGCGTACGTCGAGTACCCCTGGAAATTGCGATGGAGACGCCCCTGGCGCTGCGCGACGGCAAGTTCATCGTCCGGGCGCGCGAAATGATCCATGCCGATGTAGACAAAACCCGCCTCCTGCAAACGGCGGATGGCCAGCGAGAGGATCTGCAGCTTGGCGTCGGCCGACGGCAGCTCGGACTCGGCGATGCGACGCTGCGGCTTGAACAACCCGGGCAGGTGCGCATAGTTGTAAATTGACAGGCGGTCGGGCTTGAGGTCGATGACCTGCTCGAGCGTCCGATTGAAGCTGATCACGTTCTGCTTCGGCAGACCGTAGATCAGGTCCACGCTGACTGATTTGAAGCCAGTGGCGCGCGCTGCTTCGATGACGTCGCGCGTCTCCTCGAGCGTCTGTATGCGATTGACCGCACGCTGCACGTCCGGATCGAAGTCCTGCACGCCGACGCTCATGCGGTTGAAACCCAGCTCGGCAAGCAGCTTGACGGTCTCGAAGTCCACCTTGCGCGGATCGACCTCGATCGAGTACTCGCCGTTGGGCAGCATGTTGAAATGCTCGCGGATGGTACCCATCAGCTGGCGCATCTCGTCGTGCGAAAGGAAGGTCGGCGTGCCGCCACCGAGGTGCAACTGGATCACGTCACGGCTGCCGTCCAGCAGCGCAGCCTGCATGCCGATCTCTTTAGCCAGATAATTCAGGTACTTGGCTGATCGACCGTGGTCTTTCGTGATGATCTTGTTGCAGGCGCAGTAGTAGCAGATCGTGTTGCAGAACGGTATATGGACGTATAATGACAACGGTCGGCTGATTCCACCGACCGAGCGTTTCCCGAGCCATGCGCCAAGAGCTTCGGCGTCGAAAGCTTCGACGAAACGGTCAGCTGTCGGGTACGAGGTGTAGCGCGGACCGTTGACGTCGAAACGTCTGATGAGTTGGGGATCGAAAACCAGATCTTGCTGGCTCTGAGTTGTTGTATTCGTCATAAAGTTCACATCGAGTCAGGGTGCGAGATTCGCAGAACGAGTCCAAGGGCACGTTGACGTGGATCAAACGGGCGGGAGTAGGCAAGAAGTGCAAGAAAAAGCGGCAATTCCCATCTCCATCGGACACCTGAAAACCGCGTGCTCGCAGTGCAACCTTCGGGAGCTTTGCCTGCCATACGGTCTCTCCGATCCCGAACTGGACCGCCTCGACGAACTGGTCGGTACCCGGCGCAAGATCAAGCGCCACAGCCATCTTTACCGCTCCGGCGACAGCTTCGAAGCGATCTACGCCATCCGCACCGGTTTCTTCAAGACCGACGTGCTGCTCGAAGACGGACGCGATCAGGTTACAGGCTTCCAGATGGCCGGAGAAATTCTCGGCATGGACGGCATTAGCACAGAGCACCATTCCTGCAACGCGGTAGCGCTCGAAGACAGCGAGGTGTGCGTGATCCCGTTTGCCAAGCTCGAGGAACTCTCGCGCGAGGTTAATGCGCTGCAGCACAATTTCCACAAGGTGATGAGCCGTGAGATCGTGCGTGACCATGGCCTGATGATGCTGCTTGGCACCATGCGTGCGGAAGAACGTCTGGCCGCCTTCCTCCTCAACATGTCGCAGCGCTTCATGGCGCGCGGCTACTCGCCGCAGGAGTTCCACCTGCGCATGACACGCGAGGAGATCGGCTCCTACCTCGGTCTCAAGCTCGAAACCGTCAGCCGCGCCTTCTCCAAGTTCCAGGACGAAGGCTACATCAGCGTCCAGCAGAAGCACATCCGCATCATCGACATCCCGGGGCTGCGAAAGCTGCTCAACCCGCAAACGCCGCACTGCTGATCTAACCGGGGGCGCCGCTCCCGGTCGTGCGCCGCGCCGTCATCGCTGCGCCGATCGGCAACAATTTCGTTTCGTCGAGTATCCGGCGCGCCAGAGGCAGCAGTTGGTCTTCCTCGAAATCGATGTGCGCGCGGTAGAGTTCATCGAGTTCGGCCACCAGTGCCTCGTCCAGCGTGCGACCGGCACCGAGCCGGATGTCGTTCAACTGTGGGCGCAGCGCGGCCCACAGGGCGTACATGCGCGCATGTTCCGCCAGGATGCGCTCGCGTACTGCCTGCACTTCGGGCACAACGAGCGGCATCGCCCCGGCCATCAGCGCGGGCAGCAGATCGACCTCCTCGTCGTCGTGATGGTGCCGCGCCGCCGTATCGAAGTAGCGCATGATCGCACCGGCCGCCTGCTGCGCCTGCACGTCGCTGCCGTTCTGCGCGAGATGCGGCACCAAGCGTCGCAAGGTATCGAGTTGCGCCAGCACTCTGCCGTGGCAGGCATTGAGCATGTCGATCGGTTCGTCGAAAGTCGGCGCGAGGTGCGGTATCAGGGAATCGGCCATGCGTTCAGGCTCCGAACAGAGACAGGAAACCGCGGGCGTCGCGCAGCAGCGCGACGGAGACGATGTAGCCCAGCGTGGCCAGCGCGGCACACCACGCCACAGCGCGCACCCGCAGGCTCGGGCCGCGTTTGAGGGCGATCGTGCCCAGCCCGATATAGGCGAGCAGGCCGACCACCTTCGCGGTCAACCAGCCCTGCTGCAGCGGGTACTGGCCGGACCACACCGCCAGCCCGATCGCACTGCCTAGCAGGACGGAGTCGACGGCATGGGGCGCGATCCGCACCCAGCGCGCCTTGAGGCGCGACGAGTCCAGCATCATCCACACGCCGCGCAACACGAAGCCAGCCGCGCTCAGGGCGACGCAGGTCACGTGCAGGTGCTTGAGTGCCGCGTAGCCCATCAACCCGGCTTGCCGTCGGCGCGCGGGCGCACATAGATCGGAACCATCTTGATCGACCAGAAAGTGAAGATCAGCAACCAGCCGCACACCGCGGCCACCACGAGCACATTGTAGGCGCTTGCCGAGAGCTCGGCCGCCACGCGCAGCACGGCCACCGTGTGCAGGCCGACAAAAAGCCACCAGGTCACGGAATCGGCCTGCAGCTGGCGCCCGGAATGGCCAAGCGTGACGCGGGAAACCATCGCCACCAGCAGCGATCCGAAGAAGCCGATCGACAACGCGTGCAGCGGCGCGAGCGCGAGCGCGGTGTGCCCCGCAGCGAGCAGCAGGCTTTGCACTACTGAGATCCAGAGCGCAACCGGCAGCCATAGAAAACCGAGGTGCAGCATGGCGAGCAGGCGCACGCGAAAGCTCGCGCGCAATTGCCAGCGCCAGGAGAGCCAGCTGGTCGTCACCGCGATCGGCAGGTCGCTCAGCCAGTAAAGCGCGGGAAGGTCGGCAATCTGCAGCAGCATGTGCCCGAAACTGCCGCCGAGCATCAACCACAGCGCCCAGTAGGGCCGGACCATCTCGTACTTGGGGATCACGTTGGACGAAAAGAACGGCACCATGCGATGGCACACCAGCATGAACAGCGGCGCGAGGCAGCCCCACACGCCGATCGCCTCGGCGACCCGCGGCCCCGCGCTCCATCCCCAGGCTGCGTAGGCGAACAGGCACGCCAGACCCGGCACACCGCCCAGGAGTGCCGTGCAGGCAAGCAAAGCATGGCGGCGTTCTTCGGCCGGCGCGATCGCCACCTGCCCCAGCACCAGCACGCCGACGATCCACCCGGCCATGACCAGAACGAGCGCGGGCGCAAGCAGCGCCGGCCAAACCAGGCCGAGGTGGAACATCGCCCACCCGCCGGCAAGCAGGCCCCACGCTGCGAGGTAGGCGCGCCCGCCGACATCAGCCTGCCCCTGCCAGCGAGGCATTGCCGTCATCAGGAAACCGAAGACGAAGAACGGAAACACGCCATAGATCGCAAACGCGCCATGCAGCCACGACGCGGGCCAGGGCGTCGCCGGCAGCGGCAACGCGCCGGTGCGGGCGACCAGCAGCCAGCCCCACCAGGCGAAAGCGAGGATCGCCTGCAGC
The DNA here is from genome assembly GCA_016791115.1 of Rhodocyclaceae bacterium. Classification (GTDB taxonomy): domain Bacteria; phylum Pseudomonadota; class Gammaproteobacteria; order Burkholderiales; family Rhodocyclaceae; genus Methylophosphatis. The sequence goes on from JAEUNL010000029.1 coordinate 42,911, forward strand.
GCGCCGGTGAAGAACATCACGCGATGCGGCGTCGCAAAAAAGATCGGGCTAGACGGACGGGATCCGCCGAGCTGTGCGAGATTCAGCATTTGTCGCTCCATTGTGCGCCGCGCCTGATGGCGGCCGGCGCCAGCGTGTAGAATCGCAGCGCTCTGCAAGGACAACCATGGCCAACGACAAGATCGACATCCCAGCTCTGCTCTCGCGCCTGCCGCTGTTTGCGGAAGTCGGCGAAGAAGCGCTTGCCCATCTTGCCGCGGCCACCCGCGAGCGGCGCCTGTCGCGCGGCGAAGTCCTGTTTCAGCGTGGCGATCCGGCGCGCGGATTCCACGTCGTGTTGAGCGGGCAGATCAAGCTCGCTTTTTCTTCCGCGCAGGGCAACGAAAAGGTGGTCGAACTCGTCGGCCCGCAGCAAAGCTTCGGCGAGGCGGTCATGTTCATGGACCGCCCCTACCCGGTGTTTGCCGAGGCGTTGACCGAGACCCTGTTGTTGACCATCGCGAAGACCGCCGTGTTCGAACTGCTCGAACGCGACCCGCTGTTCTGCCGCAGGCTGCTTGCCGGCTTGTCGATGCGCCTGCATAGCCTGGTGCGCGATGTCGAATCCTATACCCTGCGCTCCAGCACCCAGCGCCTGATCGGCTATCTGCTGCAGCATTGCGAGGCCGTCGAGTCGCAGGCGCCGGCGGGCGCGCAAACGATCGCGCTGCCAACCTCGAAGCAAGTCATCGCCTCGCGCCTGAACCTTACGCCGGAAACCCTCTCGCGCATCTTCCACGAGCTGACCGAGGCGGGGCTGATCGAGGTCCACGGCAAGCAGATCACCATTCACGACGCCGAAAGACTCTCGCGTTACGAACCCTGAGCAGGGTCCGCGTGCCGGATATGGATGGCAAAGGTGCCGTCGTCGTGCGACTCGGTCCGGTGCGTGTAGCCGTTTTCCTTGAGTATCCGGTACAGCGGCTCCGGCTGGCGGTAGAGCAGCAGCACGATCTCGCCGCCGGGTTGCAGGTCGTCGAGCGCGTCGAGCGTTAGCTCCATGGGTTCCGGCGGCAGCAGGCCGCGGGCGTCGATCACCTTTGTGGCGTCGCTCATTCTGGAATTCCTATCGGGCTGGGGTGGGGTCATTGTTCTGGCACGGCCCGTGCCGCGCCTTGACCGCAATCAATCCAGCCGGAAACGTCCTCAGGCCGCGAGCGCGGCCGCAGGCTGCGGCAATCCCACCGGCATCACACCGGTAAGCAGGTAGTCGACCAGCTCGCGCACCGGACGGATCGCCGATCCGAAGGGTAGGGGCTGCTTGCCGCGGAAGAACAGACCCTTTTCATAGTCGCCGCGCACCGCGGCGGCAAGCTGGTTGTCGATGCAGAACTGGCCGAACTTGGCCAGGCCGTCGCGCAGACCGCACTGGATCAGGCAATCCCAGGCCAGCGTGCACTTGTGCTCCTTGAGCGTCGCGGCGGCCTGCAGCTTGTGCTCGCGGCGCAGGTAGTTCTCCAGCCAGGGCGTGCGCACCGCGCGCGCCGGCAAGCCGGCCACACTGGTGAACTCGACGATGTCCTCGGGCCGCGCATCGGCGAGTACGCGCTTGAATAGCTCGTGCGCATCGCCCTCTTCGGTCACCGCGAAGGCAGTGCCGAGTTGCACCGCGGATGCGCCGAGCGCCAGCACCTCGCGCGCCTGCTCATGGCTGTTGATGCCGCCGGCCGCGATCAACGGAATGCGCACCGACTCGAGACCGAGATCGCGATACACCTGCAGTATGCCCGGCAGCACCTCGTCGAAATCGAAGCGCGGATCGGTCAGATCCTCGACCTTGGCTGCCCCGAGATGGCCGCCGGCATGGCCCGGATGCTCGATCACGATGGCGTCGGGCAGGCGGTTCTTGCGCATCCACTTCTTCAGCAGCAGCGAGACGCCCCGCGCATCCGACAGGATCGGCATCAGCGCGAGGTTGGGAAAATCTGCCGCGATGTCCGGCAGGTCGAGCGGCAGGCCGGCGCCCATCACCACGGCGTCGGCCCCGGCACGGCCGGCAGTGGACACGTAGTCGACATACTGGCTCACCGCGCGCATCACATTCACCGCGATTGCGCCGCGGCCCTGCGCAATCTCGCGCGCCATCCCGATCTCGCGCTCCAGCGCGGTGAGGTTGGCTTCCTCGATCTCCTCGCGGCTGCGTGAACGGCCGGTCGCTTCCATCAGGTCGGGATGCAGTCGGCGCAGATCGACGCTGGCGATGGTACCGACTGCGCCCAGCGCCGCAACGCTGCCCGCCAGACGATGCGCCGACACGCCGACGCCCATGCCGCCTTGCACGATGGGAAGCAGGCTGCGACCGCGCAGGTTGAAGCTCGGCAGTGGAGAACGTCGCATGGATCCGATCCTGGCACAGTAGTGGAAGGCTGGAGGATACAGCCAAAGTACCTTCGGGCCTTGACGTGGCGCAAGGCCGGGTCGATTCAGGGCGGCGGCGGCGCCCGCCGGCGAACTGCGCGCCACCTACAACCCTAGCTGGAAGGCGCTTCACAGCTTGTTCGGCAGCCAGGCTGCCCCGTGATCGCCGATCCGCGCGCCTTACAGGGCACGAACCTCTGAAATTACCGATCCATGCGGGTTTCCGGCCACCTCGCTCGAAGTCAGGCACCGGAACGCACCCACATCTCCGCCGTCCGGCATCAATCGTGCGCCACGCGCCAGTGGCCTATCTCGCGCAGTCGATCGGCCTGTTCCGCGTCGACCATGCGGGTGAGCGGCACCCGCACCGCCACCGCGACACCAGGCGTAGGCGCAGCGGGTAGCGCCGCGCCGCAGAAGGCCGCCAGGCCGATGCCGACCTCGTCGTAGCCCAGCAGCGCGCGTGCGGCGGTGGCGCCGGTGTAGCGGCCATTGAATTCGTAGATGGCGAGTTCGCCGTCGGGCGCGCGCTGGCACTGGATGTTCAGCGGGCCGCGCCAGTCTTCGCCCGCGAATGCCGCGGCGCACCGGCGCCCGAGTTCTTCCAGCGCGGCATCGGCGTCGAGTTCGATGCGCTCGCTGCGGCCTTGGCGCATGATGTTGCGGGTAGCGCACAGGCCCGCCAGGCTGCCGTCCGGTGCGATGAACGCCTGGATGGAAAGCTTGACCGCCTCGAAGGTGTGAAACAGCGGCATGCCCTCCTCGGCCATTTGCCGGACGCGGCGCATCACGTCGTGCGGATCGCCGAGATAGCGCTGCAGCACGTAGTCGGGGCGCCCGGCAACCCGCTCGAGCTGCGCCTGGTCGAGCACCAGGAACACGCCGCGCGAGGCAAACCCCTGCCGCGGCTTGGCGACCAGCGGCATGCCCTGTGTCGCAGCAAAATCTCGCAATGCCCTCTGCGGGCCCGCAGCATCGATCGTTGGCGCGTACGGGAGGCGATGGCGGCTACTCAGGGCCGCGCTCTCCAGCTTGTCGAGCATCGCCTGCGCGGTCGCGCGCGACCCGCAAAGCAGCCTGGGCGCGACTGCCGGGCACGATTCTGCGAACGCGGCGAGAAAGGCCACGTCGTCGTCGCGACAGGGAATTACCAGTTGCGGATCGACCTGCTCCAGCACTTCGACGAAGCGCCGTGCAAAGGCCTCGCGATCGTCGCGCAGGTTGCCGCAGAGATACGCCTCGTCGAAATCGGACAATGCGGGTTCCGCGGCCACGCTGTTCATCGCGGCAAGCCACACGCCGGCGCGCCGCCCCTGCAGCGCGGCGACCACGTTCTGACCCACCAGGCTGGCGCCCGAAAGCAGCAGCAGGCGAACCGGTTGCATGCGCGGACTCATTGGCCGCCCGGCTCCTGCGGCACCGTGCACCTCGCGAAAAGCGACGTCAGTTCGCGGATGTCGGCCAGGCGATCGAGCGACCGCGCGGTGTCGAGCAGGCGCTGTGCGGCCGCGCGCGGCTGGGCGCGATCGCTCATGCGCCAGAACTTGGCTTCCAGTTCGCCGTCGTCGAGCGGATTGAGCGGATGCCCCTTCGGCGGTCCCGACTGGCGCACCAGGCGGCGACCGTCCCTGAGCACCAGTTCCACCCGCGAAGGCCAGCGCGGCAGTTCGCCGGCATGCTCGCGCGTCAGCTCGGGGTCCTCCCGGACCACGATTTTCTGCATCAGCGGCCGCAGCGCGGGATCGGCGATGCGCGCCGCGGCGAAACTGTCCACCGTCAGTTCGCCATCGACGAGCGCGACGGCGACCAGGTAGGCCATGCTGTGGTCGGCCAGTTCGCGCGTGACCGGATTCCACTTCTCGTCGTGGTCGCCAGCGCCCCCGCCGATCGCATGCCAGCCCCCCCAGTGCAGCGACACGGTCACCTGCTCGATATCCTGCGGCGCAATGCCTTCGCGCAGCGACAGCACGGACTCGAGTGGCCCCTGCGCGTTGTAGTCGGCGGGAAAGAATTTCAGTCCGGTCGACTCGATCGCGCTCAGCCCGTTGCGCGCCTGGCCAATCGTGGAAAGGTCGAGCGGCGCCAGATCCAGCATCTGGCAAAAGCCGCCCAGCCCCTCGAACGGGCGGGCCGGGCCGGTCAGTCCCTGCTCGGCAAGGCGCGCGGCGAATGCGGCGTTCATCACCCCGTGCGCGGTGGCGCAACCCTTCCAGTCCGAGATGATCCCGGTGCGCGTGGCACGCAGCGGAACATTGGGCGTCAACGCCAGCGCAATCGCATTCGCCATGCGCGGCAGATCGAGGCCAAGCACCACGCCGGCCCCGGCGGCGGCGCCGAGCGTCGCGTAGATCTGGTCGACATGCTTGCCGCGCAGGATGTTGCCGTGCAGGCCACCGCGGCGAATCGCCGCATAGGTTTCGTAGGCCGCATGGATCGCCCGCACCACCGTCCTGCCGTCGGCGCGCCGTATCTCCGCCAGCGCGAGGATCGCCGCGATCATGTCGCTCGGATGGCCGCCGTTGCCGGTGTCGTTGTAGTCGAGGTAGCGCACCATCACCGTGTTGGCGAACGCAGCGTATTCGGGCGTCGTCGGCTGCGCCAGCCCGAATACCGTTGCGCCTTCGTCGACCGCTGCCGTTGCAGCGATCGCGCGCGCAACACGCGCCGGCCGCGAATCGAGCGCCCCGAGCGCACAGGCAACCGAATCGACCAGATGCCGTGCGGTGTCACGCATCGAGCGCTCGGGGATGGACCCATCCTCCAGCGAGCACACATACTCGGCAATGGCGCGCGTCGGTCCGTCCATCTCGGCGATCATGTGGCGGCCGATGCAGCGCGAGGCACCACCCGATCGCTGGCGGCCACCTTCGGCGCACGTGCCGCCGCCGCGCGCACTGCCCCGACCACGCGTTCGCAATCGCCGGCCGTCATGCCGGCGAAAATCGGCAGGCAAAGCACGGCATCGGCGGCCGCCCTTGCAAACGGGAGATGCGCCGCGCCCGATGCATTCCGGTACATGCTGAAATCGCTGATCAGCGGATGGAAATAGCGACGCGCATAAATCTCATGCTCGCGCAGATGGCGGTACAACCCGTCGCGATCAAGCGGAAATGCCGCTTTGACGAAAATCGGAAAGTAGGCGTGATTCGGTCGCGCGACGCCCGCCATGTCGGCCGGCAGTTCGACGCCGGAAATGCCCGCAAGTCCTTCCCGGTATCGTTGCGCGATCTCCGCCCGCGCCGCGATTTCGCCGTCGATGCGGCCCAGCAGATGGCAGCCGAATGCCGCCTGAAACTCGTTCATCTTCGCGTTGATGCCGGTTTCGATCACCTCGGTCTCGCCCTTGAAACCGAAGTTCTTCAACAGGTCGACCTTTTCCTTCATCGCCCTATCGTGGCAGACGATGGCGCCGCCTTCGAAAGTGTGAAAGACCTTGGTGGCGTGAAAGCTCATGACCGACAAGTGGCCGGACCGCAACAGGTTGCCGCCATTCGTCCGCACACCGAAAGCGTGAGCGGCATCGTAGATCAGGCGCAGGCCGCGCGCGTCGGCGAGCATCTCCAAAGCCCCAGTGTCGCAAGGACGCCCATAGACGTGCACCGGCAGGATCGCCCGCGTGCGCGGCGTGATCGCCGCTTCGACGGCCACCGGGTCGAGGCCGAAGCTGTGCGCATCGATGTCGGCGAACACCGGCGTGCATCCGCTCCAGCGCAACACGTGAGAGGTGGCGACGAACGAGTAGGGCGTAGTGATCACCTCGCCGTCGACACCCAACGCCCGCAGCGCCACCAGCAGGGCGAGCGTACCGTTCGCGAACAGGCTGACATGAGGCACGTCGAGGTAGGCGGCGAGTTCCGCCTCCAGCCGCTTGTGGAACGGGCCGCCGTTGGCGACGCGCGCCGACGCCCACACCTCGCGCAGCAACGGCTCGAATTCCTCGAACGGCGGCAGCGAAGGCCGCGTGACATAGAGCGGGGCAAGGCTCATGCTTGCAGTTCGATCGGCTCGGGTGTCAGGCCGTCGCACCAGCGGTGCCACATGATGCGGAACGCCCGCGCCACACAGTCCGCCACTTTCTCGGTGCGCAGGTTCGGGTCATGCGTCAGGCGCTGCCGCAAGTCGGCCCGCAACACGGCCAGGCGTGCCGGATCGGCCGCTGCCCGCCGGGCAATTGCAACGAACTCATCTTCCGAATCAGCCACCCATTCCGGCAGGCCGACCTTGTTCATGATGCCGGCACCGAGCCGCTGCGGCAGCGTCCTGCCGGCCAGCGTCACGGTCGGCACCCCCATCCACAACGCATGGTTCGTGGTGGTGCCGCCGGCATAGGGAACAGTATCGAGCAGGATGTCGATTTCGTTGTGCAGTTCGAGGTAATCGCGCAGCGGCAGGCGCGGGCGCAATTCGATGCGCGCCGGCTCGATGCCGCACCGTGCGAACATGTCGAGCAGCCGCTGCGCAGTGTCGACATCGTTGATCGCGCCAATCAGCAGTCGAGAGGTCGGCAGCGCATGCAGCACGCGCGCCCACAGGGCGATGGCGCGGTCACTGATTTTGTTCGGGCGATTCAGGCTGGCGAAAGTCACCTGGCCTCGCACCGAGGCAGGCAGCGGGCCGACCTCCGGCGCGTCGCGCGAGGTCTCGAAGCTCATGGCGCAGGGGAGGTAGACCAGATTTTCGGTAAATTGGTCGTCGAGCCGCCCCGGCGGCGCCGTGTGCCGATAGACGAAGCGGTAATCCATGCTGCGCATCCCGGTGGTGCCCGAATACCCCAGCCACGTAACCTGCACCGGGGCGGGCTTGCGCGCGAACACCGGCAGGCGGTTGCAGGCGGAATGACCGGAGAGGTCGACCAGGATGTCGATGCCGTCGGCCCGTATCCGCTGCGCGAGCGCGTCGTCGCCGACGCCCGCAACGCCATGCCACACGTCGACAAGTGCCTTGAGCCGCTGCGTCACGGCATCCTCGTCGGGGAAGTTCGAATACGCCACGATGTCCAGTTTGCGGCGACCCAGCGCCTCGAACATCGGTTCGATGAAAAACGCGACGGCGTGATTGCGAAAGTCGCCCGAGACGAAACCGATGCGCAGCCGGCGCGCGCGGTCCGGCACATTGGCGTGCCGCGCGATGCGGCCGCAGAACGCCGCGTCCACGCGCTCACCGTAACGGCAATGTTCGGCAAAGATGGCGGCGGGTTCTGCCGCCGCATCGTGCAGGAGATGGAACAGGTAACCGCTGTGCGCCGCGTAGTTCTGTGGATTCAGCCCTGCCGCACGCGCATAGCAGTCGCGCGCCGACGCGGTGTCGCCGAGCACGGATCGGACGCGCCCGAGATTGGTGAACACGCGCCAGTCGTCTGCCGCGGTCGCCGTCAGGCCTTCGTAGCAGGCCGCCGCGTCACGCAGCCGGCCGGTGCTTTCGAACAGGCTGCCCAGCCCCAACCCCCCCTCGACCCAGGCGGGCTTCAGCTCAAGTGCGGCGCGGAAGCCCGCCTCCGCCTCGGCCCATCGCGATTGCGCCGCAAGCGCCTTGCCGAGGTTGAGATGCGCCGCCGCCGATCGGGGATGCAGCGCCAGCGCGCGCCGCGCGCAGTCCTCCGCCTTTCCGGCATCGCCCGACTGCAGGGCACTGTGCGACCAGTTGACCCAGGCCGAGAACGCAGCGGGCTGCATGCGCGTCGCATTGGCGAGGCACCCATCGGCCGAGACGTGGTCGCCGAGGTGGCAATAGGCGAGGCCGAGATTCTCGTGGACCGATGCGTTCTCAGGCATCAGGGAAACGGCGCGCAATAGCGTCGCCACGGCATCGCGATGCCGCCCCCGGACCAGATGCGACACGCCCAGCAACTGCCAGGCGCGGCCCTCGGCGGGATGGTCCCGCGCACAATCGCTCGCTGCGCGTTCCAGTTGATCGAACTGGCCGGCATTGAGCAAAGCCACCATTTGATCGATCCGCTCGGGGGAAGTCCTGACGCTCATCGGTACGCAGCCTTCGTTTGGAACGCGGCCAGCTGATTGTTGTTGGGCTTGCAATCCTTATTGCAGACTTAATCATAGACGAAGCCGTCTCAGGAAGGCGACGGTCCTTTGGAGTTTCGGACGGTTCCCCGACTTCGCATATTCAGAAGAAGCCATGCGCAAGGCTGCCCGTACGGCGCAGAGGCGGCGGCGCGCATGCGTGAAGTCGATGCGATCCGCGGGTAAAGCGCGAACTAGAATTGGGGATGCGATGGCTTCGGCGCTTGACGCCGAACAAGGCGGCGGGAAGCCGTCCCTGCCGACAATCCGCGCTTCGCGAGAAAAACAGATGCCCATGAACCCGACAGACGCCACGCCCACGCCTTCCCACCTCACCTCCCGCCTGCGGAACCTGATCGGCGCACTATCGCACGGCCTGGTCGAACGCAGCACGCCGGTGCGCCTGGCGCTGCTTGCCGCGTTGGCCGGCGAGCACCTGCTGCTGATCGGCCCGCCCGGCACCGCCAAGAGCGAGCTGGCGCGCCGGCTGCACCGCGCCTTTCGCGACGCCGCCTACTTCGAGCGCCTGCTGACCCGCTTCTCGGTGCCCGAAGAGCTGTTCGGCCCACTCTCGATCGCCGCGCTGGAGCAGGACCGCTACGAGCGCCAGACCGCCGGTTTCCTGCCACAGGCGGCAATTGCCTTCATCGACGAGGTGTTCAAGGCCAACAGCGCCATCCTCAACGCGCTGCTGACGCTGCTCAATGAGCGCGAGTTCGACAACGGCGCGCAACGCATGCGCTGCCCGCTGGTCAGCGTGATCGGCGCCTCCAACGAGGTGCCGCAGGACGACGCGCTGGCCGCCTTCCACGACCGTTTCCTGCTGCGCATGGAGATCGCGCCGGTCAGCGATGCCGGCTTCCGCGCGCTGCTGCAACTGCCGTCCGACGCCGGCTGCGCGATTGCGTCCGAACAGCAGATCGCACAGGACGAACTCGCCGCCTTCGCCGCTGCACTCGACGGCGTGCGCCTGCCGGTCGAGATCATCGACCTGCTCGCCGCCCTGCGCGCGCACCTCGCGGAGAACGAGATCGCCGTTTCCGACCGGCGCTGGCACAAGACCGTGCGCCTGCTCAAGGCTTCAGCGCTGTCGAACGGCCGTGATGCGGTGAACGTGTGGGATCTCTGGCTCGCGCAGTTCTGCGCCACCGCCGAGCCGTCGCAGGCCGGTATCGTTGCCGGCTGGTACGTACGCATTCTGGGCGTGCACGGCGCGTTCAGCCCGGCACGCTTCACGCGCGTGGTCGAGGCCTTCGAGGCGCAGGTCGAGCAGGAGCAGAACGCGAGCGACCTCAACTACGACGACCACGGCGTGCTCGCGCTCGACCACCAGGTGAACGACGCCAAGGGCGCCTCGGCCGCACCACGCCTGTCGCCCTTCCTGCGCATGCGGCGCTACGGCGCCACGCACATCGCCGCGCGCGTCGCGCAGGTGCAGGCGGCGCTCGACGAACTCGCCGCCTTCATCGCCACGCTGGACCGACTCGCCGACGAGCTGCAGCGCGAAGTGCCGCGCCACTTGTGGATCACGCCCGACTTTGCACCATCCGCTGCCGCCCATCTGGCCGGCACGCGCACCAACCTCATCGCGCTGCAGGCCCGCGCCGGCGCCGCGCGCGACGCCTTCGCCGCGCTGCCGCTGCTGGAGGTCGACAACGGCGTGCTGCCCGAGCCGCTGGCGCTCGACTGAGCGCGACGGTCAGCATGGCCAGGCACGCCGCCCTGCCGTTCGACCCTGCCGCGCTCGATGCGCCGCTGGCCGCGCTCGACGCGCTGCCGCGCGGGCTCTGGTACACCGGCATCGTCAACAGCCTCGGCCGGCTCGCGCCACGGCTAGACGCACTGCTCGCGCTGCGTGTCGAACTGATCGCCGGACGGATGCCGGCGCACTGTGAATGGCCGGTCGGCAGCGTGCTGCCGCTGCTGCTCGCCTCGGTCGAGCAACTTGGCCTGCCGGCGCTGTGCGAGCACCACGTGGACATCGCCGACCAGGTGCTGCGCACCATGCTGTGGCACACCGACCGCATCATCGACTACCGCGAATTCATGGACGAAGAGTCCGCCGCGCGCAAGGTGGCACAGGGCTTCCATGACGAATGGGAACCGACAGCGCACGAACTGCGCGACATGCTGTTCGTGTTCGGCGACATCGGGGACCTGGTCAAGTTCAACCGCTGGGACCTCACGCGCGGCCTGCTGCGCTCGGGCGCATGGCAGGACCTCGTCGAGATACGCCGGAAGCTCGAAACCATGCCCGAACTGCGCGCGATGGTGCAGAAGCTCGGCCGCGCGAAGCAGACCGACATCCCCGACCTGTCGAGCGCGCCCGAAGTGCAGGTGATGGAATCGGTCACCACCACCGTCACCGAATGGCGCGACATCCAGGTGCCCGACCTGCCGGCGCAGACGCGCGGCATCGAGCGCTCCGGCCGCGTCAGCCGCATGCTGCCCTCCGAGGCGGTGCTGCTGCCGCACCCGCGCCTGCGGCTGATCTGGTTCGCGCGCCACGCCGAGCGAACCCTGCTCACCTACGAGGACAACGACACCCTGCGAGAACCGGTGGCCGTGCAGCGCGAAACCTGGCGCCCGACCACGCGCCCGCAGCCGGAGCGCAAGCTCGAAATGGGGCCGATGATCCTGTGCGTCGACACCTCCGGCTCGATGCAGGGCGCGGCCGAGCTGGTGGCCAAGGCGCTGGTGCTGGAGGCGATGCGCCTCGCCCACGCGCAGAAGCGGCCGTGCTACCTCTACGCCTTCAGCGGCCCCGGGGAAATCATGGAACGCGAACTGTCGCTCGACGTGAGCGGCATCGACGCGCTGCTCGGCTTCATGACGCAAAGCTATAACGGCGGCACCGACATCAGCGAGCCGATGGAGCGTGCGCTCGCCCGCCTCGAAGACGCCGCCTGGCAGTTCGCCGACCTGGTGATCGCCTCGGACGGCGAGTTCGGCGCCCCGCCCGCCATTGCCGCGCGCGTGCGTGGCGCACGCGACAACCTTGGCCTGCGCGTGCAGGGCGTGCTGATCGGCGACCGCGAAACCATCGGCCTGCGCGAACTCTCGGACGACATCTTCTGGGTGCGCGACTGGCGCCGCTACGGCAAGACGGGCGGCGACGGCGCCTGCCCGATCCACGACAAGAGCCTGACGGCGACCTACTTTCCCGGCGCGCTTCGCTGAATCATGGCCTGCATCGAGACCCGAATCCCGGCCTGAAACCTGGCCCGAATCCCGGCTGATTCGCAAGCCGCCCGCCTTGCGCTAGACTGCAGTCAGGCAGCCGCCCGTGCTGCCAGTGGTCGGAGGTCGATAACATGGATCGAGACATCTTTCTCGCGTTCGGCATCGTGCTCCTGCTCGCTGCCTTCCTGCTCTGGCAATGGCGCGAACGGCGCGCCAACCGGGAACTGGTGAAGCTGGCACGCGCCGGCGGCACCTACCACTGTGTCGAGGTACGTTCCCGCGGGAAACCCTGTGCCTCGGCCCAGGCTGTTTCGGGCAAGCGATTCCTGTCCGGCATGGCGCCGCCGATTCCGCTGCCCGGCTGCACCGCGCTGACCTGCCGCTGCGCCTACGTGCATTTCGAGGATCGCCGCACGGGCGAACGGCGCAGCCCGTTTGCCAGCCGCCAGCCGCGCGAACTGGCCGACGAGCCGGAACGCCGCCGCCGCGTCGATCGGCGCCGAAAGGCCGGACTGCGCACCGTGGAGGCATTCTGACCGCCGGCGCCCGGAATTCGCAGCGCGCCAACCGCGTCTGCACCGGGCGCCTTCCGACTCCGTTCCGATGAGCCAGACGGTCGCCGTTCCGCTCTGGCTGCTCGTCATCCTGGTCGCACTCGCCGCCGCTGCGGCGCTCGAATGGCTGTTGCTTCCCAGCGTGCGCTGGTACCTGCGGCGCAAGGTCGACCGCGTGATCCGCGAAATCAACGTGCGCTTCAACATAGAGCTGCCGGCCTTCAAGCTCACGCGCCGCCGCGCGCTGATCGAGCGCCTGTTCCACGATCCGAAGGTGCAGGCCGCCGCCGAAGCCCACGCCGCCGAAAAGAACGTGCCGCTCAAGCTCGCGCGGCAGCGCGCCGACTTCTACGCGCGCGAGATCGTGCCGGCATTCAACGCCTACCTCTATTTCCGCGTCGGTTACTGGCTCGCCAAGCGCAGCGCGCAGTTCCTCTACCGCGTGCGCCTTGGCTATACCGACGCCGATTCGCTGCGCGCGATCAACCCGAAGTCGACCGTGGTGTTCGTCATGAACCACCGCAGCAACATGGATTACGTGCTGGTCGCCTTCCTCGCCGCCGAGCGCGTGGCGCTGAGCTATGCCGTCGGCGAATGGGCGCGCGTGTGGCCGCTGCAATCGCTGATCCGCGCCATGGGCGCCTACTTCGTCCATCGCAACTCGGGCGACCCGCTCTACCGCACCGTGCTGCAGCGCTACGTGCAGATGGCCACCGAAGGCGGCGTGCCGCAGGCCATCTACCCCGAAGGCGGCCTCACGCTCGACGGCAGGCTGCGCCCGCCCAAGCTCGGCCTGCTCGACTACATGCTGCGCGCATTCGACCCGCAGGCCGAGCGCGACATCGTATTCATTCCGGTCGGCATCAACTACGACCGCGTGCTCGAAGACCGCACCCAGCTCGGCAAGCTCGCCGCCGAGCGCGCGCATCACGGCCTGGCCCACGTGATCGCCACCACCGCCGGCTTCGTCAGCAAGCAGTTCGTCAACCTGCTGCGCGGGCGCTGGTACCGGATGGGCTACGCCTGCGTGAACTTCGGCCGGCCGATCTCGATGCGCGACTACGTGCGCGAACACGCACTCGACTTCCGTACCCTCGACGACGCCACGCGCCACGCCGCCGTGGCCGAAGTCGGCAAGAAACTGATGCACGAGATCGGCGAAGTCGTGCCGGTGCTGCCGGTACCGCTGGTCGCCAGCGTGCTGCTCGGCGCCGCACGCCCGCTCGACGAACTCGAACTCAAGTCGGCCGTGCATGAACGCATCGCCCGCGCCGAAGAGAAAGGCGCGCACGTCTACATCCCGCGCAGCGACCTCGACTACGCCATTGGCGTCGGCCTGCGCATGCTCACTCTGCGCCGCATCGCCATCGAACGCGACGCGCGGTTCAGCGCCAACCCCGACGAACGCGCGACCCTGGCCTACTACGCCAATTCCATCGCCCACCTGACCGGCGAAACGGACGCCACCCCCCACCCGGCTGCAATCCCGGCCCCCGCTTCACTTGCGGCACGGCCGGCCTGAGAGCGCCGCTCCATGGGCTACCCGGCGCATGCCCTGCCGGAATTGCCTGTCCATGCGCCCCCCAGCGCCGCGACAATTGAAGACTAGCGAGTTTTCACAACGCGCTGTAGATGCCGCCGGCCTGCCAAGGCAATATCGCGGCAATTCGCCGACGCCGCATCCGCTCCTGCAAACCGTCGGCGTCGTTGCCGGCGTACCGTGAAGACCAACGAGTCCAACGTCAGAATCCGTCCCGACAGGACGCAGACACGGCAAGGAAACATACGACGCGAACTCATGACAGACATCCAGATACGCGACGAAACACCCCGCGACCTCGACGCCATCTCCGACCTCACCATCGCCGCGTTTGCCAACCTCGCCATCAGCCAACATACCGAGCACTACGTCGTCGCGGCCTTGCGTGCGGCCGGCGCGTTGACCGTATCATTGGTCGCGGAGTTGGAAGGCCGCATCGTCGGGCACATCGCGTTCTCGCCGTTGGGCATGCCGGATGGCAGCGCAGGCTGGTTCGGCCTCGGCCCGGTGTCGGTGCTGCCGTCGCACCAGCGCGCGGGCATCGGCACCACACTGATCCAGACTGGTCTGTCGCGCCTGAAGTCGCTCGGCGCGCGAGGCTGCTGCCTGGTCGGGCATCCGCAGTACTACCCGCGCTTCGGCTTTCGCAATGTTGCAGGGCTGGCGCTGCCGGGCGTGCCGCCCGAGGCGTTCTTCGCCCTGTCGTTCGACGGCCGGTATCCACGGGGCACGGTATGCTTTCACGACGCATTCAGGGCGGAAGGCCCGCCCGCGCCGCCTTGACCCCCTGATCGCCCGAGAACCACTCCGTCACACATGAAGCGACTGCGCACCCTGTTGGCTGCTGCGGTGCTGGCCGGCCCGGCAGCGGCCATCGAGGTTTCGCCTTGGGGCGTGGTCCGGTTCAACACCGTCTGCGCCAGTTGCCACGAGGGCGAATGCAGCGGCCGGCTGAGTTTCCAGCACGGTGCCGCAGGCGCGGCAAACCATGTGCGCCGTTATGCCGGCGAGGTGGCCGACGGGCAGATCGACGAATTGTTCGAGTTGCTGCGTTTCACCAAATCGGCGTGCCGGGTCTATCCGATCGATGCGGTAGCCGGCTTCGACTGGCGCTCGGATGCGGCCGCGCTTGCGCACTGGCGCGATGCGCGCAGCGGGCGTTACTTCATCCCGCTGGGTTCGCTGCAGTCGGGTCGCTACGGCGTGCGCATGACGATGCGCGACGAGGTGCAGGGTGCCTGGCGCATCGTGAATGATCGCTTCGATGTCGTGGCCGAAGACCAGTACTGCCGCGGGCGCGCCCTGTCGGCGAGCTTCGATTCCGGGGGCGGACGCCATTACCTGCACCTGAACAGCCGCGGCGAGCTGCTCGACCTCAAACTGACGCGCGAATGAGCCGAAGCGGGCGGAGGCCCGGGAACGATTTCCGCCAGCCTCGACCCTGCGCTATCCTTCCGCCCCGGATGCCGACCGACCTTTCACCGGGTGGCCCGATTTTCCATCCCCATGACAGGAGCGTTTCGATGCGTTCGGTTCTTCTTGCACTGCTGGCTCTGTGCGGCACCCAGCATGCTGCCGCACAGACCAATCCGCCGCAGTGCCCGTTCGACGCGGGCCAGCTGTCCGCGCAACTGGGCCGCAGCTTCAAGGCCGGCGTGCCGGAGAACGCCATGATCGGCAAGGGCTGCCGCTACGATGCCGAGGGCAAGGGCAACGTCAAGTTGTGGGTCGACGCGGGCCCGAATCCGGCACCGTCGGCCGAGATGTGGCGCAAGATGGCCAACCCGCCGGGCACCGGCTGGAAGGCAGTGGCCAACGATCCGGACAAGGCGGTGCACACCATTCCCAAGGCGGACGTGTCGCCCTTTCCGTCGCTCTCCTACGAGCGCAAGGGCTGGCTGGTGAGCATCACCGTGACCGGCATCGACAACCGGGCCGAGATCGATGCGTGGAATGCGAAGCTGGTCAAGTTGCCGCGCATTCCGTGATTGCGGCGGATCGATGAAGCCCTGCCCGCGTCGCGCGACGCACCACCGGCAAGGAACGGTGAAACCATGATCGACCTGTCATCCGAAGAGATCGCCTTGTTGCACCGTTTTGCCGGCGAGCGGCAGCGCAGCCGCATCGGTTTTTATCTTTCGGTGCTGGCGACGCCGCTCGCATTCGCGATTTACGGCGCGGTGAATCGCGACGTGATCGCGATGGCAATCGCCTTTTTCGGCCAGTTCGCGTTCGTCGTCTGGGTGGTGCGCGGCGACACGCGCCAGGCGGCGACGCTGCGCGCGATCGCGACCAGGCTGCTGGCCTCGGACAACGAGCGCGATCCGGCCACGCCGGCGTGACGACGCCGACCCGGGCAAGCCAACCTCGCACTGCGCCGTGGCGGGCACCCGGACGATCCTCGTGCAGCCGCGCCTCGACCTGAGGCGTGCAATAGCAGCCGGGATCGAGCGGCTTGACCAGCCGGGCGAAAGCCGAATGGCATCGATCGCACGGCCGTGCGAATGCGGCCTTCATTCGATCGCGCGCACCGGTTTCCCGCCGGCCGGATCGCTACCGGCGTGCTAGCCTGAAAGTGGAAGAGGGAGGTTTTTCGGGAAAGGCGGGAAGGCGAAATGAGTCGATACGATGAACTTCTGACACCGGGCGGCCAGGCCGTGCTGCGGCAGATTTATCCGTCGGAGCCGATCGGCGGTTGTCCGGGGGCAGCCGATGCGTTGCATGATTATCTGGGTGGTCAGGATGCGCGTGAAGTATCGCCGTATTCCGTCGAGAATTACAGCATCACGGCAACGTGGCAACGCGCCGGGCTGTCGCAATTGAGCGAAGTGGTGCGCCGGATGGGGCGCGACCACCATGTGGTGGTGCGCGGCACGCGGGGCGCGGCGTCGTCGATGACGCGGACGCATTTCTTCCTGCTCGCCAACATCGGCGGCCGGGTGTACGTTCTGGATGCGTCGCTGCACGAGGTGAACGGCAACCCGCAGGAATACATCGGCCGGCAGGAGTTCCAATTCCTCGACTACTCGACCGAGTACAACGCGACGGCCCAGCTGGAGCCGTAAGAAGTTCGCCGCGAATTGCAGCGCCGGGCGCGGGGCATTGCCCGCCCCGGCCCCTCGGCCTTGGCCAAGGGCAGTGCGCCGGCCTGCGGCGCCGCCGAGCGTTCCGAGTGGACGCCGGATCGCCGACGCGGCAACATCCGGGGCAAGCGGCGGTCGATCCGTCCGCCATTTCGAGGGCTTTCCGCCGCCGCACCGGCACCGCAGGCGCGGCTCGCCAAACGAGGATAGCGACATGCCAATCTACGAATACACGTGTTCCGCCTGCGGCAAGGATTTCGAGCAGCTGGTACGCAGCAGCGGCCCTGCGCCAGCCTGCCCCGGCTGCCACAGCACCGACCTGCGCAAGAAGCTCTCGACCTTCGCGGCGATGAGCGACGCTGCCGCGCCGGCACGCGACCTGCCCGGCCCCTGCGGCAGTTGCGGCCACCCGGACGGGCCGGGCGGCTGCCGCTTCAACTGAGGCACGCGACGCCTCGATGATTTGCTGGGGCATACCGCCGCAAGGCGCATGCAGCGGACCTGTTGGGCCATGCCGCCCCAGGAGGCGCATGATGCCTGCCTCTCGAGGCAGGCCGCCCGGAGGGCTCGCATCCATGCGCCCCGCAGGCCGCCCCTCGCCGGCCCGGGGGAAGGGATCAGGCCAGCACGATCTCGCGTGAACCGATCGTGTATCTGAAGGTCGCGGGGTCGAGGCTGTCGAGCTTGCCTTCCGCCGTTTCGCCGCAGGGATACATGAAGAAGCCGACCTTGCCCTTGCCGCCGGGCAGCGTGAGGTCGTGCGCATAGTTGTAGGCGAGCCAGTTCATCTCCCAGTTGCCGAACAGCATCTGCCGCGCGCGGGACGGCGCGTCATCGGCCAGCGTGAGGCCGGGCTTCTCTTCGAGCACCACCTTGCGCACGTCGGCCGGATCGACCGGCACCCAGCCATGCGCCGGCGACCAGAACTCGGCGCGGCAGTGCTGCGCCTTGGTGATGTCGCCGGCCTTGCCGAGGCTCTTGAACCCGCGTGCCGAATCGGCCACGCGCACGCCATACACGTCGCGCGCCGCGACGCCGACCGAGCGCGCCAACCCGACGAACAGCGCATTGAGATCGGCGCACTTGCCCGAGAGGTTGCGCGATTCGAGCATGAAGCGGATGTCGCCGACGCCGCAGCCGCGCGTTTTCGGGTCGCGGAACGTGTTTTCAACGATCCATTCGTAGATGGCGCGGGCCTTTTCGACCTCGCCCCTTGCGCCCTTGGTGATCTCGCGCGCGGTGTCGCGCACCACGCCGTCGGTCGGCAGCAACTCGGTGGCTTCGGTATACAGCGCGAATTCGGCCTTGGACAAGGGCTGCGGATTGCCGGCCCGCGCGAGGTCGAGGCTGCGGTCGCGCGCGGCGAAACGGCTGGTGAGCGTCAGCACCGGGGCGACGCCCTCGGGGAATTCCGCCGACACGATGCCCGCGCCGTATTTGGCGTCGCGCACGAAACCCGCCTTGCCGGCCCCGGCATCCCAGGTGTTGCCGAGCGACTTCTGGTAGTCGGTATCGTCCGCCAGCGGAAGCGGCAGCCAGACGCGCGTGGTGCCGGCAGGCTTTTGCACCTCGACGCGGGTGGTGGTTTCGAAGATGCGCCAACCGGCGGAAGCCGTGCCGGCAGATTGCGCACGCGATGTTGCAGGAAAAAGGCTTGCGGCCGGCAGCGCAAGGGCTGCGGCCTGAAGAAAGTCACGCCGATCCATCGGATACTCCTCGACTGCTGCGAGTCACTCTCTGAACGAGGCTCGCCAAATGAAATACCACGCCGCCTGCATGGAGCCGGGCCTGACGCGGATACCGGAGGGCTGCCGCGGCGGGCGCCGCGGTAACAGCCTTGGTGGCGGACTTTACGGGGAGGCTGCGGTGACCGCAAGGTTTGCGCCGCAGCCGGGACAGAATCGGCCGCTCAGACGGCCTTCTTGCATTCCCTGGCGCAGGCGACACAGGCCTCAGCGCAATCCTTGCATTCCTTGTGCTTCTTCTCGTGCTTGCGGCATTCCTTTTCGCAATCCTCGCAGATCGCCAGGGCCACCGCTGCCATCTTCGGCGTGAAGCGCGAATCCGCGGCCGAAAGCTTCATCAGCGCATCGCACGCCGCAAGCATCTGGGTGACGCTGGCAGCGCAGGCGCCCATCTCCTTGTCGCCCTGCCCGAGCAGCACGTGGCAATGTGCGAGGCAGGTCTGGCCGATGCGCAGGCAATCCGCGCTGGTGCCGGCCAGCGCGGCGTACTTGCCGCCACCGTGGTGGTGGTGGGAATGGTCCTCCGCCGCCAGCGCAACCCCCGCAACCGCGAGCAGCCCGGCGCCGGCAAGCATTTCACGTCGATCCATCTGCGTTCTCCTCTGTTCTTGTAACGGCAGGCGTCACCCATGCATGACGAGGTGCATACTATACCCAATCGGAATCCGCTTCCCTGCCCCGAACGGCCGCAACCTTGATCTGGCGCAATGGGCGCGCCCCGCTCGACTCGCTAGAATCCCTGACAGTTCAAGCTTTTTCATTCTGGAGAAACCTCATGAAATCCATCCGCCCGGGAATCCTCGCCGCCGCCCTGCTCGGCGTTTCGGCGTGGCAACTGCCGGCCTTCGCTGCCGATGCGCCGCGCCACGTGAATACCAGCGAACGCTCGGAAGCCAAACAGGCGCAGGCCCTGCTCGACCGTGCAGTGGCCCGCTACAAGGAAAAGGGCGACGCGGCGCTGGCCGAATTCAGCAATCGCGGCGGCGAATTCGTGGATGGCGAGTACTACATCTTCGTCGTCAGCGCCGCCGGCAAGATGGTGGCCAGCGGCGGATCGTCCGCGATGCTGATCGGGCAGGACGTGACCAATCTGCGCGACGCGGCGGGCAAGCCCTTCATGCGCGACCTGATCGAGGCCGCGCGCAAGCAGGGTGCCGGCATGGTGGATTACCGCTGGCTCAACAAGGTCGACGGCAAGGTGGAACCGAAGACCACGCTGTTCCGCAAAGTAGACGACAAAATCATCGCCGCGGGCTATTACCTGCCGCGCAGTTCGCCCGAGGAAGCGCGCGGCATGCTCGATCAGGCCGTCGCTGCGCTGAAGAGGGACGGCGACGCGGCCTTCGCGCAGTTCAACGACCCGAAGGGCCGCTTCGTGGTGGACGACCTCTACGTCTTCGCGGTCGGCCTCGACGACGCGAAGTTCTACGCCCACGGCGCGACACCGAGCCTGGTCGGCAAGGAGTCGTCGGAATTGCGCGACGCGCAGGGCAAGCCGATCATCCAGCAGATGATCAACTTGGCCAAGGTCAAGGGCACCGGTGAAATCGGCTACGTCTGGCGCAACCCGGTCACCAACAAGGTCGAAACCAAGCACAGCGTCGTGCAGAAGGTCGACAAATACCTGGTTGCGGTCGGTTACTACACGAAGTAGGCAGCAGCTCAGGGAGAGCACGGGGGCGGCGCAAGCCGCCCCTTTTTCTTTACAGTCACAGCTGGCGCGGGTTTGCGCAAGAGGCGGATTGGCGCACAATCCGCCTCGATTCCCGAAGGAGCCCGAACATGGACCTGCTGCTGTGGCGCCATGCTGAAGCCGTGGATGGCACGCCGGACGAACTGCGCGAACTGACGCCGCGGGGCCACCGCCAGGCCGAGGCGATCGCGCAATGGCTGTCCGAGCGCAAACCCAAGTGCCTGCGCATTCTCGTCAGCCCGGCCAGGCGCGCGCAGCAGACCGCCCGCTGTTTCACCCGCGAATTCGAAACCGCACCCGCAGTCGGGCTGGCAGGCGACCATCGCACGCTGCTCGAAGCCGCGGGCTGGCCGGGTGCCGGTGGCGCGGTGCTGATCGTCGGGCACCAGCCGACCCTCGGCCAGACAGCCTCGTTCCTGCTCACCGGCAAGCCCGCCGACCTCTCGGTCAAAAAGGGCGCCCTGTGGTGGATCACCACCCGCATGCGCGCCGGCATGCCGCAATCGGTACTGAAGGCCTCGATCACCGCCGAGCTGGCCGACGGCGAGTAGCCACCGCAGACGGGCCGCAATGTGACAGTGTCACGAAAAATTCATTTCACTGTCATCGACCGCCCTGCCCGCGGCGCCTGCCGGCGCGGAAGATCCAAGTAGAATCACCGGCTTGCATGATGCCAACCGAGAGATCCGCTTGAATCCCCTGGAAGTCGAACTCAAGCTCGCAATCGCTGCCGGCTCGATACCGGCCCTGCGCGCGTTTCTGGCGGCCGCATCGGCACGCCGGGGCGGCGCCGCGACGCTGCACAACACCTATTTCGACACGCCCGGCCTGCACCTCCTGCGCAGGCGGGTCGGCTTGCGCGTACGCAAGCACGGGCGCCGCCTGCTGCAAACGGTCAAATGCACCGGCGTCGTCACCGCCGGCCTTTCATCGCGCAACGAATGGGAGCAGCCGCATCGCGGCGATTTCGACTTCGCCGCCATCGGCGATGCGGCGATCCGACGCCTGCTCGAACGCCGCCGCGACCGCCTCGTGCCGGTATTCACCACGCACTTCCGTCGCGAGATCTGGATTGCGCAGCCCGCGGCCGGGTGCGAAATCGAGGTCGCCATCGACCGCGGCGAAATCGTCGCCGGTGACCGCAAGGAGTCGATCACCGAGATCGAACTGGAACTGCGTAACGGTTCCCCGGCATGCCTGCTGGCCTTTGCGCGACGGCTTGCCGATGCAGTGGCCGTGCTGCCCGACGACCGCAGCAAGGCCGAGCGCGGCTATGCGTTGTTCGAACAGCGCACGCTGACGCTGCCGCGCCGCGCCCTTCCCGTTGCGCTCGATGCCGCCGCTGCGCCGGGTGACGCTTTCAGCCGCATCGCCTGGGAGTGTCTCGACCAGATCGCGGCCAACATGCGCGGCGCGAGCGAAGCTGACGACCCCGAGTTCGCCCATCAGTTGCGCGTCGGCGTACGGCGGCTGCGTTCCGCGTTGCGGCTGTTCGGCCCGCTGCTGCCACCGCCATCGGTCGAAAGCCTGCGCGCCGGATCGCATGCGCTGGCACAGCTTCCCGCCGCAACGCGCGAGTGGGACGTGCTGCTGCACGACATCGTCGAGCCGGCCGCGGCGCAAGCGCCCGCCCATGCCGGCATCGCCACCCTGGCCGCATGCGTCCGCGCGCGCCGCGATGCTGCGCGCGCCGCAATGCAGGCCGCGCTCCGTGGCACCGCGCCCGGCGCCACGCTGCTGGTGCTGATGGCCGACGTCGCGGCCCTTGCTGAAACGCCGCCGGATGCAGCACAGCCGCAACTCGCGCAATTCGCGGCGACGCGCATCGCACGGTTCGGCCGGCGCGTCGCGCGTCGTGCATGCGACGCACGCGACAGCGATCCGGGCAATCTGCACGCGTTGCGGCTCGCCATCAAGCGCCTGCGCTACTCGCTGGAGTTCGTCGGCGCCCTGGTCCGAAACCGGCATGCGGTTCCGATGCGCCAGCTGGTGTCGCTGCAGGGCTCGCTCGGCCTGCTCAACGACCTCCACGCGGCGGCACCCCTGGTCGAGTCCGTCGCGCACGACGAACCGCATCTGCTGCCGGCAATCGCCTTGGTTGGCGGCCATCATCTTGCGGCCTGGCACGCGCTCGGCGACGGACGGCTGCTGCGCGGCACCGACTGGAAGCGACTGAGACGCGGCTGGCGCGCGCGCCCCTGAAAAAAGCCCGGCAATCAGCCGGGCCAATGATTGCAACACTGCAGGAGAGAATCCGGGGTCAGGCCCAGGCAGCGACACGGCTGCCGCCCGCGCGCACCGCTCGATCACGCCAGGCGTCCCCGGCTGCAGGCTGTCGGATGACCGAATCGACTTCGTCATTGTCGGCGGTATGCATCAGTTTCGGGCTGAGCTTGACTTGTTTGCCGCGCACGCTGATCAGCCCAGCTTCCGAGAGATAGCGGAAGGCGCGCGACAGCGTCTCGGGCGTAAAGCCCAGCCGTGCAGCGAGCAGGTGCTTGGGCATGCCGAGTTCGACCGTGGCATCGGGTCCATCGCCGCAGGTTTCGGCCTGGCGCAGCAGGTAGTCGACCACGCGACGGCAGCCCGACTTGAAGCTGCTCGACGCAATGTCGCGCTCGAGGGCGGACTGGCGCTCGCCGATGGCGCGCAACAGCCGGCGGGAAATGCGCGGGTCGCGATCGACAACCCGCAGAATCGCCTCGCGCGAGATGTGCAAAACCAGGGATGGCGCCACCGTCTCCGCGAACGACACATAGGGAACGCCGCCGAACAACTCGGCCATGCCGATGTTGTGGCCGGGCGCAACGACGTCGATCACCTTCTCGCCGCCGTCCGACGACGAGACCGCCACCTTCAACTGGCCGGAGAGCACGTGGAACAGAACGCGAGCCTGTTCGCCCGCCGAATAGAGCAGTGCGCCCTTCGGCAGCCGCGCAACGTGCGACGCACGCGCAAGGTCCGCCAGCAGATCCGGGGCCAGGCCCTCGAACAGCGGAATGTCCGCCAGCTTTGCCGCGATGTCACCGATTCCATTCATTGCATTTCCTCCTTCGTGCAGTCTGCGGACCAGATCCGCAGCGCCTTTTCCAAGCAACAACGGGTGCGAGTCTAGGAGCCGGGTTGTTGCGAATGCTTGACCTAAATCAGTCCCGGGACGACATGAAATCCGGGTGAAATACCTCTAAAGTGGTATTTTTCTTGATCAACCTCGGTTCGCAACACGCTGTTATGTAACAATTATTTATTCCACCCTCCGCAATTCAAAGTCCGGGCAGTGCGATCGCACCGGAATTGACTATCACCAATTAGCCGCGGGTGCGACCGATGCGCCGGTGCCGCGATGCAAAATGGCACCCGAAGTCCGCATCGGCACGATGAACGCCCTGGCAGGCAGGGTGAAGGAGGCAGGAAGATGAACGACAGCAGCGCAAATTCCGCCAACAACGCCGGACCCGCGCGGCCGCGTAACGGCACGCGCCCGTCGCTGGTACAGCGGCTCGGCGCATCGATCGGCGCCATCGCATTGCTGGCGACGGCATCGATCATCGCGAGCATCGCGATCGCCGAGATGTCGACGGGCGAAGCCCGCGCCATCAACCTCACCGGCTCGCTGCGCATGCAGACCTATGCCATCGGCGTCGCGATTGCCGAGACCGCCGACGCAGAGGCGCGCCGCGCAGCGGTGGAACATGCGATTGCCGGCTTCACGGCGCGTTATACCGGGGAGGCGCTCGCGCGCATCATCTCGAGCCGTTCCGACGATTCGAAACTCGGCGCCTATCGCGAGATCGGCGAGCACTGGGAACACGTCATCAAGCCGATGTCGCGCGAGGCGGCCGTCACCGCCACTGTCAGCCCGGCCTTCGTCGCCGAGATGCGCGAAATGGCGTCGCGCATCGATCACCTCGTCGTGCTGATCGAGCAAAGCCTCGAGAGCAAGCTGCAGTTGCTGCGCCTGGTCCAGGGCGTGTCGCTGGTCGTGCTGCTGTTGATGGGCAGCATCACGGTGTACCAGTTGCGCGAAAAGGTGCTGCTGCCGCTGCGCGACCTGCTGCATTGCGCGCGGACGGTGCGCCGCGGCGATTTCTCGGTGCGCACGATGCCGCGCGAGCCGGACGAACTCGGCCAGCTCGGTGAGGCGTTCAATTACATGGTGGAGGATCTGTCGGAAACCTACGCCAGCCTGGAAACCCGCGTGCAGCAGAAAACCGATGAGCTGGCGCGCAGCAACCGCTCGCTGGAGCTGCTCTACGGCACCTCGCGCGCGCTATCGGAAAACGCGGCAACGCCCGAAATCCTGCTTGGCATCCTCGCTTCCGTCGAACGTATCACCGGCGCACAGGCGGGCGCCATCCTGCTCGGCACCGATGCCGGCCGCAACGCGGTGTCGAGCGCGGCCGGCGACATGATCGACATGCTGGCGGCGCTGGCGGCCGGCCACGACGAGAAAGCCGGGGTTGCCTGCCTCGATGCCGATGGGCCAAGCGGCCGCCTTACCGCCATCCTGACGCCGATCTCGGATGGCATGCAGATCCACGGCAAGCTTGCACTCGCGTTGCCAGCCGGCTCCACCCTCGCCGACTGGCAACGACGCGTGGTCGAAGCGGTGGCGCGCCACATCGCCTCGGCACTCGCCTCGGCGCAACGCGACGAAGAACGCCATCGACTCGCCCTGCTCGACGAACGCTCGGTGATCGCGCGCGAGCTGCACGATTCGCTCGCCCAGGCGCTGTCCTTCCTCAACATCCAGGTGACGCGGTTGCAGAAACTGCTGCCGCCCGACACCACGCTCGATGCTGCGCGCGACGTCGTTTCCGAGCTCAAGGAAGGCCTCAACGACGCCTATCGGCAGTTGCGCGAATTGCTGACCACCTTCCGCCTGCGCATCGACGGGCGCGGACTGAACGCGGCGCTGGACGAGACGGTGCAGGAGTTCTCGCGCCGCAGCGGACTGCAGATCGATCTCGCCAACCGCTTGCCGGCCACGGCACTCAGCTCCGGCCAGGAAATCCACGTGCTGCAGGTTGTCCGCGAAGCACTGTCGAACATCGAGCACCATGCGCAGGCACGGCATGTGGCGATTCGCCTCGAGCCCGACGCCGGCAACCAAATCCATGTCACGGTGGACGACGACGGCATCGGCATCGGGCACGCCACGCCACGCCATCACCGCTACGGTCTGGTGATCATGCGCGACCGCGCGCTGAGCCTGGGCGGCGATGTCACCGTGAATCCGCGCGTCGAAGGCGGCACGCGCGTCAAACTCGAATTTCCGGTGCAGGGCGGCGTGTCGGCGGCCCTGCCCGGCTTGCTGGAGAATCCCGCATGAACGACGCAACGTCAGGCAAGACGCTGATCATCGACGACCATCCGTTGTTCCGCAAAGGCGTGTCGCAGCTCATCGCGATGGACGAGCGCCTGCGACTCGTCGGCGAAGCGTCGAGCGGCGAACAGGGCATCCAACTGGCGACGACGCTCGACCCCGACCTGATCCTGCTCGACCTCAACATGAAGGGGATGGGCGGCATCGCGACCCTGCAGGCGCTGCGCGATGCCGGCGTGGCGGCACGCATCGTGATCCTCACCGTTTCCGACGCCGCCGACGACCTGGTCGCCGCCATCCGTGCCGGCGCCGATGGCTACCTGCTCAAGGACATGGAGCCCGACGACCTCCTCGCGCGCATCGGCGAAGCGCTCTACGGCCGCATGGTGATCAGCGACAGTCTCAACGGCCTGCTCGCGCATGCCCTGCGCGACGAAGCACAGACCGACGCGCGCCGTCAGGCTCCGCTCACGCAACGCGAGCGCACCATCCTGACCTGCCTTGCCAACGGCTTGTCGAACAAGCTGATCGCGCGCGAACTCGACATTGCCGAAGGCACGGTGAAAGTGCACATCAAGAACCTGCTCAAGAAGCTCAAGTTCCGCTCGCGCC
The DNA here is from genome assembly GCA_016791115.1 of Rhodocyclaceae bacterium. Taxonomy (GTDB): domain Bacteria; phylum Pseudomonadota; class Gammaproteobacteria; order Burkholderiales; family Rhodocyclaceae; genus Methylophosphatis. The sequence goes on from JAEUNL010000029.1 coordinate 69,061, forward strand.
TGGAAGCCGCGGTATGGGCGATCGACGAGGGCATAAGGGACTGAGAAAGGCTATCGCGCAATCCCTCACCGCCTGCCGCACGCTCCCGCGATTGACTGAATCGCGGGTGGGCCGCAATATTCGCAGCCGGCAGTTCGGTACTTGTCAGGCACACAACGGCCGTTGCCGGCTTCGGGCGGCGATGGCGACGTGTCTGTTCAGGCTTTGCGATGTGGCATGAGGAGAAAACATGGAGCACCTGGTCTGGTCCGACGCGTACAGTGTTGGCGTCTATGAACTGGATGATCAACACATGCGCCTGGTCGGCACGATCAATCGCATGATCGATCTGACTTCGCTGACGAAGCCTGATGAAGCTGCGATCAAGGCGGCCTACCTGAAAGTGCTCGACGACATGGTGCAGTATGCCGCTGTCCATTTCGCCACCGAAGAGCGTTACCTGAAATCGATCGGTTACCCGGATTTCGACAACCACGTCGAAGAACACGAGAAGTTCTCCGAAAAATTCGCCGCGCTGAAACAGAAGGCGACGGCAGGCGAACTTGATATTTCCGGAACCAGCCAGTTTCTGCAGTCCTGGCTGTCGGGTCACATCCTGCATTCGGACATGGACTACCGCAAATTCAAGGAACGTCCGGCCTGATCGCTGCCCGATCGGTGCGGCGCATCCCCTTGCCGGCAGCACCCGGCAGCGGCGCCAAAAAAATAGTTGACTGATTTCGTCTGTTAAACCAGAATCCGCTTGTCCCAAGGGGGAGTAGCTCTCCGCCGCGGCGTCGTCACTCCGATCGGTGTATCCGGTCCGGCGCCCGGGCAGCCTCGATGGCTGCGAGCAAGACCTTTGCCGAACTGGTAAAGGCTTGCCGCGAATCGGGTTCCGAATTCTCGAAGGCCTTGCGTCAGTTCCGGACGCAAGGCCTTTGTCTTTGGAACTCGAGGAGAGCTTGAGATGGAAACAATCGGTACCTGGTGGATGTGGGCGGGCTTCTTCGCCATCGTCCTGGTCATGCTGGCGGTCGACCTTCTGGCCGGCGGCGGCAAGCAGCATCGTCCCTCGTTCAAGGAAGCGGCAAGCTGGTCGGTGGTGTGGGTCAGCGTCGCCTTCGCCTTCGCCGGGCTGCTCTGGTGGTATCTCGACGGCTCGGCGGGCCGCGAGGTGGCCAACGAAAAGACGCTCGAGTACGTCACCGGCTACCTAATCGAGAAATCGCTGGCGGTCGACAACGTGTTCGTCTGGCTGATGCTGTTCTCGTTCTTCGCCGTGCCGATCGAGCTGCAGAAGCGCGTGCTGGTGTATGGCGTGATCGGCGCGATCGTGATGCGCACGGTAATGATCTTTGCCGGCGCCTGGCTCATCACGCAGTTCCACTGGATGCTCTACCTGTTCGGGGCCTTCCTGCTGGTCACCGGCATCAAAATGTGGTGGTTCGCCGAGCAGAAGCCCAACCTCGACGACAACCCGCTGGTGAAGTGGATGCGCGGCCACATGAAGATCACCACCGAATTCCACGGCGAGCGCTTCTTCGTGATGAAGGACGGCCTGCGTTACGCGACGCCGCTGTTCCTCGCGCTGGTGCTGGTGGAGTTCTCCGACCTGATCTTCGCCGTCGATTCGATCCCGGCGATCTTCGCCATCACCACCGATCCGTTCATCGTGCTCACCTCGAACGTGTTCGCGATCCTCGGCCTGCGTGCGATGTACTTCCTGCTCGCCGACATGGCGGACCGTTTCTCGCTGCTGAAGTACGGCCTGGCGCTGGTGCTGATGTTCATCGGCGCCAAGATGCTGCTGATCGACCTTTACAAGATTCCGGTCGCGGCATCGCTCGGTGTCGTCGCGGCGATCATCGGCATCTCGATCTGGCTGTCGCTGCGCCGCGAAGCCAAGCAGCGCCTTGCCGATCCCGCCAACCAGTCCGTCTGACAGGAGCCGAACCATGGAACGCAAGACGCAGTTCTCCGTCGGTTATTTCGCGGTCGCGCTACTGGCGATCCTGCTGCTGCAGAATGCATGGGTCGGCATGCGCACCATCGCGCCGCTGCCCTACAGCGAGTTCCAGACGCTGCTGCGCGAAGACAAGGTGGCCGAAATCTCGGTCGCCGACAACCAGATCCACGGCACGCTGAAGGCGCCGCTGGCCGACGGCAAGCAGAAGTTCGTCACCACGCGCGTCGATCCCGGCCTGGCGAAGGACCTCGCGCAATACGACGTGAAGTTCACCGGCGTGGTCCAGAGCACCTTCCTGCGCGACCTGCTCGGCTGGGTGGTGCCGGCGCTGGTATTCATCGGCCTCTGGCTGCTGATCATGCGCCGCTTCGCCGACAAGATGGGCGGCGGCGGCTTCATGAACATCGGCAAGAGCAAGGCCAAGGTCTACGTCGAAACCGACACCAGGGTGAGCTTTGCCGACGTCGCCGGTGTCGACGAAGCGAAGGAGGAACTCAGGGAGATCGTCGGCTTCCTGCGCGACCCGCAGCACTACGGCCGCCTCGGCGGACGCGCGCCCAAGGGCGTGCTGCTGGTCGGCCCGCCGGGAACCGGCAAGACCCTGCTCGCGCGCGCCGTGGCCGGCGAGGCCGGCGTGCCGTTCTTCTCGATCTCCGGCTCCGAGTTCGTCGAGATGTTCGTCGGCGTCGGCGCGGCGCGCGTGCGCGACCTGTTCGAGCAGGCGCGCGCCAAGGCGCCGGCGATCATCTTCATCGACGAACTCGATGCGCTGGGCCGCGCGCGCGGCGGTGCGGCCGGCATCGGCGGCCATGACGAGAAGGAACAGACGCTCAACCAGCTGCTGGTCGAACTCGACGGCTTCGACGGTGCCGGCGGCCTGGTGCTGCTCGGCGCCACCAACCGGCCCGAGGTGCTCGACCCGGCGCTGCTGCGCGCCGGCCGCTTCGACCGCCAGGTGGTGGTGGATCGACCCGACAAGGCGGGCCGCATCGCGATCCTCGACGTGCACATGCGCAAGATCCGCCTTGCCGACGGCCTGAACACGGCCACCGTCGCCGAACTCACGCCGGGCTTCACCGGCGCCGAACTCGCCAACCTGTGCAACGAGGCGGCGCTCGCCGCCACGCGCCGCGGCGGCGACGCGGTGACGCTGGACGACTTCACCCTCGCCGTGGAACGTATCGTCGCCGGGCTGGAGAAGAAGAACCGCGTGCTGTCTTCTGCCGAGCGGGAGATCGTCGCCCACCACGAAGTCGGCCACGCGCTGGCCGCGATGGCGCTGCCGGGCAGCGATCCGGTGCACAAGATCTCGATCATCCCGCGCGGGGTCGCGGCACTCGGCTACACGCTGCAACGGCCGACCGAAGAGCGCTTCCTGATGACGCGCGAGGAACTCGAGAACCGCATGGCCGTGCTGCTCGGCGGCCGCGCGGCGGAAGAGATCACTTTCGGCCGCTTCTCCACCGGCGCGGCGGACGACCTGCAGAAAGTCACCGCCATCGCGCGCGCCATCGTCACCCGCTACGGCATGCACGGCGAGCTGGGGCACGTGGTGTACGACACCGAACGGCCGAACTTCCTCGGCCAGCCGGGAATACCGGCGGGCGAGCGGCCCTACAGCGAATCCACCGCGCGCGAGATCGACCTCGCCGTGCGGGACATCGTTGCCACCGCGTATCGCCGCACGCTGGCGCTGCTGCGCGCGCGCCAGCCCCTGCTCGACGAAACTGCACACCGGCTGCTGGAACGCGAGACGCTCAACGAGGCCGATCTGGCCGACGTGCGCGCGCGCGCCGCGGGCGCCCACCTGCAACGTGCCGGCTGAGGACCGACGATGGAAAACGTGATTCGCACCCTGCCCTGGCGACCGGCGTTGCAGGACTGGCTGGAACGCCCGGCCGTGCAGCGCACGCTGGTCGCGCTGATCCTGCTCAACGCGGCGATCCTCGGCCTGGAAACCAGCCCCGCCATCATGGCCGACTGGGGCCCGCTGCTGGTCGCGGCCGATCGCGCGCTGCTCGCGGTGTTCGTGGTCGAGATCGCGCTGCGCATCGCCGTGCATCGGCTGGCGTTCTTCCGCGACCCGTGGAGCGTGTTCGACTTCGCCGTCGTCGCCATCGCCCTGCTGCCGGCAAGCGGGCCGCTGGCCGTGTTGCGCGCCCTGCGCGTGCTGCGGGTGCTGCGCCTGATCACGCTGGTGCCGAGCATGCGCCGCGTGGTCGGCGGCCTGCTCGCCGCGCTGCCCGGCCTCGGCTCGGTGGTGGCGATCATCGCCATCATCTTCTACGTCTCGGCGGTGATCGCCACCCAGCTGTTCGGCCGGGCCTTCCCGGAATTCTTCGGCACGCTGGGCGACAGCGCCTTCACGCTGTTCCAGGTGATGACGCTCGAAAGCTGGGCGATGGGCGTGGTGCGGCCGGTGATGGCGGTCTATCCGCTGGCCTGGCTGTTCTTCCTCGCCTTCATCCTGTGCTCGACCTTCACGCTGCTCAACCTGTTCATCGCGGTGATCGTCAGCGCCATCCAGGCCGAGCACGCCGCCGAGTCGGCCACGGAGGCAAAAGCCGATGCGGCAACCCTCGCGCAACTGCGCGACGAGATCGCGCAGCTAAGGCGCGACCTCGCACGGCCGCGCCGCGCCGGCGCAGCGCGCCCCTGGTACGCCGCACGGCGCAACGCCCCCGTCGCGGCAAGCTATCCGGCAAAGCCCCTGCCATCGACCTGAAACCCGCATGGAA
>JAEUNL010000051.1 GCA_016791115.1 Rhodocyclaceae bacterium
GCAGAAGCTGCTCGAACGCTGGCTCGACGGCCAGTGGGATTCCGCCCTCGCCGAGCTGTACGGCGAATGCCGCGGCGGCGACCTGCTGGAGCGCATCGCGCGCGCCGAAACCTGGCTCAAGCGCCAGCCGCGCGACGCCCGGTTGCTGCTCGCGCTCGGGCGGCTGTGCCTGCAGAACGAACTGTGGGGCAAGGCGCAGAGCTACCTCGAAGCCTCGCTATCGGTCGAATCGCTGCGCGCGACGCACGTCGAACTGGCGCAACTGCACGAGCGCCTCGGACGCGGCGACGCAGCGCAGCGCCACTATCGCGAAGCGGCACTGGCCGGCGCCTGATCCGGCCCGGAAAGGCGCATCCTTGGGTCTTCTTCAATGGGTGCGGCCTGCGAGGCAGAATCCATGCGGCATTGCAGGCAGGGTGCCTCGAGCGCGAGCATCCATGAGCCTTTCGGCGATGCCCGATTTCAGATCCAGTCTTTCTCGACCAGGAATTCCGCGTACAGCGCCGCTTCGGGCGAACCCGGTTCCGGGTGCCAGTCGTAGCGCCATTTGACGATCGGCGGCGCGCGACGATCGGAATGGATGCGGTACGCAAGCACGGGACTATTCGGGTGCGTTTGCAGTACGGATGAATTTCCCTTGTTGCCAATGGAAGACGTAAGGTCGCGGCGTCTCGATCTGCTTTTCGGCCGGCAGGTCGGCGAAGTGATGGATGCAAAGCTTGCCGAAGCGTTTGGCCGGTACCGGCGAGAGACCCTTGGTTCGAGTGGCGAAGGGTTTCCAGGCTGAATCGTCGCAGGTGGCGCCCATCGTGAAATTTCTTGACGGTGAGCGCTCCGACACGAAGATGCACCCCAGCGCAGGGTGTGTCGTTGGAAGCTGCGACTTGATCGCAGCGTCGGAGTAGTGGGGAAATTCGAGGACGTACTCCGGGACGTCAAGCATGAAGACCGTGCAGGGTGCCTCCAGCTTGGTGGTCAGCGCGATGGAACTCGCGGCTTCAACGACTCGTTGGGCTTCTCCCAGTGTTCCGGTCGTCCAGGCGTTCGTGGCGCTGTGGGCGCGGACGGTCAGCAAACCCAATACGACCAGAGTGGCTGCCTTGGCGGCTCTCCGTAGTGCCGTCGACAGATTGATGGCGCTGAATAGCAGCGAAAGAATCAATACCACGCCAATTCCGGCGAGATAGTAGAAGCGGAAGTTGGAAGGCGTAGACAGCGGTTCATCGAGAACCAGGACGAGTTGGAAGACGGGTGCTTGCAGCACCATGGGACTGACGAATACCAGTAGCGCTGTCACGGCCCAGCGCCGATCGACGATGCGAATCCTGGCAAACGCGAAAAGTGCTACGAGGGCACCCAGAAGTACTGCGGCGGCGAGGGACGAGATCCAGCCTGTCGACGGCTGTCCCAGCAACGCATCAGGCAGGTTCTCGAGCCATCCGAGTGCGCCACGCAGAATTCCAGAGAACGGGTTGGCGAGGTTGAGCTGGGTATCGACACTGGATAGAAACCAGATGCGAGCGGCGACTGCCATTCCAAATGGCAGGGCAAGCGTCGCGAGACGCCCGATTCTCGCTTTCCAGGTTAACGAATCAGTCAGAAGAACATGAGCCGCGATGGCCGGAAGCAAGACAAACGAGATTTCCTTGCTGAATGCCGCGAGAGAGGCAAACACAACGACTCCAAGCCAGTTGCTTCGAGTTTCCGGTTGTTGAGCCAGCGATCCCAGGGCAAGCACGCTGAATAGCGTGGCCAGTACGTCGAATCTCATGGACGACCAGAGTCCGACGATCAACATGCCGGGATGCAGTGCGAACGCGGTTGCAGCGAAGCCTGATATCAGAACATTTCCGCTGAGTTTGAAGACCAGTCTTCCAAGGCATGCCGCAACAAGGAGATGCAAGGCGGCATTCAGGGCAAAGTGCCACTCGGCGTGTGTGTCGAATGCTGCGACCGAGAACCACCAATACACCATGCCGAGCGGCCTGTAGCCGTAATTCGAGAATGGGTCTCCGACGAAGTACCACAGCGGGTTGCCCGCGTGCTTGGCGAAAACGAGCAGCGTGAAATCGTCTGCGCTGAACCAGGCGTGCCTGATCGGCCAGATTGCGAAACCTATCGCGAACGCGATTGCAACGAATGCAATGCCCGGCCAGGAAAGCGTCGGGCTTCGCGAGGTACCGGCGGTGTTCGGGGGGGGGGGGGGGCTATGGTGGCTTTCGGCAGGGGGCTCGGCTGCTTCAAACGGCTCATATCCAATCGCGCTCGATCAGAAAGTCGGAATACAGCGCCGCTTCGGGCGAACCCGGTTCCGGGTGCCAGTCGTAGCGCCATTTGACGATCGGCGGCATCGACATCAGGATCGATTCGGTGCGCCCGCCCGACTGCAGGCCGAACAGGGTGCCGCGGTCCCACACCAGGTTGAATTCGACGTAGCGTCCGCGCCGGTAGGCCTGGAAGTCGCGTTCGCGTTCGCCGTAGGGTGTGTCGCGGCGGCGCGCGACGATCGGGATGTAGGCATCGAGGAAGTCGTCGCCCACGCTCTGCATCAGCGCGAAGCAGCGCTTGAAGCCGCCTTCGTTGAGGTCGTCGAAGAAGATGCCGCCGACGCCGCGCGGCTCGTTGCGGTGCTTCAGGTAGAAATAGCGGTCGCACCACGCCTTGTACTGTGCATGCACGTCGGGCCCGAAGGGTTCGAGCGCGGCGCGGCACACGGCGTGGAAGTGGCGCGCGTCCTGCTCGTAGCCGTAGTAGGGCGTGAGGTCCATGCCGCCGCCGAACCACCACACCGGATCGAGGCCCTCCTTGCGCGCGACGAAGAAGCGCACGTTCATGTGCGCCGTCGGGCAGTAGGGATTGCGCGGATGGACGACGAGCGAGACGCCCATCGCCTCGAAGCTCGCGCCGGCGAGTTCGGGCCTGCCGGCGGTTGCCGATGGCGGCAGCCCCTCACCCATGACGTGCGAGAAATTGCAGCCGCCGCGCTCGAAGAAGTCGCCATCCTCGATCAGGCGCGAGATGCCGCCGCCGCCCGCGGGGCGTTCCCAGCTGTCGCTGCGGAACGGCTTGCCGTCGAACTGCTCCAGACCGGCGACGATGCGCGCCTGCAGCTCGAGCAGGTACGCCTTGACGGCTGCGGCGTCGACGACGTCGCTCATGGCTTGCGCGGCGCGATCGCGCGATGGCCGATGTCGCGACGGAACTGCATGCCGTCGAAACTGATGCGGTCGACGACCTCGTAGGCGCGCTTCTGTGCGATCTTGACCGTGTCGCCGAGCGCAGTGACGCAGAGCACGCGGCCGCCGTTGGTGACGACCTGGCCGTCATTGTCGGTCGTGCCGGCGTGGAACACGTGGTAGTCATCGCCGCCCTTGTCGAGCCCGCCGATCACGTCGCCCTTGCGCGGCTCGTCGGGGTAGTTGTGGGCGGCGAGCACCACGCCGAGCGCGCAGCGGCGGTCCCATTCGGCCTCGACGGTGTCCAGCTTGCCGTCGACCGCGGCCTCGACCAGATCGACCAGGTCACTCTTCAGTCGCATCATGATCGGCTGCGTTTCCGGATCGCCCATGCGGCAGTTGAATTCGAGCACCTTCGGGTTGCCCGCCTTGTCGATCATCAGGCCGGCATAAAGGAAACCGGTATAGGGCGTGCCCGCCGCCGACATGCCGGCCATGGTCGGCATGATCACCTCGCGCATGACGCGCGCGTGCATCTCGGGTGTCACCACCGGCGCCGGCGAGTAGGCGCCCATGCCGCCGGTATTGGGGCCCTGGTCGCCGTCCTTCAGGCGCTTGTGGTCCTGGCTGGTGGCGAGCGCCAGCGCATTGCGCCCGTCGCACATGACGATGAAGCTGGCTTCCTCGCCCTCGAGGAACTCCTCGATCACCACGCGCGCGCCCGCGTCGCCGAGCTTGTTGTCGGACAGCATGGCGTCGATCGCGGCGTGCGCTTCGGCGGCATCCATCGCCACCACGACGCCCTTGCCGGCGGCGAGGCCGTCGGCCTTGATGACGATGGGCGCACCCTCGCGGTCGACGTAGGCGTGGGCCTGCGCGGCGTCGGCGAAGGTCTGGTACTTCGCGGTCGGGATCTTGTGCTTGTAGAGGAACTGCTTGGCGAAATCCTTGGAGGATTCGAGCTGGGCCGCGGCCTTGACCGGACCGAAGATGCGCAGCCCCTTCGCGCGGAAGGCGTCCACCACGCCGGCGGCGAGCGGCGCCTCGGGCCCGACCACGGTCAGGTGGATCTGCTCGCGCTCGACGAAGGCGACCAGCGTCGGGATATCGGTGATGGGGACGTTCTGCAGCGCGAATTCGCGCGCGGTGCCGGCATTGCCCGGCGCCACGAACACCTTCTGCGTGCGCGGGCTCTGCGCCAGCCGCCACGCCAGCGCGTGCTCGCGCCCCCCCGATCCGATAACCAGTATCTTCATGCTTGCTCCGTGGGTGCGGCCGCGTACGCCGGGCCGTACCTGCTCTGTCAGTGGCGGAAGTGGCGGAAGCCGGTGACCACCATCGCGATGTTCTGTTCGTCCGCCGCGGCGATCACTTCGGCGTCGCGCATGCTGCCGCCGGGCTGGATCACCGCCGTCGCGCCGGCCTTCGCGAGCACGTCGAGGCCGTCGCGGAAGGGGAAGAAGGCATCCGATGCGACCACCGAGCCGGCCACCGTGAGGCCCGCGTTCTCGGCCTTGATCGCGGCGATGCGCGCCGAATCGACGCGGCTCATCTGGCCGGCGCCGACGCCCACCGTCTGGGCGTTCTTGCAGTACACGATGGCGTTCGACTTGACGTACTTGGCGACGCGCCAGGCGAACAGCAGGTCGGCCATCTCGCGCTCGCCCGGCGCACGCTTCGTCACCACCTTGAGCTGCTCGCGCGTGACCCGCGCCTCGTCGGCGCTCTGCACCAGCAGGCCGCCGCCGACGCGCTTGTAGTCGTACGCGCCGGCGACCGTACCGAGCGGCACTTCGAGCACGCGCACGTTCTGCTTGCCGGCAAGCAGCTTGCGCGCCTCTTCGGTGATCGACGGGGCGATCAGGACTTCGAGGAACTGGCTGCTCACCGCTTCGGCAGTCGCGGCGTCGACCGCGCAGTTGAAGGCGATGATGCCGCCGAAGGCCGAGGTCGGATCGGTCGCGAAGGCCTTGCGGTAGGCTTCCTCGGCGCTTGCGCCGAGCGCCACGCCGCACGGGTTGGCGTGCTTGACGATGACGCAGGCGGCCGGCGCATCGCCCGGGCCGAAGGCCTTGACGCATTCCCAGGCCGCATCGGAATCGGCGATGTTGTTGTAGGACAGCTCCTTGCCCTGCAACTGTACGTAGCCGGCGATGGTGCCGGGCGCCGGTTCGGTCTCGCGGTAGAAGGCGGCATGCTGGTGCGGGTTCTCGCCGTAGCGCAGGTCCTCGACCTTGTCGAAGGCCAGTTGCAGGCGGTTCGGGAATTCGCCGCGCCTGTTTTCGTCGTCTAGGCTGGTGAGGAAGTTGGCGATCGCGCCGTCATAGCGCGCGGTGTGCGTGTAGGCCTTCCGCGCGAGGTCGAAGCGCGTGCGGTACGAGAGCGCACCGCTTGCCTTGAGTTCGGCGAGCACGGCCTCGTAATCGGCCGGGTCGGTCAGCACGCCGACGCCGCCGGCCTCGTTGCCGTGGTTCTTGGCCGCGGCACGCACCATCGCCGGGCCGCCGATGTCGATGTTCTCGATCGCCTCGTCGAGCGTGCAGCCCGGCTTGGCGATGGTTTCGCGGAACGGGTAGAGGTTGACCACCAGCAGGTCGATGCGCTGGATGCCGGCGGCATCGATCGCGGCCAGGTGTTCCGGC
>JAEUNL010000057.1 GCA_016791115.1 Rhodocyclaceae bacterium
TCCGCAGACCTCCGACACCAATTCGGAAAGGACTGCCATCATGAAAAAAACCTGGATCGAACTGCTGCACGAATTGCCGGTGGACACCACGCTGCGTGAGTTCCTGACTGGCCATGGGCTGAACATGCCCGACGACTTCGCATGGACCGACTTGCCGGAAACCACGCAGGCGTTGATCGACGCCTTGGTCGCATGCCCGGATGCGGCCGTGCGCGACCCGGTGGCCGCCAAGCTCCGCGCCAGCGTCGCACTCGGTGATTCGGCAGGTACGCAGGCGATGTTCCAGGTGGCCGCCGGCAATGGCGCGGTGTTGACCAGCCTGGCAACCTGCAAGAGCGACACGCATCGGTCGTTCTGGCTCTACGTGAAGCACCTGGACCTCTTCGACCGTGCCGGCGACGTCGACCACTTCGAACGCCAGGTCGCCCACGCCCAGCAGCATGACCTGGGCGTGAAGAAATCGCCCGACACGTCCGATGCTGCGCTGGCGGCTCTGCGTGCTGACGTCTCGGCCTTCTACCATCGGGAGATGCAGTGCGGCGATCGCAGCAAGGCCTACGTCGTCCAGCGCAGCCCGAGCGTGTACCTGTTAAGCGTCCACATCAAGGACCTGTCGATGGTGCACCTGGAGTTTGAGGGCGATGACCTGAAGCGCCGCGTCGGCAACCCGAACATCCACTCGGTGCTGGAGTACTCCGCCATCACGGGCGTCACCCGGTCGCTGGTCAAGGGTGGCGCCAAGTACCACCAGATGTTGCTGAAGGCCTTCGCCGAACACCTGCTGCATGTGAAGGTCGATGCCCACCGCTTGATGCCGCCGACGCTGGACCTCTCAGTGCTTCGGCTGGGCTTCGATGTTCCGCAGGCGGAGGTGGACGGGTTCAACGTGCTGCAGGTGAAGTCGATCACTCTGCTCAGCCCGGATACGCAACTGAAGGTCGATTGCACCGCGATGGCATCCAGCGAACACCGCTGCGTGACCGATCTGCTGGCTGAAAAGTTGCCGGGCCCGCTGGCCGAGAACTGGCTCGTCACCGGCGCGCACATCAACCTGTACTACCCGCCCGAGCCCGGCAAGACGCGTCCGAAGGTGGTCACCATCGAGGTCACGCGCAAGGGCCGGCTGAACCTGCACAAGTTCGATGCGGCCCTGCAGGCGCAGCTGGAGGGGTACCTGGTTTCGCTGGGCATCCTCCAGAAGGGGCAGACGCTCAACCCGCAGGAAACGCCGCCGAGCGAGGACGTGCACGATCTGCAGCCCGCATTCGAGCACTGACCGGTGTCAGCTCACGAAGCGTGGTCGTTGGTCTGCCGCCTGTTCGCGGGTGGCACGCCGGTCTTCCGGGGTGCGCTGTCGCCCGCCGAGATCAGGGCCTGCTCGTCCCTCGGGCCCGCGATCAAGCCGACGGTCGTGAACCGCACCTTCACGCTGTGCCCGTATTGCCAACTGCGCAACGGCCAGCTCTTCGGCGACGGCCAGGGCGGGCAGGTTTGCCAGTGCCCGGACTGCGGCCCCATCCCAATCGCCGCTGACGATCGGGCAGCAGTGCTGCTGGACGAGGGGTGGCTACGGTCGAAGCTGCGCATCGCGCTGGAGATTGAAAGCCGGGATGGCGTCACCGACCTTGGCGATGGAATCTGGAGGCTGGGCGAGGCACGTCGTGAGCCGGTGCTGCTTTCCAGGAGTCTGACCCGCCTCTGGGCCGAGCCATCGGTCTTTGACCGGATCCGCGTGCCTGGCGCCGGCATCCGGGTCATCGCACCCAGGGCGGCCCAGGTGCGTGGGGCTCCGTTTGCAGGCGGGATTGAGTGGCTGCCGCTGGAGGAGCGCTTCACCTTCTACGGCGGCGGCATCGCCCACATCCGGCCGGGCGCGACTCCGGAACCAGCGGTCGCTGCCGATCCCTGGACGCCAGTGCACGGGCCGTTCTCTGCCGACTTCGGTTGGGTGACGTTGGATGACTGGACTCATGGACCGATCCGGTGCACGGACGGTCAGGCGGCGGTCTTCAGCGCCCTGTGGTCGTTCAAGGGCGCCGAGGTGGACGGCGAGCGGATCATGACGCGCGCTGGCCAGACGAGCGACAAGCCGATCGACCTGTTCAAGGTGAAGACCGCGAACAAGGGGAAGCCGGAGTACGATGGTCCGCTGCATGCCTACCGAGCACTCGTGAAGTCCAACCGGCGCCAAGGTGTGTACTGGATGCCGTGCGCAGCCCCGGACTTCGTTTCGGCCTGACGGTTTGCCCATCCAAGCCGGTCGGCGAACTCAAAAAGCCGACACAAGCAGAAGTCGTTGTCACGCAAGGCGATGTGCGTGTGCTACGGCGAAAAAGTTGGCGGAGATTTCCAGAGAACAGAGGGCAGAAAAGGGTCGAACTGGGCGCCATCGGCCCCCGTTCACACCGCCCCCTGGCACACGCAGAATGCGCGTGAACCCCGCGTACGTTGCGGGGTCTGGAAGTGAAAACGCCCAACCGAGAACGGTTGGGCGTCAATTGGTGGTGGAGCGGAGGAGGATCGAACTCCCGACCTTCGCATTGCGAACGCGACGCTCTCCCAGCTGAGCTACCCCCCCGAAGGTCCGAGATTGTACCAAAAATGCACCTGCATGGGCCGACTTGGGCCGCGTCCCGGCACCACACACGGGGCCGAAACATCGGCAGGCGGTCGGGCTGGTAAAATGCGCGATCTTTCAGCCGGTGTCCGGCTGGACGGCGCGGCCGCCGGCGCCAGGCCGCCGCAGCGCACGCGACCCCGCTCGCGCGCGGCCCACTACTCTCGGTCAGCATCGAATGAGCGCGACTCCCCCGGTTTCGGTCGTCATCCCTGCCTTCAACCATGCGCAGTACGTCGCCGCGGCGATCGTCAGCGTGCTTGGGCAGGGTTTCGCCGATTTCGAGCTCGTGGTGGTCGATGACGCCTCGAGCGACGGCACGGCGGACGTCGTCGCGGCGATCGCGGACCCGCGCCTGCGACTGGTCCGCCACGCGACCAACCGCGGCGCGCACGCGACGCTGAACGAGGCGGTCGCCGCGAGTCGCGGCGAATTTGTTGCCGTGCTCAACTCGGACGACCTGTTCGAGCCCGACCGGCTCGCCACGATGATGGAGGCGGCGCGCACGGCAGCGGACGGTATGTTCCTCGGGTTTTCCGACGTCGGCTTCATCGACGCGGCGGGCCTGCCGGCGGACGCCGACCGGCGCGCAGACGACTATCGACGGCTGCGCGCGCATTGCATCGGACAGCCCGCCGCGCTGTGGTTTCTTGCCGGCAATCCGGCGGTGAGTTCGTCGAACCTGTTCTTTTCGCGCGCACTGTTCGAGCGGGCAGGCGGCTTCGCCCCCCTGCGCTATACGCACGACTGGGACTGGGCAGCGCGCGCCGCGGCCTGTTGCGAACCGGTGTGGATGCACAAGACGCTGTTGCGCTATCGCGTGCATCCGTCGAACACGCTGGGCGAGAACGATGCGTGGCGCCACATTCACGAAAACTCTTATCTGCAGAGCGCTGCGCTGATGCGCGCGAAGCAGGCGACGTCGGGCGGACAGGGCAGCACAGATGCCGCACTCGACGCGCTGCTGGGCAACGACAGCCTGCACCCGCTTTCGCTGCTGTGCTTCCTGGTGCTGCGGCTGCGCGGCATGGGCGAGGCGGATCTGCTCGCGCTGGCAACGAGACCGGATGGGGCATGGATGCTGCAAGCTGTCGCCGAACGCACCGGATTGCCAGCCGTGCAGTTCCGCAGCACCGCCGAGTTGTCGGCGATGAGCCGGACCGTCGCGGAGCAGGCCGCGATGCTGGACGATCGCTGGAAGGCGATGCGGCACATGGATCGCGAGATCGCGGACCGCGACCGCTGGATCGAGGATCTGAATGAGCGGCTGGCACGTGAAGTGGCGGAACGCGACCTGCGCATCGATGCGCTGCAGGCCGATTTGGCGGATCTCCGCGTGCATCTGAAGGCTGCCGATGATGAACTCGCCGCGCTGCGTGCGAGTCGACTGGTGCGCCTTGGCCTGCGTGCCGGACGGCTGCTGCGCACCGTCGGCCTCGGCCACCATGACCCCAGGCTGCGAGATCACTGAAAGACCACGGCAAACTCACAGCCCTCGACGACGCGGGTAACGAACGACATATCAAGACAAGATGGCGAAAATCACTTGGCTGGTTCCCGGCCTGATCGAAGGTTCGGGAGGACACCGGACCATCCTGCAGCACGCGGACTTCCTGCAGCGGCAGGGGCACGAAACCACGATCCACCTCGAGAACCCGCACGGCCAACCGGACGCGATGCTGCGCAGCGCGATCCGCCGCACGTTCGGCTTCGAATTCGCAGACGTACGCGGCGGATGGTCGAACGTCGCGCCCGCCGACATGGTGTTCGCCACCATCTGGTATTCCGCGCAGACGGTGCGCGACCTGCCCTTCGACTGCATCCGCTGCTACTTCGTGCAGGACTACGAGGCCATGTTCAATGCCGTCGGCAGCGCCTACGTGATGGCGGAGAACTCGTATCGATACGGCCTGCATCCGATCGCGATCGGGCGCTGGCTGCCGGCAAAGCTGGCAGAGAATTTCGGCATCGAGTCGGCGTGCTTCGATTTCTGCGCCGACCTCGACGTCTATCGGCGCACTGCGCCGTATCGGCACGACCCGTCGGTCTGCTTCATCCACCAGCCCGAGAAACCGCGCCGCTGCGCCGAACTCGGCATCGAGGCGCTGGGAATCGTGAAGCATCGCATGCCCGGGGTGAAGGTCGTGCTCTATGGCTCGAAGGCGCACTCGCGCGTGTGGTTCGAGCATGAAAACCTCGAACTGATCGATCTCTCGTCCTGCAATGCGCTCTACAACCGCAGCGGCGTCGGGTTGTGCATCAGCGCGACCAACCCGTCGCGCATTCCGTTCGAGATGATGGCCGCCGGCCTGCCGGTGGTGGAAGTGCATGCGCCGAACACGGTGTATGACCTGCCGGCCGGTGCGGCTTCGCTATGCGAACCGACCCCGGAGTCGCTTGCCAAGGGAATGCTCGAGATCCTCGGCAACCCGGAGCGAGCGGCGGCGATGAGCCGTACCGGAGAGCGTTTCATGCGCGACCGGCCGCTGTCCTTCGGGCTGGAACAGTTTGGTCGCACGGTCACCACACTGCTCGACGGCAAGCCGCTTGACGCAGTGCGCCCGGAGAAGATGTACCGCGAGCCGCCCTTGCGCTTCGACCCACGCACCGAGTCGCGCACCGATACACATTCGCCGACCGCGGCGTCGGACTGGGTGGCGCTCGACACGCCCGGCGGCCGGCTCGGCTTTCTTCCAAAGCCGTTGCGCATCGCTGCGCGCAAGGGCTACCGTGCGTTGCGCCGCCGGCAAGCCTGATCGGTTTTCGCCTTGGCACCGCCCCGCTCCCCGCATGCTGCCCGACGCTACGCGCTGCTGACGGTCGACGTCTGGGATACGCTGCTGCGCCGACGCTGCCATCCGGATGCCGTGAAGCTACACGTCGCCCGCGTACTGGTGCTGCGCCATGGCGGAAATCTGCCCCGGGAAAACCGCGGCATCTGGCGCCTGTTGCGGTTGCGCCAGCAGGCGGAAAGGGAGATCGGCGACGACCGGCGCAAGGGGGGCCTGGACGACGAGTACGGCCATCGCGAAGTCTATGCGCGCTGGCTGGCGCTGGCCGGCTTTCCGGACGGCGAGGCGACCCGCAACGGACTCATCGACGAGCTGGAGCGGGCCGAACTGGAGCAGGAAGGGCACGTGACCTACGCCGACCCGCACATCGCCGAAGAGCTGCGCGGCCATGCGGCGGATCGCACCATGTTCCTTTCGGATTTCTACATGCCGGCCAGGCATTTGCGTCTGCTGTTGAACGACAAGGGTCTGGGCGCCTTCGCGACGGACGGCCTGGTTTCGTGCGAGGTCGGGCTGAACAAGCGCTCCGGACGCCTGTACCGGCACGTGCATGAATCGCTGCGCATTGCGCCGGACATGCACCTGCATGTCGGCGACAACCCGCACGCGGACGTTGCCGCTGCGCGCGCCGCCGGCATCGAGCCGCACCACTACAAGCCATCCGACGAGCATGCGCGCCGCGAAGCGCGCGAAGCCGGCTTCGCCAACCGCGCCGGCTACCTGCGCGACGCAGTCGACGACCTCGCCGCATCGGCAAGCGCGCCAGCCGGCATCAACGCGGAAATCCATGCCTACGGCGTGCGTTGCTCGCCGCTTTTCGTTGGCTACGTGCTCGACATCATGGAACACGCTGCCGCACGCGGCGCAGATAGCGTGTTCTTCTTCACGCGCGAAGGCGAGTTCTTCGCCGAGCTGTATCGGCGCCTGGCCGCAAGCAACGTGCTCGGCGCCCCGGTGCCGGACGCAATGCTGCTCGAGGTAAGTCGGTTGGCGACGTTCGCGGCCTCGCTCGAGACATGCTCGACCGACGAGCTGATGCGCATGTGGAACCTTTACAGCGTGCAGTCGCTGCGCGCGATGTTGGTGTCGCTCGGTATCGACGCCGCCGGGTTCGTCAGCCATGCGACACGGTGCGGCATCGACATCGACGAACCGGTCACCTGGCCTTGGCAGGACGAGCGCGTGCGCCGTTTTCTGGACGACGGCACGGTGAAGGCAACGCTCGAAGGGCACCTGCGCCAGCGCCGCGAAGCCCTGCTTGCCTACCTGGACGCAGCCGGCGTGCCGACATCGGGCGGCAGCATGGAGATTGCCGACATCGGCTGGCGCGGCACGATCCAGGACAACCTTGCGCACCTGCTGCCCGCAGTCACGATCCACGGCCACTATCTCGGCCTCAACCGCTACCTGAATACCCAGCCGCCCAATGCCCTGAAGCAGGCGTTCGGGCCGGATCGCAATGCGTCGGATGCGCTTGCCGACCTGATCGATTTCGTCGCCCCGATCGAGATGCTGAGCAACTCGCCCAACGGCAGTGTCGTCGGCTATGAGCCCCATCACGGCACGATGCGCGCATTGCGCGAGGCCGACGCCGCGGAGAACGCGGTGTTCGATACCTGCTCACGGCACTTCCAGCGCGGCGTGCTGGACAGCGCCACGTTCTGGGCGGACTTCCTGCGCACGCATGCCTACACGGCGGGCGACCTGCGGCCGCTTTCGCTGCAGATCTGGCGCGACATCATTTCTGCGCCCCCGCCCTTTCTTGCGCACGCCTACTTCCAGCTCAACCACAACGAAACCTTCGGCGTAGGCGGCTACGCCGACAAGCGCGAGCGCCCGCCCGCCTCGACCTTCGTGCTGGCGCTGGTATCGCGCAACAGGCGCAGGCAGGCCCGGGAGTTCCTGCGGCACTGTGGCTGGATTCCCGGTCTGCTGGCTGCATCGAACACATCGCCCGCATTCCGCGCTGCCGTACGCCTGTACCTGACGGCCGGCCGGGCAGCGCGGCACATGACGCGGATGCGGGAGGGATTTCGTGGCATCGCGCGGCGCTAGGGCACGTTCGCCCGGACCCACGTGGGTGACCGGCATCCGAAGGCTGCACGCGTGACGACCACCGTTGCCATCGTCGTTGCGTACCACCCGGATCTCGCGGTCGCAGACGCGTTGCTGGCGCGACTGCAGGGGTGCTGCGACGGCATCGTGGTGGTCGACAACGGCGACGAGGCGGCCCTCAAGTCGCGCTGCGATCGAATGACGCCGGGCACCGTCCGATACCTGCCGAACGCGTCCAACCTTGGCATAGCCGCGGCACTCAACCGGGGCGTCGCAACGGCCTGGGAGATGGGCGCCACCCACGTCCTGCTGTCGGACCATGACAGCCTGCCGGCGACGGACATGCTGTCGATCCTGCATCGCACGCTGGCATCGCTCGAAGCTGCCGGCAAGCACGTTGCCGCCGTCGGGCCGATGTTCTCAGACCGGCTGCGGCCTTCGGACTCGCCGTTCGTTCGAGTAGTGAATGGACGCTTCAGTCGTATCGAGGCAGGGAATGCCGAGGCCCCGCTGCAACTGGACTGCCTTATCACCTCGGGATCGCTGATTTCTCGCGCCGCGTGGAACGCGATCGGTCCGATGAACGAGATGCTGTTCATCGACTATGTGGACATCGAATGGGGGCTGCGCGCACAACGCCTGGGATGGTCGTGCTATGGCGAGCCGGCCGCCGGCATGAGTCACGCCATCGGCTCGGCGCCGCGCCGCGTGCTCGGGCGCCGGATCACGGTGCACACGCCCGCGCGCCTGTATTACCAGACCCGCAATGCGGTATTCCTGATGCGCCACCCGGACGTGCCACGCGATTGGAAGCGCGCACTGCGCGCGGTGCTGTTGCGGCGTTCGATCGCGTATCCGCTGGTCGTTTCGCCGCGCCTCGAATACCTTCGGATGATCCTGCGCGGGCTCCATCACGGGCTGCAAGGGCGCCTGGGGCCGCTGGACGCGCCATCCGTCCGCTGAGCCCGCGCGCGGCGCGGTCGATTCCGCCGCACTCAGCGGCCGGTCGATCCGGGCAATTGGCTGCCCGGCAACTGCAGCCGGGCCAGGCGGCCGATCAAGGGCACGCGGGCAATCCGCCGGAAGATGCCGTGACTGTCGATCCACCTGGAATACTCGATATACACGGGGTCGCGCGACAGGTGGCGTTCCTCGGTCTTGGCGCGCAGGTAGTAGATGCCATTGACCATGAGCAGCAGCACGCAGTGGCGCAGGGTCGTGGATAACGATTCATCGATGACGAACGGCACCGAAACCAGCCACCAGGTAAGGCTCTTGGAAATGTAGGCCGGATGCTTGGTGTAGCGGAACGGACCGCTGGTGATGATGCCGCGATGGGTGAGGTTGGAGAAGCGTCCGCCGAAGATGACCGTCGCCCAGACATAAACGCCGGTAAGGAGGAGGATGCTCGAGCCCCACAGCACCTGCAACAATGGTTCCCCGGCGAGCCAGCCGGTCCATGACACGCTGCCGCCGTAATGCAGATATTGCCTGCCGACAAGGTTCCAGAACGGCTCGTAACAGACGATGGCAACCACCCAGCCTAGCATCGTCGGCTCGGAGGATCGGATGTGGGTGTCGGTCAGCTTGAGCGACATGATGTAGCCCATGGTGCCGAACGAGACGTCGACGAAAAACAGGAAGTAATAGAGGAACTCGTAGAACTCGCGGAAGGTGACGATCTTTCCGAGGTCGTACTGATACAGGCGCACCAGGTCGGCACACATGTAGCCGAACATCAGCGGCAGGAAGAAGCCCTTGATCAGCCAGCCGAGCAGGTGCTGCCCCACGGCGCGGCCATCGACATCCCCCCATTGGAAGGTCAGGACGCGCCCGAACTGCCACAAACCGTCCCGCGGGTTCTGCATGCGGCCATCGACAAGGTAGATGTAGGGCAGCGCGATGACGAGCACGGCCGGTATCGCGACACGCAGCAGTGCCCAGAAATGCTGGTAGAACGGCGACTTGGTCGAGTACTCCGGAAACAGCCAGTACAGAAAGGCAATGAAACCGAGGCTGCCTGCGAATCCGGCGAACTTGGTGATGGTGCGGTCCCACGAAGGGTCGGGCGGACTGCGCATCAACCCCGCCGACGGATTGCGCCATACGCGCCGCCACAGCATGTCGGGCACGAAGACACCCAGCGCGACGAAGAGTATCAGCGTCAATGCATCGTAGGCGACCGTCTGGAAAGGACGAATCTGCGAAAGTGCGGCGATGCCCGCAAAGAACGCCACAAGGCCGCCGAGCGCAACCAGCGGATGGGTCGCCGATTCGGGCCGCGACAGGCCATCCGCGGCGGGGTCGCGGGCGGCGTTCGCCGGCGATTTCGTCGCCGGCGTCACGGGCGGTTTGCGACGATTCTTCACGCCTTCTCAGAGCCAATGTGGTCGAGCAGCGCACCGATCACGCGATCCGCGTCGCCGGGCGAAACTTGCTGAATGTCGTGTGACATCGCGGCGGCACCCCCATCACCTTCGACACTTGCCGGCGCAAGAACCACGACTTCCGGCCCGCTGCGCGACGGCTCCGCCTTTAGGATACGCCCAAGCGGATCGCCCGCGTCCAGAACGACGACATCGGCGCCAAGCAGGGTGTCGCTCACCGCACCGTCGCACGGCTCTACGAACAGTCTGCGCGTCACGATCAGCAATGCGAGCCGCCGATCCTCTGCAGGCGCGATCTCGCCCACATCGCCGCGGATCACGAAGAAGACGTCGTTCCGTGTCGCGCCGATAGCGATCGCCACGTGGAGAAAGCGCGCGGCGAAAGCGCTGCCCGCGCTCGACGACCAGCCCAGGACGATCCGCGAGCGGCCGGGAATGGCGAGGCGCTCGCGCAGGTTTACGCGTGCCGCGATACGCACATCGGAATCGTCAGAAAGCACGAATCGCCCGTCATTATTCGGTCGTACGAGATCGGCGCGTTCGTTGTTGCGCCCTTCGCCACCAGCCACAGCCGTCGCGGAACCGAACATGCGGCGCAGCGCGCGCGTCACCAGGCGCAGGGGCGCAGTGATCCGCCACGAGCGGGAACGACGCATGGCGTCGCAGTCGGCCTCCGACTTGCTGGCGCGGCTGTCGCTCTCGGCACAGCGACGCTGTGCCGCGGCCAGTTGCGCCTCGAGTTGTTGGTTGCACTCGCGAGCCTCCCCGAGCAAGACCTGCTGACGCCGGCAGTCGTCCTCCAGGCGCGTTCGCTCCCGTGCCGCCCGGATCGTCAGGCCGAGAGCACCGCGAGTCTGCCCTGCATGGTTGGCCGCGCCCGCAAGCGGGCGGTCCGCCAGCGGTAGCAGTGCGTGATAGTCGGTGACCATTTGCGTCACGGTTCGCGCTGGCCGCGACCGGGCGCCTTGCTTGAGGGTCGATAGCAGTTCGCTGTCGCGCGCGAGCCGCTCCACCGCCGCAACCACCGCATCGGCGTCTGCAGCGACGAGCAAGCCATCGAGGCCTTCCTGAATCCGTTCCGAAAACGCACCGATGCGGGTTGCGATCACCGGCAAGCCAAGCCAGAGCATCTCGCTCAGCGTGTAACTGAAGGACTCCGGAACGACCGATAGCAGCAATGCCGCATCCGGCATGAACCCTTCGACATGCCGGGCGAGATCTTCGCGCGCATAGTGGCGCACGACCGTGATGCCCTCGACATCGCCGAACGGATCGCCGAATCTGCCGCAACCGAGAAGCAGGATTTCGGCATGCGCCAGCAGGCGCGGCACAACCTCGGCGAAGAGCGCCAGCCCCTTGTGCGGCAGCAGCCTGCCGGGAACGACCAGCCTCAGTTTCCGCGTTGCTTCCGGCTTTCGGGTGCATCCGGTTGCAGCGACCCTTTCCAGCGGCGCCAATCCGTGCGGAATCGTCTTGCATGTCCGGCTTGCGATTGCAGGGAAAAGCTGCAACCACCTGTCCCATGCGCTTGCCGAAGGCGCCGCGAACCGTATCCACGGGCGATCCAGCCGCTTCGCATAGGCTTCGCGAAACCCGAGCCAGAACCCGGTATCGGTGTTATGCCAGAACGCGTTGTGAGGATTGCCTCGCATGCATCGCTCCAGCGCGGCCGTGTCGCATTCAGAGCAAGGCTGCCCGAATGCAGCGAACATCGCCGGACAGAACGGATAGAGATCGTGCAGGACGACGACCGTCGGCAATCCGGTGTCGAGCGCCTCGAGCGCGTGGCCGACAAGAGAGGAAACGACGATCGCCCGAATGTCGAAGGTCGCCACAATCTGATCCAGAATGAGGCGGTACTCCAGATTCCAGGCGTCCGTCGCGCTGATGGGGCGCTCGAGATCCCAGTGCATGAGTGGGGCCGCGAGCGCATCCGGGTCGAGCAGTTCCAGGCGCCAGCAGGCGAAGTCGCGATTGCTCACCGAACGCAGCACCAGGTTGCGGCGCTCCGCATCGTGGGCACAGAAATCTGCAATCCAGCGGTTGGTGCCGCCATCCCAACTGTGCGTGAAATGCAACTGAACCGCACCGGACGATCCGGCCGGGGCGACTCTCCGCGTGCCCTGCTCGCACAGGACTTCATCGCGTTCGTTGCCGCCGAGCGCATATCGGGCATCGTCGATGGCACGTCTCAGCGGCGCTACCGGATCGCGATGAGAAAAATCGCCGAGTGCATCGAGGAACCCGGGATGCGCATCCAGCAGCCGTTTCAGCCCGATACGCTGCAACTCGTTGCGCTCGCCGCCAAAGCTGACGCTGCCCTGATGGAAAACGAAGGTATCGGCGGCAAGTACGCTGCGCCATCCGGCGGCACGGGCTCGCAGACAGAAATCATTTTCTTCGCCGTAGCCACGACCGAATCGTGCAACGTCGAAAACTCCGACGGCTTCGAGACAGGCTCGCCGGATGTACATGCAAAAGCCGACTGCTGTCGGAATCTCGATGTGCCTGCCGGCGTTTGTAGTGGCGATCAGCCGGTCGAGCCCGGGCAAACCGAGCGTTCCTGGCACGCCACCGGTCCATCCATCGAAAGGGTAGGAGCAGATCGTCGCGTTGTTCGAAAACGGCGTCACAGTGCCGATATCCGGCTCTCGATACGCGCATGCGGCCAACCGCTCCAGCCAGCCGGCTGCAACTTCGGTATCGCTGTTCAGAAGAACGACGTCGCGATCGGGGTGAACGGACATCCCACGATTCACGCTTTCGACGAAACCACGATTGGTTTCGTTCTTCAGCAAAGCGATCGATCCGTTTCGGCTCAGCGTGTCGAGGTATGCCGCGAGTGCGGGCTCCGGCGAGGCATCGTCGACGACAACGACCTCGATCACTCCGGCGTCGCGATTCGCAAGCACGCTATCGAGGCAGCGCCGCGTCTGTTCATGGCCGAGATAGACCGGAACGATCACGTCGATCATCTGCTTTTCAGCCTCGCCGCCGCATGCGCATGAAGGGGCGCTCGACCAGGTAGTAGGAAACCGAGGCGGCAGCAAGCGTCAGCGGCAGGCCGACCAGAATCGCCGACCCGAGTCGAACGATTCCTTCTCCGGCGAAGAACCCCGCCTCCTTGAGTGCAACGAGTATCGGAAAGTGCCAGAGATACATGCTGTAGCTGACGATCCCGATGAAATGCATCACCCGGTTGCCGAGCAGCACCGTGGCCAGCCGCCCACCGCTGGCCCCTGCGAGCAGGATGCCGGCGACGGCAAGACTCAGCGCAGGCGTCCAGAGGTAGAAGATGGGATTGTCGGCCCAGTAGAGGCTGGCCTGCTGACTCAGCCAGTAGATCGCCACCGTCAGCAGACCGATTCCCAGAATGGCCACACGGTCGCGGTTGGCGAACACGTCGGTCCAGCGCGTCAGCGCAATTCTGTTCACGAAGACAACCGCGGCCAGCATGCCAATGCCGAACATGTCCATCGCGCCCGGCAACTGATATGACGCAATCACCCGCTCCGGAACGGGGCTGCCGGCAAGGAAGGTGACGATAGCATGGCGCCAGAGCACCATCGATGCGAAGCTGAGCGACACCAGCAACCAAAGCCGATCCCACCGCAGCAAGGGCGCAAGCAACGGCAGAACCAGATAGAAGGAAAATTCGATCGGCAGCGTCCACCAGACGCCGTTTCGCGGCTCGACGCCCAGCGGCGGCGGAACGAAGAGCATGAACAGATGTCGCAGCAGGTCGGCCAGCGAGGGCAAACCCGACACGCCGTGGAGGTGGTATGTGTATGCGAGCAGAATCAACAGCTGGATGTAGTACGCCGGAAATACCCGCAACACGCGGTGTTGCAGGTACAGCCATGTTGCAGGCTTGTCGCACCGCCCGGCCTGCCATTCGGCAAACGGCAAGGCAAGCAGGAAACCGGAAAGCACGAAGAAGATCGAAACCCCGGCGCCTCCCATACGGAAGAAGGGCGTCAGGTCCATCTGCCATTCGCCAAGGTTGAATCCGACGAAGGCCATCCCGGATTGCCCCCAGGCATGGTAGAAGAACACCCACAGCGCCGCCAGGCCGCGAAACCCGGTCAGCGCGACCATCTCGCTGATGCGCGCGCCCGGTTGCGCGGCGACGTCCGCACGATTCAATCCGTTTGTCATTTCTGGGAACGCGACGTCGCGCCACGTCGGATTGGCCGGTCGGGATGCAGTGCCAAGCGATCGCCGGACCGGCTGAACATTGATGCGCGCAATGGCATTACCCTCCCGAATCGCCGACGGCCGATGCGATCAGACGCCATGGATCCGCTCCACCATCGGCTCCCCCGACAGCGCGGCCGGGCAGATGAAGGTGCAGGTGACGCTGGACGATCTGCGCCTCCGTTGGCTGCGTCAGCCGGAATCGAAGGTAGTCGAGATCGAACAGCAATTGTCGCGGAACGAGATAGCCGAAGAGATAGAAGGCGAGCCGTGCCAGCAAGCCACGACGATCGCGCGCCTCGAGCAGGAAGGCATACGACGTGTCGCCGAGCACGGTGACCGGCACGCCCCATAGCACCGACTCGAGCCCGACGCTGGAATTGATCGTCAGTATCCGGTCGCAACTGCGGACAAAAGTGATGCTGTCCGGTGATTGGTCGAGTTCGAATCCGTGCCCGGGCTTGAGCCAGTAGCCACTGCCTGGATGGCTGCGAACGACGAGGTTTGCCCGCCGCGCATACCGCAACTTCGCATGAACGATCAGCGACTGGTTGTCGAAGCCGTTGCCGTAGGCAACGAGATTGGAATCATCCTCGACCTGCAACACCACGCCGACGCGTCCGGAGGGCACCGTGTTCGGCGACGCCTGCTGGAGCGTGAAGAACGCGCGCAAGGCATCGAGGCCTTGGGCAGGCGGTTCGCCGCCGATCGCGGCGAACCGGGCTGCTGCTTCCGTGTTCCCGTTAACGCCGCTGAAATCGAAATAGGCGGTCGGGCGGTACTCCGGCGCGCGCAGCGGTCCAACCTCGAGGTAAACCACCCGGATGCCATGGCGATTCGCCGCGGCTGCCAGTGAAGGGCAGTTGCACCAGCTCACGATCGCCTCGATCGTCGCGCCGGCTGCAATCTCTGCCGTCAGCGCCTGGTCGATTGCCGCCTCAAGAGCGGGAATGCGCTGAGTCAATACCCGGCGAAACGCCTCGATCGGATTGCCGAGACACTCGCGCAACAGTTCTTCGAAAATGTCTTCGGAAATCAGGCGCAGGGCATGTTGCCCGAAATCGGTTCGAGACGGCACCCGATAGTCGTAGTCGGCACAGGCCCGATCACCTGCCTCCCAGCGGCCTTCCGCGACGAAACGCTGCGGGTCGGCAAGATAGTCCTCGCCGAGCAGAAACAGAATCCTCTCGCGGTAGGCCGATAGCATCTTGTAGAACACCCAGAGATACGGCGCCGCAACAGCCCGTACGGGAAAGGGCAGGAGAAAGGCCGCGATCATGCGGTCTTCCCTGTCCGTACGGTCACTGACACGGGCGCATGCACGACGCCTACCTGGCTGCGCGGCGACCAGATCGTCAGCTTGCGCATGGGGCGTCGCTGATCCAGTTCCTCTCTAGAGTCCTGCTCGAAGCGGGCCAGCCCGCAATGAATCAGGTATTCGCCCGTGCTGATCGGCAGCCTGACACGGTAGTCGACCTCCGTTGCCCCGGGCAGCAGGTCGACCCGCACGCCCGCATTCAGGTTGTTGTCCCCCCAGACGTCGCCGCCCATGGTCTTCGACAGCGAAACGCCGAGTACGACATCCGGAATACGTTCGGACGAAAGAATCCGGAAACGGAAGACGACCTCGTCTCCCGACTGGATGACCGGATCATCGGTCGCACCGGCCCCGGCATCGCGCAAAACGCGAAGTTCGTCGATGATGGCACGCGCTGTCCCGAATCTCACCTCTTCAATCGCAGCATGACGTCGGGCGGTCTGCCTCGCCGCGAGTTCCTGCGACGACATGACCGGATCCGTCGAAGGCCGCAACACCACCGGTTCAGCCGGGCATTGTTGCGCAATCATGCCTTTCTCGTAGGCCAGCACCGCTTCGAGCACCTGGGGCGTGTCGTGAGAGACTCTGCCGCCGTCGAGCACGATACAGCGGTCGGCGTATTGCAGAATGCTGCCCGTCGAATGCGTGACCATGAGTATGGTGACACCGCGATCGCGCAGCTCTTCCATCCGCCGGAAACACTTGTACTGAAAGCCGATGTCGCCGACGGACAGAGCCTCGTCGACGACGAGGATTTCCGGATCGACGCACGCCTGGACCGCAAAGGCGAGACGCACGTACATGCCGCTGGAATAGGTTTTGACCGGTTGTTCGAGAAAGTCGCCGATGTCCGCGAAAGCGGCGATGGAATCGAACTTCGCCTCGGCCTGATCCCGGCTCAGTCCAAGCAATGCTGCGTTGAGGAACACATTCTCGGCACCCGTGAATTCCGGATTGAACCCGGCGCCGAGTTCGAGCAGCGCGGCGATCCTGCCTCGGGTTTCGACAGCGCCGTTGGTCGGTGTGAGGGTTCCGCAGATGATCTGCAGAAGCGTCGATTTGCCCGCGCCGTTCCGGCCGATGATGCCAACCGTCTCGCCGCACCCGATGTCGAACGACACGTCACGCAGAGCCCAGAACTCACGGTGATACTGTCCAGGTTGGCGTCCCGCAAAGCGCTGCAGCCGCGGCAGGAGAAATTGCTTCAATCTGTCGCGCGGCTTGTCATAGATCGGATAGCACTTCGAGATGCCACGCACCCTGATCGCGACGTCAGCGATCTCCGACATGCGCTCGCCCGTGGCGCGAACTTCGGTCGTAACGGTATCGATCGCTGCCGGCATCTCAAAGCACGTCTGCAAAACCCTTGCGGGTCCGCTGGAACCAGAAGTAGCCAAGCCACGCGCACGTGACCGCCACGCCGGAGTAGATGAGCAAGCCACGCCATGACGGCATACGCCCCCAGATCAGGACATCCCGTGCCTGTTCGATGACGAGGGTCAGCGGATTCATCAGCAACCAGGGTCTGATGAACTCGGGCAACGCCGCAGTCGGATAAAAGACAGGCGCGAGGAACATGAGGACGGTCGTCAGGATTCCTATCGTCTGGCCGACGTCGCGCAGATAGACACCGAGCGACGCCAGGAACCACGCGAACCCGAGCGCCAGAACGACAAGGGGAATCATGACGAACGGCGCAAATACCGCCGTCCAGGGCAGGCTCCCATTGACCAGCAGGATTGCCACAACGAGGACGCCGGTGCTGACCAGGCCATGAAAAACCGCCGCACCAGCGGTGACGACAGGCAGTATGTCGAGCGGAAAGACCACCTTCTTGACGTAGTTGACGTTACCGAGGACGAGCGAAGGCGCACGGTTGAGTATCTCCGCAAAGAGCCCGTTTATGATCAAGCCGACGAACAGGACAAGCGCGAACTGGGTATGACTGGCCTGTACGTCGCCGTCGACGACCCAGCGCGCCTTGAAGACGCCGGAGAATACGAAAGTGTAGACAAGCAGCATCAGAATCGGATTGAAGAACGACCATGCCAGGCCGAAGAGCGAGCCGCGATAGCGGCCGAGAACCTCGCGCCAGGTCATCTGTCGTATCAAGTCCCGATTGCGCCACAGGTTGCGGATCATCGCAGCCGGGGTCGCGGGAAGGTTTTCGTGCGGATTCATGGATTGCGTTCCGACTCAGTTGCCCGCACCGCAGTCACGAAGCGACGCGGCAAGCCCATCCATGTCGAAGGCCTTGGCTCGTGCGACCGAGGCCTTGACGTAGGCATCGACGTTCCGACGCGTGATGACGTGTGTTTCCGATTTCAGCGCTGCGAGAATTCGCGAATCGATGTCATCGGCGTAATGCGAAAGATCCTTGTAGTTGGCGATGTCGTCCGGAAAGGATTCGGTCTCGAACCCGGAAACGCGCATGTTGGGCAAGCTTTCGGCCTGCTCTGCAAAGTACCTGATCATGGCGGCGTGGACGGCGGAATGGATCGGACGCGCCTGGTGCCAGATCGCATACGTCGCGCGGAAATACGGCGGGAAAAAAAAATCAAACCGTGTCTCCGGGTGGCGCCTGACGTGGCGGAGCACGTTATCGTCCACATAGCGCCTGGCGGCATCGATGCGCTGCCGCAGTTCATCCTCCGTCGGTGACTGCTCGGTCCCGCTCGCCTTGTTGTCGATAGCCTTGCGAAGCTGCAGGTAAACATCGCGTATCTGGTAATTATTCTTCGCTTGGCACCAGTTCCGAATCCCGCCGAAGCGCACTGCGTATTCCGTTTGATTGATCCACGCATTCGGCCTGTCGAGCGAGACGGCCGAGCCGACGCAATCGGGATCGTGCGACCAGCGGAGCAGGCAATGCGCGAAGTGTTCGTTGAGATAGGCCCGGACGTCGTTGAACGGATTCCGGTCATAGAGGAAATCGAAGGTTGGCAACGGGTAGAGAGAATACCCCTTCCGGGTGCCGATGTAGACGTGGTCGAGCGTGTAGATGACCCGGCGGACCTGCCGACGGCGGAAGATGTCATCCAGAATCAGGGAACGCTCGATGAAATCCGACGCCGTGATCGACAGATTCGCCAATCGTTCTCCGAACAGCCGGCTGGCCTCGTCAGCCGAAGTGTTTTCGGTCATGCTCGTTCCGAGTATCAGGCCATCGAAGGACTCGCGCCAGATTATTGCAGCCGCCTGCAGACGAAAGTTGCTGTGCAGGGTGTGCGGGCGCCCCCAGTGCGCGTGATAGATCTGGAGCGGGTCATACGCGAACAACGCCACGAACCCGATTGCAAGAGGCAGGACAAGGGCCAGTAAATAAACTTGCACAAACCGACGTGCACCACGCTCGCGTGATTTGCGCTGCATGTCAGAAGTTGAAGTAAATGAACTCACTGTACTTCGACGCGAGTATTCCGACGACAGACACCGATGTCATCAGGCCACAGAACGCGGCCCATCCTGGACTGATCGTTCGAACATCGCCGGCGAAGGGCGCCAACTGGTTGCTGTTCCGGAACCCGAGAACGATCGCGAAGGCGGCAAGCAGCCAAAGTATCGCCTGAACACCGTCGTTGCCCGCACCCATCACCGGCCCGAAGCTGACACCCATGGACTTCAGTCGAGGCAGCCAGTCGCCGATCGCGGCCGGCAGTACCAGGCCATTGAATCCGGCCATCCCCTTGAGGACGCGCATGGCATCTGCCATGTCCCGCGCACGGAAGAAGATCCAGGCGAGGTTGACGAAGTTGAACGTGATCAACCACGCAAGCCATTGGGGTAGCGCGATGCCAAGCTGCACCCAGACTCGGTGAATGATCATTGCAGCACCATGCAGCCCCCCCCAGATGACGAACATCCAGCTCGCGCCATGCCACAAGCCGCCGAGGATGAAGGTGACGATCAGATTGGCCAGCACCCGGGCGCGACCTCGCCGGTTTCCGCCCAGGGGAACGTACAGATAATCGCGCAGGAAGCGGCTCAATGTAATGTGCCAGCGTCGCCAGAAGTCCCGGATGTTTCGCGCCTTGTACGGCGAATTGAAGTTGACCGGCAACCGGATGTTGAACAGCAGTGCCGACCCCAGCGCAATGTCGGTATAGCCGCTGAAATCGAAGTAGAGCTGGAACGTATAGGACAGGCTCGTGATCCAGGCCTCGAAGAAGGACAGGCTGTTCGGCTGATCGAATCCGGCCGTTGCCCACCCGCTGAACGTATCTGCGATCACCACCTTCTTGAACAATCCCATGCTGATCAGGCTCAATCCGAGTGCAAGATTGACCGGATGGGGAAGCAGGTTCTTCCGTGATTCGAACTGAGGCATCATCTCCCTGTGGTGCAGGATGGGGCCGGCGATGAGGTGCGGAAAGAAGGTCACGAAGAGAACGTAGTTGGAGAAGCTGTACTCGCTTGCCAGTTTTCGCCGGCAATCGACGAGATATGCCAACTGCGTGAATGTGAAGAAGCTCACTGCCAGCGGGAGAACGATGTTCGGCGCGGGCAAGTGCAGTCCCAAGAGTAGATTGGCGTTCGCAACCACGAATCCCGCGTATTTGAACCAGGCAAGCAGGCCGAGGTTGAAAATCACGCCGGCGAGGAGCAATCGGGATCCAGTTGACTGATTGTCCGCCCCGTTTGCAATCAGGCGGGTGCCTATCCAGAAATTGACCAGGATCGAAAGGCCGAGCAATGCCAGGTAATCCGGATTCCACCAGCCATAGAAGAACAGGCTGACGAGAATCAGCCATAGCTTGGCCGCGGCGGCTTGGCCCGACTTGCCGAGCAGGAAATAGACGGCAAATGCCATGGGCAACAGAACAAGCAGGTATTCAGCCGAGTTGAAGAGCATCGGTTCGCTCGATCCTGCCACAGTATGGACTTGCGCTACTCCCCGGCGAACGGACTCCCCAGTGTAGCCGTCCGGCCACCCACATTAGCCGGATGCAAACTTAGCCCGCTTGACGATGACGCCCTTCAGGCGCCACGAGACCGGCAATACAGCAATCTGTCCCGGTTCTCGACCCCGCCCCCAAAATAGATGCAACACGGATTCAGCGCAGCCGAACGACTCCTGATAGCCGAGACCCAGTGCTTGAATCAAACCATCGTCAAATTGGAAGACTCGGTGGCCCCAAACGAATATCTGGGTAGCTACCGACAAATCTCGTAGCAAGATTCATCGTTAGTTGTTCAGTGCGGGCCACCACATCCGATTCGATTGGATTAATCTACTAATGAGATTCGAGGCCCCTTAACTGCATTCAGGAAATCATCGTCACAAAACCGGCACCGCGCCGTCAAATCGTTTGATGCTTTCTACGCGACGTTCGGGTAACAATCCCCCGGCAGAGCCGGGGGCATTCGATTGTGAGCCGCTCGAAGCGGCTGGTCGGGGTCGCTAACGCGGCCCCGCATTGCATGGGCCACCTGTTCGGTGGCCGCTCACCGCCATAGGCCGAGTTGGTCCAGCCGCTCGTCCTCCTGCTCCTGCTTCCTGATGTACTCGCGGATTACCGCTTCGTCTCGACCGACCGTCGAGACAAAGTACCCGCGTGCCCAGAAGTGCTGCCCCACGAAGTTGCGCTTGCGCTCCCCATACACCCGTGCCAGATGAATCGCGCTCTTGCCCTTGATGAAGCCGATTACCTGCGATATCGCGTACTTCGGCGGGATCGCGATCATCATGTGCACGTGATCGGGCATCAGATGCCCTTCGACGATCTGACTCTCCTTCTGCGCGGCCAGCTTGCGAAACACCTCCCCAAGGTGCTGGCGCAGTTCCCCGTACAGCGTCCTGCGCCGACACTTCGGGATGAATATCACGTGATATTTGCAGTCCCATGCCGTGTGGCTCAAACTTTCAAACTTGTCCATCGGGTTTCTTCCTTTCGTGTGCTTGGCGGCTCACGATTGGAAGTCTCTACGATGGACACCCCCGAATACGTCAAACTCCTACTGCCTCCCCGGCACAGCCGGGGGGCCTCCCTTGGTAGCTAGGCCCAGGGGCGAACAATCCGGACTCACCAAATCATCTCGCGCGAATCGCCTCGAACGTTTGGTCGTTCAATTCAACCGGTCGTTCTCCTGCGAACTGCTTGGTAATTTCATTCTTCAATTCATTCTGGAAGTCAGATTTCATCTTTGCAATTAGTTGCGGCTCGATGTCTTTGAATTCCAGCTCGGATGTCTTTCGATGGTCCAAGACCTTAATAATGTGGAACCCGTACCGGGTTCGAACCAAGTCGCTCGTTTCACCAACCTTCATTGAAAAAGCAGCACGTTCAAAAGGAGGAACGGTCTTGCCTTTTTCAATCCAACCTGCGAGCTGCCCACCGTTCCCTGCTGACGGTTTGTCATCGGAGAATTGCTTTGCGAGCTCGCCAAAATCTTCGCCTGCCCGTAGCTTCTCAAGCACCTCCGCCGCCTTCGCGCGCATCGCAGCCTCGGCATAGCGCTCGTCCTCAACGTCGACACGAATCAGAATGTGAGCAACCCGCACCGCTTCCGGGCGTGCATACTTGGCTCGGTTTACTTCGAAATGCTCGCGGGCCAAGGCGCTGAAATCGGGCAGGTTTGCTGACCTACGGTCCATTTCGTCCGACATAAACTGAGCAATCAGCAAATCCCGAAACGCCCGGTCCGCGCGTGCGCGAGTCTCTGGCCGAACATCGATTCCCTTGTCTTTCGCAGCCCTTTCGACTCGCTTGTCCTGCAATATTCCGCCCACGAATCTACCAAGTGTCGAGCGATCTGCGACTATACGGTCACGAATATCCTGAGGAAGTGCAGCAACCTCGCGGCGAATCTCGTCGACCGTAACGGAGGACTTGCCGTCCGTGATCGGAACCTCGGCGCCCGCAAAGCTGTTGCATACTGGTGCAAAAAGCAGAATTGCGCAAAGGGACAGACTGCGAGCAAGTGTATGAATGGTCATGATATTCTGCGGAAGCCGGGGGAAACGGTCAGAGTGCCAAGGAATCGGATGATACCAGAGCTCGAAAGCAAAACGCGCGGGCGGATCTGGGCGATCCGCCCGCGCGACGTTTTGGCGAAGAACTAACTGATCAACTCGATAACATCACTTCGCAAGTGCAGAGGGTTCGTTTATGATGAACCGGCATGTCGCCCCAGTGCAGGGCGAAGTTGTCATGACATTAAGGTAATAGGTCGTATTCGGCGTTACGGTGCAGTTTGAGGCGCCGCCAACAACAAAGATCTTGGGCTGAGACCCGGCAGACGCTGTCTTCTTGCAGGCAGCGGCCACGTTGTCAAAGTTCCCAGGAGTCGTGCTCAAAGTGTAGACCACGTTCGCCGGAATGCCCTGACCCGTACCGTCCGTCAAATAGAAATACTGCTGAGTAGTACCGATTGTGTCAAGCGTACGATATCGAACGGACAGCCTGTTGTTCTGGTTCAGCGTTATTGTGTTCAAGACATTGTTCTGCAAGAACGAATAGCTGTACGGACAATTGGGCGACGTTGTTGTCTGGTTGACGCAACCGGGAATATAAGTAGTCGCCCCTGCGGCTTGAGCAGAACTTTGGTCGACGACCCAGAAATTGCCTGCAGAGCCCTCAGGCATCCAAGTCCCCGAAAGCCATCCGGGATCACCAGAAGTGCCGCTAGTGGATGTGCCGCTGGTCGAAGTTCCACTGGTGGAGGTACCGCTGGTAGAAGTTCCACTGGTGGAGGTACCGCTGGTAGAAGTGCCACTTGTCGATGTGCCACTAGTCGAACCACCACTGGAACAGCCAGAAATCGTCGTGCTCGCATTGCCACTGGCGTCGACGCTCAACGAATTATAGGTGCACGTTTGAGTCGTTCCGGCCGTCGTATCATTAATTGTAATCGTACCCGCAAGAACGGATGCTGTGAGAGCCCCTGCCGAGGCAATGGCTAAAATGCCGCGAATAATGGCGCTAGATTTGATCATGGAACCCACCTCCGGGAAATACTCAGGTTGTTTGGGCACAACAACTTAACTCAGATACTTAACGACAAGTCTAGAGAAAAAGTTGAGCCCTGGCGAGGAAAAAATTGTGACACGCGCTGACCGAGCGAGGTGGTTGATTGTGTGCGAGCATAATCCGCAATCGGAGAACAGCCGTCACACTTGGAAGAGCCTTTTCGCGTCGCACAACATGAAACGCAGAAGGCCTGCGCGAGCAGGCCTTCTGCCAACAACAAACTACGTTACAGCGCGCCGGACAGGCGAGTTTCCTTGGCATGCGGCTGGCCCGAACCATAGTTCCGGTTGTTACCAGCATCGACCGAGTTGTTACGCTCGATCACGCTAAAGCCAATGGTCGGCAGGCCAGAGAGCGTCGCGCCGGTAGCAGCCCACGGAGTCGGACTCGTCAGCGTCAGTCGCATCCAGCCAGCCGTGCCGATATCAGTGGTCACGACGTTCAGCGGAACCGTGGTTCCGAAGATATCGCCACCATTGAACGTCAAAACGTTGACTTCGTAGCAAAGGGCGTCAGCCGGCTGGCCAGACGGTGCGGGAGAGAACACGGTCTTTCCACCACCACCCTTTGTCGCCTCCTCACGATCCCAATACTTCCAAGACACGGTATCGCACGACCGGCCGGTAGGCGGGAACAGGTTCGCAAACGGCGGCTGAGCGGCAGTCAATCCCTCGTCCGTGTAGTGGTGCTTCGTCGGGAAGGTCACAACCCAACTGGTCTTCGCGCTGCTGGTATCGGTCGAGCCACTCGCGTATTCGTTGATCAACGAATCAGCAGACAGCAGGGCAGACACCGCTTCAACGGAAGCCGGGACTACCACTTCGGTAATTGCAGTTGCCGTTTGACCCGTGGTACCCAAGTTTGCATTGCTATTCAGGAACTGGTAGGCAGTCGGCGCAGCTTCGCCAGTCGCCAAGCTAGGCCGGTTGTCACCAGGAGGGAAAAGGATCGTGCTGGTGTCCTGGAACGCCTGAACAGCAGTCGGCGTTGCCTCATACGCTTGGCCCGACGCAATATTGATCAGCGTCGCACTTCCAACGAGCACGTTTGCAGGCGCCGTAAAGGTACTGAACACACCTGATCCGGTGGTACTGTTAACCAGGTTCGTTGGGTCATTGAAGGCGGCATCGAACGTGGCACAGGCGCGCGGGGTGCCCGACACGTGCTGCGTTGCGAACTCGATAACACTTGCCGACGTAATGGACGATTCGGGAACCGTCGAGTGCGCCATCTCGATGATCTCGAGGTAGCCTTCCTGAACCCGGCCGGCATCCTGACCACCGTTGTCGTACGGATAGAGCGGGTCGGAGCCGTTGTAGCCGATCGCCGTGAAATCAACCTGGAACGAACCACTGGGGCCAGCGGTCCATTGATCCTTGTCCGGAGACGTGCAGCTCTTGTCAAAAGTGCGGAAAAGCGCCCCGCCTCCATTCACAGTCACGCCACCCGTCCAAACGTCATGCGGAGACAACGCAACGTTGAAGTCGCGCACTTCGCGGCTGTTACGAGCCTCACGGAAGCGGATCTTGAACAGAGTCGTGCGATCCGACGTATTGACCACAGACAGCAGCGTGTCAAAACCGTTCTTCACCGTGTAATACGGGAACAGAAGCACCTCGCCCTTGCCATCCTGGGCCAGGTTCATGGCGTGAGCAGGCGCCGACATCATCGCGACACCGCCGAGCGCCGAGGCGACCGCCAGAGTCACAACCTTCTTGCGCGTGTTTTTGAGCAGCTTCATATTTATCCAACTCCTTGCAAGGTCAAAAAAATTCGACGCCAGGCGCCTGGGCCGACACTTTCACCAGAAGACCGGGAAACCAAAATGGTCTCCAATCTACTGGGTTGTGTACCACCATCCCCCATCTTTGTAAAGCCACTTCTCCTGCATCTGACGAACCGACTC
>JAEUNL010000062.1 GCA_016791115.1 Rhodocyclaceae bacterium
AGCCGAGGTGGTCCAGCATCATCGCCCCGCACCAGATCTGGCCGATGGGGTTGGCGATGCCCTTGCCGTAGATGTCGGGCGCCGAACCGTGCACCGGTTCGAAGAGCGAGGGGAACGTGCGCTCCGGATTCAGGTTGGCCGAGGGTGCAATGCCGATGGTGCCGGTACAAGCCGGCCCCAGGTCGGAAAGGATGTCGCCGAACAGGTTGGACGCAACCACCACGTCGAACCAGTCCGGGTTGCGAACGAAGTGCGCAGTCAGAATGTCGATGTGGTATTTGTCGGTTCGCACATCGGGATAGTGCGTCGCCATCTCGGCGAAGCGTTCGTCCCAGTAGGGCATCGAGATCGAGATGCCGTTGGACTTGGTGGCGGAGGTCACGTGTTTCTTCGGACGGCGTCGCGCCAGTTCGAAGGCGAAGCGCATGATGCGATCGACGCCGCGACGGGTGAAGATGCTCTCCTGCACCACGGTCTCGCTGTCGGTGCCTTCGAAGATTCGCCCGCCGACGCTGGAGTACTCCCCTTCGGTGTTCTCCCGCACCACCCAGAAGTCGATGTCGCCGACCTTTCGCCCGGCCAGCGGCGTCGGCACGCCGGGCATCAGCCGCACCGGGCGCAGGTTCACATACTGGTCGAACTCGCGCCGGAACTTGAGCAGCGAACCCCACAGCGAAACGTGGTCCGGCACCGTGGCTGGCCAGCCGGCGGCGCCGAAGAAGATCGCATCGTGGCCGCCGATGCGCTGCTTCCAGTCCTCCGGCATCATCGCGCCGTGCTTCAGGTAGTACTCGCAGCTCCAGTCGAATTCGTCGAATTGCAGCGTGAATCCGAACTTGCGGGCCGCTGCCTCGAGTACGCGCAACCCCTCCGGAACCACCTCGCGTCCGATTCCGTCGCCGGGGATGACGGCAATGCGCCGGGTTTCCATCCTGCCTCCTGAAAGCTGCCGGGTAATCGTCGATGGCGTCGCCACCGAAGCGTGCCACCTCCCGCCGCGGTGCGACGCGGAAACAATCGCAATCGCGGCCGCCGCTTGCCGGATCGTAGCGCGAACCCCGCAGGCAGTGTTCAAAGCACGGGCGGTCGAGCCGAGTTTCTGCCAGGCACCGCACGCACGTGCCGCCTTCCGGCATCGACTCCGGTAAGCTTCGCGCCGGCGCCAAGCGCGTCCGCGTCCACTCGCATCCTGACTGCCCCTCATCCCCGCCCCGGAGAAGCCATGAACGACCAGAACGGCTACGACATCGAAGATCTCGCGACCGGCATGAGCGCAACCTTCGCCAAGACCATCACCGAGGCGGACATCGTGCTGTTCGCCGCCGCGTCGGGCGACAACAACGCCATGCACATCAACGAGGAGTTCGCGCAGACCACGCAGTTCAAGGGCCGCATCGCGCACGGCATGCTGACTGCCAGCGTGATCTCCGCGGCGATCGCCGGCCGATTGCCGGGACCGGGCACCGTTTACCTCGGACAGAACCTGCGCTTCAGGGCGCCAGTGCGTCCGGGCGACACCGTGCACGCCACGGTAACCGTAAGGGACGTGCTGGCCGACAAGGGGCGCGTGACGCTCGATACCGTGTGCACCGTCGGCGGCAAAGTGGTGATCGACGGCGACGCAATCGTGATGCCGACGTCGCGTACGCGACGAAGCTGAGCGCGAACGCATCCGGTGACGCGCGGTTTGTGGCGCGGATTCGCGGCCAGCGACGATTGCAGCGGTCAGTGCAACAAAATTTCACCGACCGCCTTCTTCGACACCGAGGCACGCTCCTGGAACCACTGGAACTCGACACGTGCCTTCCGCCGCGCGCACGCCCGACCGGAGCCCGGAGACCCCCGAATCGTCGATCTGTGCGCAATTGCCCCCAAAGGACAATGACCTACGCCACTTCTCCATTCGCAAGGCTTTTCCATCGAACGCAGTAACCGGTATCGGCGACCATGGCACCAGTTCCGATCACGACCGTGACATCGCTCACGATCGAGGCGACGAGAAGCAGGATTCGCGGCTTTCCCTCTTGACCGGGAAAATGCTTAAAGATAATTTAAGTCACGGGAAATGAAATCGCCGCGATGGTCGAAGCAGGCATTCCCCGGACGTGCAAGCGCTGTCGCGAACGCGTCCATACAAACAAAACAAACGAGGTCATCCGATGAAGAAATTCTTACTGGTTTGCTCTGCATTGTTCCTGTTCGGTTCCGCAAGTGGTGCGCATGCGGCGGGGGGATCGTGGGGCGGTTTGTGCAACTGGATCCCTTTTCTTTGCAGCACGCCACCGAAGCCGCCCCAACCTTCCAACCCGCCGGTTGCGAGCGTGCCCGAGATTGATGCGTCGTCCGGCGCGAAGGCGATCGCCCTGCTTGCAGGTGCTCTGTTGCTCGCCTGGGAAGTACGTCGCCGCCGCGCCTGATCGTCGGTCCGCGTTGCACTGTCGCGTGGAAGCCGAACATCCCGTAGCCGGCAGCGCGACTTGAACAGCCCGCTCTTTCAGACGATTTCAGCCATGCAACACAGGTCGGGGTTCTCCCCGCCTGTGTTGCGATGGCTGCTGGTCGCAGCAGTTCTCCTGGTGGAACTGCTGGCAATGACGATTGCCTTCGAGACACCGGAAGGCCGCGGCGGTGGCGGGTTTGCCGATCTGCTTGTCGGTAACCTCGCGTTGATCGCCAAGACGCTGGTTGCGTTTTCGGCCTGCGTTTTCATCCTGGCGTTTCGGATGAACAGCGAAGTGAGGGCGGCGTTCCTGGTTCCGGGTGACAGGCTCTGGTCCGGGTGGCTTGCCCTGCATCTGGTCCTGATGTCCGTCTTCTGGTTCCTCACGGGGAATGTGCTGGGACCGACCCGCGAGGCATCCGTATCGCTGGTTGGCCTTTGGTTCCTGTCCGGGGGCCTCGCTGTCGCGCCCCTGCTTCTCATCGCAGCGCCGCTCGAATCATGGCGGTCAATCGCCAGGGCTTGGTCGCGCCCGATTCTTCTTTGCGGATGTGTCGCCATCCTGATCGTGGCCTGCAGCACGATGGCACAACTGCTCTGGCCGCTGCTCGCCGAGATCACGCTCCAGTCGGTCAAGTGGATCCTGTCGGCCTTCTATCCGCTCGCCGACCACGGTTCGAAACACATCGTCGGAACCCTGTCTTTCGCGGTCGATGTTGCCCCGCAGTGTTCCGGCATCGAGGGGATCGGAATGATCCTCGTGTTTCTCGGCCTCTACGTCTGGATGTTTCGCGCGCAGTTGCGATTCCCGGCCGTCTTTTGGCTTTTCCCGATTGGCGTGATCGCAATCTGGACCGCAAACGTTCTGCGCATCGTCACATTGATCGCGATCGGGTCGTCATTCTCGAGCGAGATTGCGCTTGGCGGCTTCCATTCCCAGGCGGGTTGGATCGGCTTCTGCGGCGTGTCGCTTGCGCTGATCCTGGTCGCGGATCGGGTTTCGCGCCCCCTAGGCCACGCAGTCGCCACCACGACGCGGGACACATCGGCTGCCAGCGTGCGCGCATTGCTCGTTCCGCTGATGGTGTCGCTCGGCGCCTCGATGCTGGTGGACGCTGCCTCGTCAGGCACGTTCCGGCATGGCTACCCGTTGATTGCAGTGGCCACATTGGCCGCTATCTGGTTCTACCGCGACCACTACCGCCGCCACCTTGGGCTACCGGACGCTGCAACGGTCGGCATCGCACTCGCCGTGTTCGTCGCCTGGCTGCTTCTCGTGCCGCCCGCCCCGGAACGCGGTGCGTTGCTGGCTGCCGACCTTCGCGAGTTGCCCCCGGGACTGCAGATCCTGTGGCTCGCCTTTCGCGTCGCAGGCTCGGTCATCGCGGTACCGATTGTCGAGGAGCTGGCATTTCGCGGGTACCTCCTGCCCCGTCTGGCCGGCCATCCGGCGGGAAATCTCGGCTTCGAGCGCACGCCCTGGCTGGCAGTCGTCGTATCGTCGGGCCTGTTCGGTCTGATGCACGCCAACTGGCTCGCGGGTTTCGTTGCGGGCGCGGGATTCGCGTTCGCCCTGATTCGACGGAACCGGATGAGTGACGCAATATGGGCTCATGCGATTTGCAACGGCATGGTTGCGATTGCGGCGATCGCGTTCGGACGATGGGATCTCTGGGGCTGATCGACCGCACACCCGCTCAGCCGGCCTCGAACCCGAAGCATCGTCCGACGAGCCGGATCATCGCACCGCATGCCAGATAGGCGGCAATGACCGCCGGAACGATCAGGTAGCGCGACGCGACACGCCTTGTGTCAGCCGGCAGGTATTCGCGCACCGAGAGCAGGGGCAGTACGTTGATGGCGTGGTAGTTGCTCATCGGATAGGGCAGGAAGAGCAGCATGCCCGGCGCGTTCCAGAAGTAGAACAGGCCGCCATCGCCGATCGCCTGGGCGAAACCGGCCGTGACGATGTAATCCCATAATCCATAGCGGTAGCGGTTGACGAAGAACCAGATGGTCGAAAAGATCGCGAGGTAGGCTGGCAGCGTGAAGGCGAGATCCAGCGCGTAGTTGCGCAGGCCACCCGCAATGCCGGTTTCCTGGCCGATGCGCAGCGAACCGAACACCGGCATCGAGATCATGTGAAAACCCTCGACGACCGCCGCGAGGAGCATGCCGATCAGCACGAAGCGCCATTTCGGCGTGCACCACGGCAACGCGCGGACGAGCATGGGGTGCGCCGCCAGTTGTAGCAACAACAGGCCGACGACCAGCAGCCGCGTGACGGATTCGGCCGTGAGTCCTGCCCGGGCAATCGACACGCCAATGGCGAGCACGGCCCACAGGCAGTAGAGTCGTGCAGCCGGTCCGAATCGATCTTCCACTGGCATGGGCCGTTTGTCGCAGCAGGCCTCAGCTTACCTGCAGCAG
This sequence comes from Rhodocyclaceae bacterium, assembly GCA_016791115.1. Taxonomy (GTDB): domain Bacteria; phylum Pseudomonadota; class Gammaproteobacteria; order Burkholderiales; family Rhodocyclaceae; genus Methylophosphatis. Next base: position 4,871 of record JAEUNL010000062.1, read on the forward strand.
TCGGTAGGCGCGACGCCCGCCGTCTTGATGTCCGGCAAGGCTGGCGTCGCATCCGACGCTAGAATGCGCCAAAGTCGATACCGTTCGTTCATGACCCCAATGCTGCCGCCGCGCCTTGCGCGCGCCCGCTTCATCCAGCCAGTCGGTGTGGCAGGCAGCGGGCCGCACGGATGATTCCTTCCGAACCTCGCCTGGCCGAGATCGCCACCCGGCCTTCGCGACTGCACCTGTGGTGGACCGCGGCGCGACCGCGCACGCTTTCGATCGCCCTGACACCGGTGGTGGTCGGCTGCGCAATCGCGTGGAGCGAAGGCGCAGCGCTGAATTTCCCGGTCTTTCTCGCCACCCTCGCCTGTGCGCTGCTGATCCAGATCGGCACCAACCTGCTCAACGATGTCGCCGATTTCGAGCGCGGCAACGATCGCCCGGAGCGGGTTGGCCCCCTGCGCGTCACTGCGGCCGGCTGGGCGACGCCGCGCCAGGTTCGGCGCGCCGGTGTGCTTGCTTTCGCGGCGGCTGCACTGTGCGGGCTCGGGTTGGTGATCCATGGCGGTGCAGCGATTCTCGCGCTGGGCTTCGCCTCGATCGCGGCCGGCTGGGCCTACTCGGGCGGCGTGAGGCCGGTTTCGCATTCGCCCCTTGGCGAGTTGTTCGTTCTGGCGTTCTTCGGCATCGTCGCGGTGTGCGGCAGCCACTACCTGCAATCGGGCCGGCTGTCGGCAGTCGCGATCGCAACGGGATTCGCACTTGGTGCGATGGCCGCAGCCGTGCTGCTGGTCAACAACCACCGCGACGTCGACGGTGACCGCAAGGCCGGGCGCCGCACGCTGGCGGCGGTGCTTGGCCCGGCACGTTCGCGTTCGCTGCATGCGGCGCTGATGCTGTTGCCGTTCGCGTTGCCGCTGTGGCTCGCCTTCGGTGTCCGATCCCACGCGGCCACGCTGCTCGCTCTGCTCGCCTTGCCGCTTGCGCTGATCGCGATCCGCAACATGCGCAGCAAGCAGGGCGTCGCGCTCAATCCCGTGCTGGGCCAGACGGCGCTGGCCCAACTGGCGTTCGGCACGCTGCTCGCGATCGGAATGCTGCTGTGACGCCGACGATCATCGACGTGCTGCTGCCGGCGGCGCTGGCCTGCATCATGTTCGCGCTCGGCATCACGCTGGTACCGGCAGATTTCACGCGGCTGCTGGAGCGTCCGCGCGCCGTTCTGGGCGGATTGTTCGGACAATTGATCGTGCTGCCGGCGGCCGCCTGGGCGCTGGCACTGGCGTTTCGCCTGCCGCCGGAGATGGCGGTCGGCTTGGTGATTCTCGGCGCCTGCCCTGGCGGTGCGAGTTCCGGGTTGATCACCTACCTCGCGCGCGGGGAAACCGCACTGTCGATCACGCTGACGGCAATCACCAGCCTCGTCGCGCTGGCCTCGGTGCCGCTGGTGGTCAATCTCGCACTGCAGACGTTTCTCGGCGCCGGCGGCGCGGTCGACCTGCCGGTGGGCCGGCTGGTACGCGGCGTGTTCTTCATCACCACGGTGCCGGTGGCTGCCGGCATGCTGCTCCGCGCCTGGCGCCCGGCCCTTGCGGCACGCATCGAACGGCCGGCAGGACGCATCGCGACGCTGCTGTTCCTGCTGATCGTGATCGCAACCTTCGTGAGCCAGCGCGAGGCGCTGTTCGCCAACATGGGCAGCGTCGGTCCGGCGACCGCCACACTCAATGCGCTGGTAATGGGCGCTGGCGTCGCGATCGCTGCCCTGCTGCGCCTGTCGCGGCGCGACGCGATCGCGATTGCCGCGGAGTGCGGCCTGCAAAACGCGGCGCTCGGCATTTTCATTGCTGCGACGGTGCTCGGCTCGCCGATGCTGGCGGTGCCGAGCGTGGTCTATGCGTTGCTGATGAACGTCGGTGCACTGGGGCTTATCGTCGTCGCGCGACGCCTGGTTTCCCGCGCGAATCCGGTCAGAGCCTGAAGAACAACTGCAACCAGAGCTTGTCGCCTTCCGCCTTGTTGCGGGCGCTCGTCTCGTGTTGCAGCTTGGCGCTGACACCCCAACCGTCGCCGCGATAGGTCAGTTGCGGCCCGTAGGCGAACACGTGCGCGCGCCGGCCGGTGCCGGCCACGGCGCTACCGTCGATCTCGTCGTCGGTGAGTTGATGCTGCAGGTAGCCATTGACGCCGACGAACAGCCGCGGCACGAGGCGCAGATTGAGCGAGTAGTCGAGGCCCGACTCGATGCCCGATTCGTAATCGGTATCGGGGTTGCGGCCATTGACCGTGAGCATCGCGCGCAGGTTGGCATCGACGCGCTCGCCGACCTGCGTCGTGACGGCGACATAAGGCGTCGCGGCGTACTGGTTGCGCCCCGGGTTGAACAGGCGGGTGCGCGAGTACTCGCCGGTGGGCAGGGTGAAGTCGACGCCGGTCAGCGCGTGCCAGCCGGCGCCGTGCCAGCCGATCATCACGCCGGCCGTGAGGTCGCCGAAGGCCGAGGCATCCCCTTCCGCGCGCCCGAGATCGATGCGCCCCTCGATCCACGGCTGGGCGAGCAGCCAGGCGAACTCGCCGCCGAGCGGCCGAACCGAATCGGCAACCTGCAGCAGGCGCAGCGTGTGGGCGTGCACCGACGCACGGAAGTGCGGCAGCGCGGATTCGCCGCGGTCATCGCGCGTGGTGTCGGCGCTGTACCAGGCGTTGTAGTTGTAGAGGTAGGTTCCGGCCTTTGGCAGCACGCCGCTGGCGACGGTGTTGAGGCCATAGGGATAGACGCTGCCACCGCCTTCGGTGGCGCACGCCGGGGTGGCAGCCATCGAAATCGCTGCCGCAAGAATCGACGCGATACCAGCCTGCAGGGCGCATGGAATGGCGATCCTGGGCCAGCCATGCCGCAGACGCCCACCGGACGGACGTCTCACGGCATGATGGCCTGCAGCCCAGCATCCACGCGCCTTCCAGGCAGGCTTCATTCCGGCGACGTGGCATGCATCAATTCGTTGCAGGTACCGCGCGCAAAGGCGTCGGCCTTCTTCGGGCTCGAAATCTGCGGTTCGTCGTAGATGCGCTTGATGATGTGGTTGATGACGCGCGGGCCGTCGCTGCCGTCCTCTTCGAACAGCTTCATCGGCTTGCCCTTCTCGCGGTCGTTGAAGGCCTGCATGGCAAAGTCGCGCACGCGGTTGCAGAAGCGGATCTTCTGCGCGTCGGGCATGTCGTCGCCGACCTGGCCCGGATGGCCGTGCGCCCGTGCGGACTGCGCCGCGCACAGCACGGCGGCGGATGCGGCCATGACGAGCAATGTGCGCCTCATTCCGTCGGCTCCTGCAGCGTGGTGAGGTAGGCGAGGATGTCGTGCAGATCCTTTTCCTGCAGCGTGTTGAGGATGCCGGTCTTGCCTTCCTCGTCGTGCGGGCGGTCGCCCTTGATGTAGAGATCCATCTGCCGCTTGAGGTAGTTGGTGTACTGGCCCACCAGCATCGGAAACTTGCCGCGCCCGCGGCCGTTCTTCGCGTGGCACGTATGGCACTGCTTCTGGAAGATCGCCTTGCCGTTCTCGACGTCGCCTTCGGCGCGCGGGATGATCATCACCTTGTCGGCCATCAGCAGCTTGGTCAGCGCATCTTCGTTGCCGGTGAAGGTCGGCATCTTGGTCGGCAGCTCGACGCTGGCGAGATAGGCGGCGACGGCCTTGATGTCCTCGTCGGGCAGCTCGCGCTCCTGCGTGTAGGGGAACATCGGGATGTTGATGCGCGTGCGCGAACGGAAACTGCGCAACTGGTCCTCGATGTAGCCGGCGCGCTGGCCGCCGATGCGCGGGTACTCGCCCTTCTTGCCGCCCTGCCCGAATTCGCCATGACAGGCAGCACAGGTGCCGTTGATCTCCTTGCCCTTCTCGAGATCGTCTGCCAGAACTGGCGCGGCGGCGCACAGCAGCGCAGCAACGAGCGCCCGACAGGATTTCTTGTTCATGCGGAAACCTCGCTGGAAGTGGCGCGCGTGCCGAAATGCAGGCAGGCGATGCCGAATGAAAGATTGCGCCAGCGCACGTCACCGAATCCGGCATCGCGCATCAGCGCGGCGAATTCGCGCTGGTCGGGAAAGCGGCGGATCGATTCGATCAGGTAGTGGTAGGCGGCCGGCTGGCGCGCCACCCAGGCGCCGAGGCGCGGAATGACGAGAAACGAGTACAGGTCGTAGAACGGCTTGAGCCAGAAGTGCGGGCGCGAGAACTCGAGGCAGACGAAGCGGCCGCCCGGTTTGAGCACGCGGCGAATCTCGCGCAGCGCGTCGCGCGGACTCGTTGCGTTGCGCAGGCCGAAGGAAATCGTCACCAGGTCGACCGAAGCATCGGCCAGCGGCAGCGACTCGGCCTCGCCGGCGATCCAGCCAATGCGCTCGCCCGCGGCATCGCGCGCGCGGCCCGCCTGCATCATCGCCAGGCTCGGATCGCACACCCAGACGCTGCGTTCGCCCTCGCGCGCGAGCAGGCGCGCAACGTCGCCGGTGCCGCCGGCGAGATCGACCGCCACGCCACGCTTCACGCCCGCCACGTCGCGCGCCAGCCGGCGCTTCCACAGGCGGTGGATGCCGAAGCTCATGAGGTCGTTCATCAGGTCGTAGCGCGGCGCAACGCCCTCGAACACCGCGCGTATGCGGCTTTGCCGCTCCTGCGGCGTGACGTCGCGATAGCCGAAGCTGTTCTCCAGCAGCGCCATGGGCGATCAGGGCCGGCCGCGCTGCGCGCGGCGCACCAGCGGATCGTTCTCGTAGGCCGCGATGCGCTCCTGAAGGCGTCCGGCAATGTCCTCCGGCGGCGCGGCATGCGGGTAGCGCGTGAGGAAACGCCCGTCGGGCCCGACCAGATACATGCCGACGGAATGATCCATGGTGTAGTCGCCGGGTGCCGCACCGGGCTCGACGTACTTGCGGTAGGTGACCCTGAAGTTGTCGGCCGCGCGACGGATCAGTGCCGGCGACCCGGTGAGGCCGACGATGCGCTCGTCGAAGTTGCGCACGTAGGCTTCGAGCACCTGCGGCGTGTCACGCTCGGGATCGATGGTGACGAACAGAGGCTGCACCAGCTCCGCCTTGTCGCCGAGTTGCCGCAGCACCAGCGACATCGCCGCGAGCGTGCTCGGGCAGATCGCCGGACACGAGGTGAAACCGAAGGCAATCAACTGAAAGCGCCCGATGAAATCCTCGTTGCTGATTGCGCGCCCGTGCGCGTCCATCAGCAGGTAGCGCGCACTGATCTGCGCCTCGCCCGGCGCATCGTCCGTTGCCTCGGCCACAGGCGCTTGCGCAAAGGCTGGCGCCGCGGGGAACGGCACAAGCATGGCGAGCAGGCAGATCAGCGCGCGCTTCATCCGCATCCTGGCGCTAGCGCGCCACCGGCAGCGTCGCGTTGAGGCGCTGGGCCAGCGCATCGAGCGTGGCGGACAGGGACTTGGCATCGGCGCAGCCGTCCTTCGCCTGCGTCTGGTTCATGTAGGCCTGCTGCGTGGCGTTCTGGTAGGCATCGCCGTAGGCCTGCGTCTTGGGCGCGTGGGCCAGCATCAGCTTCTTGGCACGGGAGGCGACGTCGGTCTCGGCGCAGGCAAGCGCCTGGCCGTTGAGCGTGCCGAGGTCGCGAATCGCATTCAGCGCGGCTTCGGCAGCGGCATCCTGTGCGAGGACCGGGGCCGACAGCGCGATCAGGCAGGCGCCGAGCAGGAATCGGTGTTTCATGGCTACTCCACGATGGTTCAGGGTTGCAGGGCCAGCTGATAGGCGGCATCCATCTCCGCCTTGCTCATCACGCCGAGCTTGCGCGCGACGACCTTGCCGGCGCGATTGATGACCAGCGTGTAGGGCAGGCCGGCCGTGGCGTTGCCGACGGAACGCAGCAGCTTGAGTCCCTGGTCGCCGGCAAGCAGAACGGTGTAATCCATCTCGTAGGCCTTGGCGAACTCGCGCACGCTGTCGACGCGCTCCTCGATGCCGATGCCGACCGTCATGACGCCCCTGGACTTGTACTTGCCATTCGCCTCGATCAGGTCGGGAATCTCCTGCTTGCACGGCCCGCACCAGCGTGCCCAGAAGTTCACCACCAGCGGCTTGCCGCGCAGCGCCTCGCCCGAATAGGGCTTGCCGTCGAGGTCGATGAGGTTCGCACCGTAGAGGCCCGCCGTATCATCGGCGGATGCAAGGCTCGCAAAGCAGGCCAGCAGCAGGGCGAACAGGGCTTTCATGGAACCGGCTCGGTGATCAGGGCAGATCGCCACGCTTGAACACCACGTAGCCTGCCACCGCGCACAGCAGCCCGATCACTGCCGGATAGGCCAGCGCGTACAGCCGGAAGCCGGCCGCACCGAAGGTGTCGAGGATCACGTAGGCGGACGGGCCGAGCACGATCAGTTGCGGGTCGAACAACGCGAGCGCGGCGGTGCGGAACACCTGCAGCGGGTTTGCCAGTGCAATGCCGACCGCCACTTCCGGCGCAACCTTGCCCTGGATCATCACGCCGAGCAGGATCAGGTCGAGGAACATCAAAAGCACCAGCCACACCAGAAATGCCGCACCCTGCGCCATGTCGGTGCCACGCGCAAGCGACGAGATCAGCATGCCGATGCCGAGGAAACAGGCGCACATCGACGCGAGCAGCGCGGTGTAGTAAGTGAAGATCTCCCACGGCACTTCGATCTGGCGCGCCAGCGCCCAAAGCACCGCCCCGAGCATGGCGACGAACACCGGTGCGAAGATCACGACATAACGGCCGAGGATCTTGCCCCAGAACCAGGCGCCGAGGGACACCGGCAGCGACAGCAGATACTCGAACACGCCGGCCTCGCGGTCGCCGGCGACCGAGCGCACGGTGGTCACCAGCACGAAGATCGGCAGGATCGCCATGGTGAGCTGGATGTAGGTGACGAGCAGGCGCGACAGGCCGACGAAGCCGAGGACTCGCGATTCGGTAAGGCCGAACAGGAACAGCAGCGCGACGATGCCGCCGAATACCAGGGTGTAGATCTGGAACCAGCGCGCGCGCAGCGATTCGACGATGTCGAGCCTGGCAGTGAGCCACAGGTGCTTCATCGGAGGGCTATCTTTCCTTCGCCAGTATGTGCTGCTTCATGGTGTCGAAGTCGAACGACCCGGCCTGCGGTTGCGCGACGGCGGCATAGTTGTAGGCCATCGGCGATGTCGCGGTGACGTAATGCGCCTTGCGAGCGTCGAACCAGCGCACCTCGTTGCCCTTGCTGGCGCTGTCGGCCACCCAGAACTTCGTCGCCGCATCGGACAGCCAGGCGTGCTCGGCCGCCTTTTCGCGCGAATAGTGGAGGGCACAGCCGATGTCGTCGAACTTGAGCGTCATGTCCTTCGGCCCGCCGCGCATCTCGACCGCAAAGCGGCGGTCGGAAATCACCATGCTGCAGCGTGCGCAGGAATCGCGGTCCCAGACGATCGGCGCCATGCCTTCCGGCCAGTCCCCCTTCTTGCCGCAGGCCGCGAGCATGGCGGCAAGCGGCGTGAGGGCCAGCCCGGCGATGACGAAGCGGCGTCGGTCCATTATTTGTTCACCTCGGTAATCGAAAGATTGCTTATGAGTGCCACGTAACGCGACGTCATGCCGAGGAAGCGCAGCCGGTCGGGTCCGGCGACCAGCCCCTGCCATTCGAGCCCGCCACCGAGATCCTCGAAATTCCAGGTGCCGAGCGCCTTGACGAAGGCCGGCTCGACGCGCTTGGCCGAGATGCGGCATGCCAGCATGCCGCTAAGCGACACGTCGTCGGCCACGCGGTCATCGAGAATGACACGCCCGAGATCGAGTTCGATCACGCGATTGACCAGCGACGCAACCTCGTTGAGACGGTGGCTGGATATCAGCATGGTGGCACTCGCGGTGCGCTCGGCAAGCAGTTCGAAGAAGATCTTGCGCGCCTCGGGATCGAGGTTGGCGGCCGGTTCGTCCATGACGAGCACGTTCGCCTCCCGGCCCAATGCAATCGCGATCAGCAGCTTCTGCTTCATGCCACCGGACAGGCGCACGAACTGCCTGTCCATGATCGGCGTGGTGTCGAGGCCCAGCGAGCCGGCGACTTCGAGTATGCGCTTCGGATCGGTGCCGCAGAGCCCGGCGGCGAAAGCGATCAGTTGCCCGACCGGCATCTTGAGCGGCGGCGGCAACTGGGGCACGAATCCGATCTTCCCGAGCACCGCGGTACGTTCCCGGCGCGGCGAATGGCCGTCGATTGTCACACTGCCGTCGTGGGTGTACTCGCCGAGCAGGCAGCGGATCAGCGTGGTCTTGCCGGCGCCGTTCGACCCGATCAAGGCAATGCGCTCTCCCGTGCCGATCTCGAGGCTGATGCCGTCGAGCACCCGGGCACGACGGAAAGTCTTGGCAACGGATTCGAACTTGATCATGTTGCGACGGATTCTAAACTGCCCGCCGTAGTCGGAAATTGATTCAACGCAGATTGTTGAGATGTGAAGGAGCGGGTACCGCCGGCCGCGTGGCCGGCGGTCCGGCGTTTCACATCAGCTTCGACAGCCCCTTGACGTCGAACTTGAGCGACCCGGTCGGGCAGGTATCCACGCACAGGCCGCAACGTGTGCAGTCGGGACCGATCGGCACCTCGGTTTCTACCGCGCGTCCCTTGATGACCGTGTCGAGCACGTGGGGCACCAGGCAGACCTTGCGGCAGTCGCCCTCGTGGAAGCAGTCCTTGAGCGTGTACTTGATGCGTAGCGGCGACACGATGCCGACCACACCATAGGTCAGACCGATCGGGCACACGTAGCGGCACCATGCGCGGCGCGAGAAGAAAACCTCGAACACCAGCAGCGCGAACACCCAGAGCAGTGCCAGACCGGGGCCGTAGATCAGCGCACGCGACAGGATGCCGGTCGGCGAGATCGCCTCGAACACCGTATAGCCGGTCACAACGGCAAGCACGGCGAACAGCACCCAGAACACCGTGCGAAGTTCTCGCCGGATGCTCTGATCGGTCACGAGCTTCTTCTTCGCCAGATACAGGTGCAGCTTTTCCGCCCATTCGGCCAGCAGATGGTAGGGACAGACCCATGAGCAGAAGGTGCGCCCGCCGAGCAGCGCCCAGAGTATCGCAACGGTCAGCGTTCCGATCAGCAGGTTCCGGATCACGTGCTTGTGCGCAAGCATGACCTGCAGCGCCGAATTGAGATCGATCAGATGAAAACCGACGAAACGCGATGCGGTAAGCGCCCCTTCGAGCAGTTGGACGTCGAAGGAGAACGAGACCACGAACAGCAGGTTGACCAGGATCAGCGTCGCCCAGCGCCGGTTGCGCCATTTGTGCTTGTGTTCGGCATGTGCGCGGGCATGAAGCTTCTCTGCGATCAGGTCACGATTGCCGCGCTTGTAGAAATGGATCTCCTGCGCCTTCGGGGAAATTGCCGCCGGCTTGCTCGGTTCGCGCCCGAACAGCACCTTGATCTGGTCGCGAAAGCGGCGTTTCAGTAGCTCGCTCATGCCTTCCACACCTCGCGCGGCTCCACCACGATGCAGGCCGGCTCGACCGGGCAGATCATTTCGCACACCCCGCAGCCGACGCAGGGTTCATGCACCACCGGCGTCTTGCGCTTGCTGCCATCAGGCGCGAATACGGTTTCGATCGATATGGCGTTCTTCACGGGACACTCGCGTACGCAGAGATCGCATTCCGCGATGTCGTACGGGTGGTCGGCCACCGGAATCGGCTTCCATCGATCGACATCCATGTAACGCAGGTGGCCGTCGAAATCCGCGCCGCGCGCCTGCCCCTTGAATCCCTTGCCCTTGGCCGCGAGACAGCTCTCCGGCCGCACCAGTCGGGCAACGCCGATGCGCTCCTTCAGGTTCAGCGTCGGTTCGGGATCCTTTTCCTTGGCCTTGAGTATCGGCGCGGCTGCGAGGCTCGCGCCGTCGCGCACCTTGAGGAACTCCGGCTTATGATACGTGAGCGATCCGGTCGGGCAGGCGAGGATGCACTGCACGGCGTCGCACGAGAAATCGCATGCCTGCGCGCGCGCATCGATATGGGGCGTGCCGACACCGATGCCGTCGATCAGGTCGGCCAGCTTGATCGCCTGCACCGGGCAGACCTGGACGCATTGCCCGCACTTGATGCACGAGGCCAGGAAGTCCTTTTCGTCCAGTGCGCCAGGCGGGCGCAGGCGCGGCTTCTGGGCGTAAACCAGCGGGAGGAACCCCGATGCAGCCGCACCGACCACGCCGCCCGTCAACAGGATGGTGCGCAGGATGCGGCGGCGCGCCTGCTGCCTGCGGTCCTTGGAAAGCGGCGGCTTGGCAGGTGTCGCGGACGATGTCGGCTTGTCTTCACTCATGAACTGACGCGCTCCCTGCTGAAACGAGGCTTGTCGTCCTGCAAGACTTTGGCGGGCGTGGAAAAAGGTGCCAGCCGCTCGAGGAAGTCGAGCAGTTCCATCACGGGTGAATTGCGGAAGAAGCGCGCCACGGGCATCTCCATCCAGATCTGGTCGGCGTAGGACAGCAGTTCGTGCGGCCGATCACCGATGCCGTCGCCGTCCCGGTCGAATCCCTGATAGTCGTCCCAGTAGTTGCCCTGCCAGAAATTCTTTGCTGCGGCCTCGCTGTGCGCGCCATAGCCGACCTGAGTCAGGTTGCCTTCGAAGACATTGCCGACGATCCGGTTGCCGCCGGTCTCGCTGTTGAAGGACATGGCCATGCCATTGTACGCAAACCGGTTGTTGCGGAATTCGATGGCGGCGTTCGGCTCGAAAGGCGACAGATCCGAACCCACGCCGATCGCACAATAGATGATCTCGTTGTTCTCGATCAGCACGTTCGACGATTCCTTGAACCCGAACGCCATACCCGCCGCGCCAGTGGCATGCGAAACGACGTTGTTGCGCGCCACACCGCCGTTTGTGTACATGAAATACACGCCCACCGAATTGTCGTAGAACCGGTTGCCCTCGACCACGTTGCCGTCGGCGAACATGAAGTGGATCGAATAGCGGCTGCGCCGTCCTACATTGCCGCGAAATGTATTGCGGTTCGAATACCAGGCCACCATGTCGCGCGAATCGGTGACCTGGTTGCCCTCGATCAGATTGTCGTTGCTGTACCAGATGCGCAGGCCATCCCCGCGCACGCCGAGGTCGCGTGGCTTGGACGTGATGCGATTGCCCCGCAGCGCATTACGGTTCGACTGCTTGAGATCGATGCCGAACAGGCAATTGTCGATCACCAGATTCTCGAATACGTTGCGGCTGCCGCGGACGTCGAGGCACGAATCGTCGGTATCGTGGGAATCGCCCGATCCGGTCAGATGCAGTCCGCGCAGGGTCACGCCCTCGGCATGGACCAGCATCACCGTGCCGCGGTCGCCGGCATCGATGGTGACACCGTCACCCTCGATCGTCAGCGGCTTGTCGATCGTGACCGGGCCGGCATAGGTACCCGGCGCCGGACGCAACGTCGCGCCGGGCGCGGCCGCGTCGACCAGTACCTGAAACGGTTTGAGGCCATGTACGCGCTTGTCGCGTTCGGACAGCATGAATGTCGGCTTGGGTCGATCGACGCCGACAGGTGCCGCCTTCATGTCACTTGCAACTGCCTTTTCGCGCGGACCATCGTCATCGCCGACAACAAGTTGCGCCAACGCCGCACCCGCAAACACCGTCAGCGAAGCCGCAAGCGGCAAAGCGGCACGTCGGCTGAATGTCGCCATGGAAACGCAGCGCCTCAGGCGGCCGCGGACTCGCGCAACTGCTTGCGGCGCAGGAGCAGCGCCAGCATCAGGCAGACGAACACCACCACCAGGAGCGCATAGCCCCAGTACGGATAGGAGTACGTAGAGAACTGCGCGACCTTGCCTTCACCCAGGACGGTGGGCATGAACGGCTTGACCGTGAATGCGCCCCACGGATGCAGGTTGTGGCCGAAGAACCACAGCCACGCCGAATACTCGATGACGAAGAAGATCGGAAGCAGGCCCGGCACCAAGGCCAGCAGCAATTCGAACTGGCGGATCTTCCACACGCCGAGCACGACCACGATCATGGCGACGATCAGCCCGACGATGACGATGTTGCTGATCAGCGTGACGTTGTCGCCCCACACCTTGATCTTGTCGGGTTCCTTGAAGAACGTGCCGGCCTCATTGACGTAAGCCGTCACGTGCGAGGCGAGATGGCCCAGCACGTACTGGTCGACGATGGTCCACGCCGCCACTGCCGCGAATCCGGCCGACAGGACGACCAGACGCAACTTGCGGTTGGTGACCATGAACGCGAGCATCATCACGGCGAAGAAGCCGAAGAAGAATTTCGCCAGCGGCTTCTCTACCGGCGCGCCAGTCGCAATCGGGAACATGCCGACGTAGTGATTGATCGTGTTCATCTCGTGAACGCAATCCAGCCCCTCTGCGCCCTTGTCGATGTCCTTCTTGGCGTCAGTGATCGGGTTGTAGCGCTCGTCCTCGTGCGAAAGATCCTTCTGGATGATCTCGCTTGCCATGCGGCTGCCCTTGCCCGCGGCCTTGCAACCGTTGTAGACGCCGTCGAAGTGGAAATGGATGCGGATGCCGTCAGGGAACGCATCCTTGGGATAGTTGGGTGCAGTCAGCGACACCCACCAGATCGGCGCGAAATAGGCGGCGATCATTGCCACGAGCGCGATCAGCGTGAGGCCGCCGATCAGCAGATTGGGGTTCTTGCCGGTAGTCATTCTGTTCTCGCTTCGGGGCGTTCCGGATTCCGGTTCAGGCCACCCCCGCCTGCCTCGAGCACTACGGTCGCGCCGGCCACCGTGAGGACGGTGCCCGGCGCGCATTGCCGAATCTACATCATTTCTTCTTGGTGGCAGCCGTCTTGCACATCGATCCCGGCATCACAAGACTGGACTGATAGGCGGAAATCGCCACGAGCTGCTCGTTGGTGTAAGGCTTGATCACCTTGACCATGTCCGGATTGGCGTTGCGGCGCTTGCCGTCGCGGATCTCGGTCATCTGGCGCAGCAGATACTTGTAATGCTGGCCGGCGATCACCGGGAAGAACTTCTCCTTGTTGCCCTCGCCATTGGCGCCATGGCATTCCTTGCACTGCTTTTCGTAGAGCTCCTTGCCTTGAGATACCTGCAGCGCCGCATCTTTGCCTTCGTATTTGCCATGGTCGGCCGGAATGCAAAGACTCTGGATATAGGCAGCCGCGTCCGCGAGTTCCTGTGCGTCGGTCAATGTGCTGGCGAACGGATACATTGTCGGGTTGTCGCGCAGGCCGGCACGAATGTCCGCCATCTGCTTGATCAGCACTGTCGTATGCTGGCCGGCGAGTTGCGGGAACGTACCATCGGGGCGGCCGGCGCCGGAGGGCAGGTGGCATGCCCCGCACACCTCGTAGACGTCCTTGCCGTTCTTGGGATCGCCCTTCTTGGTCAGCGCCTCGATCTTCTCGCCTTCCTGGGCATTCCACTTGTAGTCCTTGCCTTCGATACCTTCCTTGTGCGGCGCAGGCGGGCCGGCGAATGCGATGGCCGGCGCAAGAAACAAGGCAAATAGCAGTTTCGACTTCATGACATGCTTCCTCGTATGGGGTGTGACGATTGCATTGTGCCGCACGCCCGACTCGCACTCATTGATGCGAGTCAAGCGCAAAACAGCAAATGCTGATTCAGGGTTTCAGCGTCGCAATGTACTCGGAGAGCGCCTTGATCTCTGCGTCCGAGACCAGGTGCATCACGCCCTTCATGGCAGCGGTATTGCCGTTCGAGCGCGCACCGCTCTTGATGTCGAGCATCTGGCGCTCGGTGTACTTGGCGTTCTGTCCGGCGATCTTCGGGTAGTCCGGCATCAGCGGCTTGTTGCCCTGCGGGCCATGGCAGGCGTTGCAGGTCTTCTCCGCATACAGCTTGGCGCCATCGGCGGCGATTGCCGAGCCCGAGGCCGCGATGGCCGCAGCTGCCAGTAACACTGTTTTCTTCATGGTCATTCCTTTCAAGAAAAAAGCAACGGGGAGCAGCCTAGCGGCCGCTCCCCGTCAATCGCCTTGCCTCAAGTCAAGTTACTTGACTTTCTTGGCGCCGTTCTGCTCTAGGTAGGTCTTTGCGCGTAGCCCGATGTCCGCCGCCTTGACCTGATACTGCCAGACCTGCTCGGCCCAGAGGTTCGCCTGCTCCCAATCCTTCTTGGCAGCAGCCGCCTCGTGCTTGGCCTTGGCGTCCTTCATCTTATTGAGCTGATCGGTCGCGTCCTCGACCAACGCCACCACGTCCGGGAAGTCCTTGTAGTTCACCGAGGTGATGTACCCAACGACCGAGTCGATCACCGCCTGGGTATCGGCGATCTTCTTCACCTGCTTCTTGTAGTCGTCTTCGGTGTAGGACTGCGCAGCGAGCGCGGTCTTGGTCGGCTTCCAGCCCTTCGGCTTGACCAGCAGGTAACCCTGCATCTCGAGGTGCAGCGCCGAACAGAATTCCGTGCAGTAGTACGGATAGACGCCTTCCTTGTCAGCCTTGAACTTGACCGTGACCGTCTTGCCCGGCTCGATCGACGCATGCTTGTTGTAGGTCGACACGGTGAAGCCGTGGGTCTCGTCCTGCGCACGCTCGAGGTTGGTCAGGTGGATGGTGACTTCGTCGCCAACATCGACTTCGATCGTCTCAGGCGTGATGTGCGAGCGGATCAGCGTGCCGAACACCTCGACCTTGTTGCCCTTCTTGACGGTCTTTTCCTCGCCCGCACGAACCAAGCCCGGATGCGGCTTGTCGGTGCGCGAGTCGGTGCCGACCTTGTAGCGCACGCCCGGCTTGAGCTTGGTCGCATCGATGCCGACCGCGTAGTGCGGCTCGCCCAGCGGCAGCGGCATGTCATAGAGCAACTGCATCTTGTCGTTGCTGATGTCGATCAGCTGGTGGTTCTGCGGATGCAGCGGACCCACCGGCACGAAACGGTCGATCGCCAGCTTGTTCAGCGCCACCAGGTAGCGGCCCTTCGGATCCATGGAATCGCCTTCCATGGCCATCAGGTGGCCGATGTTGTAGTGCACGCTGATCTTGTCCAGCACCTTGCCTTCGCAGTAGTTCCACTTCGCGACCTGCGAATCGACGTAGAGCGAGGTGTAGGCGACACAGGGCTTCGAGTCGTACTGCGTGTGCAGCGGGCCGAGGCCGAGTTCGACCTGGGTGTGCAACGCATCCTTCAGGCCGATCACCGGAATGCCGTACGGATCCTTCGATTCGAACTTGCCTGCCTTGATAGCGGCCTGGATCTTCTCGAAGGAATACACGGACACGTGGGTGTCGAGCTTGCCGGCGACGGTGAGCAGCTTGCCGTCAGGCGTGACGTCGACGCCGTGCGGGCTCTTCGGCTCCGGGATCAGGAACAGGATGCCTTCCTTGATCGCCGTTTCCATCATCAGCACGTTGTGGCCGTTGATCTTCTTGGCCTTGCCGGCTGCGACGAGCTCTGCGGCCTTCTTCCAGTTGATCACGTGCAGGTAGTCGGTGTCCTTCGCGGAGCAGCCGGCTTCATAAGGTGGGCGGCCCTTTTCGATGCCGCCAACGTAGCGCTCGGAACAGAACGAGTTGGTGAACGACCAGCCGTCAGACGGGCCCTTGCCGGCGTCCGAAAGATCCTGGCTGTAGGGCGGCAGTTCGAGCGAGAACGACTGCGCCGGGTTGATGCGGCCTTCCTTGCGGTCGAACTTCCAGTAGGTGATGCCGCCGCGGTACTTTTCGTTGAACTCCTCGAGCGGTACGAACTTCTTGTTCTCGAGCGGCGAGGCGTACTGCGCGGCCTCGATGATGTATTCAGTGTTCGGCGTGACGAAGGCACCGCCGTGCTCCGACTTGAAGATCGGATTGACGACGATCTGCTTGGTTTCGAAGTCGCGCAGATCGATCACGGCGAGGCGGGGATTGGCCTTGTCGTTGATGAAAAGGAACTGACCGTCGTACTTGCCCTCGGTTTCCGAGATCGCCGGGTGGTGCGTATCACCCCAGGTGATGTCCTTTCCGTCGATCTTGCCCTGGTCCAGCACGGCCTTCGAGTTTTCGTCGAAGCCGTAGCCCTGCCACGGTTCCGGCGTGAAGACGCCGATGTACTTGAGGATGCGCATCGACGGCACGCCGTAGACGATGACCTGCCCCGACTGGCCGCCCGAACTGAACACAACGAACTCGTCGCGCTTGCCGGTCGGCACGTAGGTCTTGGCGGCAGCCAGAAGATCCTGCTGCGAAAGATTGCGGCGTTTCAGTACGTCCTGCAGCGACTCGGCGGACCACGCCGTCGCCGCAGCAAGCCCCGCACCGGCTGCAATCAGCAGCGGGAGGACTCGCATTCCCCATTTTTTCATGATGTGACTCCGCTTGAGTGAAGGCGATCGATCGGAACGGCGCCAGAACGTGTGCCGGCACCCCTGCGACAATCGGTCGCACCCAATGTACATTTCGCGGCAGCGCAAAAAAAATGACGTGGATCAATTTGTCAGCAGGGCAGAGCAACCGGCCGGCCGGAAACGCGGCGATGGGCGCCAAATTGATCTGCGCCATGTTTCCGCGACATCCACGCGCTAGACTTGCGGTTGAGAACGTTTCTCGAACAATCCGGATCAAAAAATGAATCGCCCCCACCCACTCAAACTTGCCAGACGTCTCGCCGCGGCCCTTGCGGGCCTGATGATCGCCGGCTCGGTCCTTGCCCAGACCTTCGGCGCCAACGACCAGCCGATCCACGATGCAGCGCGCATGGGCAGCGCTGTAGAGATTCAGGCCATCCTCAAGGCGACACCCGATGCGCGAGACGCGCGCACAGGCCGCGGCTCGACGCCGCTCCACCTTGCCGCAACCAACCCGGATGCCGGCCCGCTCAAGGCCCTTCTCGCCGCCGGCGCGGACGTGAACGCACGCGATGGCGAGGGCGCAACACCGCTCCACATGGCGGCCTACACGCAGCGCACCGAGAATGCCAGACTGCTGCTCGAGGCCGGCGCCGACACAACGGCCAAGACCCACAGCGGCCGCGATCCATTGTCGATGGCGCGCAAGAACATGGCCAACGAAGTGGCCGGCGTGATCTCGCTATGGATCCTCAAGGGCTGCAAGCCGGGCAAGGCATGTTGACGCGGGGCTGCCTGCTGCTCGTGGCGTGCTGGCTCGCGTCACAGGGCGCGTTCGCCGCGGACAAGGGTTCCACGCCCCCTCACGTCGACATCTACGGGCCCAAGGTCTGCCTCGCCTGCATCGACTGGGCCGACCACCTGCGGGACAACGGGTTTTCGGCAACCTTCCACGGCACCGAGGACATGGCGGCCGTCAAGCGCCGCCTCAAGGTTCCGCCGGATGTCGAATCGGTGCTAACAGCAACCGTCGCCGGCTACTTCATCGAGGGCCACGTGCCGGCCGACGACATCAAGCAGTTGCTCAAGGAAAAGCCCAAGGCACGCGGGCTCGCGGTGCCGGGACAGCCGCGCGGCGCGCCCGGCTTCGAGAAATCGGCGCCGTTCTGCGAACGCGGCTGCACGATCCTCGACACGGTCAATACCGAGGAGGTCGTGCGGCGCGAACTCTACGACACACTGCTCGTTGCCCCCAACGGCAAGACGAGCATCTGGGCGCGCCACTGAGGGCAGTTACGCCCCCCGCGGAACCGATCACGCGGCGCCGAGAAAATCCGCAAACATCGCTTTCGCCCAGTCGACATCCTCGTTGCGCGGATTCGGATCGGCGACCTGCTTGACCGTCTGCTGGATCAGCCCGTCGCCGCGAAAGCGATAGCCGGAATCGATTCGCACCATCTCCTGCGGCTCGAAGTCGCTGAAAACGAAGCACACGCTGTCCGGCAGCAGCTTCGGCGGTTCCGCGCCGCGCACGCGGGCAACGATCTCCTGCGCGGCAATGCGCCCCTGGCGGCTGGCGAGGTGCCCGCTCTTCGGATAGTGGCCGAACAGCGGCGATACCGGCCCCAGTGCGTCGCCCACGAGAAACACGCGCTCGTCGCCCAAGGCATGCAGATGAACGGGATCCTGTGCTGCCCAGCCGGTCGGGCTGCCGCTGCTGTCGCGCCCGATCAGGTCCATTCTCCACAACAGGTCGCCCGCCTGTTGCGGCGGCATCAGGATCGCGTCGTCGAAGGGGTAATCGTCGAACTCGGTGGACACGGTGTGCTTAACCGGATCGACGCGCTTGACCGTGGCGCCGTCGACATAGTGGATCTGGTCGCGATAGCGCTCGGTGTAGATGCGCCGAAACACCGGTGAGATCGGGTTCGGGTCGAGGATGATCAGCCGACCCTTGATCTTCCGCGTCTTGAGCATCCAGCCGATCATGGCTGCGCGCTCGTAGGGCGACGGCGGACAGCGATAGGGCATCGGCGGCAGGTTCATGACGAGATCGCCACCGGCGAAGCGCTCGAGCTTGCGCTTCAGGCGCGCCGTTTCATCCCCGGGCAGATAGGCACACGGGAACTGTTCGCGCGTCTGTTCGATCGTCCGCCGGTCGTCGCCAAACCAGGACGCGTAGTCGTAGCGTATGCCCACGCCGAGTACCAGCCAGTCGTAGTCGAGCGTGCCGGCAGCGGTGACGATGCGGCGTGCGGCACGATCGACGTCGAGCACGTCGGCCCGGATGAATCGGTAGCCGAAGCGCGCTGCGGCGGCCGCGTAGTCATGCACGATCAGGCGCGTGTCGACCTGCCCCGCCAGCCACTTGTTGCTCAGCGCACCGGACCAGAACGCGGCATTGCGCTCGAGCAGCACCACCTCGAGATCCGGCGCCCGGGCACGCAACTCGCGCGCCGCCGTGAGCCCCCCCCATCCGCCGCCCACGATCACGACCCGATTGCCGCGCGATCGCGGCATCAGCGCCTCCGCGGCAACACCGACCAACGGCGCGGCTTGCGCGCAGGCGCTCGCCCCGAGCACGAGCAGGGTAGCCAGAAAACTGCGGCGGTCCTGTTTCGCCTTCACCGGAAAGGCCGGCCGCCGAGATCCGGAGCAATTCGGGTGCGCTGCAAAGCGCAACCCTTGGAGAAAAGCACAACAGATTGTTTGAAAAGCATTTTCATTGGCTGCCCCGCCTCCCTGAAACTACGGATGTTGCACCGCATCGTGGTGGACTATGATGAAAAGCGGACTCATTGGCCAACGAGGGAGGGCACATGGAACTGATAGACAAGGTCGCTGTGATCACGGGCGCAGCAAGTGGCATCGGTCGGGCAGTCGCGCTGCAGCTCGCCCGGCGCAGGGTACGCGCCATCGGACTGGTCGACATGGGCGATGCGGTCGAAGGCGTCGCGGCGGAAGTGAACGCGGATGCCGGCCGCAAGGTCGCGTTCGCCTATCGCGGCAACGTCACCGACGAAGCCTTCCGTGCGTCGGTGTTCGATTCGCTGGGCCGCGAACACGGGCGCGTTGGCCTGTGCGTGCCGGCTGCCGGCATCACGCGGGACGACCTCGCAATCCGTGTCGACAAGGCAACCGGCAAGGCGAACATCTATCCGACCGAAACCTTCAAGCTGGTGCTCGACGTCAATCTGATCGCACCGATCTACTGGGCGCTGGAAATGATTGCGCGCATCGCCGAGGATCGGGCTGCGCGCGGCCTGAAGAAATGGGTGCCCGCCGAAGGCATGCAGGGCGCGGTGGTGTTCATCGGCTCGATCTCCTCGCAGGGCAACAAGGGGCAGATTTCCTACGCCAGCACCAAGGCCGGCCTCGAAGGCGCCGCGGCGACGATCATGAAGGAAGCAATGTTCTACGGCGTGCGCTGCGGGGTGATCCACCCCGGTTTCACCGACACGCCGATGGTGCGCGCCTTGGGCGAGGATTACATCAACAAGCACGTGCTGCCCTACACGCAGCTCGGGCGCCTGATCCGCCCGGACGAAATCGCCGACGCGATCTGCTTCATGCTCAACAATTCTGCGGTCAGCGGCGAGCTGTGGGCCGACGCAGGCTGGCATCCGCCCGCCTGAGCATCCGGGCGATACGGGCCGCGCGCGGTATGCGCCGTGCGCGGCCTCGATTGCGGCAACTGGGACGGGGTCGATGAACACCGCGACCGACCCGTTCGGCTGCGCAGCGCTCACGCGATGCGCCGGAGGACTGGTCAGGCCTTGACCGCGGTCAGCTTGAGGAACTTGGCCATCAGCTGATCCTTGGTTTCGGCGTACTCCGGGTTGTGCGGTATGCAATCGACCGGACAAACCTGCTGGCACTGCGGCTCGTCGAAATGCCCCACGCACTCGGTGCATTTGCCCGGGTCGATCTCGTAGATTTCCTCGCCCTGCGAAATCGCACCGTTCGGGCACTCGGGCTCGCACACGTCGCAGTTGATGCATTCGTCGGTAATCATCAAAGCCATGGTTGTTTCCTCAATCGCAGCCGCTAGTCGGCCGCTTTTCCAAACTTCAGTGTCAGCTTTTCGGCAACCATCGGATGCACGAACTTGCTCACGTCCCCGCCGAACGAGGCGATCTCGCGCACCATGGTGGCTGACAGGAACATGTATTGCTCGCCCGGCGTCAGGAATACCGTTTCGACATCCGGATGCAGGCTGCGGTTCATGCCCGCCATCTGGAATTCATATTCGAAGTCCGATACCGCACGCAGGCCGCGAACGATGACCTGCGCGCCCTGCTCGCGCAGGAACTCCATCAACAGGCCGCTGAACCCCTTGACCTCGACGTTCGTGCAGTCGCGCACGATGGTACGAACAATTTCCACACGTTCGTCAGGGTCAAACAGCGGACGCTTCGAGCGGCTGTCCGCCACCGCGACGATCACGCGTTCGAACAAGCCCGAAGCACGCCGCACCAGATCTTCGTGTCCCCGGGTAAACGGATCGAATGTTCCGGAATAAATGGCAAGCCTGCTTTTCAAGAACGTCCCCAGTTGTTGGCCGGCGCCGCGAATCTCTCACAAACCGTCGGGTTCCAGCAACTGATAGTACACCTGCCCTGCACGCCCGTTGCGGATCACGCGGCGCGAGTCTAGCCGTTCGACGGGGAACTCGGCTTCGACATAGATCAAGGCTTTGGCATCCAGCACCGTATCGAGCAGCGGTTCGACGCGCGCCAGCCAGTCCTGCCGGTACGGCGGATCGAGGAACAGCAGGTCGTAGTGCCGCGCATGCGAACTTGCGGCATCACGCAGGAACTGCAGCGCATCGGCGCGCCGCAGTTGGACGTTGCGCGCATCGAGTTTCGCCGCATTCGCCTTGAGTTGGGCCAGCGCCTTCGGATCGCGCTCGACCAGCGTCACCTGCGCCGCGCCGCGCGACGCGGCCTCGAAGCCGAGGGCGCCGGTACCGGCAAAGAGGTCCAGGCAACGCATGCCGGCGAGGTCCTGGCCGAGCCAGTTGAACAGCGTTTCGCGCACCCGGTCCGGCGTCGGCCGCAGGCCGGGCACATCGGCCACGTCGAGCAGACGGCTGCGCCAGGTGCCGCCGACGATGCGCACGCGGCTCAACTCTCACCCTCCTGCGAGGCGCATGGATGCTTGCTCTTCAGGCATGCAGCCCCAAACGGCGCATGAACAGGACAAATGCAGCACGGCATGCCTCAGATCAAACATCCATGCGCCTTCCGGGCCGACGACCGGCGCCGGTCAGGCACCGCCGCCGACAACCACGGTCACCATGCCGTCCGGCCTGACGCGCCGCGCGAACGCGTCGCGCACCTGTTGCGCGGTCACCTTCTCGATCTGCTTCGGGTATTGGTCGAGGTAATCGAGCGGCAACCGGTAGAAGCCGATCACCGCGACCTGGTCGAGGATCTTGCGGTTGCTGTCGAGCCGAAGCACGAAGCCATCGGTGATGTTCTGCTTGGCGCCCTTGAGCTCGTCCTCGGTCGGTCCCTGCTTCAGGAAGGTTTCCAGCGTCTCGCGCACCACCTTGAGCGCGTCGTCCGCCTGCTCGTTCTTGGTCTGCAGGCCGATCTGGAACGGCCCTTCGACCTGCTGCGGCTGGAAGTAGCTATACACGCTGTAGGCGTAACCACGCTTTTCGCGCACCTCCTTCATCAGGCGCGAGACGAAGCCGCCGCCACCGAGCACGTAATTGCCGACCACCAGCGGATAGAAATCCGCGTCACCCCGCTTGAGCACCGGCAGGCCGATCTGGATGTGGCTCTGCTGCGACGGATGGCTGACGCGGATCACTTCCGCTTTCGGCGCCTCGGGCGCGGCGATCTTCGCCGCGTTGTCCGACTTCGGCAGCGCCTCGGTCAGTTGCTGCGCGATGCGCTCGGCATCTGCACGCGACAGGTCGCCGACGATGGACACCACCGCACGCGACGCGGTGAAGAAGCTGCGATGAAAGCTTGCCACGTCCTCGCGTGTGATGCGGCCAACCGATTCGACCGTCGCCGTCATGCCATAGGGATGCGACGGATAGAGCCCTTTCGAGAACTTCTTGGCCGCGATCGATGCCGGCTGTGTCTCCGACTCCTTGATCGCCGCGATGGTGCGGCCCTTTTCGCGCTCGAACACGGCTTGCGGGAAGGTCGGCTGCGCGAGCAGCAGGCGCAGCAGGTCGAGCGAGGCATCGCGTTCCTTCGCGCTTGACAGGGTGCGCAACGAGACGCCGGAACGATCGAGGTCGGTGTGGCCGCCGAGCTGGGCACCCGTATCGACCTGCTTCTCGGCGATCGCGTCCTCGTCAAGACTGCCGGCACCGGCGTCGAACAGGCCGCGCGTGAACCCGGCGAGACCCGCCTTGTCGGCCGGGTCGTA
This sequence comes from Rhodocyclaceae bacterium, assembly GCA_016791115.1. Classification (GTDB taxonomy): domain Bacteria; phylum Pseudomonadota; class Gammaproteobacteria; order Burkholderiales; family Rhodocyclaceae; genus Methylophosphatis. Next base: position 27,575 of record JAEUNL010000062.1, read on the forward strand.
AGCCGAGCCGGCCGCGAAATCGATCGACAGGTCGACGATCGGCAAGTCGTGGCTTTCGACGAAGTAGACGCGTGCGCCGGAAGGCGCAGTCCAGGTCTGGATGTTCACGCCGGCGTGGGCGAAACCGGCCGCGGCGAACGCGAGCAAGAGAATCAGAAAGCGCTTCATGTCGGGGTGCTCAGTTGGTGTGGCGCATGCCGGGGACGGCGCTGCGCGGCTTCTTGTCGGCGACCGGCTGCGGGTCGAGCGTGGCAACGGTGAGCGAGTCGTCCTTTAGGTATTTCTTCGCGACCTCCTGCACCTCGGCCGGGGTCACGCTGCGCAATTGCTCGATCGTGCGGTCGATCGAGCGCCACCCCAGGCCCACCACCTCGCTCTGCCCGATTTCCATCGCCTGCGCGAACAGCGAATCGCGCTTATAGGTCTGCGAGGCCACGAGCTGCGTCTTGACGCGCTCGAGCTCCTGCTGCGAAACCCCCTCGTTCTGGATGCGCGCGATCTCGGCCCGCAACGCCTGTTCCAGATCCGCCATGCTCTTGCCGGGCGCAGGCGTGCCGTCGAGCAGGAAGGTGGCCTCGCCGCGCACCGTGCCGTCATAGCCGGCGCCGGCCTGCTGCGCCACCTGCGAGCCTCGCACCAGATTCTTCGAGAACCGCGCCGCCGCGTGGCCGTCGAGCACACCGGCGAGTATCTCGAGCGCGTACGGCTCCCGGTCCTTTTCGACGTCGTCGAGCTTGGGCGCCTTCCACGCCATCACCATATAGGGCAGTTCGGCCGGCGCCTTGACGGTCACGCGCTTGATGCCGGTCTGCTCCGGCTCGAGCTGCGGCTTGCGCACCGGCAGGGGCTCGTGCTTCCTGTTCTTGCCGTAGGTCTCGGCGGCAAGCTTGAACACGTCCTGGTGCGACACGTCGCCCACGACCACCAGCGTCGCATTGTTCGGCGCGTACCAGCGGTGGTACCAGTCGCGCGCATCCGCAGCCGTCATGTTCTCCAGGTCGTTCATCCAGCCGACGATCGGGCGGCGGTAGGGATGCGCCTGGAACGAGGTCGACATCAGCGATTCATAGACCAGGGCCTGCGGCTTGTCGTCGGTGCGCAGCCGGCGCTCTTCCATGACGACCTTGATCTCCTTGGAGAATTCCTCGTCGGAGACGATCAGGTTCTCCATCCGGTCGGCCTCGAGCTTCATCATCTCGGGCAGGGCGCGCTGGGGCACCTGCTGGAAATAGGCCGTGTAGTCGTGACTGGTGAAGGCATTGTCGCGCCCGCCGGCACGCGCCACGCGCTGGTTGAACTCGCCCGGCTTCAGGTTCTTCGTGCCCTTGAACATCATGTGCTCGAGCACGTGCGCCACACCCGAGGTGCCATCCACCTCGTCGATCGCACCGACTTTGTACCAGACCATATGCACCACGGATGGCGCGCGGCGATCTTCCTTGACGATCACGCGCATGCCGTTGGGCAGCATCGTCTCGAACGGATTGGCGTGCGCGGGCAGCGCGAACGCGGTCGCGAGGGCCAGGCCCGCCATCAGCTTTGGTTTCATGGTGCTCCGTGAAAATGAACGTCGGTTCTCGTCTTGGGCGAAATTCTCGAACGGGAAACCCCGTCTGGTAAAATTCGCCCCCGTGGATGTCCGGCGGCGGGCATCTTAAGCCGGAATCATGGTTCCGTGTCGCATCCTCCCCCCTCCGAAGCATTCTGACCACCCGTGAGCATTTTTGGTTTCCTGAAGAAATCCGGCGGCAAGGACAACGAGGCACCGGCAGCCGAAACCGGCACGCCGGCCGAGGCGCCCGTCGACGCACCCGCGCCTTCCGCACCGGAAGAAAAGCGCAGTTCGTGGAAGGACCGACTCAAGGCCGGTCTCGCGCGCACCCGCGCCGCATTGAATACGCCGGTCGGCGACCTGTTCCGCCGCACGAAAATCGACGAGGCCCTGTTCGAGGAACTCGAATCGACGCTTCTGATGGCCGATTGCGGCGTCGACGCCACGCAGTTCCTGATCGCCGAGTTGCGTGCGCGCGTCAAGCGCGACAAGCTCGAAACCGGCGAGCAGTTGCGCCGCGCCCTGGCCGAAGTCCTCACCACGCTGCTCGCGCCGCTCGAAAAGCCGCTCGATTTGGACAGCGCGAAGCCCTTCATCATCATGATCGCGGGCGTCAATGGCTCGGGCAAGACCACCTCGATCGGCAAGCTGGCGCACCACTTCCAGAAACAGGGCAAGAGCGTGCTGCTGGCGGCCGGCGACACCTTCCGTGCCGCGGCACGCGAACAGCTCGTCGAATGGGGCCGGCGCAACGACGTCACGGTGATTGCGCAGGACGGCGGCGACCCGGCTGCGGTGATCTTCGACGCCATCCAGGCCGCCAAGGCACGCGACATCGACGTGGTGCTGGCCGACACCGCGGGCCGGTTGCCGACGCAGCTGCACCTGATGGACGAAATTGCCAAGGTGCGCCGGGTGATCGCCAAGGCCGAACCGAGCGGCCCGCACGAGGTGGTGCTGGTGCTCGACGCCAACATCGGCCAGAACGCGCTGGCCCAGGTCAAGGCCTTCGACGCCGCGGCAGGCGTATCCGGACTCATCGTCACCAAGCTCGATGGCACCGCCAAGGGCGGCGTGCTCGCCGCCATCGCAAGGCAGCAGCCCAAGGCACTGCGCTACATCGGCGTCGGCGAAGGCATCGACGACCTGCAGCCGTTCAAGGCCGCCGAGTTCGTTGCCGCGCTGCTCGACCTCGACGACAACGCCGTATCTTGACCGTCAACGCATTCGACGGCGCGCAGCCCGGCGCGCCCATGACCTCCGCATGATCCGTTTCGAGCAGGTCGCCAAGCGCTATCCCGGCGGTCACGACGCCCTCGCCGGCGTGTCGCTGACCATCGCACGGGGCGAATTCGCCATCCTCGTCGGCCATTCCGGCGCCGGCAAGAGCACCTTGATCCGCATGGTGCCGGTGCTGGAGCGGCCGAGCGCCGGCCGCGTGACCGTAAACGACGTCGATGTCGGCACGCTCAAGCGCGCCGCCATTCCCTACTTCCGCCGCACGCTCGGGCTGGTGTTGCAGGAGCAGTCCCTGCTCGTCGACCGCAACGCCTTCGACAACGTCATGCTGCCGCTGGCGATCGCCGGCCATCCGGCCCGGGATGCGGCAAAGCGTGTCCATGCGGCGCTAGAGCGCGTCGGCCTTGCCGGGCGCGGCAAGGAAATGCCGCCCGGCCTTTCGGGCGGCGAACAGCAGCGCCTCTGCATCGCGCGCGCCATCGTGAACAAGCCCTCGATCCTGATCGCCGACGAGCCGACGGCGTTTCTCGACCTCGACTATGCACGCGACATCGCCGAGCTGTTCCGTTCGTTCAACGAGGTCGGCGTCACGGTAATCATCGCCACCCACGACACCGGCGTGTTCGCGGCCTACCAGCCGCGGCGTATCGAACTGGCCGGCGGAAAGCTCGTGCAATGAGCTGGATCGCGCAGCAGGGCCAGGCGATTTCACGTGCGGTACGCCGCCTGGCCGGTTCGCCGGTAAGCACGCTGCTGTCCGCGCTGGTGATCGGCATCGCACTCGCGCTGCCGGCGGGCGGGCAGGTGCTGCTGGGCAGCTTCCTCGGACTCGCACGCGATGTGTCGGGCACGCCGCAGATCAGCCTGTTCATGACGCTCGACGCCACGCGCGCCGAGGCCGGCGAGATCGAGGCGCGCCTCAAGGCGCATGCCGACATCGCCAAGTTGATCTTCGTCTCGCGCGAATCGGCGGCCGCGCGGCTGCGCGGTTCCGAAGGCCTCGCCGAGGTACTCGATTCGCTGCCGCGCAATCCCTTCCCAGACGCCTTCATCGCCACGCCGAAAGGCGACGATCCGCAGTTGTTCGAACGCCTGCAGGCTGAATTCCAGAAGCTGCCCAAGGTCGAGCACGTGCAGCTCGACTCGGCCTGGGTCAAGCGCCTCGCCGCGCTGGCCAACATCGGCCGCACCGCGATCGGGCTGCTCGCCGCCTTGCTCGGCACGGCGCTGGTCGTCGTCACCTTCAACACCATCCGCCTGCAGATCCTGATGCAGAAGGACGAGATCGGCGTATCCCGCCTGCTCGGTGCGACCGACCGCTACATCCGGCGCCCCTTCTACTGGTTCGGCGCCTTGCAGGGCGCGCTCGGCGGCCTGCTCGCCTGGGGTATCGTCGCCGCCAGCGTGGCGCTGCTGCGTCAGCCCGCGCTCGAACTGGCCGGCGCCTACGGGCTGGACTTCGCGCTGCGCGGCCCGCAGCCCGACGAGGTTGCCATGCTCGTCGGCTTCGCCGCGTTGCTCGGTTGGCTCGGCGCCGCGCTCTCGGTCAGCCGCCACCTCGCGGAAAAGTAACGAATTGTTTCCCGCGTGTAGGACAAACTCCTACAGCGCGACATAGAATTCGTTCTACATAAAGTGGCCGGCCTGCTCCTGCCATGGTCCCCGAACAGAAATCCGCCCGGAGGTCACGGTGTTCTCCTTCTTTTCCTATTCCTCGTACTGGTCGAAATCCTCGTCGTACAACCGGAACCGGTACGACGAGTCCCGCGACGACGATCGCCATGATCGCGACGACGACCGCCGTTGCTGCGGCAGCTACGACTGGTACGGCTGCAAGCCGCCAGTGGAACCCAAGTTGGTTTCGGTCGGCGACAGCCGCGCAGTCGAAGGCCAAAAGGAAGTTTTTGCAGTCACGCTGTCCGGCAAGGTCGTGTCGAGCCTGACCGTGAGCCTCGCGCTGTCCGACGTCAGCGCGAAGGCGGGCCACGACTACCGCACCACCATGGAAGTGTCGTTCGACGGCGGTTGCACCTGGAAAAGCGTGGAATGCGGCTCGGTCAAGCTGGGTGTCGGCGTCGACGATTTCCTGGTCCGTGTCGGCACCATCGACGACACCAAGGTCGAGACGGAAGAGACCTTCACGCTCAAGGCCTCGGCCAACGGCGGCACCGACTGCGGCACCGGCGTGATCGTGGACAACGACTGCCCTGCCGTTACGCCGAAGGTGCTGTCGGTCAGCAATGCAAGCGCCGAGGAAGGCGTCCACGCCGTTTTCACGGTGAGGCTGTCGGAAGCCGGAAGCGCCGCCACGGCGGTCGCGGTCGCGCTCGCCGCGGGCAGCGCGAGTGCGGGCGCCGACTATCCCGGCGGCTTGGAAGCCTCGTTCGACGGCGGTGCAAGCTGGGTCGCCGTGTCGGGCGGCAGCGTTTCGGTGCCGGCAGGCAAGGCGGAGTTCCTCGTGCGTGCCGCCACCACAGACGACCTGCTCCTTGAGTCGACCGAAACCTTCACCCTCCGAGCTGCCACCACTGACAGCAGTGCATCCGGTGCCGGCACCATTCTCGAAAACGACGTGGCACTGCCGGCCTACACGATTTCGAACGACACGCGCTTCGAGGGCGAGACGCTGCTGTTCGATCTTGCCTTCGCGAGCACACCGCTCACGGCCGGCGTGATCCGCCTCTCGCTCGCCGACGATACGGCGACAGCAGGCCAGGACTACGCGAACGGCATCGAGGTCTCGCGCGACGGCGGCGGCACCTGGACCACGGTCGAAGGCGGGCTGCTCGACGTGGCTGCCGGCGACAGCGCGTTGCAACTTCGCGTGCAGGCGCTCGACGACTTCGAGCTCGAGCCGCTGGAAGCGCTGACGATCAGTGCGCAACAACTGTCCACCGGGGTGGTGGTGACCGGCATCGGCGAAATCATCGACAACGACACAGCCGTAGCGCGCATGCCGCCCGCCGGTTCGGCGAGCACGCTTCAGGCAGCGGACGTGCTGCAGGACGACAGAGCGCTGATTCCCGATGCCGGCGGCGCGTCGTCTCCGGCGCCGGCAGGCGCCGCCGAGGCCACGGCGGAACTCCTGCTGGGCGCCGATGAACTGGCGCGGCAGATCGCCGCCGCCAAGCCGGTCGAATACGCCTGACGGAACCGCAGGGCAAAAACGGGGGCGCATCCGCGAGGGTGCGCCCCTTTCTATTGATCAGCCCTGGCGCACCAGGTTGAGCAATTGCGCGGTATCGAGCGTGCGCGCCTTCGCCTGCATGTCGGGCAGGTAGCGGCTCTGCAGCCCCTTGGCTTCGCCGAGCATCGAACCAAACGCATCCTGCAGCATCTGCGTCGACAGCGTGCGCCCACCGGCGTAGTAGCGCCGCGCGACATGCCCCAGCGCGTAGGTGCTGGCGAAGCTCATGCCGGAGCTGATGGCCTGCTTGCCGATGCCGCCGAGCAGCCCCCCGCCGACTTTGCCAAGCAGCCCGCCGAGCAGCTTGCGACCGGCCTGTTCGAGATATTGCGAGGTGAGGCCGACGCCCACCGTGGCGAGAAAATCCTTGATGTGCCCCCGGTCGAGTTCGAAACCGTATGACTTGCCGATGCGATACACCAGCTTCATCTGCAGCGGAATGATCGCCATCGTCGCCAGCGATTCCGGCAGCAACTCCAGCGCACCATTGAGGATGGCGGCGTCGAGAATGGTCTTGTCGAGTTCCGCGCCGGTCATGGTGGACGCATAGGCCGCCGGCGCAGCACCTGCGGCGGCGATCGATTCGGCCTGTTCGCTGTAGGCCTGCGCCCGGCCCGCGTCTAGGCCCAGCGTAGCGCGCAGTTCGCCGAGGAAGCTGCGCTCCGCATCCGATTGCGTGCCGTCCGCATCGCAGACGCAAACCGCCATCTCGTAGGCGAGCAGCTTCGCGTCGGCGGATTCGAGTCGGCGCACCGCATCCACAAGGCTGACGCGCTTGAGAAGCACGTCCTGATAGAGCGCCGCAACGTTCGAACCGCCATCGCCGGTCAGGGAATCGGCGATGCGCTTGATCTCCGCACGCTCGCGCTCGTCCTTGCCGCCATCGGCAAAGGCCGCCATCAGGCAAAGTGTCAAAACCGCTTGCTGTTCCGTGGCGTTCATGGCTTTCCCTTTGGTTGATCCGTGCGTTTGGCGCGCGTCGCGCTCACAAGTTCCCGTCCCGGCGCATCCGGCATGCTAATTTCGCAGTTCCAGCATTTCTCAGACCGGCCATGCAACACATTCACGCAATGAAACGAATCCTCGCGCCTTTCGTCGCGAGCATGTGCCTGTTGCTCGCCACGTCGCCCTCATTCGCGGCGAACGAGGCACGCAATCCCGAACAGGGTCTGCTCTGGCGCGTCGAGAAGAAAGGCGTGCCTGCCTGCCATCTGTTCGGCACCATGCACCACGACGACGAACGCGTGACGCAGGTTGCGCCCGCGGTGCAGCGCGCGTTCGACGCGGCCAGAACCTTTGCCGTCGAAATGATCAACGATGGCGAGGCCACCCGCACCTATCAGCGCGCGATGGTGCGCAAGGCACCGCTGCTGTCCGAGCTGGTCGGCGACGCCGACTGGCCGCGCTACGAAACGCTGCTCGCGCACCACGGCCTGCCGCCCAATGCGCGCGCCCATCTCAAACCGTGGGCGGCGCTGCTGATCCTGGTGCGCCCCGCAGAACCGCCGGGCATCATCCTCGACCACCTGCTGCTCAACGACGCACGCAATCGCGGCAAGAACGTGGTCGCGCTGGAGTCGATCGACGAGCAGATCGCCGCGATGAACGACCTGCCCGACGACACCCAGCTCGCACTGCTGCGCCACGCCGAGGCCAACTACGACCGCATCCAGGAATCGTTCAAGCCGCTGGTGCAGACCTACCTCGCGCGCGACCTGCGCGGCATGTGGCAGATCAACGAGTCCGTCATGACCGGCGACGATGCCCTTGCCGAGCACAACCGCCGCTTTCTCGACAGCCTGCTGTTCCAGCGCAACAAACGCTTCGCCGAGCGGTTGGCGCCGCTGATCGATCGCGGCAACTGCTTCGCCGCGTTCGGCGCGCTGCACCTGTACGGCAAGCGCGGCGTGCCGGCGCTGCTCGCGGCGCGCGGCTACAAGGTCACGCGACTCTACTGAGCGGACGCGGCCGGCTGCGTGCCGAACTGCAAGCTGGCCAACCGCGCATAGAGCGGACTCGAGGCCATCAGCGCCTCGTGGTTGCCGATCGCCTCGATGCGCCCGCCATCGAGCACGATGATCCGGTCGGCCTTGCGCACCGTCGACAGCCGGTGCGCAATCACCAGCACCGTGCGGTTCTTCGCCGCATTGTCGATCGCCGCCTGCACCTTGCGTTCCGATTCGGAATCGAGCGCACTGGTGGCTTCGTCGAGCAGCAGCAGCGGCGGGTTCTTGAGCAGGGCGCGCGCGATCGCGATGCGCTGGCGCTGCCCGCCCGACAGGCGCACGCCGCGCTCGCCGAGAAAGGTTTCGTAGCCCTGCGGCAGCGCGCGGATGAACTCGTCCGCGTAGGCCTGACGCGCCGCCTCGACCACTTCCGCTTCGCTCGCCTCCGGATTGCCGTAGCGGATGTTGTCGCGCGCATCGGCCGAGAAGATCACCGGGTCCTGCGCGACGATGCCGATGTGGCGGCGCAGGTCGTCCAGGCGCAGCGTGCGGATGTCGCGCCCGTCGAGCAAGATCGCGCCCGACTGCGGGTCGTAGAAGCGCAGCAGCAACTGGAACACGGTGGTCTTGCCGGCGCCGGAAGGGCCGACCAGCGCCACCGTCTCGCCCGGCCGCACCTCGAAGCCGACGCCATCGAGCGCCGCCGTGCCGGGCCGCGACGGATAGTGGAAGGCCACGCGCTCGAAGCGCACATGGCCGTGCGCCTGCGCCAGCGGCGCGGCATCCGGCGCCGACTGCACCACCGGACGCGCGCGATACAGTTCGAGCAGCCGCTCCATCGCCCCCGCCGCGCGCGACAGGTCGCCCCACACCTCGGCCAGCGCACCCAGCGCGCCGGCCGCCATCACCGCGTAGAGCACGAAGGCGCCGAGCGCGCCGCCGCTCATGCGCCCGGCCACCACCTCGCGCGCACCCAGCCACAGCACCAGCACGACGGCGCCGAACACCAGCGCGATGATCGCCACGGTGAGCAGGCTGCGCGCGCGGATGCGCTTCAAGGACACGCCGAACGCGCGTTCCACCCGGTCGCGATAGCGCGACGACTCGATGCCTTCGTGTGTGTACGCCTGCACGGTGGCAATGCCGCCGAGCATTTCGCCGGCCAGCGCGGAGGTGTCGGCGAGGCTGTCCTGGCTGGCGCGCGAGAGCTTGCGCACGCGCCGGCCGAAGATCACCAGCGGCGCGACCACCGCCACCAGCAGCCCGGCGATGTAGGCGGTGAGCTGCGGGCTGGTGATGGTCAGCATGATCAGCCCGCCGATCAGCAGGAACAGGTTGCGCAGCCCCATCGAGAACGAGGTGCCGACCACCGTTTCGACCAGCGTGGTGTCGCCGGTCAGGCGCGAGAGCACTTCGCCGGTCTTCGTCACCTCGAAGAACTCGGGCGACATGCGGATCACGTTGTCGTACACCGCCGCGCGCAGATCGGCGGTGACGCGCTCGCCGAGCCAGCTCACGCTGTAGAAGCGCGCCGCGGTGGCGAAGGCGAGCACCAGCGCGACGCCGAACAGGGCCAGGAAATAGGCGTCGATATGGCCGCGGCTGGCAGTCGAGAAACCAAGGTCGATCAGGTTGCGAAAGGCGATCGGCAGCGTCAGCGTGGCGCAGGCGGCAACCACCAGCGCCAGCAGGGCGCCAACGATGCGCAGCCGGTACGGCCGCAGGAACGGGCCGAGCGCGGCCAGCGGGGAAAGTCGTTCGATCATCGAATCATCGGTCGGCGTCGGGAATGCAGCGATTGAACCACACTCGGCCTGCGCCACCATGACGGGACGAAACGAAAGCCGCAGGCTATCGCCAACATAGCCGGATTCAATTGGCGTTGGCGGCGGTGCGGCGCGATGATGCTCGCACGAGCCTGTCGCTCATGCACCGGCCGCGATGCAGCCCGCGGCCGACGTGCTCTCCAACGCCGCGGGGTTTCCCCTTCCCGCGGCCTGTCGCCGCGAAAGCGCCATGCGCCTTCGCGGCGTTTTCTTCCGTGCCGGCCCGAAAAGCGCATGAACAGGCACATTCGAGCCATGCCATGCCAGGATCCGCACACCACCTGCATCACAAACCGGCACGCCCTGAGAGCGCCTGTCCACGCGCCTTTCAGGCCAGCGGGTCAGGGCGCGTTGTCGTCGGCCGGATCGGGCTTGCGCGGCGGCATGCCCATTACGTAGAGCACCACGCCGCAGCTGGCGAGGAACAGCGTGATGGCGATCATGCTGGCGCTGGCGACGTGGCCGATGCCGAGCGTCGCCAGCGACCATACGAGGATGCCCGCTGCGACCAGCGACAGCACGAAGCTGCCGATCGCCAGTCCATGCACGAGCTTGCGCACCCGGTTGCGCGCCAGCGGCGCGGAGGATGTCGTCGAACTGCTGCCAGGTTGGGTTGTCACGATGCGGCTTTCTGCAGGCGCTTGCTGCGCGCGCGGATGTTGAGAAACTCGACGGCAAGCGAGAATACCATCGCGGAGTAGATGTAGCCCTTGGGCATGTGCACGTCGAAGGCCTCGGCGATCAGCGCGAGGCCGACCATGTTGAGGAAGGCAAGCGCCAGCACCTTGACCGAGGGATGGCGCTGCACGAACTCGCCGATCGGGCGCGCGGCGAACATCATCACGCCGACCGAGGCCACCACTGCGGCGATCATGATCGACAGTTCGTCGACCATGCCGACCGCGGTGATTACCGAATCGAGCGAGAACACGATGTCGATCACCGCGATCTGCGCGATGATGCTCCAGAACAGCGCGGCGCCGGTGCGCCCGCTCGTGCCCGAATCCATCTGCGGCCCCTGCTCCTCCTTCGCCTCGACCTCGATGAAGATCTCGTGCGACGCCTTGTAGAGCAGGAACAGGCCGCCGCCGAACAGGATCAGGTCGCGTCCGCTGATGTCCTGCCCGAAGACGGCGAACAACGCGTCCTTCAGGCCCATCACCCAGCTCAGCGAGGCCAGCAGCGCCAGGCGCGACACCATCGCGAAGCCGAGGCCGAGCCGGCGCGCGCGGTCGCGCACGTCCGCAGGCAGGCGCGAGACGAGGATGCTGATGAAGATGATGTTGTCCACGCCGAGCACGATTTCGAGCGCGGTGAGCATGGCGAAGGCCATCCAGACATTGGGGTCGAGCAGGAATTCCATGGTTATGCTTGTCCTTGGCAGATCGGAACGACGCGACGATGCACCGCGGCGCGCTGCCGCGGCACGCCTGAACTACAGCGGCGGATTCGCCGCAATGCGCTCCCAGAAGCGCGAGAACGAGGTGCAGTACTGCGGCGGATCGTCGAAGAAGCGCGGCAGCGCCTCGCACGACGGCACGCGCCGTGCCAGCCATTCGGCATAGCCGGGGTTGCGCGTCTCGAGTGCCACGCATTGCGCGGCGGCCAGCACCGCATCGAGTTCGGCCGGTTCGCCGAACAGCACGGCGTCGCATGCCTCGCGCATGCGCGCCAGCACGAAGTGCCAGCGCGTCGCCGACCACGGAAAGCGGCGGTGGAACGGCGCCAACAGCACGCCGATGCGCAGGTCGGCATCGCCGGGCGCCGCCAGCGACCACGGATGCACCAGCCGCACGCGCCGCCCGGCGAGCGACGGCAGATCCGCCTGCGGCAGCAGCCCGGCGGGCGGCGCCGCGAACAGCCCTGGCGGCGTCACGCCGGGATGCGTGCCCGGTTCCGCCGGCAACACCTCGCATGAGCGCGCGATGCGCTCGATCTCGTCGTAGCCGCAGTCGATGGCGGTACCGGGGCTGCGCCAGCCCGGCACCTGGCCGGCGTTGCGCGACACGTTGTCGGCATTGAACAGGTAGGGCCGCCCGGTCAGCGTACCGGCCACCCACTGCCATGACAGATGGTTCGGCGCGAGATCGCCATCGAGCAGGTAGCCGTAGCTCCACACGGCACCGGCGCGCCAGTCGACCTTGCGCAGATGGACCACGTAGGAGGCCAGCCACAGCCGCGCGTGGTTGTGCAGGTAGCCGGTTTCGTAGAGCGCGCGCACCGCGGCGTCGATCACCGGCACGCCGGTCGCGCCGCGCAGGATGTCGTCGGGCATCGTGTCGGCGTAAGCCGCATCCGAGATCGGCGGGCGCCGGCTCTCGAAGATGCCGTCGCCGAGGTGGCGCCACACGTGGTGGAAATACTCGCGCCAGCCCAGCTCGGCGACGATGCGGTCCTGCAGGCGCAGGATGTGGCGGCGGCCGAGTTGCGCGACCACCTCGGGCACGTGCACGTAACCGTGGGTGACGTAGGGCGACAGGCGCGTCACCTGGCCGTCGAGCGCGTTGCGCGTGCGCGCATAGGCGCGCGGGTCGATCGCGGCAATGCGCGCCGCAGCGGCCTCGGGCGCCGGCGGAAACAGTTCGAGCGGGTCGGCAGTTTGCATGGGTGGTCTGTCAGGCGGCGCCGCAAAAGGTTCCGTTCGGGAAGCCGCATGTGCGCCGCTGTCGCCGGTCGGTATACTGTGGCAAACCCGAATGATACGTAGGAAGGAGACGCGGATGAAATTCGAAAGCCTCGCGGTACACGCCGGCTACACACCGGAACCGACCACGCATGCGGTGGCCGTGCCGCTCTACCAGACGGTGGCCTACGCATTCGACGACACCCAGCATGGCGCCGACCTGTTCGACCTCAAGGTGCAGGGCAACATCTACACCCGCATCATGAACCCGACGCAGGACGTGCTGGAAAAGCGCCTCGCCGCGCTCGAAGGCGGCATCGCGGCGCTGGCGCTGGCCTCCGGGCAGGCGGCGATCACCTACGCGATCCAGACAATCTGCGAGGCGGGCGACAACTTCATCTCGGCCTCGACGCTCTACGGCGGCACCTACAACCTGTTCGCGCACACCTTCCCGCAGTACGGCATCAACGTGCGCTTTGCCGACTACCGCGATCCGGATGCCTTCGAGAAACTGATCGACGAGCGCACCAAGGCGATCTACTGCGAATCGATCGGCAACCCGCTCGGCAACATCACCGATTTCGCGAAGCTGGCCGAGGTCGCGCACCGCCACGGCGTGCCGCTGATCGTGGACAACACGGTGCCCACGCCCTACCTGTGCCGCCCGATCGAGCATGGCGCCGACATCGTCGTGCAGTCGCTCACCAAGTACCTCGGCGGCCACGGCAACTCGCTCGGCGGCGCGATCATCGACTCGGGCAAGTTCCCGTGGAACAACTATCCGAAGAAATTCCGCCGCCTCAACGAGCCGGATGTGTCGTACCACGGCGTGGTCTACACCGAGGCGCTCGGCGCCGCGGCCTACATCGGCCGCGCGCGCGTGGTGCCCCTGCGCAACATGGGCGCGGCGATCAGCCCGTTCAACGCCTTCATGATCCTGCAGGGCATCGAAACCGTCGCGCTGCGCATGGACCGCATCTGCGACAACACGCTTGCGGTGGCGAAATACCTCAAGGCACACGTCAAGGTCGGCTGGGTCAAGTACGCCGGCCTGCCGGACCACGCGGATTTTCCGCTCGCGCAAAAATACATGGGCGGCCGCGCCAGCGGCATCCTCACCTTCGGCGTCAATGGCGGCGCGGGTGACGCAAAAGCGGCCGGCGCACGCTTCCAGGACGCGCTGAAGATGGTCACGCGCCTCGTCAACATCGGCGACTGCAAGTCGCTCGCCTGCCACCCCGCCACCACCACGCACCGCCAGCTCGGCCCCGACGAGCTGGCCAAGGCCGGCGTCAGCGCGGACATGGTGCGCCTCTCGATCGGCATCGAGCACATCGACGACATCATCGCCGACCTCGACCAGGCACTCGCGGCGGCCTGACCATGCGCGACGACGAACTGATCGAACTCGACGCGCTGCTCGCCTCGCCCGCCTTCCGGAACGAGGCGATGAGCGTGGTCGAACTGCAGGGATTGTTCTGCGCCATTGCCAGTGGACCGGAGAACGTCGAAGAAGAAACCTGGCTGCCCTTCGCGCTCGGCGAGGAACCGCAATACGAAACGCCCGAGCAGGAAAAGCGCGTCGCCGAACTGATGCGCCGCTACTACGATGACACCGTCCAGGCCCTGGCCAGCAGCGAACCGCTGCGCCTGGTGCTCGCCAACCAGAGCGACGAGGCGTTGCAGGAGAGCTACGAAGCCTGGGCCGGCGGCTATCTCGACGGCATGGAACTGTCTGAAGACGAGTGGTTCGACTACGCCGAGTCGGACGAGGAAGCCGACTTCCTCGTCACCCACCTGTTTCCGATCGACGTGCTGAGCGGCCTCGCCGCCGAAGAAGCCGAAGACCTCGGCGAAACCTGGCCGCCCGAGGGCACGAGCGAGGACGAGCTTCATGCCGAAGCACAGGCGCAGCTGCCCGAGTCGGCCGTCGCGCTCTACCGCTTCTGGCAGGCCAAGCGCCCGCCGGCAACGATCCGACGCGAAGGCGACAAAATCGGCCGCAACGACCCCTGCCCCTGCGGCAGCGGAAAGAAATACAAGCAGTGCTGCGGGCTGGACGCGTAGCACAGCGCAGCGCGTCGATGATTCCGGGCTGGCGAAACCGCACTGCAGAGTCATCGCCCGGCGCAATGGCACCCGAATAGCGCCAATGTGCAATCGCTACGTCGCCCCGGATCAGGCCGACATCGAGCGGTTCTGGCATATCGGCCGGCACAACCCGTGGCGCGGCGAGGTCGAAGTTTTTCCGCGCAGCCTCGGCCCCTTCGTCCGGCCCGTGGTCGGCGAGAGCGGCGTCAGCGAACTCATCGTGGGCCAATGGGGCCTGATTCCCTGGTTTGCCAAGACGGCCAAGCTCACCTACGCCACGAACAACGCGCGCTGCGAGGAAATCGCTGCGAAAGCGTCGTACAAGCTGGCCTGGCAACGCGGACAGCGCTGCATCATCCCCGCCGCGTCGTTCGACGAACCGTGCTGGGAGAGCGGCCGAAACGTGTGGTGGCGCTTTCGTCGCCGGGATGGCGCACCCTGGGGACTGGCCGGGCTGTGGAACGCCTGGACGGACAAGGAGACCGGCGAGATCGTCGAGAGCTACACGATGCTGACGATCAATGCCGACGCGCACCCGGTCATGTCGCGCATGCACAAGCCCGATCCGAAGCTTCCGCCTGACCGGCAGGACAAGCGCAGCGTCGTTGCGATCGAAACAGCGCACGTGGAAACCTGGCTGCGCGGGACGCGCGAAGAGGCATCGAAACTGATGGCGCCGCCCGCGGTCGAGGTGCTCGACGGCAAGCCTGCGGTTGCGTAGCGCAGCCGCAGGTTCCTGCCTGTCCAATGCCGTGCAAATAGCCGCATCGCTGCGCCGCCCCGCGCCATTCGCGGCCTTGGATCGCCGCGCACCCGCGCCACGACCCGCATGGAATAGCGCTCTCCAGCCTGCCAGCGCCAGCATCGCCGCCCCATGCGGCCCGCAGGGCGGGCAGTCTGGAGAGGGGCGAGCCATGCGCCTTTCAGGCTGACATGGCCGGATCGGCCATCCTTGCCCGGCTAAACGGTCGCGCGACCCGGATCGGAAAATTCGCAGCCACGACACCCGCAAACACGCGCCCGGGGATGGAGGTGGCCGTTTTCCCGACGAACGGTCGGGCGCGGCCGGGAATCCTTCCGAAAGGGTTCAGGCGAGCCGCGCGCGTATACGGATGTCGTCGCCGATGCGGCGCAGGTCGAGAATGTCGAGCCTGCGCCTTTGGTCCAGCGATTCGAGCGCGGGCAGGTTGAACAGGCCCTGCGCGGCGTCGCCGATCAGGCAGGGGGCGAGGTAGAGCAGCAGTTCGTCGACGCAGTCTTCGCGCAGCAGCGAGCCGTTGAGCTTGAGGCCGGCTTCGGCGTGCACTTCGTTGATGCCGCGGCGCGCGAGTTCGCCGAACAGCGCCGGGAGTTCGACCTTGCCGGCGGCGTTGGGCAGCACGAGGAGTTCGGCGCCGCGTGCGCGCAGCGCGGCGGCACGTGCGGCATCTTCGCTTGCACAGGCGATCAGCACCGGGGCGCCATTCCGAGCGCCATCGAGGATGCGCGCAGACGGCGGCGTTTCGAGGCGCGAATCGACGACCACGCGCAGCGGCTGGCGCGGGGTGTCCACGTCGCGCACCGTGAGCTGCGGATCGTCGTCGCGCACGGTGCCGATGCCGGTGAGGATCGCGCAGGCGCGTGCGCGCCAGGCATGGCCGTCGCGCCGCGCATCCGGCCCGGTAATCCACTGGCTGGTGCCGTTGTCGAGCGCCGTCTTGCCGTCGAGGCTGGCGGCGGCCTTGAGCCGCAACCAGGGGCGGCCGCGCGTCATGCGCGAGACGAAACCGATGTTGAGTTCGCGCGCTTCGTGTTCGAGCACGCCGCAGGCCGTTTCGATGCCGACGCCGCGCAGCATGTCGAGCCCGCGGCCGGCGACCAGCGGATTCGGGTCCCGCATGGCGGCCACCACGCGCGCGATGCCGGCAGCGATGACCGCCTCGGCGCAGGGCGGCGTGCGGCCGTGGTGCGCACAGGGTTCGAGCGTGACGTAGGCGGTGGCGCCGCGCGCCCGTGCGCCGGCTGCGTGCAGCGCAAGCACTTCGGCATGGGCTTCGCCGGCACGCGCATGCCAGCCTTCGCCGACCACCTCGCCGTCGCGCACGATGAGGCAGCCGACGCGCGGATTCGGTGTCGTGGTGTAAAGGCCGCGCTGCGCAAGTTGCAGCGCCCGTGCCATGAAGGCGTGATCGGCTGCGGTGAAGTCGGCGTTGGACATGTCGGCCGGTGAAATCCCGCGCGAGTCGTTGTGGCCTGGAGGCCCGGCCGCAGCCTGCCTCAGGATGACGTGCGCGTGCGCGGCACGCGCGGCTTGGTCACTTCGCGCACCGCGTCGCGGAATTCGTCGACATCCTCGAAGTTGCGATAGACGGAGGCGAAGCGCACGTAGCCGATCTTGTCGAGGCGCTTCAACTCGCGCATGACGAGTTCGCCGACCTTCTCGCTCGGCACTTCGCGCTCGCCCAGGGTGATCAGGCGTTCCTCGATGCGGTCGATCGCCGCATCGATGCTCTCCATGGTCACCGGACGCTTGCGCAGCGCGAGCTGCATCGAGGCCATCAGCTTCTCGCGGTCATAGTCGGCGCGCGAGCCGTTCTTCTTCACCACGCTGGGCATCTTGAGCTCGACGCGCTCGTAGGTGGTGAAGCGCTTGTCGCAGGCAAGGCAGCGCCGGCGGCGGCGAACGGTGTCGCCCTCCTCGTTTTCGCGGGTGTCGATGACCTGCGTGTTCGGATCAGCGCAGTAAGGGCACTTCATGTTCGTGTGCGCGGTGCAAAGCGCGCCTGCGAACCGCCCTGCGCGCCCCCGGCCTTACGCGCCATACACCGGAAACCGCTTGCACAGATCGGCGACCTTGCCGCGCACGCGTTCGATGTTGGCCTCGTCGTCGGGCGCATCGAGCACGTCGGCAAGCAGGTGTGCGACCTGTTCCGCCTCGATCTCGGTGAAGCCGCGCGTGGTCATCGCCGGCGCGCCGATGCGGATGCCGGAGGTCACGAAGGGCTTCTGCGGATCGTTGGGAATCGCGTTCTTGTTGACCGTGATGTGGGCACGGCCGAGCGCCGCCTCGGCATCCTTGCCGGTGATGTTCTTCGCACGCAGGTCGAGCAGGAAGACGTGGCTTTCGGTACGCCCGGAGACGATGCGCATGCCGCGCTGCTCCGACAGCACGCGTGCCATGACGCGCGCGTTGCCGATTACTTGCTCCTGGTAGTTGCGGAACTCGGGACTCATCGCCTCCTTGAGCGCCGCAGCCTTGGCGGCGATCACGTGCATCAGCGGGCCGCCCTGCAAGCCGGGGAAGATCGCCGAGTTGAGCGCCTTTTCATGCTCGGCCTTCATCAGGATCAGGCCGCCGCGCGGGCCGCGCAGCGTCTTGTGCGTGGTGGTGGTGACGACGTCCGCATGGGGCACCGGGTTCGGATAGAAACCCGCGGCGATGAGGCCGGCGTAGTGCGCCATGTCCACCATGAAGATCGCGCCGACATCCCTGGCCACCTTGGCGAAACGCTCGAAGTCGATGCGCAGCGCATAGGCCGACGCACCCGCGATGATCAGCTTCGGCTTGTGCTCGTGGGCCAGCCGCTCCATCGCGCCGTAGTCGATTTCCTCACGCTCGTCGAGGCCGTAGGCGACGACGTTGAACCACTTGCCGGACATGTTCACCGGAGAGCCGTGCGTGAGGTGGCCGCCATGGGCGAGGCTCATGCCGAGGATGGTGTCGCCCGGCTTGAGGAAGGCCATCAGCACCGCCTGGTTGGCCTGCGATCCCGAATTCGGCTGCACGTTGGCGGCCTCGGCGCCGAACAGTTTCTTGGCGCGATCGATCGCCAGTTGCTCGGCGACGTCAACGAACTCGCAGCCGCCGTAATAGCGCTTGCCGGGGTAGCCTTCAGCGTACTTGTTGGTGAGCTGCGAGCCCTGGGCTTCCATCACCGCGGCACTGACGTAGTTCTCCGAGGCGATCAGCTCGATGTGATCTTCCTGTCGCGTGTTCTCGGCCGAGATCGCCGCCCACAACTCGGGGTCGGTCCTGGCAAGGGTGTTCTGTCGTGAAAACATGGCAAGGCCTTGAGAGAAAAGAAGTAATTCGAGGCTGAGGGATATTCATTCTAGCACGCGCCTTGCGCGCCACCGACGCGCGCCCGGCGACGCGCCGCCGTACAGCGGATCCGTCCGGCAAGGAGCGGCGAGTCCGGATCGACGCCGCGCACTGTGCGGGCATTCAAAAACAATGCCGATGATGGGTATCGCCCCGCCATTCGCACTGGCATCGGGCCGAACCATCTTCCGTTCGGCAACAAGGCCCTTTGCGGGGGGCCGTGGTCGACGACGATGGCGGTGCCGTAGCGCCTGTCGCGCTCCGATTCACCGGATCAGATGCCGAGCCAGGCGGTGAGTTCGGCCATCTGCGCGTCGTCGCCGCGCTGGAAGCCCTTGAATCCGATCTTCTGCAGGATCGCCGCCCCGCCGGGCGCCTTTTCCAGGCCGATGAACAGTTCGCGCACGCGCTCGGCATCCGCTGCCGGCAGGTTGGGCGAGGCGATCAACTGTTTGATCGGCACCGGGCGCGAGGCAAACAGCACGCGCCCACCCTTGGCTTCCCATTCCTTGATGACGGCGCCGGAGGCGGAAATGCCTATCTGGGCGAATCCGTTGTCGACCATGAAGGGCACGGCATCCTGGTAGCGCGTGGTCTGGATGTTCTCCTTTTTCGCATCGATGCCGAGATCGCGCATCGATGCGCGGGCAATCCACGCAGTGATCGAATCGGGATCGGGCATCGCCATCGGCTTGCCCTTGATCTCCTTCGATTCCTTGAGGGTCGAACCCTTGGCGACAAAGAACCGCGCCTTGTACTCCGTGTATCCCGAAGTGAGCACCAGCAGATGGTACTTCTGGTCGCGTATCGCACGCAGGCTGTGGTGCGCCGGGTGGATGAACGCCAGGTCGTAGCGCTTCGCCTCGAGCCCCTGGCGCAATTCGACATAGTCGTCGACCGGATCGATGCGCACCGGCCGCTTGAGCGTCTTGCCGATCAGGTCCGCCAGCTCGCGAAAACGCTCCCGCGTCTCGATCGGCGTCACATGGTAAGTCGCACCCTCATTGACTGCGAAAACCAGCGGCTCCTGCGCCATCACTTTGAACGAAAACAGGAAAACAAGAAGCGCGATCGACAATTGCCGCATACCGACCCCTACAGGATGGATGGAATTTGCAAACAATTGTAAAACGGACTCAGGCGGCAGGCCAGTTTCCGAGGTCTGGCTCGCCACACAGGCCGAGCATCTCGCTGCGCGCCTGATCGCGCAGTCTCACCGCTGCCTGCCAGTCGTCTGCCAGCGGTATCAGCGTCGCCCCGAGTTCGAACTCGATGCGCCCGCGGCGCGGCAGCCAGGTGCGGTCGCGCAGCACGGCGCGCATGCCGCGCAACGCCGCCGTTGCGATCGGCGCACCCGAACGCGCAGCAGCGACGAAAGCACCCATGCGGAAATAGCGCAGCCCGGCCTCGCGCGAGAACGTCCCCTCGGGGAACACGACGAGGCTTTGTCCGCCCTGCATGGCCTCGACCAGCGCCTGCGCGTCCTCGGCCCCCTGGCGCGCCGAAAAGCGCTCGACGAACAATGCGCCCAGCCCCTCCAGAAAGAGGCGCGGGAACCAGTGGCTCGCCAGTTCGCGCTTGGCGACGAAGACATAGCGTGCGGCCGGCGGCAGGATCGCATAGAGAACGATCGCATCGAGGTAGCTCGCGTGATTGCAAACCAGTACGTGCGGCTTGCCCGGCACGCGCGAGGGCGAAATGCGGCGCACCGGCATGCCGGCGCAGCGCAGGAAGACGCGCGTCGCCAGATGCACCGCGACGCGGCCGATGGCTGGCTTGCGCGCGGCGGCGACGATCGCCCAGGTCGGCCCCGCGAGCAGGCCGAAGATCAGCCACGCATACCAGCCGTAGAGCGTGCTCCCCGCGACGCGCAACCAGCCCGAAGTGCGAGATCCGGCCGCTGCCAGCGCCAGCCGCAGGATCTGCAGCCAGGCCGACGAGCGCCTTGCGCCGAGCGCGCCACGCTCGTAGACATCGCGCGAGGCGGCACGACGGATCTTGCCGCTCGATGTCTTCAGCACCGTGTAGGGCGGGGCCAGCACGATGTCGTCGGCCGGCATGCCGATGACATCGAGCGAGACGCGGTTGATCGCGTCGACCAGCGCCGCGCGCGCATCCTCGTCGGTTTCGCGGGTCTCGGCCATCACCACCAGTTTCTCGGTGCCCCCCGCGGGATCGGTCGATGCAAATACCGCGACGCAGCCCTTGCGGATGCCGGCGAGCGCGCCCACCGCCTGTTCCAGTTCGTAGGGGTAGATGTTGCGGCCGCCGCGGATGATCAGATCCTTGGCGCGCCCCGTCAGGTAGACCTCGCCGTCGTGCAGGTAGGCGTAGTCGCCCGAATCCAGCCAGCCGTCGCGCACCAGTTGCCGCGTGGCGTCCGGATTGCGGTAATAGCCGCGCGTTGCCGACGGGCCGCGGAACTGCAGCCGCCCGACCTTGCGCTCGGTCAGCTCGTGCTCGGCATCGTCGACGATGCGCACTTCGTGGCCCGGCAGCGGGCGTCCGCACGCGGGCACACGCATCGCACTGACCGCATCCGGGTCGACCGGCACGGCACGCCGTTCGCGCGCGAAACTGTCGCGATCGATCGCGTCGATGCGCGGCCCGCGCTCCAGCGGCGGGATGGCCAGTCCGACCGAGCATTCCGCCAGCCCGTAGACCGGTGTCATGACCGTGCTGCGAAAGCCCACCGGACCGAGGCGCTGCGCGAACGCCTCGAGCGTCGCCGGTATCACCGGCTCCGCACCATTGAAGGCGAGGCGCCAGCTCCACAGATCGAGCCCCTCGAGTTCGGCATCGGGCAGCTTGCGCGCCACCAGTTCATAGGCAAAATTCGGCGCGGCCGACAGCGTGCCGCGATGGCGCGAAATCGCGCGCAACCACACGCCCGGTCGGGACAGGAACGCCAGCGGGCTCATCAGCACCAGCGGCATCGCGTGGTAGAGCGAGCCCAACCAGGCGCCGATCAGCCCCATGTCGTGATAGAGCGGCAGCCAGCTCACGAACACGTCCTCGCTGCCCGCCTTGACCACGCGTCCCATGGCACGGACGTTTGCGAGCAGATTGGCATGCGTCAGCATCACGCCCTTCGGATCGCCCGTGCTGCCCGAGGTGTACTGGAGAAAAGCGAGGTCGTCCGGGCCGGCGCGATGCAGGATGGTCATCGGCTCGCGCTCGAGTTGCGCCGCGGTCACGGTACGCCGCAGCGCCGGCGCCACGGCGCGCAGCATCGAGGCCACGCCCTCGGCCTCGGGCACCGTGATGATCAGCACCGTACCGGCGTTCGCCAGGATGCGGCCATGGCGCGTCAGATGTTCCTCGATCTGCGACAGGCGCGCCGGCGGATAGATCGGCACCGGAACCGCGCCCGCCAGCAGCACGCCGAAGAAGCTCGCGAGGTAATCGAATCCGGTCGGCAGCATCAGCGCGACCGTCTGCTGCGGTTCCACCCCTTCGGCGATCAGCCCGGCAGCGATGCGCCGCGCGCGCTCGTGCAGCGCCGCGTAGCCGATCCGTTCCAGCGACTCGCGTTCGTCGTACAGCAGCACATGGTCGCGCAGCGGCTGCCGCGCGGCGTGCCATTCGAGTACATCGACCAGGGTCAGCGCCGCATCAGGCAGCGGTACGTCCGATGCCCCGACACCATCGACCGCCGTGCCGTCGAGCGCACTTTCGGCATCGGTGTGCCCGAGGTAGCGCAGCAGGTCGCGCGGCGTCTGCGCCTCGCCCAGCGCCTCGGGTGGAAAGCGCGTGCGGCAGGCTTCGCCGAGACGCAGCATCAGTTCCACGCGCGCCAGGCTGTCGAGGCCGAGATCGCGCTCGATGCGGCTGTCCAGCGTGACCGCGATCACCCGGCCCGGGTGGGTCTCGCGCACCATCGCATCGACCGCAGCAAGCAGCGTTGCCGCGGCGTCCGAATCGGCGGAAGGGTTACCCTGAAGATCGGCTGCGGTACTGCCCGCGTTCATCCCGGCAGTTCGTCCAGCGTTTCATCGAGATGCACGGATTCGCCCCACGTGCGCAGCACGAAACGGCCCGCCGCGCCCTCGCCATGCCAGTCGACCCAGTTGTAGGTGGCATTGCCAATCAGGAAGTCGCGGGGCATTGCGAGGGGACGACCCGTTGCAAGGCGGTAGGCGATGTCGAGGACGCCGCCGTGCGTGACCACTAGCACCGTCTGTCCGGGATGCTGCTGCACGATGCGCCCGAGCGTCGCCTCGACGCGTGCCGCAAGCTCGAGCAGGCTCTCGCCGCCCGGCACGGCAAAGGCGGTATCGCGGGTCTCGAAACGTGCATACAGCGCCGCGTGTTCGCGCCGCGCGTCGTCGTAAGTCAGTCCTTCGAAAATGCCGAAACGGCGCTCGCGCAGTTGCGCATCGCAGCGCACGTCGAGTCCGAGTTCTTGCGCGATCGCGGCCGCCGTCTGGCGTGCGCGCGTCAGGTCGCTGCTGTAGATCGCCTGGATGCCGCGCCCGGCCAATCCGCGCGCGGCCGCAGCCGCCTGTTCGATGCCGCCCGGATTGAGCGGGATGTCGATGTGCCCCTGGATGCGCCGCTGCGCGTTCCAGTCGGTTTCGCCATGCCTTACAAGACAGAGTCGCGTCATTTTTCGAGGTTCGGATAGAAGCTCACCGGCGAACCCGGCGCGCAGGAGAATAGTCGCGAGAAGGTTATCATAGCGCCGACATTCGACACAGGCGTCGCGCGGCGGCCCGCCATACAGGGAGAGTTCCGATGGACCTTGCGCTCAGGCTGTCTCGCGCCATCGACGCGCTGAACGAACGCATCGGCCGCGGCGTGCTCTGGCTGGTGCTGGTCGCGGTGCTGATCAGCGCCGGCAACGCCGTGATGCGCAAGACGTTCAACCTCAGTTCGAATGCCTTTCTCGAAGTGCAGTGGTACCTGTTCTCCGCGGTGTTCCTGCTCTGTGCCGGTTACACGCTGTTGCGCGACGAACATGTGCGCATCGACCTGATCAGTGCGCGCTGCTCGCCGCGTGCGCGCGCCTGGATCGATATCGCCGGCACGCTGCTGTTCCTGCTGCCGATGACGCTGATATTGCTGCGCCTTTCGTGGCCGGTATTCGTCGACGCCTGGGCGAGCAGCGAAGTGTCGGGCAATGCCGGCGGCCTGCTGCGCTGGCCAGCCAAGCTGCTGATGCCGGCTGGCTTCGCGCTGCTTGCGCTGCAGGGCATCTCCGAACTGGTGAAGCGCATCGCCTTCCTTGCCGGGCGCGCCCCCGATCCGCTGGCGGCCCGGCACGGCCGGCGCAGCGAGCTGGACCTGGCGGACGAGATCGCACGCCAGCGCAGCGGCATCACGCATGATTGAGTTTCTGGTCGCCAACATGGCGCCGGTGATGTTCGCGGCGCTCGTGGTGTTCCTAATGTTCGGCTATCCGGTGGCATTCGCGCTGGGCGCCAACGGCCTGTTGTTCGCCTTCGTCGGCATCGAACTCGGCCTGCTCGAACCCGCACTGTTGCAGGCATTGCCGGAGCGCGTGTTCGGCATCATGTCGAACGACACGCTGCTGGCGATTCCCTTCTTCACCTTCATGGGACTGATTCTCGAGCGTTCCGGCATGGCGGAGGACCTGCTCGACACCATCGGCCAGTTGTTCGGCCCGCTGCGCGGCGGACTGGCCTTCGCGGTGATCTTCGTCGGCGCGCTTCTCGCCGCCACGACCGGCGTCGTCGCCGCATCGGTGATCTCGATGGGCCTGATTTCGCTGCCGATCATGATGCGCTACGGCTACGACAAGCGCCTTGCCAGCGGCGTGATTGCCGCTTCCGGCACGCTGGCCCAGATCATTCCGCCCTCGCTGGTACTGATCGTCCTCGCCGACCAGCTCGGCCGGCCGGTGGGCGAGATGTATTCCGGCGCGCTGATCCCCGGCCTCGTGCTGACCGCCTGCTACGCCCTGTTCGTTCTCGCCGTCGCGGTGATCCGGCCCGCGGCAGCGCCGGCCCTGCCGCCGGAAGCACGCACGCTGCGCGGCAGCGCATTGTTGTTGCGCGTGGCAACGACGCTGCTGCCGCCGCTCGCGCTGATCTTTCTCGTGCTCGGCACCATCCTGCTCGGCATCGCCACCCCGACCGAGGGCGGCGCAATGGGCGCCAGCGGCGCGCTGGCCATGGCGATGCTGCGCAGGCGCCTGTCTTGGCCGCTGCTGCGCCAGGCGATGGACACCACCGCGCGGCTGTCGACGTTCGTGCTGTTCATCCTGGTCGGCTCGACGGTGTTCGGGCTCGTGTTCCGCGCGGTCAGCGGCGATCTGTGGGTGGAACACCTGCTGACGTCGTTGCCGGGCGGCGAACTCGGGTTCCTGATCGCCGTGAATGTGCTGGTGTTCCTGCTCGCGTTCTTTCTCGATTTCTTCGAACTGTCGTTCATCGTCGTGCCGCTGCTCGCGCCGGTGGCGGAAAAGCTCGGCATCGATCTCACGTGGTTCGGCGTGCTGCTCGCGATCAACATGCAGACCAGCTTCATGCATCCGCCCTTCGGTTTTGCGCTGTTCTACCTGCGCAGCGTGGCACCGCCGTCGATCCGCTCGACCGACATCTATTGGGGCGCGGTGCCCTTCGTGCTGATCCAGATCGCGATGGTGGCACTGGTGATCGCCTTTCCGCAGCTCGTCACCGCCGGGCTCGACCGCAAGGCGCAGGTCGATGTCGACAGTGTCGAGATCGTGCTGCCGCGCGAGGCATCGTCCACCGGCACGGCCAGCGGCGATCCGCTGACGCGTGAGATCGAGGAAGACGCGCGTGCCCTGCGTCGCGCGTTCGGCATCGCGGCGCCGGCCAGCGAATTCCGCGACGACTCGGAAGCCGAGATCGAGGAAGCTCGCCGCGCGCTGGAAAAGGTGTTCGGGCAGTCGGGTCGCAAGCCATGATGCCGCCCGACATGCTCGCTGCGTTCTTCGTTGCCTCGGTTGCACTCGGCATCGCACCGGGCCCGGACAACCTGTTCGTGCTCACGCAATCCACGTTGCACGGCGCACGTGCCGGCGTGATGGTGGTGCTCGGACTGTGCACCGGCCTGCTGGTTCACACCGCCGCAGTCGCGGCCGGCCTCGCCGCACTGATCCAGGCATCGGCAATTGCCTTCACGATACTCAAGGCGATGGGTGCCGCCTATCTGCTGTGGCTGGCATGGCAGGCCTGGCGTGCGGCCGGCACCTCGGCTGCAGGCACGATCCGGGCGTCCGGCGCCCTGAGTGCGCGGCAGTACTTCCTGCGCGGCATCGCGATGAACCTGAGCAACCCGAAGGTGTCGCTGTTCTTTCTCGCCTTCCTGCCGCAGTTCGCGGACCCGGCGCGCGGGGCGCTCGTGCCGCAGCTCCTGCTGCTCGGCAGCGTGTTCATCGTCGCCACGCTGCTGGTGTTCGGCGCCATCGCACTCGCGGCCGCGCGGCTCGGCAAATGGCTCGGCAGCGCGCCCGGCGCGCACACCTGGCTCAATAGAGTGGCGGCGCTGATCTTCGTTGCACTGGCAGCGCGGCTCGCCCTGCCCGGGCGTTGATTGGCGCAATGCGTCTGCGGCTGCGCAGTGGGCGCGCGAACCCATGATCCAGGTCAAGTCGATCGAATCGATCCTTGCCGAGAATTGCGCGGCCCGCCGCGCCGCATATCGGCGACGCCAATGCGGGCACGACAGGTTGAGAGGCAGGCATGCAAGGCAGGTTGTTCGACAGGTGGCTGTTCACAGGCGGGATGGCACTTGCTGTGGCGGATGGCGTGTTCCTGTTCCTCGGCGTGATCCTGTCGATGCTGTGGCGGCACTGGCTGGTGCCACGGGATCTGGTGGCCGACATCCCGTCCGCGATCGCCTTCGCCACGATAATGGTCGGATTCAGCGCCGTGCTCGGCATCTATTCGACGAGACGGGACCGCACAGCGCTCGATTCGGTCATTCGCAACGTTCTCTCGCTTGCCGCCGCCGTGCCGCTGGCCTACTTCCTCTTCGAGTTCCGACACACAACGGTGTCGACGATCGTGGCAATCGCGGTACTCGCGATCCTGCGCGCCCTCGTGGTGCATGCCGACGCACGGCACCTGCTTGCGCGGCGCGTCCTGATCGCGGGAACGGGACCCGAGGCCCTTGCCGTCCAGCAATCGCTCAAGCGCTTCGGCCCGGGCGTGGAACTGGTCGGGTTCTACGCCGGCAGCCACGCGCCGGCGTCGCCGAGCGTCCCGCCGGAGCAGATTCTGGGCGCCGACACATCGCTGCTTGCTTTGTCGCGACTCCACGGCGTTGACGAGATCGTGGTCGCCCTCGGCGACCGACGCGACGGCGCACTGCCGATGAACGATCTGCTCGACTGCCGGCTTGCCGGGGTACGCGTGCTGGACCTGTCGAGCTACTTCGAAACCGCACTCGGGCAGGTGCGTCTCGACTACCTGCGGGCCAGCTGGCTGATATTCGGCGAAGGCTTCCGCCACGGCATGCTGCGCTCGACCGCCAAGCGCGCGACAGACATCTGCGCATCGGTGCTATTGCTCGTGCTGTGCGCGCCGCTGATGCTGGTTGCGGCATTGCTGATCGTGCTGGAGAGCGGCTTTCCGGTCCTCTACCGCCAGGAGCGGGTCGGCCAGGCGGGCAAGGTGTTCCGGATCATCAAGTTCCGCAGCATGCGCGTCGATGCGGAAGGCGACGGCACGCCGCGCTGGGCGGCATCGGACGACGCGCGGGTAACGCGGGTCGGCAAGATCATCCGCAAGCTGCGCATCGACGAATTGCCGCAACTGGTCAATGTGTTGAAGGGCGAGATGAGCCTGGTCGGACCGCGCCCGGAACGCCCCTACTTCGTCGAGCAGTTGCAGCGGGCGATTCCGTTCTACGCCGCACGCCACGGGGTGAAGCCGGGCATCACCGGCTGGGCACAGGTGCGATTCCGATATGGCGCGTCGATCGACGACGCCGGCAAGAAACTCCAGTACGACCTTTACTACGTGAAGAACCATTCGCTGCTACTCGACTTCATCGTCCTGGTGGAGACGATCGGCATCGTGCTGCTGGGCAAGGGCCGTTAGCCCGGAAGGCGCATACAGCGGACATCCTGGCGCGGCCCGCCCTGCGAGTGCCGAACCATGCGGGCCACCGGGCAGGCATGCTGCACAGCGCCTGTCCATGCGGGTTTCAGCCCATCCTACTGCGAGGTAACGGGAGCGGGTGCCGTTGCGACTGCGGCGCCGCAACGGCCTCGGGTTCAGTGCCCGACCCGCGCCACCAGCTTGCCGAAATGCGTTGCGCTACGCATGCATTCGATGGCGGCTGGTACCTCGTCGAACGCGTATTCGCGGTCGATGACCGGCTTGATGCCGTGGCAGCGGATGGCGTCGAGCATGGCCGCGAACATCGCGCGGCTGCCGACGAAAATGCCGTGGATGCTCGCCACCTTGGGAATCAGCATGACCGGATTGGCCTGTGCCGCCATGCCGGTGAGCACGCCGATGTAGGCGATACGCCCGCCGACACGCACGCAGCGCAGCGAGCGCTCGAGCGTGCCCGGCCCGCCGACTTCGAGGATCACGTCGGCGCCGCGCCCTTCGGTAATGCGCATCACCTCCTGTTCCCAGTCGACATGGCGACGGTAGTTGATGCCGTGGTCGGCGCCGAGCTGGCGTGCGCGCTCAAGCTTCGCATCGCTGCTCGAGGTGATGATGACGCGCGCACCGGCCGCCTTGGCAAACTGGAGCCCGGCGATCGACACGCCCCCGGTGCCGAGCAACAGCACCGTCTGGCCGGGTTTGAGCGAACCGGCCTCGTGCAGCGCATTCCACGCGGTGACGCCGGCGCAGGGCAGCGTCGCCGCTTCGGCGAAGCTCAACGTATCGGGTATGCCGATGAGCTCGCTCTGGTCGGCGACAAAACGTTCGGTCAGCGCGCCGTCGATCTCGGCGCCGAGCGCACGCGACAGGCTCGCGGCATCCGCCGGGCCGGATTTCCAGTCGGGAAAGAAGGTCGTGGCAACACGATCGCCCGGCTTGAACGCACTGACCCCGCTGCCGACCGCAACAACTTCGCCGGCACCATCGGAACACGGCACGCGCCCCGGCGCTATCGGTACGAAGTAGGTGTTGTCCGATGCCAGCAGATCCCGATAGTTGAAAGACACGGCCTTGATCGCCACCGCGACCTGATGTTCGCCAAGTTCACCCGGCACGAATTCGCGGCATTGCATCGAGGATTGGCCGGGCTGCAGATGGATTTCGTAGCGCTTCAATTGGGGCTCCTTGATTTTGATTGTCGAAGCGACATTCTCGCAGAAACCCCAAGCCGGTCCGCAACGCGCGCGCAGGCCGACATCGGCGCCAGCGCGCATGCTGCGGGCGTCACCCGGCATGCCAGCCTGAGAGCGAGTATCCGCGCGGGTTTGCGGCCACCCGACTCGAACCACCCTATGTGATTTATTGCCGTGCACAAGCGCGAGCAGGTTTGGATAGAATGCGAGTCCCTCCTCACCCCGGTCAGACCATCGGCCACATGGAAGCAGAAATAGCGCTCGGCACGCGCAGCGTCATCGACGGCGTGCTCCGAGGTTACTACTACGGTTACTGGATCAAGATCTACGAGGTCCCGGCCGACACGCTGCAGGCCAAGAAGCGCCTGATCGAGGCGCTTACGCGCCGCCTGTTCAATCATGTCGAGCATGGCCTGAACGTGCCCGGCCGGCGCCTCGACGAGGCACGCCGCGCCTACGACAGCGAGCCCGATGCCGCGCGCCGCCGCGTCAAGGGCGCAATGCTGGCCGGCGCGCTGTTCAATCGCGCGACCGACATTTTCACCAAGCTGGTGGAGATGCAGGCCCTGGGCATCGACATTGCACACGACAACGCCCTGATGCGCGAATGCGGCAGCCATCTCCAGGAGGCCCTGTCGCTTGGCCGCCTGGTTCTGCACCGCAGCGGCGAGGAGGGCATCGACGAACTGTGGGGTGAGCCGTTCAAGGCGTTCACCGTGCCGCTCGAGGACTTCTACGAAAGCCGCTACGTCAAGATCGCGCTGACCATGCGCGACATCGACCGCATCGCCGACACGTTGGTGGCGGTGTTCGAACCGCTGCCGACGTTCCGCGGCATCGAACGCGTCGCGCGCGAGTTCGCCGAAGCCGCGAAAGTGAAGTGCGAAACGCTGCGCACCGACGGCGGTATTTTCGACGTATGGAGCGATTTCGTGGTGGCGTCCGAGCTGTTGATTGCCATCGCGCCGGGGCCGTCGCCGCTGTGGACCGCGCCGCAGTTGCAGGGCTACGACGACGCGCTGGTGCTGATCGCCCAGGGCAGCGAACTGGTCGGGCACATCACGCGTGCGCGCACGCCGATGCCCAAGAGCACGCGCGAGTGGATCGATCGCT
This sequence comes from Rhodocyclaceae bacterium, assembly GCA_016791115.1. Classification (GTDB taxonomy): domain Bacteria; phylum Pseudomonadota; class Gammaproteobacteria; order Burkholderiales; family Rhodocyclaceae; genus Methylophosphatis. Next base: position 57,479 of record JAEUNL010000062.1, read on the forward strand.
GCGAGAAATTCCGCGACAGTTACGGCGAATTGCTGAGGACGGCCTTGCCCTGAGCCCGAGCGCGGCAGCGACGTGGTCTGCGGCCAGCTACTTCTTCTGCCCGAACGTGCGCGTAGCCTGCATGAAGTTGTCGTAGCGGTTCTCGGCCACGGCGAACCACTGCAACTGCTCGTCGCGGAACTTGCGCCAGGCTTCGTAAACCTTCTTGAAGCGCGGATTCTTCGCCGCTGTCTCGTCGTAGATCTCCAGCGTGGCCTTGTAGCAGGCGGCCATCACCTCGGCGGGGAACGGTTTGAGCACCGTGCCGCTGCCGACGAGTTCCTTCAACGCCTTCGGATTCTTGGCGTCGTAGCGCGTCTGCATGTCGATGTGGCCGACCATGCAGGCATCCTCGAGGACGGTCTGGTATTCCTTTGGCAAACCGTTCCATTGCTTGAGGTTCACGTACGCAGTGAGCTGCGGCCCGCCTTCCCACCAGCCGGGGTAGTAGTAGTACTTCGCGACCTTGTTGAAACCGAGCTTGAGGTCGTCGTAGGGCCCCACCCACTCCGCAGCATCGATGGTGCCTTTCTCCAGCGCGGGATAGACGTCGCCGCCGGGAATCTGCTGCGGCACGGCGCCGAGGCGCGCGATCACCTGCCCGGCGAAACCGCCGATGCGCATCTTGAGGCCCTTGAGGTCATCGACAGTGCGGATCTCGTTGCGGTACCAGCCGCCCATCTGCACCCCGGTGTTTCCGAGCGGAATGTTGTAGATGTTGTAGCCGCGGAACAGCTCGCGCATCAGTTCGAGGCCACCGCCATTGAAGATCCATGCGCTTTGCTGCCGGCTGTTGAGACCGAACGGCATCGCGGTATCGAAGGCGAAAGTCGGATCCTTGCCGACGTAGTAGTAGCTCGCGCTGTGGCCGATCTCGACCGTGCCGTCCTTAACCGCATCGAGTACCTGCGGGCCGGGGACAATCTCGCCGGCCGGAAAGACGCGGATCTGGAAACGGTTGCCCGTGGCGGCAGCGACGCGCTGCGCCATGGTTTCGGCGGCGATGAAGATTGTGTCGAGGCTCTTCGGAAAACTCGACGCCAGCCGCCACTTGATTTCCGGCAGACGGCCATCGAGCGACTGTGCACGCACGACGGCCGGCCCGGCAAGCGATCCCGCTGCGGCGGACTTCAGGAACGAGCGTCGTTGCATGCCCACCTCCGGGTGCGAGCGGTTCGCGCCAGTCAGTCGCCGGCCACCGTCATGCGGCCGATCAGGATCGAGCCGACCTGCTTCGAGCCACGCGCCAGCGCGTCGTCGCCGATGTCGACCACGTCGAGGAACATGTCTTTCAGGTTGCCGGCGATGGTGATTTCCTGCACCGGATAGCGCACCTGCCCCTTGTCCACCCAGTAGCCGGCCGCACCGCGCGAATAGTCGCCGGTGACGTAGTTCACGCCGTGGCCGAGCAGCTCGGTGACCAGCAGGCCACGCCCCATCTCCTTGATCAACCCGGCCAGATCTCGCTTGCCCGGTTTGACGATGAGGTTGTGCGCGCCGCCCGCGTTGCCGGTGGTCTGCATGCCGAGCTTGCGCGCCGAATAGGTGCCGAGAAAATAACCCTGGACGACGCCGTCCTGCACCGCCTCGCGGTCGTGCGTGGCCACGCCGTCGTCGTCGAACCAGCTGCTCGCCATGCCCTTGCGCAGGTGCGGCCGCTCGCTGATCTGCACGTTCTTCGAGAACACCTGCTTGCCGAGGCTGCCTTCGAGAAAACTGCTCTTGCGATACAGGGCACCGCCGCTGACCGCGTGCACATAGTTGCCGATCAGCGTGGCGGCGATCGGCGCCTCGAACAGCACCGGCACCTCGCAGGTCTTGATCTTGCGCGACTTGAGGCGCGACAGCGCGCGCCGTGCGGCGTAGTCGCCGACTTCTTCGGGCGCGCAAAGATCGGCCGCGTCGCGCTTGGACACGTACCAGTCGTCGCGCTGCATGCCGTCGCCCTCACCGGCGATCACCGAGCACGAGTAATAATGGCGCGACCCGGCGAAGCCGCCCATGAAACCCAGGCTGTTGGCCGAGACGAAATGCGACTGCTGCGTCGAGACGCTCGCACCCTCGGAGTTGCGGACCATGGGGCTGACGGCGAAGGCCGCATCCTCGCAGCGGCGCGCCAGATCGATTGCCTGCTCGACCGGCAGGTTCCACGGATGGAACAGGTCGAGATCGCCGAACTCGCGCGCCAGCAGCTTTTCCTCGGGCAATCCGGCGCACGGGTCGGGCGCGGTGAAGCGCGCAATCGACAGCGCCGCATCGACGGTGGCGCGCAGCGCATCGCGCGAGAAATCGGAGGAACTCGCATAGCCGCGCTGCTGGCCGAGATAGACGGTCACGCCGATGCCCTTGTCGCGGTTGTATTCGATGGTTTCGACCTCGCCGCATCGCACCGAGACCGACTGGCCGTAGCCTTCGGACACGTCGGCTTCGCAGGCGCTTGCCCCGCGGCCTTTCGCGTATTCGAGGATTTCGGCTGCGATGTCGCGCAGTTTCTGGTCGGAAAAACTGAATCCCTGGTCGGACATGGAGGATCGGCGGGCGGAAGTCGGTGAAGGCTATAATCTTATCGTTCTTTCGCGCCCTGCCCCGCTTTTTCCGCTGCGATGTCATCCACACACCATCCCGAAACCGACGACGCCGATCAACTCGACATCGACACTCGCCCGAGCAAATCGCAGAAGAAGCGCGAATCGCATGCGCTGCAGGATCTCGGTGGCCAACTGGTCGGGTTGTCGGCGGCTCAGCTTGCGCGAATCGAGATGTCGGATTCGCTGCGCAGCGCGATCCGCGAGGCGCAACGGATCACCAGCAACGGCGCCAAGCGGCGCCAGATGCAGTACATCGGCCGCCTGATGCGCGATGCCGACGTCGAACCGATCCAGGCCGCGCTCGACGCAATCCGGGGCGTATCGGCGCAGGCCAAGGCACGCGAACACCGGCTCGAACGGCTGCGCGCGCGCATGCTCGAGCACGAGCAGGGCATCGACGACATCGCGCGGGCCTACCCCGCGGCGGACCTGCAGCAACTGCGGCAATTGCGCCGCAACGCGCTCAAGGAACAGGAACTCGGCAAGCCGCCGCGCGCCTTCCGCGAGATCTTCCGCATCCTGCGCGCGCTCGACGATGACGCCTCGGCCACGCCGAGTGACAACCCGGAAAACCTCGATGACGACGAATGACGAAACCCTGCTGATCGGCCTCGTGTCGATCAGCGACCGCGCCTCGAGCGGCGTGTATCAGGACCAGGGCATACCGGCGCTGCAGGAATGGTTCGGCAACGCGCTCGCCTCGCCCTGGCGCATGGAGGCGCGCCTGATTCCCGACGAGCAGGCAGTGATCGAGAGAACGCTGATCGAACTGTGCGACGAAGTCGGCTGCCACCTCGTGCTGACCACCGGCGGCACCGGTCCGGCGCCGCGCGATGTCACCCCCGAGGCGACCATGGCGGTGGCGCACAAGCTGATGCCGGGCTTCGGCGAGCAGATGCGCCAGATCAGCCTGCACTACGTGCCGACTGCCATCCTCTCGCGCCAGGTCGGCGCCATCCGCGGCAAGTCGCTGATCCTGAACCTGCCCGGCCAGCCGAAATCGATCCGCGAGACGCTGGAAGGCGTGAAGGACGCCGACGGCAGGCAGGCGGTGCACGGCATCTTTTCAGCGGTGCCCTACTGCATCGACCTGATCGGCGGACCCTACATCGAAACCAACGACGCCGTGGTGAAGGCCTTCCGGCCGAAATCCGCTATCCGTGCGAAGCCGGGCGCGGCCTGAGCGCGTGGTGCAGGCGGGGCTGGTCGTCGTCGCGATACAGCCCGTCGCGGAAAACCTGTGACGCCACCTGGTAGTAGCTGATCGCCTCCCGGCGCAACGCGTCTTCCTGCGCGGCATCGAGCGCCGGCGCACTCGCATCGATGCGACGCAATCGCACCTCGCGCCGCGGCGACAAGGTGACCAGCCAACCGTCGCGCAAGTAGCCGAGCGTCTGGTAGGTCGCGAGGAAGGCGCGCTCCGTTCCGTGTTGTGCGCTCAGGATGTCGCGGCCGAAGAATTTCGTTTCGTGATCGACACCCAGCAGCCCGAGCATCGTCGGCCCGATGTCGATCTGCGAAGCCAGGCTATCCACGCGCCCCGGCGCAACGTGTTTGGGGGAATAGATCCACAGCGGTATGCGGTAGCGGTCGACCGGAATGTCGGTCGTGCCACGCGCCGAGGCGCCATGGTCGGCGGTGATCACGAAGATCGTGTCGTCGAACCAGGGCTTGCCGCGCGCCTCGCGCAGAAATTTGCCGATCGCATAATCTGAATACTTCACTGCGCCGTTGCGACCCGTACCGGACGGGATGTCGATGCGTCCTTCCGGGTAGGTGTAGGGCCGGTGATTGCTCGTCGTCATGACGTGGAGGAAGAACGGCTCGCCGCCCGCTGCCGAACGGTCGGCCTCGCGCAGCGCCAGCGTGAAGAGATCCTCGTCGGCGACACCCCAGATGTTTTCGTAGTGGATCTCGTCACGACCGAGCGCGCTGCGGTCGACCACTTCGTATTCGTTGTGGGCAAAGAAGTAGCCCATGTTGTCGAAATAACCGTAGCCGCCATAGACGAACTTGGCGTCGTAGCCCTCGTCCTCGAGCAGCGCACCGAGCGAGAACAGACCCTCGTTCTTCGGTCGCTTCACGATCGACTGGCCCGGCGTCGGCGGTATCGACAGCGAAAGCGCCTCGAGACCACGCACCGTGCGGTTGCCGGTGGCATAGATCTGGGTGAAGAACAGGCTCGCCGGGGTCAGGCGGTCGAGTTCCGGCGTGATGCCTTCGCGATTGCCCAGCGCGCCGATGAACTCGGACCCCAAGCTTTCCACACTGACGAGGACGATGTTGAGGCGGCTTGGCCGGGTCGCCCCATGTACGTGGCGCGTCAACCGATAGGGGGAGGCAAGCGGCCCCTCGCTGGCACCGAGCAGTCCGCGTACGCGCTCGAACGCATCGTCGCGCGGCAGCGTGGCGTAGAACTTCTCGTAGTCGAGCGTGTTGTTGCGGTTCGCCGCGAAGAACTGATAGATCCCGTTGCCCGCGAGCTCGTTGGCCTGGGTGTTGTCCGACCAGTCCTTCTGATCGGTCGTGACCGTCGCGAACACCGCAAGCGGGACCAGCAGGTAGGCGCCGGCCACGGCGAGACGCCCCGTCCACGGCGCAGGCATCGACCATCCGCGATCGATCAAACGCCTCAACGACCAGGTCGCCAGTGCAGCCGGCGCGCACAGCAGCACGAGCAGCTTGCCGACCGGATACGACTCCCAGATGTTGCCGAGCACCTCGTGCGTGTAAACGAGGTAGTCGACCGCGATGAAGTTGAAACGCGTGCCGAACTCGTCCCAGAACACCCATTCCGACAGCGCAACCAGCGCAAGGACGTAGACGGCGGTCGCGAACAGCGCACGAAAGGCATGGCGATGCAGGCGGGATCGCGCAATACGATCCGGCATCAGCGCCAGGTAAAGCACCATCGGCAGCAGCAGATAACTCGCCGCGGCCAGATCGAAACCCAGCCCGACCAGAAATACCTGAGCCAGATGCGCGGCAGAAACCGGCACGTCGGCGCCCGCATGAATCCACAGGGCAATGCGCGTGACAAGCGACAGGACGACCGAGAGAGCGAGAAGGGCTGCTGCCGGCAGGAACCGGAGCAGGGCGGCGAATCGTGCGGTTTGCATGCGGGCAGTGTCGCGAATGAAACTTTGCGCCGAGTTAACTCGGCGCAGCGCGAAACCGGGCGCACTGCCTCCCGGGTTAAACTGCGCTCGACCTGGAAACAATCCCCGGAGCGCGAATTTGGAACCCTCGGATTCACTGCAAACGCTCGACGCCCTCGAAGTCGAGACCGACCGCAACCCCGTGCGCGCCGTGATCTGGCTGCACGGCCTCGGGGCCGACGGCAGCGACTTCCTGCCGATCGTCGACGAGCTGGATCTCGACGGCCTGCCGCCGGTCCGCTTCGTGTTCCCGAATGCGCCGACGATGCCGGTAACGATCAACGGCGGCTATGTGATGCCGGCCTGGTACGACATCCTTTCCGCAGATTTCACCTCGCGCCGCGAGGATCCGCAGGGCGTGCGCAGCTCGGCGGCGGAACTGACGAAGCTGATCTCGCGCGAGAACGCGCGTGGCATCGCTGACCAACACATCGTGCTGGCGGGGTTTTCGCAGGGCGGCGCGATCGCCCTGCACACCGGCCTGCGCCACCCTGCGCGACTCGCCGGCATCATGGCACTATCGACCTACCTGCCGCTGGCCGACACCCTCGGCGCCGAAGCGTGCGACGCCAACCTGGGTACGTCGATCTTCATGGCGCACGGTTACGACGACGGCGTGATCGGCTTCGATTTTTCGAAGCGCTCATGCGACCTGCTGCTCGCCGCCGGCTATGCGGTGGACTGGCGCGCCTACGCGATGGACCACTCGGTGTGCATGGAAGAAGTGCGCGACATCGGCGAGTGGCTGCGCTGGGTGCTGGCCTGAGAGGCGCGTGGTTGCCGGGTCGCAGCCCTGCCCACCCGAAACGGCACATGCCGTCTTGCCTGCAGGGCAGGCAGCCCGCAGAACGCCAATCCATGGGCCTTGCCGGCCATGCCGATCTCAGCGCTTGCGCCGCCCGAGCCGCAGTGCGCTGACCGGCTTTTCCGCCATCCAGCGCGACAGCAGTTCCACGCCCCAGGCCACGCCGAAGCCGGTGACGTCGCTCGCCACCGCCCCCAATCCCCCCGCGCAGTTGGCGCTCGACAGGTCGACGTGCAGCCAAGGCGCATCGCCGGCAAAGCGCTTGAGCAGGCGAGCGGCGAGGATGTGGTCGGCCTCGCCTTCGAGCGTGCATTGCTTGACGTCGGCCACCTTGCTTTCGAGCGCCTTGTCGTAGTCTTCGTCCATCGGGAACAACGCGACCCGCTCGCCGCTGGCCCGGCCCGACTGGACGGCAAGGTTGCCCAGCACGTCGTCGCTGGCAAACACGCCTGCATAACGGTTGCCGAGCGAGTAGATCATGCTGCCGGTAAGCGTGGCAAAGTCGACGATCAGGTTGGGCGGCCGGCCATCGTCACCGCGCGCTGCCAGCGCCAGCGTGTCGGCCAGCACCAGGCGGCCCTCGGCATCGGTATGCACGATCTCGATCGTGGTGCCGTCGATCGCCTGCACGATGTCGCCCGGCTTGTAGGCGGCGGGGCCGATATGGTTCTGGGCCAGCGCCAGCCAGACATCGACGCGCAGCGGGAATTCCTGCTCGGTCAGCGCGTGCAGGATAGCCAGCGCGACCGCCGAGCCGTTCATGTCCTCGTGCATGCCGGCCATGTACTTCGCGCTCTTCAATTGATGGCCGCCGGTGTCGAAACAGATGCCCTTGCCCACCAGCGCCACCGACAGCGCCGCGCCTTTGGGCCGGTAGGACAGATGCACAATCGCCGCGTCAGCCTCGGCGCTGCCCTGGGCCACCGCCACGAAGGCGCCGGCGCCCTGCTGCTTCAGGTACTTGAGATCGTATTCCTCGATGCGCCAACTCATCTCCCTCGCCATCGCGCGCAGACGCTTGCGATATGAGGCTGGCGTGAGTTCGTTGGGCGGCAGCACGGTCAACTCGCGCGCCAGCACATTCGCGCGCGCGATCGCGGCAACCGCATCGAGATCGTCCGCGGCGGCATGGCCGTAGAGCCGGATCGATTCGAGCGCATGGCGCTCATCCTTCTTCTTGCGCGCCGGCAGCGGCACACCGTTTACCCACGCCACGTAGACCGCTTCGCGCGCCAGCGCGGCGCGCAGCGCCTCGTCGCCGAACACGCCAATGGCAAGCTGCGTCGGCTGCTCGTCGAGCAGCGCGTCGATCGCGCGGCGCAGCGTGGCGAGCTGCTCGAAGCGCGGTTTGTTGCGATCGACCATCACGTAGGCGCACAGGCCGCCGTGCTCGGTGTGTACCGTGACCGGTGTCCTGGCGAGGTCGTCGGGATGCATGCGGCGGCGCTTGAGGGTGGCGCGAAGTCGATCAGCCAACGGCAGGCCGTCGAGTTCGGCGAGCTTGGCGAGCTTGGGCAGCACCACCAGCGCATGGGCGTGGCGCGCCAATGCGTCGGCATCGAGCAGCGCATCGGACGACTTGAGTGAAGCCAGCATGTGAGAGCCGTCCTGTAGAATTCGGTCTTCCGATTCTACCCGCCGCACACCCTGCCACACCGATGAAGCCATACCTCGAACTGCTGCGCCACGTGCTCGAGCACGGCGACGAAAAGGCCGACCGCACCGGCACCGGCACGCGTTCGGTATTCGGGTGGCAGATGCGCTTCAATCTGGCCGAGGGCTTTCCGCTGCTCACCACGAAGAAGCTGCACACGCGCTCGATCATCCACGAGTTGCTGTGGTTCCTGCGCGGGGAAACGAACATCCGGTACCTCAAGGAAAACGGCGTCTCCATCTGGGACGAATGGGCTGACGAGAACGGCGAACTCGGCCCCGTGTACGGCAAGCAGTGGCGACGCTGGGAGGCGCCCGACGGTCGCAGCATCGACCAGATCGCACAGTTGGTCGACGGCCTAAAGCGCAATCCCGACTCACGCCGCCACATCGTATCGGCATGGAATCCGGCCGACATCGAACGCATGAAACTCCCGCCCTGCCATGCGCTTTTCCAGTTCTACGTGGCGGGCGGCCGGCTCTCTTGCCAGCTCTACCAGCGCAGCGCCGACATCTTCCTCGGCGTGCCGTTCAATGTTGCCTCGTATGCGCTGCTGACGCTGATGCTGGCGCAGGTCTGCGGTTACCGGCCCGGCGATTTCGTGCATACGCTGGGCGATGCGCATCTCTACCTCAATCATTTGCGGCAGGCCGAAGAGCAGCTCGATCGCGAGCCGCGCCCGCTGCCCGTGATGCGGCTCAATCCGGATGTGCGCGACATATTCGCCTTCCGCTTCGAGGACTTCACGCTCGAAGGCTACGCACCGCATCCGCACATCGCGGCACCGGTGGCGGTCTGACCGGGCGCAGCCACAGGCTGCCGGCCGGTCTCGGGGAATAAAAAGGCGGCGCGGGGGGATCAACCGCGCCGTCGCCCAAATGCCGGCACTCGCGCCGGCTCATCGGAAGTCGTTTCACCGGGACTCGCCTTGCGCGTGCCCTCGAATCGCATCGGGATCCGCAAATCCGTCGCTGCCGGCTGCTAGCGGCTCGCGGCGCTCAACCCTGCGCAGCCAGCGCGCCGTTGATGACGCGCACCTTTTCGCCGACGCCGAAAGCGGGCGCCTCGGACTGATAGACGGTTCGCGCGGCGCCGTTCTCCATGCGCACCACGACGCGATACGTGGTCGTCGTATGCAGGTTCTTTTCGATTTCGTGACCGGCATAGGCGCCGCCCGCCGCGCCCGCGACCCCCATCGCGGTCCTGCCGTTACCGCGGCCGAACTGGCTGCCGACGATGGCGCCGGTCAGTCCGCCGGCCACCGCACCGACGCCCGTTGCTGCCCCCTTGACCTGCACCTGGCGCACGCTCTCCACCACGCCGCACTGGCGACACGGCGCGGCAACCGCCGTCGGCGCGTTCGAACCCAGATTCACGGAACTGAGCGCAACCGGGTCGTCGGATTTGTGCGAAAACGCGGAAGGGAGCAGCCCGGTGATCGCCGCGATCGCGGTGACGCTCGCGATGATCACCGCCACGGCGGCGATGTTCATCAAGGGCGAGGGTCGACTGAAGGCGTCGGGTTGCGGCATGTCGCGGACTCCGGATCAACGCTGCCAACCAGACCGGATGAATCCGATCGCAAGGGCAGAATGACACGGAAATTGCAATCCGCATGCCACTGGAACAAAAACCCCATTGATTCATGAGGTTGCCAAGATTGCAACGGCCGTTTTCGACACCAGGGGTGTCGTCGTCACACGACGCGAACCACGCAGGCCCGCGTTAAGCCCATGAATTCAAGGCTGCGCGACTGTCTCCAGCCACCGACGGAAAAATCAACGACTTAACGCGCGCGCACAAACTCAGGCGCGCTCGGCCTTGAATTCCGACGGCGAAAGGTTGTGCCGCTGCAGCAGCTTGTAGAACTCGGTGCGGTTGCGATGCGCCAGCCGCGCGGCCTGGGAAACATTGCCCCCGGTCGTTTTCATGAGGCGCACGAGATAATCGCGCTCGAAGCCCTTGCGCGCGTCGTCCAGCGCGACGAAACCCTGGGCGTCCTCGCGCAATGCCTGCTGCACCAGCGAACGCGGAATGATCGCCGTGGTGGACAGGGCCACCGACTGCTCGACCACGTTGAGCAACTGGCGCACGTTGCCCGGCCAGGCGGCATTGAGCAGCAGTTCCATGGCATCGGGCGCGAAACTCTGCGCGGACTTGCCATAGCGCTCGGACAGGCGCTGCAGAAAGGTCGAGGCAAGCAGCGGAATGTCCTCTCGCCGCTCCGACAGCAGCGGCAGCTTCAGCGGCACGACGTTGAGGCGGTAGAACAGATCCTGCCGCATCGTGCCCTCGTGCATCTTGGCCTCGAGATCCTGGTGCGTTGCAGAAATGATGCGCACATTGACCGGAAAATCCTGCGTGGCGCCGACCGGGCGGACGCGGCGCTCCTGCAGTGCGCGCAACAGCTTCGGCTGGAGTGTGAGCGGCATATCGCCGATTTCGTCAAGGAACAGCGTGCCGCCATCAGCCGCCATGAACAGACCCTTGTGAGCGGTCACTGCGCCGGAGAACGCGCCCTTGGCGTGGCCAAAGAGCTCGGACTCGAGCAACTGTTCGGGAATCGCAGCACAGTTGATTGCCTGGAACGGGCCGCCGGCGCGCGGACTGGCCTGGTGGATCGCCCTCGCCAACAGTTCCTTGCCGGTGCCGCTGGCACCATTGATCAGGACGCTGGCGTCGGACGCCGCAACCAGTTCGGCCTGGCGCAGCACTTCGAGCATTGGCGAGCTGCGGGTGATGATGTGCGAGGCCCAGTGGGGCACTTCACCCTGGTTGTCGAAGCCGCCGCCGGTCGCGCGCAGAGCCTGCTCAACCTGTGCCAGCAGCACCCGGCTGTCGAAAGGCTTGGTCAGGAAACCGAAAACGCCGCGCTGCGTCGCGGTCACCGCGTCCGGAATCGTGCCGTGCGCGGTGAGGATGATCACCGGCATGGTGGGCGCCTGCTGATGGATCTGCTCGAACAGCGCGAGGCCGTCCATGCCCCCCATCTTCAAGTCGGTGATCACCAGCGACGGGCGCTGGGTCGCCATACGCCCCAGCGCCTCTTCGCCCGATTCGGCGGTGTGTACCGTGTAACCGGCCGCGCCAAGCCGCATCGCAATCAGTTGGAGGAGGCCGACATCGTCGTCGACCAGCAGGATTTCCGGGCGAGAAGTGGAATTCATCATATCGTTCTCAGTTTGGGCGACGCTGCGGATTACGGTTGCGAAGATCCCGCTCGATGCTGAGCAGGGCGTCGAGTTTTTTCTGCAGTTCGTCTCCACGGCGTTTCTCATCATTCAGCTGTGCCTCGAGTTTGCGGGCCTGGGCATTCGCCTCTTCTGCCCGTTTCGCATCTTCACGGGGTAGCGCCTCGATACGTTTCTGCTCTTCGCGGAGTTGCCGCAGGCGCTCGTTGGTCACCTTCAACAGCGTCTGCGCGAGCAGACGCTGCGGCGAGTTCGCATCGCCGGTTACCGGACGCGACGCGATCCCCTCGAGCAGCGCCGTCAACTTCCCGTCGTCACGGAACGACGCGCCCGGCACCAGCAGTAGCAGCGCCAGGCGCAATCGCTGCGGATCCGCCTTCTCACGCTGAAAGGCAGCGTTGACGGCGTTGTACTCCTTGCGCAACTCGTCCTGCGGCAGCGCTGCGATTCGCTGGAAATACACCAACAATTCAACCACTTCCTGGGATTCATGCGCCGTGTCGGCGGGTGTCGGCGGCGGCGCTGGCTGTGGGGGCGCCGGACTCCCATTGCTCTCGGGCACCGGCTTGACAGGCAGGAACTGGCAACCTGAAGCCAGCAGCCCGACCATCAGGCCAGCGATCAATCCCCTAACAACTTTCATGCCTGACCTTCTTTCCAGATCTTTGGTATCACGACGCGAAAGTGCGCGCCGATTTCTGAGTCGATCAGTTCGATCCTGCCGTTGTGCGCTGCGACGTATTCCTTGGCGATCGCCAGTCCCAGTCCGCTACCTTCGACCTTGGTTCCGTCGGCATGGGTACCGCGGAAGAACGGTTCGAAGATGCGGGTACGCTCCTTGGCGGGGACGCCCGGCCCTTCGTCGATCACGTCGATGACGGCGTTGTCGGTTTCCGCTCCGAGCAGCACCTTGATCACCGCATCCCGGGGCGAGTATTTGAGCGCGTTCGCCAGGAGGTTATCCACGATGACGCGAAGCTTGTCGGCGTCGCCCTCGACCTGGACAGGTCGCAGGACACGCTGGAATCGCACACCGCGCGCAGCAGCCGCGAGCAGGTGGTCTGAAACCACATTGTCGCATACCCTGTCCAGGGCGAGGGGTTCCAGATCGAGCTGGGCGGCGGACTGGCTCGCCTTCTGGAAATTGAGCATTTCCTCGATCAGCGACTGAAGGCGCAGGCTGTTCTGGCGCATGATCCCGACCACTTTGCGCTGCTGCTCGTTCAACGGCCCGGGTACACCGTCGTCGAGCAGTTGGGTGCCTTCGCGGATCGCCGTGAGCGGCGTCTTCAGGTCGTGCGAAACATGGCGCAGGAAGCGTCCCTTCTGCTGCTCCAGCTCGGACAGCCGCTGGCGCAACCAGTCCAGCCGCTTGCCGAGCGAGGCCAGATCGCTCGGGCCGTGAACCCGGATCGGCTTCTCGTAGTTGCCGCGACCGAGCGTGCGAATCGCCGCCTCGAACTGGTTCATCTGTGTCGATATGATGTGGCGGAACCAGATCGCGATCAGCAGCGCGAGGGGGATGGTTACCGGCACCAGCCAGACCAGCATTTCCCGGATCGTCTGGGCCGAACCCAGCATCGCGGACACCTCGGCGTCGACACCGTAGCGCACGTCAACGACCAGATTGTCCGCGTTCTGGACGAGCTGCGCGAAGACCTGCAGCGTGGCCGGCGGATCGAGCAGCGCGCTATCGGACAACATTCCATTGAGCTTCTGCTCGGCCGTCACCAACTGGATCTGCCGGCCACGCTGCTCCTCAGTCGAGAGGTAGGGATCGTAGGCCCGCAGCGCCTGCTCGAACTCGGCACGCAGCGTGCGGTAGTCGTCCAGCAGCGCCGAATCCTGCAGCACCAGGTACTGGCGCAACACGCGCTCCATGCCCGTCAGCGTCTCGCCGATCTGCTTGCCGTTGCGCGCGACCGCGGCACTGCGCTTGACCGCTACCGCACTCTGTGAAGCGAGCCGGTCGACCGCCACGAGAGATATCGCGAACGCGGCCATCAGCGGCAACGCAACCAGAGCGAAGCCGGTCAGGATCAACCGCAAGAAGGATCTGGGATAGTGCTTGCGCAAGTCGGGTGCTCCGGTCTGCTATAGTCTGCGGCCAATCGAACCGCCCATCATGATAGCCCGATGACTGCTGCTGCCGCACCGCGCATCTGCCTGATCGCCGCCGTCGCCGCCGACGGCACCATCGGCGACAAGAATTCGATCCCGTGGCGCATCGCCGGCGAGCAGAAATACTTCCGCTCGGTCACCACCGGCCACCCGATCGTCATGGGGCGAAAGACGCACGAGTCGATCGGACGCCCGCTCCCGGACCGGCGCAACATCGTGGTCACGCGCAACCCGAAATACTGCCCGGCAGGCTGCGAAACCTTCCCGTCGCTCGACGATGCGCTGGCCGCTTGTCGCGCGGCTTCGGACGTTTTCGTGATCGGCGGCGGCGAACTCTATCGCCTCGCACTACCCCTCGCAGACCGGCTCTTTCTCACCGAAATCCACGCCGAGTTCGGTGGCGATACGCGATTCCCGGAATTCGACCGCAAACAGTGGCGCGAAGTGTCGCGCGAGGCCCATCGCAGCGAGGACGGCTGGAACTACGACTACGCGGTATACGATCGCGCGTAAGTGCGCCGGAACAGCGCGTCAGATCTTCGGCAGCGTAACGCCGACCTGCCCCTGGTACTTGCCTCCGCGATCCTTGTACGAGGTTTCGCAGACTTCGTCGCTTTCGAAGAACAACACCTGCGCACAACCCTCGCCGGCATAGATTTTCGCCGGCAGCGGCGTCGTGTTCGAGAACTCGAGTGTGACGTAGCCCTCCCATTCCGGCTCGAATGGCGTCACATTCACGATGATGCCGCAGCGCGCATACGTACTCTTGCCGAGGCAGATCGTCAGCACGCTGCGCGGGATGCGGAAGTATTCGACCGTGCGCGCCAGCGCGAAGGAATTGGGCGGGATGATGCAGTATTCGCCGTGCATCTCGACGAAGGAATTCGGGTCGAAGGCCTTGGGATCGACGATGGTCGAATTGATGTTCGTGAATACCTTGAATTCTGGCGCACAACGGATGTCGTAGCCGTAGCTTGACGTGCCGTACGATACGATCTTGTGCCCGTTGGCCTCGCGGATCAGCGTCGGCTCGAACGGCTCGATCATGCCGTGCTGTTCCGCCATGCGGCGAATCCACTTGTCTGACTTGATGCTCATCGGAATGTCCCGGACCGCCGAAAACCCGGCATTCTAACGTGCCGGCCCCCAACCTGCAGGACGCGCCTCAGTCCGCGTAGGCGGACAGCACCACGTCCGCTGCCGCGCGGCGAACCGGGACGAGCCGTTGGTAAGCCGGCGATTCATGCCAGCGCTTCAGTGCAGCCATGTCCGCAAAGCGGATCACGACGGTCAGTTGGCCGGGCGCATCGCCGGCAAGCGATTCATTCAGTCTGCCGCGGAAGACCACTTCCCCGTCACACGCCGCGATGGTGTCGCCGACCTGGCTGACGTACTCCTGCCACTTCGCGGCATCCCGCACGGTCATGTGGCCGATCAGCCAGGCGGCCATGCCCGATCAGGTGTTCTGCACGACGATGCTGGGGAACTTGGACGTCATGTCCTTCGCCTTCTCTGCAATGCGGATCGCGATCTTGCGTGCGATATCGCAGTAGATCTGTGCAACGCGACCGTCCGGGTCGGCCACCACGGTCGGCTTGCCGGAGTCGACCTGCTCGCGAATGTGGATGTCTAGAGGCAGGGCGCCAAGCAGTTCGATGTCGTAGTCTTTCGCCATGCGGCCGCCGCCGCCGGTGCCGAAGATGTGCTCTTCGTGGCCGCACTTGGAGCAGACGTGGATCGCCATGTTTTCGACGATCCCGAGGATCGGGATGCCGACCTTTTCGAACATCTTGAGCCCCTTGCGCGCATCGAGCAGCGCGATGTCCTGCGGCGTCGTGACGATCACTGCACCGGTAACCGGCACCTTCTGCGACAGCGTGAGCTGAATGTCGCCGGTGCCGGGCGGCATGTCGACGATCAGGTAATCGATGTCGTCCCAGCGCGTTTCGGTCAACAACTGGTCGAGCGCCTGCGTGGCCATCGGCCCGCGCCAGACCATCGGGGTCTCGACATCGATCAGGAAGCCGATCGACATCGCCTGGATGCCATAAGCCTCCATCGGGCTGATCGTCTTGCCGTCCGGCGATTCCGGCTGGCCGGTGATGCCCAGCATCTGTGGCTGCGACGGGCCGTAAATGTCGGCATCAAGGATGCCGACCCGGGCGCCCTCGGCAGCCAGCGCGAGTGCGAGATTCACGGCCGTCGTGCTCTTGCCGACGCCGCCCTTGCCCGAAGCGATGGCGACGATGTTCTTCACGCTCGGCAGCAACTTAACGCCTCGCTGCACCGAGTGCGAGACGATCTTCTGGTAAACATTGACACTGATGTTGCCGATGCCGGGCAATGCCTTCAGGTTCGCGATCACCGCGCGGCGAATCGGATCGATCTGCGACTTCGCCGGATAGCCGAGTTCGACATCGAGCGAAACGTCGCTGCCATCGAGCTTGACGTTCCGCGCCGCGCGGCTGCTCACCAGATCCTTGCCGGTGTTGGGGTCGACCACTTCCTTCAGGCTGGTCTGGATCTGTTCCACGGTGAGGCTCATCGACGTTCTCCGGATTGCGCTGGATTCAAGACAGGGACTGGAAGCCGGGACTAATCCCGACTAATTCGCTACAGTTTAACCGATCCGACCGCCCGCGGTGCAGACATCCATTGTCCCGATGGGTTGCCCGGTGGAGCAGTACGCCGAGGCCGGGGCCGCAGCGCGCAGGGCGGGAACAGGAGGCGTTTGCTAGAATGATCGACTTATCAAATTGTTGTGGATTGGGCGTCGAATCGCCCACCGCCGGCCCGCCACGATGTCGAATTCCAAACGCCGCATCCTCGTCACCAGCGCCCTGCCCTACGCCAACGGCGCCATCCATTTCGGCCATCTGGTCGAATACATCCAGACCGACATCTGGGTGCGCTTCCAGCGCATGCGCGGCCACGAGGTGCATTACGTCGGCGCAGACGACCAGCACGGCACGCCGATCATGCTGCGCGCCGAAAAGGAGGGCATCAGCCCGCGCGAACTCGTCGACCGCGTGCTCAAGGAACATGCGCGCGATTTCTTCGGCGGACTCGACGCGCAGGCGGCCTGGAAATCGGGCAAAGGCGAACTCGCCGGCTTCCTGGTCAGCTTCGACAACTATTACGAAACCGACTCCGAAGAGAACCGCTGGTTCTGCGAGGACATCTACTCGAAGCTGAAAGACGCGGACCTGATCGCGACACGATCCGTCGAGCAATTCTATGACCCGGTCAAGGCGATGTTCCTGCCCGACCGCTACATCAAGGGCGAGTGCCCGAAATGCGGCGCCAAGGATCAGTACGGCGATTCCTGCGAAGTCTGCGGCGCCACCTATGCGCCAATAGAACTGAAGAACGCCTACTCCGTCGTTTCGGGGGCCGCGCCCGAGCGCCGTGCCAGCAAGCACTACTTCTTTCGCCTCTCGGCGCCGCAGTGCGAGCAGTTCCTGCGCGACTTCACGCAGGGCTCCAACGTGCTGCAACCGGAAGCCGCCAACAAGATGAAGGAATGGCTCGGCGAACCCGGCGAAGGCAAGCTGTCGGACTGGGACATTTCGCGCGACGCGCCCTACTTCGGCTTCCGCATTCCCGGCACCGACAACAAGTTCTTCTACGTCTGGCTCGATGCGCCGGTCGGCTACTTCGGCAGCTTCCGCAACTACGTGCAGAAGCAGAACGCGCTCGGCAACGACATCGACGAAGACACGTTCCTGCGTGCGGACAAGGCTGCAGCCGCAGGCACCGAGATGGTCCACTTCATCGGCAAGGACATCCTCTACTTCCATGCACTGTTCTGGCCTGCGATGCTGAAGAACGCGGGCTACCGCGTACCGACGCAGATCAATGCGCACGGGTTTCTCACCGTCAATGGCGAGAAGATGTCGAAAAGCCGCGGCACCTTCATTACCGCGCAGAGCTATCTCGACCTCGGCCTCAACCCGGAGTGGCTGCGCTACTACTACGCTGCCAAGCTCAACGGCACGATGGAGGACATCGATCTCAACCTCGACGATTTCGTTGCGCGGGTGAATTCGGATCTGGTGGGGAAGTACATCAACATTGCGAGCCGATGCGCGGGGTTCATAAGCAAGTTCTTCGATGGCGAGCTAAAATTCGATCAACCAAAACCGCTGTTGGACGGCGCAATCAACGAAGGCGTCGTGGTTCGCGAGTCATATGAATCACGGGATTTCGGCAAGGCGGTCCGGGACATTATGGCTGCCGCTGACCGAATCAATGGAGAGATTGCGCGCGAAGAACCCTGGAATCTCGCAAAGGACGACCAAAAACGCGCGCAACTTCACAGCATCTGCTCACGCGCGCTCCACGGGTTCTACGTACTGTCCATCCTTCTGCATCCGGTCTTGCCACGTACTTCAGGGCGAGTTGCCGAAGAACTTTTCGGAATGGACCGGGCGTTCGATTGGGATGACCTCGGCACTCTTCCCCAGCGCATCAACCCCTACACTCACCTATTGACCCGCATCGACCCCAAGCAGATCACCGCCCTCGTCGACGCCAACAAGGAATCGCTCGCGCCTGCCGCGCCGACTGCACCCGCGCCGCATTCGCAGCAGCGCCACGCCGAGCATCAGCAACATGTCACGAAGAAAGAAATCGCCGCAGTGGAACAGGACAACGCACACATCTCGATCGACGATTTCGCCAAGATTGACCTGCGCATCGCGAAGATCGTCGCCGCCGACCATGTCGAAGGTGCGGACAAGCTGCTGCGCCTGCAGCTCGACATCGGCGAGGAGAAACCGCGCCAGGTGTTCGCCGGCATCAAGAGCGCCTACGACCCTGCCGCGCTGGTCGGCCGTCTGACGGTGATGGTCGCCAACCTCGCGCCGCGCAAGATGAAGTTCGGCATGAGCGAGGGCATGGTGCTTGCCGCATCGGACACGGACGGAAAAACTGCCGGCCTCTACATCCTCTCGCCTGACGCCGGTGCGCAGCCCGGCATGCGGGTCAAGTAAATCCGTGACGACGGATCGGGTCGCCCACGACAACCCGCAGTCGATACGACTGCGTCTTTCCCGCGCAATCGTGCGCTGGGTGCTGGTCGACCTTGGAGGACTGGTGCTGCTGTTGTTGGGAGGCCTCTGGCTGATTGCCGGCCTGCAGATCGTGCCGGGATTTCCGTCCAGTGGCGGCCAGGCATGGTTCTGCATCGCCCTCGGTTTTGCATTGATGCTTTACGCCATCGTCGAGATACTCAAGGAATTCCTCACACAGCGGCCCCGTCCGACGGGCACTTCGGCGGCGGGCAGGGACTGAACGGCGCCATGCCCCTGACACCGAACAAGCGCTGGATGGCGCGCCACAACCACAGCCCGAGCCGGGCGCCTTCGCACAGGCACGAAATGCATCGTCCAATATTGCGGAGGCATCATGGAATTCTCGTTCCGACCTAAGTTGCTCGACACCCTGCCCGGATACGGTCGGGGGTTGCTGGTTGCAGACATCTCGTCCGGCCTCACGGTCGGCGTGCTCGCTTTACCCCTCGCGATGGCTTTCGCCATCGCCTCCGGCGCGCCACCCAGCGCGGGAATCTGGACAGCCATCGTCGCCGGCTTCCTGATCTCGGCACTCGGCGGCTCGCGCGTGCAGATCGGCGGCCCGACCGGCGCCTTCATCCCGATCGTCTATGGCATCGTCGCGACCTACGGCATGCAGAACCTGTTGATCGCGACGATGATTGCAGGCGCCCTGCTGGTCGCGATGTCGCTCGCGCGAATGGGCAACCTGATCCGCTACATCCCGGTCAGCGTGGTGATCGGCTTCACCAACGGAATCGCGGTCGTCATCTTCCTTTCGCAGATCAAGGACTTTCTCGGCCTGAAAATCGACAAGGTGCCGGCGGAATTCTTCGGCCGAATCGAAACGCTGCTGGCACACGCGCACACGATCCATTGGCCAACGGTGGCGCTGTCGGTTGCCTCGCTGGCCGTGCTTCTGTCGTACAACCGCCTGGCGCAAAAGTTCACGCTTCTGCGCAGGGCGCCCGGCCCGCTGGCCGTTCTGATCGTGGGCACGCTGGCAACAGCATTTTTCGGCCTTGCGGATCACGGCATCGAAACCATCGGTTCGCGCTTCGGCGGCATCCCGCAGTCGGTACCCCCCATCGCACTGCCGACGCTTTCGCTCGACGCGCTCGGCAAGCTGATTTCGCCGGCCATTGCGATTGCGCTGCTCGGTGCCATCGAATCGCTGCTGTCGGCGCGCGTGGCCGATTCGCTGATAGAGGATCGACACGATCCAAACCAGGAACTGATGGCACAAGGAGTGGCGAATCTTGTTGCGCCGTTGTTCGGCGGTTTCGCGGCGACCGGCGCAATCGCGCGCACGGCGACCAACGTGCGCACTGGCGGACGCACACCCGTCGCAGGCATGGTTCACGCGATCGTCCTGCTCATCGTGGTCCTGGCTGCGGCGCCACTGGCTGCGCACATCCCGCTGGCATCGCTGTCGGCCATCGTGGTGGTGGTGTCGATCAACATGGGCGAGTGGCACGAATTCCGCGAACTGCGGCGCTATTCGCTGAACTATCGCACCACGCTGCTGGTCACGTTCTTCCTCACCGTGGTATTCGACCTCACGCTGGCCGTCGAAATCGGCATGGTGCTGGCGAGCCTGTTCTTCATCTACCGCATGGCGGATCTCACACGGCTCGAGCGCGTGCCGCTGGAGGATTTCTACGGCGTCGAATCCCTATCGCGGCCGGACGGCTCGCGGCGCATAGTCGCCTACCGCGTCTTCGGCGCACTGTTCTTCGCGGCAGTAGGCAAACTCGAAGCCCTGTTGCACGAGAATGCCGAGCACCCGGACGTACTGATCCTCGACATGGAAAAGGTGATCAGCATCGACACCACCGGCCTCGATGTGCTGCAAAGCCTGCAGCGCAACCTGGACAAGCGCGGCTCGACCCTGATCCTGTGCGACCTCAATGCGCAGCCGCGTTCGATCGTGGAGCGCTCGGGATTCGCCGGCACGGTCGGCGAAGACAACGTCTGCGGCAACCTGACCGAGGCGCTGATTCGTGCCCAACAGGTGCGGCCGCATGCCGGAAGAATCGCCTATGCCTGATCGGGTCGTCTGTCGCCGATTGGTCGTTCATGGCCGGGTCCAGGGCGTCGGCTATCGGTGGTCGATGGTGCGCGAGGCGGAACGCATCGACGGTCTGAGCGGCTGGGTGCGCAACCGACGCGACGGCACGGTGGAAGCCGTCGCTGCGGGGCGCATCGAGGCTATCGAGATGCTCATTGCGTGGGCGCGGGTGGGGCCGGCAGCCGCCAGCGTGTCGCGCGTCGACGTTCTCGAGCACGATGCCGACGAACCGTCCGGTCTCGGCTTCGAACAACGGCCGACCGTCTGACACCTGCGGCAGGCAACCAATGGTGCACTGCATATCGCCGGCGGGCGAGCCTTCCGCTACCATGATTTTCGTCGCCGGGAGCCCTCCCGGCGTTGCTTTTTCGAGAGGCGCGCCGCAATGACCAAGTTCACCCCGAAGCACAAGATCAACTCGTTCCATCCGCCCAAGCGCACCCTGATGGGCCCCGGCCCCTCGGAGATGCACCCGCGCGTCATTGCCGCGATGGGCCAGCCCGTAGTGGGCTACATGGACCCCGTGTTCGTCCAGATGATGGACGAATTGAAGGATCTGTTGCGCTACGCCTACCAGACCAAGAACCCGCTGACCTTCCCGGTATCCGGCCCGGGTTCGGTGGGCATGGAGTCCTGCTTCGTCAATCTGGTCGAACGGGGCGACAAGGTCGTGGTATGTCGCAACGGCGTGTTCGGCGGCCGCATGATCGAGAACGTGGAGCGCTGCGGCGGCATACCTGTCGTGGTCGAGGATACGTGGGGTGAGCCGGTCGACCCGAACAAGCTCGACGATGCACTGAAGAGCAACCCCGACGCCAAGGTGGTCGCCTTCGTCCACGCCGAAACGTCGACCGGTTGCGCATCCGATGCGAAGACGCTGGTCGATATTGCGCACCGACACGATTGCGTGACGATCGTAGACGCCGTCACGTCGCTCGGCGGCACGCCGGTGCTGGTCGACGAATGGCAGATCGACGCCATTTACTCCGGCAGCCAGAAGTGCCTCTCATGCACGCCGGGTTTGTCACCCACCTCGTTCTCCGATCGTGCGATCGCGCGAGTAAAAGCCCGCAAGGCGAAAGTGGAAAGCTGGTTCATGGACCTCAACCTCGTGCTCGAGTACTGGGGCAACACCAAACGCACCTACCACCACACCGCCCCGGGCAACGCGCTCTACGCGCTGCATGAAGCGCTGTTGCTGCTGCGCGAGGAAGGCATCGAGAATGCGTGGGCACGCCACTGGCGTCACCACTTGGCGCTCAAGGCGGGCCTTGAGGCAATGGGCCTCAAGTACGTCGTCAAGGAAGGCTATCGCCTGCCGCAGATGAACGCCGTGTACGTGCCGGAAGGAGTCAATGAACTCGAGGTGCGACAGCGCCTGCTCGCCGAATTCAACCTCGAGATCGGCGCCGGCCTCGGCCCGCTTGCCGGCAAGGTGTGGCGTTTCGGCACCATGGGCTACTCGTGCAAGGCCGAGAACGTGATGCTCTCACTCGCCGCGCTTGGCTCGGTGCTGTCGGACATGGGCTCTCCGATCGAAGTCGGCCACGCGGAAGCGGCTGCGCATGCTGCTTATGCGGCACAGCATGCGGAGGCCGCGAAAGCTGCCAGAAAACTCGCCACCGCGTAGCCGAATCCGCCTGCTGAAGGGTGGACGACGCGCCTTGCGATCACGATCGCGCGGTCACAAGGTGTTCAATGACTGGATACCAGATAGATCGACGCACATTCAGCCGGTTGGCGGTTGAATGTGCGCATCTCTCCGATCAGGAAAGCGAAAGGCGGCGCGTAACCGCGCCGCCTTTTCTTTTACTGCCAAGCAGGCCTTACTTGTACTGACCGGAAATCAGGCCAGTCGTCGTCTGCCTGCTTATCTGGCTCCAGAGTCCGCCCGCAAACTTCCACTGACCGTTCCCGGTGCCGGCGCCGAAGTCTGCAATGACTTCCTGCTTGCCGTCGGCATTGAGGTCGGCGGCGACCATGCGCGTCACCGCTTTCTGGCCGATCTGCTTCCAATCAGTCAGGACGTGGTCGGTAATTTGAACGCCCACAGCAGCGCTATGAGAATACTGAACAAGCCCGAATCCGCTGAAATGCAGAATCAGATTGTCCTTACGCCCACCATCCGGATTCACCGCTATAGCCGCTAGTGCGCTCTTCGGAGAAATCTGAGTCCAGCTGGATCCGTTAATCAACGCCCAGATACCTGTCGGCGAACCGAAGGTGTCGCCTCCTATGCCAAAGTCTCCCACCAGATCCATCTGATCGTTTCCGTCGAGATCGGCCGCAACCATCCATACCGGCGAGCGTGTATCGACCTGAGTCCAGGCACCATCGCTGGTGTAGCCCCAGACGCCGGAACCGGCTCCGAAATCGACGATCAGTTCGTCCCGTGCGTCGCGATTGAGGTCCACAAACAGCATCCGCTTCGTTGTCCGGTTGTCGATCTGACGCCACGTCGACCCGTTTGCATACAACCAGAGACCGGCAGATCCGAAATCGAACACGATGTCATCCTTGCCGTTGCCATCGACATCACCGACCACCATGTTCTTGGCCGAGCGAGCGTCGAGAACCGACCAGACTCCGGTCTTGGACAGGCGCCAGATACCGAGGGACTTTCCGAGCGAATCAGTACCCAGATCGATGATCAGGTCGGACTTTCCGTCGCCGTCCGGGTCGGCCATTGCGACCTGTCTGGCGTTCCGCGTATCGAGACGGCTCCAGGTTGTACCGTTCTTCATCATCCAGGTGCCACCGGTTCCGAATGTTGCGACCAGATCGTTGGCGGCAACAGCACTGACATACGCGGAACGAGTCTGCGTCTTCGTACCCGAGGGTCCGGTCACCGTCAGGCTGACGCTGTAACTGCCCGGCCTCCTGTACATGTGCACCGGCTCGGCATCGGTGCTGGTCGTTCCGTCTCCGAAAGTCCAGAGGTAGGCATTGATGGTGCCGGAACTGTCGTCCGAGAACTTGACGCGCAGCGGGACGGTACCTGACACGCGATTGGCAGTGAATGCCGCGGACAAGGCGTTCCCGACCTGAACGTAGTCGGCCTTGGTAACCGTCTTGGAGCCCGCCGTGCCACTCGCGGTCAGCGTGACCGTATAGTTGCCCGGCGTCGTATACACATGGCTTACCGAGGAACCGGAACCAACGCTGCCGTCGCCGAAATCCCAGGCGAAAGACGTCAGCCCGGACGAAGCCGTTCCAACGAACGCCACGGTCAATGGCGCGGTACCCGAGGCACTTGGCGAGCTGAAGTCCGCCGTCGTGCCGACAACCGGAGAGGACACCGTCACGGTCCTGGTGGTGCTGTTGGTTCCGCCCGACCCAGTGACGGTGAGCGTCACGGTGTAGCTGCCAGCCGTGTTGTAGGTCTTGCTGACACTTGCCCCCGTGCCCGTGGTGCCGTCACCGAAGTTCCAGCTCGTGCTGCTGATGCTGCCCGTCGAGGTGGAGCTGAAGGTCGTGGCCAGCGGCGCCGGTCCGCTCAGCGTGCTGGCGTTGAACGCGGCAACCGGGGCCGCTACAGGAATCGTCGCGCTTGCTTCGTTCGAGTAGCTGCTTTCGCCGGCAGCGTTGTAGGCCGTGACGGCGAAGTAGTATGTGGCGCCCGAGGTGAGGTTCGGAATCGTCGTGCTCAGCGTGTTGCCGACATCGAGGTGCGTGCCGTAGCTGCCGCTCGCGGTGCCGTAGTGAACCTTGTAACCGGTCACTCCAGTCGAGGCCGATGCGTTCCACGCCAGGCTGGCCTGGCCGGCGAAAGCGGG
>JAEUNL010000067.1 GCA_016791115.1 Rhodocyclaceae bacterium
CCGAAGGCCTGGTCGGGCCGCTTTTCCGAGCCGGTTTCCGACCTGGTCAAGCGCTATACCGCCTCGGTGTTTTTTGACAAGCGCATGGCGCTGCAGGACATCCGCGGTTCGCTCGCCCACGCGCGCATGCTGGCGCGCCAGCAGATCATCGGCGAACGGGATCTTGCCGACATCGAGCGCGGCATGACGCAGATCCGCGGCGAGATCGAGCGCGGCGCATTCGAGTGGAACCTCGACGACGAGGACGTGCATCTCAACATCGAAAAGCGCCTCACCGCGCTGGTCGGCGACGCCGGCAAGCGCCTGCACACCGGTCGTTCGCGCAACGACCAGGTGGCGACCGACATCCGCCTCTGGCTGCGCGACGCGATCGACGAGATCATCGAACTGATCGGCCGCTTCCAGCGCAACCTGCTCGACGTCGCGGAAGAACACGCCGACACGCCGCTGCCGGGCTTCACGCACATGCAGGTGGCGCAGCCGGTGACCTTCGGCCATCACCTGATGGCCTATTTCGAGATGACGCGCCGCGATGCCGCGCGCTTCGCCGATTGCCGCAAGCGCGTCAACCAGTTGCCGCTCGGTGCGGCGGCGCTGGCCGGCACGTCGTTCCCGATCGACCGCGAATCGGTGGCGCGCGAACTCGGCTTCGACGGCGTGTGCCGCAATTCGCTCGACGCGGTCAGCGACCGCGATTTCGCGATCGAATTTTGTGCCTGCTGCGCGCTGACGATGACGCACCTGTCGCGGCTTTCGGAAGAGCTGATCCTGTGGATGAATCCGGCGGTCGGCTTCATCGACCTGGCAGACCGCTTCTGCACCGGCAGCTCGATCATGCCGCAGAAGAAGAACCCCGACGTGCCGGAACTGGTGCGCGGCAAGACCGGCCGCGTCAACGGCAGCCTGATGTCGCTGCTGACGTTGATGAAGGGCCAGCCGCTCGCCTACAACAAGGACAACCAGGAGGACAAGGAGCCGCTGTTCGACGCCGCCGACACGCTGCGCGACACGCTGACGATTTATGCCGACATGGTGACCGGCATCCGCGTCAAGCCGGGTGCGATGCGCGCCGCGCTGGCGCGCGGCTTCGCCACCGCGACCGACCTCGCCGACTACCTGGTGAAGAAGGGCCTGCCCTTCCGCGACGCACACGAGGCCGTGGCGCGCGCGGTGCGCGCGGCAGAGGAACAGGGCGTCGACCTGCCCGACCTGTCGCTCGCGCAACTGCAGGCGTTCTCGCCGCTGGTGCGCGACGACGTGTTCTCGGTGCTGACGGTGGAAGGCTCGCTCGCCGCACGCGGCCACATCGGCGGCACGGCGCCGGCGCAGGTGCGTGCGGCAATCGCCCTTGCCCGCAAGGAGATCGACGCCTGATCATGGAAGCGGGGCGCACACCGGAGCGCATCGGCAAGTACGAGATCCGCGAACGCCTCGGCGAGGGCATGACGAGCGTCGTCTACCTCGCCCACGATAGCTTCGCGAGTCGTGATGTCGCGATCAAGCGGCTGATCAGCGAAGCGCTGCACGACCCGGTGCGCGGTCAGATCTATCGCCGCCTGATGGTGACCGAGGCCTCGCTCGCCGGCCGCATGCAGCATCCGCACATCGTGCAGATCTACGATGCGGTTCTGGGCGAGGATGAATCCTATATCGTGATGGAATACGTGCCGGGCGGCACGCTGGAGGCGTTCTGCGAGCCGGACAACCTGTTGCCCTACGATCGCCTGGTCGAGATCATCTTCAAGTGCACGCGGGCGCTGGATTACGCTTTCCACCAGGGCATCACGCACCGCGATATCAAACCGGCCAACATCCTGCTCGCCAATCGCGACAACCTCGACGGCGACATCAAGATTTCGGATTTCGGCGCCGCCCTGCTGTCGTCGGAATCGGACCAGACCCAGGTCTCCGGTGTCGGCTCGCCGGCCTACATGTCGCCGCAGCAGGTGCGCGAACTGCCACTCGACCATCGCACCGACATCTATTCGCTCGGCGTGGTGATGTACCAGATGCTGTGCGGGCGGCTGCCGTTCCACGCCAGCAACAACTACAGCATGATTTACCAGATCACCACGCTGGAGGCGCTGCCGCCGTCGACCTACCGGCCCGACGTACCGCCCGCCCTGGAGGCCATCGTCGCCCGTGCGATGGCCAAGGATCTCGACGACCGCTACCCGGACTGGGAAGCCTTTTCGCAGGACCTGATGAAGGCGTTCCGCAGCGAGCAGCAGAGCGGCCGCCGCCAGGCGTTGGCCGACAGCGAGAAGTTCGAGACGCTGCGCGCGCTGCCGTTTTTCGGCGAGTTCAGCGACGTGCAGTTGTGGGAGGTGGTGCGCTTCTCGGACTGGAAGGAAGTCGGCCCCGGCGCGATCGTCATGCACGATGGCGATCCGGGCGACAATTTCTGCTTCCTGGCGAGCGGCGAAGTCAAGGTGTGCAAGAACGGCCGCAAGCTGGTGACGCTGAATCCCGGCGAGTGCTTCGGCGAGATGGCGGTGATCCATGCCAACCCGGCACGGCGCGCGGCGGACGTGATCGCGCTGACCGATGCCCGCATCATCTCGATCCGCGGCGATGCGCTGAAGCGCGCCTCGGAGGGCTGCCAGATGCGCTTCTACCGCGCCTTCCTCGAAGTGCTGGCCGACCGGCTGACCGCCGCCAACCTGCAACTCGCGTCAGTCTGAATGCTGGACGAGGCGCTGCGCGCGCGCATCGAAAACTCGATCGGCGATGCGCTCGGCGAAGCGGTACGCGTGCGCAGCGCCGAAGCGGCCGGCGGCGGCTCGATTTCCGAGGCATTCGTGGTCGGCGACGGCACGCGGCGCTGGTTCGTGAAGGTCAATCGCGCCGCACTGGCGCCGATGTTCGATGCCGAGGCGGACGGCCTGGCAGCACTCGCGCAATGCGGTGCGATACGGGTGCCGAAGGTGATCGCACAGGGCGTGGAGGGCGCGCACGCCTTCCTGGTGCTGGAGCACCTGGCACTGCGTCCGCTGCGCGAGCGCGGCGACGGTGCGGCGGCCGGCGAGGCACTCGCGGCGCTGCATCGCATCGAAGGCACGCAGCACGGCTGGCCGCGCAACAATTTCATCGGCCGCAATCCGCAGGACAATGCCATGCATGTGACGTGGCCGTTCTTTTTCGCTCACCATCGCCTGCGGCCGCAACTGGAGATGGCGAAATCGCGCGAAGACAGCCGCCGGCTGATCGAGCGCGGCGAGAAACTCGCGGACCGGCTCGCGGCCTTTTTCGTCGATTACCGCCCCAAGGCCAGCCTGCTGCACGGCGACCTGTGGAACGGCAACGCTGCAGTAGACGAAAACGGCCGGCTGGCGCTGTTCGATCCCGCGGTTTACTTCGGCGACCGCGACGCCGACCTCGCGATGAGCGAGCTGTTCGGCGGCTTTCCGGAAAGCTTCTACGTCGCCTACCGTGCGGCGTGGCCGCTGGCGCCGGGCTACGAGCAGCGCAAGACGCTGTACAACCTGTACCACGTGCTCAACCACCTGAACCTGTTCGGCGGCGGCTACCTGCGCCAGGCCGAGCGCATGGTAGAGGCGCTGCTCGCCGAACTGTGATGCGTCAACGGGAACGGGCGGCCGCAGCCGCCCGTTGCGCCGGACGATTGCGTTTCAGCTTGCGCTTGTCACGCCCTCGAGCGATTTCTGCAGCTCGCCGCTCTGGTACATCTCGCGCATGATGTCGCAGCCGCCGACGAATTCGCCGTTGATGTAGAGCTGCGGAATCGTCGGCCAGTTGGCGTACTGCTTGATGCCGTCGCGCACTTCCATGTCCTCGAGCACATTGACCGAGGCGAACTTGCTCACGCCGCAGGCCTTGAGGATCTGCACCGCCGTCGCGGAAAAGCCGCACTGCGGAAATTGCGGCGTGCCCTTCATGTACAGCACCACCGGATTGCCGGTCACCGTGGCGCGGATGCGCTCCTGAACGTCCATGTTGCCCTCGTGCGAAATAGTTGAGAAAAACGATAGGGAATTCTACGGTCCACGACCTGCGAGCGTCAAGGCATCCGTGGACAGCCTAGGCGGCCGACAGCGAATGTCAGCATGGCAGGCTGTAAAGCTTATGGATGCTAGGGTATGGAAGAGCATTGTCAGGATGTCGGCGCATCTGCCGAGGTCGGCGCCTGCCCGAGGCTGACCCGCTCGTTCCCGGCGAGATCGCGCGCCGTCTCGATCGCGCCAAATCCGGCTGCGGCGAACTGCGCCCGCGTCGCCTCACCCTGCTCCCAGCCATGTTCGACCAGCAGCCAGCCGCCGGGCCGCAGCCGCGTGCGCGCGCCGTCGATGATGGCCTGCAGGTCGCTCAGCCCCGCCGGGCCGCCGCCGACCAGCGCGCTGCGCGGCTCGAAACGCACGTCGCCCTGCGCGAGATGCGGGTCGCCGGGCGCCACGTAGGGCGGGTTCGCGACGATGAGGTCGAAGCCATCCTCGACCACGTCCGCATACCAGTCGCTCTCGACCAGTTCGACGCAGACACCGAGTGCCGCGGCGTTGGCACCCGCCACGGCCAGCGCCGCCGCCGAGGCGTCGACGCCGCTCACCCGTGCCTGCGGCAACTCGAGCGCCAGCGTGATCGCGAGGATGCCGCTGCCGCAGCCGAGGTCGAGCACGCGCGGCGCGGTGCATGCGCGCATGCGCGCCAAGGCCAGTTCGACGATCAGTTCGGTTTCCGGGCGCGGAATCAGCACCGCCGGCGTGACGCCGAAGCGCCGCCCGTAGAACTCGCGCCAGCCCACGAGGTAGGCGACCGGCTCGCCGGCTGCACGGCGTTCGACAAGCGCCGCGAAGGCCGAGTCCTGGGCGGCGTCGAGCATGCGTTCCGGGTAGGCCGCGACCTGCGCATGGCCGAATCCGGTGACGTGTTGCAGCAGCACTCGCGCGTCGAGCGCGTCGATGCGCGTGCGCGCGGCCTGCAGTGCTTCGCCGAGCGTCATGCGGATGTCAGGCTCCGCTCAGGCGGCCTCGCCGGCCAGCGCGGCGAGCAGCTCGGCCTGGTGCTCGGCGGCAAGCGCAGCGACGACTTCGTCCATCTCGCCTTCCATGATGCTGTCGATCTTGTACAGCGTGAGGTTGATGCGGTGGTCGGTGACGCGGCCCTGCGGAAAGTTGTAGGTGCGGATGCGCTCGGAACGGTCGCCCGAGCCGATCAGGCTCTTGCGTTCGGAGGCGATCTTCGCCGCCTGCTCGTTCACCTGCGCGGCCTTGATGCGCGCCGCCAGCACGCTCATCGCCTGCGCCTTGTTGCGGTGCTGCGAGCGGTCATCCTGGCATTCGACGACGATGCCGGTCGGGATATGCGTGATGCGCACCGCGGAATCGGTCTTGTTGATGTGCTGGCCGCCGGCGCCGCTGGCGCGGAAGGTGTCGATGCGCAGGTCGGCCGGATTGATGTCGACGTCGCCGACCGCGTCGACCTCGGGCAGCACCGCCACCGTGCACGCCGAGGTGTGGATGCGCCCCTGCGTCTCGGTCGCCGGCACGCGCTGTACGCGATGGCCGCCGGACTCGAACTTGAGCTTCGAGTAGGCGCCCTGGCCGGAGATCTTGACGATGACTTCCTTGTAGCCGCCGAGGTCGGATTCGCTCGCGGAGATCATCTCCACCGACCAGCGCTGGCGTTCAGCGTAGCGCGTGTACATGCGCAGCAGGTCGGCGGCGAACAGCGCCGATTCGTCGCCGCCGGTGCCGGCGCGAATCTCGAGGAACAGGTTGCGCTCGTCGTTGGGGTCTTTCGGCAGCAGCGCGCGCTGCAGTTCGTCCTCGAGCTGCGCGATGCGCGACTTGCTGGCCTCGATCTCGTCGGCCGCGAGTTCCTTCATCTCGGGATCGGAGAGCATCGACTGCGCGCCCGCGAGGTCGGCCTGTGCGCGGCGCCAGCCGTCGTACAGCGCAACCACCGGCGCAATCTCGGCGTGCTCGCGCGTGAGCTTGCGAAAGGCATCCATGTCGCGCGTCGCTTGCTCGTGCGCCAGCGTCGCGTCGAGTTCGGCGAGGCGGTCGGAGAGCTGCTGCAGCTTGTCGTTGATGGTCGGTTTCATGGTTTGGTCGCGGCCATGGCAGGGCGTGCGCACGCCCCGCGGGCCGCGCGCGCCGGCACTGCGCCGCTACTCGTGCGAATTGTCGTGGGAGTTGAAGTGGAACAGGCGGCCGAGCATCGTCGCGATGTCGTTGCGCGCCTCGCCTTCGGCCGAATTGAGCAGATGCGTCGGGCCGTGCATGAACTTGTTGGTCAGGCCGTGCGACAGCACCTCGATCACGCGCTGCGGATCCTCGCCGCGCGCGAGCAACTTGACCGCGCGCTCGACTTCGTGCCGGCGCATGCGTTCGGCATTGTCCCGCAGGGCACGGATGGTCGGCACCGCGTCGCGCGAGGCAACCCAGTGCAGAAAATGGTCGACGCGCGCATCGATGATCTGCTCCGCCTCGACTACCGCCGCCTGGCGCGATTCGAGGCCGGATTCGACGATCTGCGCCAGGTCGTCGAGCGAATAGAGGAACACGTCGTCGAGATCGCCGATCTCGGCTTCGATGTCGCGCGGCAGTGCGAGATCGACCATCACCATCGGGCGGTGGCGCCGCGCGCGGATCGCGCGCTCGACCATGCCGAGGCCGATGATCGGCAGCGGGCTGGCGGTGCAGGACACGACGATGTCGTACCTGGGCAGCAGCTCGGCGACTTCGTCGAGCTTGATCGCATCGCCGTTGAAGCGGCGCGCAAGCTCGGCGCCGCGCTCGACGGTGCGGTTGGCGATGGTGATCTGCTTCGGGTTGCCGCCGGCGAAGTGCGCCGCTGCGAGTTCGATCATTTCGCCGGCGCCGATGAATAGCACGCGCTGGTCGGAGATGCGCTCGAAGATGCGTTCCGAGAGGTGCACCGCCGCCGCCGCCATGGAGACGATGTTGGCGCCGATCGCGGTGGTCGAACGCACCTCCTTGGCGACGGCGAAGGTCTTCTGGAACAGTTTGTGGAGCAGCGCGCCCAGCGTCCCCGCCTCTTCCGCCGCGCGGGCGGCCTGCTTCATCTGCCCGAGGATCTGCGGCTCGCCGAGCACCATCGAATCCAGACCGCTCGCCACGCGGAACATGTGCCGCACCGCGTCGCGATGGGGGTGGGTATAGAGGTGCGGCGAAATGCTCTGCAGCGGGATCCGGTGGTACTCGGCCAGCCAGTCGGCGGCCGCCTGTGGATCGTTGGTCGCGCAGTACAGTTCGGTGCGGTTGCAGGTGGAGAGGATCGCCGCCTCGCCGACCGGGCGACCCTGGACCAACTGGTTCAGCGCCTCATTGACGCGCTCGGGATGAAACGCCACCTGCTCGCGCACGGAAAGCGGCGCTGTGTGGTGATTGATGCCGAGGGCGAAAAGTCGCATGCGGGCTCGATAAGCAGGCGGAAGAAGTCGGCCGCCAGGAGTACCCGAAGCGCGGAGGCCGGCAAGCCATTGATCGGATTATAGCTCGGCGGGGGGAAGGGCCTGTCAAGGAGCTGGCGCGAGCCGGCGGCACGACTGAAGGGGAACCACGGAAACGAACCGGGAAAAGCGGTGGTGGCCAGGGGCGGAATCGAACCGTCGACACGCGGATTTTCAATCCGCTGCTCTACCAACTGAGCTACCTGGCCACGTTGGAAAGCCGCGCATTATAGCCGGGGCGAAGAACCGCGTAAAGCAGTTAGAGCCTGTTCAAGCCAATTCCATGGTTGCGCTTGGCTGGGTCATCCCGGTCAAGGCGGCACAACACGGCAGCCGAAGCCGTTGAGTGACCGCGAGCCAAGGAATTGGCTTGAACAGGCCCTGGCCGCATCGCGGCAGACACGTCGGTCAAAAGCCGAGCATGTCGAGCCGGTAGTGCTGGGTGATCAGCTTGCGCAGCTTCAACACGACGCGCAGGCTCTCGACGAGCACCTCCTGGTCGATCTGCGACAGGTCGGCAGGCCGTACGCGGTTGGTTGCCGGCTGACCGGCTTCGAACGCCGCCAGACCGGCCTGCGTACGCAGCGTGCAGAGAAATCCGAAGGCGTCGCCGAGTTCGCGTGCAAAGCGCTTGTCGAAGGCCCCCAGGTGGACCAGGGCGTCGATGCGGTCGAGCGTGCCGGTCACGGTGAGCCGGTGCTGGAGCGCCAGGCTGCGTATACCCTGGACGATCGGGAAGATGCCGCTCTTCTTGATGTCCAGCGTGCCGGCCTGCTCGCCCGACCGCTCGACCTGCAGCCGCGAAAACATGTTTATCGGTACCGGGAATGCATTGATCGCGCTGGCGAAGCGCGCGAAGAAGGTATCGCCTGCCGACGAAACCTCGAAGAGCACCGCCTTCACCTGCGCGAGCAGGGTGGCATCGCCTGCCACGGCAGTCGCATCGAAGAAAATGGCGAGGTTCATCACGTCGTCGTTGCTGCCGTTCACGATCCAATGGCCGATGCGGTTGCGAAAACCCGATTCGCCGAGCACCCACGCCGGATTGCTGACCATCACGTTGCCGGCGCAGGGTGGATAGCCAATGACGGCAAGTGCTTCCGAAAATGCCCGGCAGGCGGGCATCAGTGATGCCGGATCGATACCGTCTCGGACGATCAAGGCATTGTCCTGGTCGGTCGGGAGAATCTGCTCGGCACGCCCCTCGCTTCCCATGACGATCAGGCACAAGTCATTGCGCAGATCCACCGGCATCACGAGATCGAACACCCGGTGGAAAATGGCGCGATTGATCTCGCTTGCCAGACGACCGATGCGGTCGGGTTTCATGCCGATCCGCTGCAGCGCACTGACCATGCGCACCAGCGAGCGGAACGCCGGCTTGAGCGCATCGGCATCGGGGGCGTCGCCCGCGACGCGCAAAATGACGTTTGAATGCAACGCGAAATACGACAGCAGATCGCCCAGTTCGAGTACTGCGTGGATCCGCCCTGCGCGCGTGACCGGCAGGCGCTTGACGCGCGTGCGTTCCATCTCGATCAGCGCATCGAGGAGCAGCGCTCCATCGTCGATCGCAACGATAGGACGGCGCGCGAGCGGGCCGATCGGTTCGTGCGGGTGGTGTCCATGCAGGGCGAGCGCGTCGCGCAGATCGGTACTGGTGACGATGCCCGGATCGGCTTCTGACCCGACTAGGACGCACGACACCGCGTTGTCTCGCATCGCGCGCGCGGCTTCGCCAAGCTCGGCCGACTCGGACAACAGTACCGATTGACGCAGGACAACATCGCGCACGCGCGCGAGCAGCAACGCCTGTGTTTCGACCCCCGATTCCCCTTGCTCCATGCCCTCGCCCGCAGACAGGTTCGCAGCAACCGCAGAAGCGACAACGCCCCGGGGTTGCCCCCGAGGCGTTGAGGATACGACATCCGGCCGATTTCGCCGGCCGGATTTTGAAGCTTAGTGAGCCGACGCGGTCGATGCGCCGATACCGGTCTCGGAACGAACCTGCTGGGCCAGGAAGAGTTCGCGCTCTTTCTGGGCCTGGCGGCTGTTGTCGAGCTTCGAGACGATGTAGATCGTCAGGAACGCAGCCGTCATCGAGAACAGGGCCGGCGAAGAGTACGGGAACAGCGCGCTGCCCTTCGGGTTGTGAAGCACCGCTTCCCACACAGAGGCGGACACGATGGTCAGCCCGACCGAGCTGACGAGGCCGACGACGCCACCGGCAACCGCGCCCTTGGTCGTGCAATCCTTCCACAGCACCGACATGAACAGCACCGGGAAGTTGGCCGAGCAGGCGATCGCGAAGGCCAGCATCACCATGTAGGCGACGTTCTCCTTCTCGAACGCGATACCCAGGAACACCGCGACAATGCCGAGGCAGATCGTGGTGATCTTCGAGACGCGCAACTCGGAGGCCGAATCCGCCTGGCCCTTCTTGAACACCGTGGCGTAGAGGTCATGCGACACGGCCGAAGCACCGGACAGCGTCAGACCCGCAACCACCGCCAGAATCGTCGCGAACGCCACCGCGGAGATGAATCCGAGGAACACGTTGCCGCCGACCGCGTTGGCAAGGTGGATGGCCGCCATGTTGCCGCCGCCCTTCAGACCCTTGGTGATGTCGCCTGCCACGTAGTAGGCCTCGGGGTGCTGCGTCAGGTTGACGATGGCGCCGAAACCGATGATGAAGGTCAGGATGTAGAAGTAACCGATCCAGGTCGTCGCCCAGCCCACGGACTTGCGTGCTTCCTTGGCGCTCGGCACGGTGAAGAAGCGCATCAGGATGTGCGGCAGGCCCGCGGTACCGAACATGAGCGCCATGCCGACCGAGATCGCCGAAACCGGATCCTTGATCAGCGCGCCCGGCGCCATGATGGCGTCGTGCTTGCTGTGGATCTCGACCGCCTTGGCGAACAGCGCCTCGGGACTGAAGCCGAACTGGAACAGCACGGCCAGCGCCATGAAGGTCGCGCCGATGAGCAGCATCACCGCCTTGATGATCTGCACCCAGGTCGTCGCCGTCATGCCGCCGAACAGCACGTAGGCCATCATCAGCACGCCGACGATGATCACCGCGTAGACGTACTCAAGGCCGAACAGCACCTTGATCAGCTGACCGGCACCGACCATCTGGGCAATCATGTAGAAGGCCACCACGACCAACGACCCGGTTGCCGCGAAGGTGCGGATCGGCGTCTGGGCGAAGCGGTAGGCCGCCACGTCGGCGAAAGTGAACTTGCCGAGGTTGCGCAGGCGCTCCGCCATCAGGAAGGTGATCACCGGCCAGCCGACCAGCCAGCCGATCGAGAAGATCAGGCCGTCGAAGCCGTTGGCGAACACGAGGCCCGAGATACCGAGGAACGACGCAGCCGACATGTAGTCGCCCGCGATCGCCAGGCCGTTCTGGAAGCCGGTGATGCCGCCACCCGCCGTGTAGAAGTCGGCTGCCGACTTGGTCTTGGCGGCGGCCCACTTGGTGATCCACAGCGTACCGGCAACGAAAATGCCGAACATGCCGATGGCAACCCAGTTGGTTTCCTGCTTGGCAGTCTGGCCGAGGTCGGCACCTGCGGCCAGGACTGCGCCTGCGGCGAGCATGCCCAGCACGAGTGCCAGGGCGCTACGCATGAATTTGACGTTGGCGCTCATTTCTTCCCAACCTCCTTGATGAGTTCGGCGGTGCGGTCGTCGAATTCGGTGTTCGCGCGACGCACGTAAATGTTGGTCAGGATGATGGTGATGACGATGACGGCCACGCCGAGGGGAATGCCGACCGAGGTCACCATGCCGGCGCCAAGCTTGGTGGCGAGCCATTCCTTGTTGAACGCCACCAGCAGGATGTAGCCGAAATAGTTGATCATCACGAGGACGGTCATCACCCAGGCGAACGAGTGCCGTTTCGCCACCAGTTCCTGATACTTCGGATTCGCTGCGATCCGATGCGCCAAGTCTTCATTCACGTTTGTATCCTCCTCTGGTTCTATCTGCGCATGGCTTGCGCAGTTTTGCAGGCAGGACGTTACGGCGCGAACCTTACGATGGACTTACGCTAGCGGAAACGCGTCCGGCACGATGGCCTCTCCCGCAGGTTTTGCGCGGCGCCGCGGAAAAGTGACGATGGCAAGCGTGCCGGTTCCATGCTGCGGCGCACGCAAGACGACGTTTGCACGATGAATGTCGGCGATCTCGCGCACGATCGGCAGGCCGAGGCCCGAACCGTCCGCACCCGTGCCGAGGATTCGATAGAAGCGTTCGAACACCAGATCGCGCTCCGACTCGGGAATGCCCGGGCCATTGTCCTCGACCTCGACGATGGCGAACTCGCTCGCGCGCGTGCGCACGGTGATCTTGCCGCCGACCGGCGTGTACTTGATGGCATTGTCGATCAGATTGCTGAACATCTCGCGCAGCATCAGCGGGTTGCCCTCGATCAGCAGTTGTTCGTCCGCCAGCTCGAGACCGAAGTCGATCTGCTTGGCCAGCGCACGCGGCACGAAATCCTCGGCCATGTCGCGCAGCAGGGCCGCCAGGTCGATGAGTTCCACCGCGTAGAGCTTCTCGAAGCTCGCCTCGGCACGCGCCAGCGCCAGCAACTGGTTGATCAGGTGCGCCGCGCGATCAGTGCTGCGCGCAATGCCCTTGAGCGATTCGCGCACCTGCGCAGGATCGCTTTCGTTGAGCGCCAGTTCCGTCTGCATCTTCAGCCCGGTCAGCGGCGTGCGCATCTGGTGGGCGGCATCGCCGATGAAGCGCTGCTGCGCATGCAGGTTCTGCTCGAGACGCTCCATCATGTCGTTGAACGCGACGATCACAGGACGCACTTCCTCCGGCAGGTCGGTGGTGCCAATCGGAGAAAGGTCGCTCGGGCGCCGGCGCTTGATCAGGCGCTGCAGCCGGTTGAGCGGCGAAATGCCGCGACCAAGGCCGAAGTAAACCAGAATCACCGCCATCGGGATGATCGCGAACTGCGGCAGCAGCACCCCCGCCACGACCCGGCTTGCCAGGTTGCTGCGCTTTACGCGCGTTTCTGCCACCTGCACGACGAACAGCCCGGCGCTTGGCGGATTGCCGGCATGAAACTGCATGAACGCGATGCGCACGTCGTCGCCCGCAATCTCGTCGTCGCGAAACAGCACCTGGTCCACCGGTCCGCTTGCGTCCAGCGAGACCTGGGGCAGATCGGCATCGCCGGCGACGATTTCACCGTGCGGACTACGCACCTGGAAGTAGATCGTGTCCTCTTCGTCGGCCCGCAGCAGCAGACGGGCCGGCGCCGGAAAATCGACGTGGACCTTGTCATCGCGCACCGAGATCAGGCGGCCGAGCGTACGCACGTTCTCGGCCAGCGACTGATCGTAGGGCTGGTTTGCGATGCTGTTGGCAACGTGGTGCGTGGCGATGATGGAAATCGGCCACAGGAAAAGCAGCGGGGCGAGCATCCAGTCGAGAATTTCGCCGAATAGCGAGTTCTGCGACCCGGATGCATGTTCGTCGCCGGCGCCCTTGCGCGTTTTTCTGCGTCGAATCTGCACGGCGCCTGCGAAGAGGTCAGACAGCCGTCTGCTGGCTGGCCGCCTCCGGCTTCTCCAGGCAATAGCCGAGTCCGCGCACCGTGGCGATCCTTACCTCGCCGGGCTCGATCTTCTTGCGCAGGCGGTGCACATAGACCTCGATTGCATTGTTGCTGACCTCCTCGCCCCAGGAGCACAGGTGATCGACGAGTTGCTCCTTGCTCACCAGGCGCCCGGCACGCAGCAGCAACACCTCGAGCAACGCGACTTCGCGCGCCGACAGTTCCACCACCTGGCCGTCGATGGTGGCCAGCCTGTCGGCCTGGTCGTACGAAAGCCGGCCGACATCGATGGTCTTGGGCAGCCCCGTGCCGCGCCGGCATAGCGCGCGCACGCGCGCCTCGAGTTCGGGCAGCGCGAAGGGCTTGGTAATGTAGTCGTCCGCACCGGCATCGAGACTGCGTACACAGCTATCGACGCCATCCTGCGCTGTGAGCACCAGCACCGGCAGCTTGCAGCGGCGGCCGCGCATGCGCTTGAGAACGTCGATGCCCGACATGCGAGGCAGCCCGAGATCGAGGATCAGCAGATCGTAGGGTTGGCTGGCGACTGCGGCATCCGCTTCCACACCGCTGACGACATGATCGACCGCGTAGCCGGCCTTGCGAAGCGCGCGCGACAAACCATCGGAGATGATCGGATCGTCCTCGGCGAGCAGGATGCGCATTCGAACCTGTAAGCGATCTGTAAGAGAGCCCGCCCAAACTGCGCGTGCTGTTCTCCTTTTACTCGGTCTCAGGAGGCGGGTTTTGAGCAGGCGTGCAAGCGCCTGCGGCTCGGCCTCAGGGAGTGTTCGAGCCCTGTACCGGGCACTCCCTGCCGTCTTTTCCGTTTCCCGTCTCCACTCTCGGGCCGGGGCGTTTTCTTGCGCCCTGCATCACGCCAGCCGACAATCCCGAAAACCAGTGTAGCACAGCGCCAGCGAGCGGTTCCGCGCCTCGACGGCACGTGGAAACGCCCGAAAAAAGGAAGCCCCGCTTGCGCGGGGCTTCCGGTACCTACAGGGAGCGGAGCATGCGCCCCGCCGCGGCAGAACTTACATGTCCATGCCGCCCATGCCACCCATGCCGCCCATGCCGCCCATTCCCGGCATGCCACCGCCAGCCGGCTTGTCTTCGACCAGCTCGGCGACCATGCAGTCGGTGGTCAGCATCAGGCCGGCGACGGACGCGGCGTTTTGCAGCGCAGTACGCGTGACCTTGGTCGGGTCCAGCACGCCCATCTCGACCAAGTCGCCGTACTCGCCGGTCGCGGCGTTGTAGCCGAAATTGCCCTTGCCCTTGACCACTTCATTGACCACCACGCTCGGCTCGGCGCCGGCATTGGCGACGATCTCGCGCAGCGGCTGCTCGAGGGCGCGCAGCACAATCTTAATGCCTGCATCCTGATCGTGGTTGTCGCCCTTCAGGCTGCCGACGGAACCGCGGGCACGCAGCAGCGCAACGCCGCCACCGGCCACGATGCCTTCCTCGACGGCAGCACGCGTGGCGTGCAGCGCGTCTTCGACGCGAGCCTTCTTTTCCTTCATCTCGACTTCGGTCGCGGCACCGACCTTGATCAGTGCAACGCCGCCGGCCAGCTTTGCCACGCGCTCCTGCAGTTTCTCGCGGTCGTAGTCGCTGGTGGCTTCCTCGATTTGGGCGCGGATCTGCTTGACGCGCGCTTCGATGTTCTTCGGATCGCCAGCGCCATCGATGATGGTGGTGTTTTCCTTGCCGATCTCGACGCGCTTGGCCTGACCCAGATCCTTCAGCGTGGCCTTCTCGAGCGACAGTCCGACTTCCTCGGCGATCACGGTGCCGCCGGTCAGGATGGCGATGTCTTCGAGCATGGCCTTGCGCCGGTCGCCGAAGCCCGGTGCCTTGACGGCGCAGGTCTTGAGGATGCCGCGGATGTTGTTGACCACCAGGGTCGCCAGCGCTTCACCGTCGACGTCTTCGGCCACGATGAGCAGCGGGCGGCCGGCCTTGGCAACCTGCTCCAGCACCGGCAGCAGATCGCGGATGTTGGAGATCTTCTTGTCGTGCAGCAGCACGAACGGGTTCTCCAGCGCGACGACTTGCTTGTCGGGGTTGTTGATGAAATAGGGCGACAGGTAGCCACGGTCGAACTGCATGCCCTCCACGACTTCGAGTTCGTTCTGCAGGCTCTTGCCGTCTTCGACGGTGATCACGCCTTCCTTGCCGACCTTGTCCATCGCGTCGGCGATGATCTTGCCAACGTCGGTGTCGGAGTTGGCCGAGATCGAGCCGACCTGGGCGATTTCCTTCGAGGTGGTCGTCGGCTTGGAGATCTTCTTCAGCTCCTCGACCACGGCCGTCACGGCCTTGTCGATGCCGCGCTTCAGGTCCATCGGGTTCATGCCCGCGGCGACGAACTTCATGCCTTCGCGCACGATCGACTGCGCCAGCACGGTCGCGGTCGTGGTGCCGTCACCGGCGACGTCGGAGGTCTTGGAAGCGACTTCCTTGACCATCTGCGCGCCCATGTTCTGGAACTTGTCCTTGAGCTCGATTTCCTTGGCGACCGAAACACCGTCCTTGGTCACGGTCGGCGCGCCGAAGCTGCGCTCGAGCACGACGTTGCGGCCCTTCGGGCCCAGGGTCACCTTGACCGCGTCGGCCAGGATGTTGACGCCTTCCACCATGCGGTGGCGGGCGGAATCACCGAAACGTACTTCCTTGGCTGCCATGTCTGTTTCTCCTCTGTATCGGCAATTAGGCTTCGATCACGCCCATGATGTCTTCTTCGCGCATGACGAGCAGTTCCTCGCCATCGACCTTGACGGTCTGGCCGGAATACTTGCCGAACAGCACGCGGTCGCCAGCCTTGACGGCCATCTTGCGCACTTCGCCGTTGTCCATGATCTTGCCCGTGCCGACAGCGACCACTTCACCCTGATCGGGCTTCTCGGCCGCGGTATCCGGAATCACGATGCCCGACGCGGTCTTGCGCTCGTCTTCGATGCGCTTGACGATCACGCGATCATGCAAAGGACGGATTTTCATAAGCTTTTCTCCTGACTTCCTAACGATTGAAGCCGCGACCGAAGGTCGCGAACGGTGATCGATTCCGTGGCGGTTGCTAGGAGGCGTTGTTAGCACTCCCCGCCAGCGAGTGCCAATAATAGGTTCGGGTCGCCGGGATTTCAAGTGCGGTGCCGATGTTTTTTGTAATCGATAGCCGCATACCGACGCGACAGGTATCGCATCAGGCCCTCGCCGGGCATCCGGAATTCGGCCGCAGTCCGACGCGCGTCCGAATATCGTCCGGGGATCGAACGCATCTGCCGCATGACTTTGCCATCGAAACCGCCCTGCATTCGGGGTGGCTTGGCAAAGAGCAGCTGGAATCACCGCCGTGGCATGAAGCCTGCGTCGCCATCGGAACAGAAGCCGTTAGAGTGGCTTCCCTTCAAGGAGGCGGAGGATGTACCAGACAGCAATGAATGAGGAAGAAGTCGGATGGGAACCCACCGGGCTGGCCGGCGTTTCACTCAGAAGATTGAGCGGCGATGCCGCCACGGGCGCGTCGGTCGCACTGTACAAGTTCGAGCCGGGCGCAACGGTGCCGGCGCACTGGCACAGTGCTGCGGACGAAACCGGCTACGTCCTGAGCGGCGACTTCATCGAGAACGGAATGCCTTTCGGCCCGGGCACCGTCCTGTACGGCAAGGCCGGCACCCTGCACGGGCCGCATCACACGAAATCCGGTTGCATCGTCCTGTTTACGCTCTCGAGCCAACTCGACTTCAATGTCGCGCACGCGGAGAGCGACTGAGAATCGGGGCTGCGAATCATCCTGACCCGAACAATCCCGTGCCGGGACAGGCGGCAACGGCCGTTTCGGCACGGTGTGCGGAGCAGGTCTCCGCCTCAGGTTCTCGCACGGATGATCCAGATCAGCGCGATTACCGTGACCGCCAGGATGAGCGACAGCCCTTTCCAGAACGCAACCGGATTGCGTTCAATCAGCGGCGGACGGGCACGGGTCATGAACTCGCGGCTCGGGCGCCGCAAGTCAGCCAGGAATTCGGAAAGCTCTCCGTAGCGCCTGGCCGGGTTGATCTGCAGTGCCTTGCGCAGCGCTTCGTCCAGCCAGGCCGGCAGATCGCGCTCGTCGTCGAGCACGGAGCGGTACGCCAGACGGTTGAGCGCGCTGCGCGTGCGCGCCCGCGCCACCCCGGCACCGTAGGGCAGCCGCCCTGTCAGCATCTGGTAGGTGATGACGGCAAGCGAGAACAGGTCGGCGCGCGTCGAGCCGGGTTCGCCGAGAAAGTATTCCGGCGCGGTGTACTGCGGCGTGCCGAGCGTGAACTCGCCCTCCTCCGCCAGCGCCGACTCCTGCATGCCGGCAACCAGCGTGGAGCCGAAGTCGATGATCTTCACCGTGCCGGCACGGTCGATCATGATGTTGTCGGGGCGCAGGTCGCGATGCAGCATCTCCAGCCGGTGGAACGCGAGCAGGCCGCGTGCGAGCTGCTCGACGATGCCGCGTACGGTCTCGAGATCGGGCCGCGGGTTGTCGACCATCCACTGCGTCAGCGTCTGCCCGTCGATGTACTCGGTGACGACGTAGAGAAACTGCCGCTTGCGCGTGGCCAGATGGGGCTTGAGCACGTGGGCCGAGTCGATGCGCTGTGCAACCCATTGCTCCATCATGAAGCGCTCGAGATAGGCAGGATCGCCGCGCAGGTCGATCGACGGAATCTTGAGCACGACCTGGCGGCCGGTTTCGACATCCTCGGCGAGATAGATGTGGCTGCGGCTGCTGCCATGAAGTTGGCGCAGCACGCTGTAGCCGTCGAACACCGCCCGCGGCTCGAGCAGCGGCGGCAGCGGCAGTTCGGTGAGCTGGTGGCGGATCTCGCCGCCAGCCTCGTCGGGCAAACGCTCGACGCGCACGATCTGCACCGTCAGGTTGTCGGCGCTGCCGCGCGCGAACGCCTCGGCGACGATGGCCTGCGCGGCGACGCCCAGGTCCTCCGCGTGATCGCGCAACGCCTGGAGGACGAACTGCGGGTCGACGTGCTCGTACACGCCGTCGGTGGCGAGCACAAACTGGTCGCCCTCGTCGAGTGCCAGCACCTGATAGTCGATGTCTACGTGGGGCTCGACGCCCATCGCGCGGCCGAGGTAGCTTTGTTCGGGCGCAATAGTCACGCGATGGTCGATGGTCAACTGCTCGAGCGACCTGCCGCGCACGCGATACACGCGCGCGTCGCCGACATGGAACAGATACGCGGCGCGCGCCTTGAAGATCAGCGCACTCAGCGTGCAGACATAGCCCTTGTCCTTGTCGTAACGATACAGGCTGCGGCGCGTTTGCGCGTGCAGCCAGGAGTTGGTCGCCACCAGCACGCGGCTCGCTGCCGTCTTGACCGACCAGGCGTCAGAGGTGCAGTAGTAATCCTCGAGCAGCGCACGCACCGCCGATTCGCTGGCGATGTGCCCGACATCGCTGGAGCTGATGCCATCGGCCAGGGCCACGGCAATCCCCTTCGCACCGAGTTGCGGTTCGCCCGGAATGCAGACGCCATGGAAGTCCTGGTTGGCCTCCTTGCGCCCCTTGTCGGAATGCTGCCCGACCGAGACCGTCAGTTTCGTCGTCATCGTTCAGCGCGCCGCGAGACGCTGCCGGCCCGGCTCCGGGCCGGCAGCGCCCGCGGCACCATGCTCAGTGGGCGTTGCGCTTGGGCGCGGTGCGCGCATGCGTCGAATACAGGGTGAGGCCGACGAACGCGAGCCCGCCCACCAGGTTGCCGACGACGGTCGGAATCTCGTTCCACACCATGTAGTCGTAGATCGAGAACTTGCCCCCCAGCATCAGGCCCGACGGAAACAGGAACATGTTGACGATCGAGTGCTCGAAACCCATGTAGAAGAACACCATGATCGGCATCCACATCGCAATCACCTTGCCCGAAACACTGGTCGACACCATCGCGCCAACCACGCCCGTCGACACCATCCAGTTGCACAGCACTCCGCGGATGAACAGCGTCAGCATGCCGGCTGCACCGTGCGCCGCATAGCCGACGGTGCGCCCTTCGCCGATGGTGCCGATCTTGGCGGCAACCGGGTTGGTGCCCGGGTCGACCGTGAATGCAAAGGTGAAGATTATCGCCATCATCACCGCAGTCGTCATCGCGCCGGCGAAGTTGCCGATGAACACCAGCCCCCAGTTGCGCAGGATGCCGCCCATGGTCACGCCGGGACGCTTGTCCATCAGCGCCAGCGGGCACAGCGTGAACACGCCGGTCAAGAGGTCGAAGCCGAGCAGGTAGAGCAGGCAGAACCCGACCGGAAACAGGATCGCGCCCACCAGGGGCTGGCCGGTCTGGACGTTGATGGTGACCGCGAACGCCGCCGCCAGCGCGAGGATGGCACCGGCCATGAAGGCGCGAATCAGCGTGTCGCGCGTGGACATGAAAATCTTCGCCTCGCCGGCATCGATCATCTTCGTGACAAATTCGGTCGGCATCAGGTAAGCCATGTTCTTCCTCTGCGGTAATGTAAAAGGCACAACGGCGCCGCGCACCGGTCCCGGATTTCCCAGGATCGATGCAGCGAACGCCGTTGTTCGAATCGCCCCGTCAGGCAGCGTGAACTGCCGGTCCGTGGCGCAGCCATCGTTGACTAGACCTATCGAATAGCAGCGATCATGCCATCCGCAGTAAATTGATTTTCTTGATGATTCTTTTCCGCCGCAGCGCAGACCACCCTGCGTCCGCACAACTCGCGTGCGCCCTGCACAAAGACTGGGCACGGCCGTGCCGATGCACTTCGATCATGCAGCGGCAGATCCCGGCACCACGTCCGAATTACGATGCAGGGCTCCCGGCGTCGCCCTGGAAGGCGCTTCAGCAGGCCAACTCGGGGCTATCGCCTCCAGCAACAAGGGGTGGCGCCCCTTGCAGACATGGCTAGCCCAAGAGCGCCATCCCGCGCGCCTTGCAGACCGGCGCTCCCGAACTGCACGCGGAACCCGACCGGGAACGATGCCGTGCCGCGCGCCGTTACTCGAGCCGGAACAACACCGGCAGGATCAGTTCGCGCACGCCCGCGCCGGGCAGGCGCCGCATTGCGTACGCGGCGTCGATTGCCGCGCGGTCGAGCGCCGGATGGCCGCTGCCGCTGGCGACCTGCGCCTCGATCAGGTTGCCCGCAGCATCCAGCGTGAGCAGCAGGTGAACCTCGCCCTCGATGCCGGCGGCCACGGCCTCGGGCGGATAGAAAAGGTGCTGCGCCAGCTTGCGTTGCGCGGCGCGCTGGCGCGCAGCATCGCTGCCCGCCGCGGCTGGCGGCGCCGCGTCGCGGCGCGCGGTTCGCGGCGCCGCCACGGGCGGCGCGTCCGGCGCGGTGTCGGACAAGGTGTTTTTCAGCAGCGGCTCGCCGTCCTGCGGCGGGGCGGCTTCGCCTCGTGCCGGCGAGGGCGCGG
This sequence comes from Rhodocyclaceae bacterium, assembly GCA_016791115.1. Taxonomy (GTDB): domain Bacteria; phylum Pseudomonadota; class Gammaproteobacteria; order Burkholderiales; family Rhodocyclaceae; genus Methylophosphatis. The sequence goes on from JAEUNL010000067.1 coordinate 20,449, forward strand.
GCTGCAAGCGTGCCGCCAGTTGCGACGGAACCATCTTCTGCTGCAGGGCACCGGACCACTCGATCACGACCAGCGCGACCGTGGCGGCGTGCAGCAGCAGCGACGCCGCTAGGCTCGCAAGCAGGCGTCGCGATGGCATCCACGGCCGGCAGTGCATGGCGAAGGACATGGGAATGGATCGGTCGAAACGGTGCGTTCTGGCTGGGGCGGATGCGCCGGGCGATAATCCCGCCCTGCGTGGCGGAGAACGCCCAGTTTAACGGCATGTCGGCCGGAGGGAGCAGACGCTTGAGAAACCTTGGAACCCTGCGCCGGGTGGCGCTGCTCGCCGTCCTGACGATCGCGGCGACGGCGCAGGCCGCGCTGCCCGATCCGGTGCGCTTCGGCACCGCGATGGAGGTGGGCGACCTGCGCGCCGCCGCGCGCTGGCTGGCGGAAGGGCTCGACCCCGATTTCGAGGCCCACAGCCTGGGCACCGGCCTGATGATCGGCGCGTGGGAGGGCAACATCGCGCAGATGGAACTGTTCCTCGGACATGGGGCGAACATCAACTTCGTCAGCCGTACCGGCGAGCAGGCCCTGCTGTATGCCGCATGGAAGGGCCATGCGAACGCGGTGCGCTGGCTGGTGGAACACGGCGCCGACGTGAATCGCGCCGGCAAGCAATGGACCGCGCTGCACTACGCGACCTTCGCCGGCCACGAGTCGATCGTGCGCTACCTGCTGGAACGGGGTGCGGACGTCAACGCCCGCACCACCAACGATTCGACCGCACTGATGCTCAGCGCGCGCGAGGGCCACGAAAAGCTAGCGCGGCTGCTGCTCGACGTCGGCGCCGATCCGCGCCCGGCCAACGACTGGGGCGATACCGCCTTCACCTGGGCAATGAGCCATCGCAACCTGCGCATCGCACGCCTGGTGTCGGCGGCACTCGACGCAGTGCCGCCCGACACGCCCGCGCCGCCGACGTTTGCCGAAGCAGTCAAGGCGCCGCCCGAAACCTTCCCGGCGCCGGTCGGCTCGGTGCCGGCACCGGCCGAGATCGCCGCGGCCCTCGAAAAGCTGCGCGCCGCCGAACTGCACGGGAAACCGACCAAGGCACTGCGGCAATCGCTGCACGATGCCATCGCGCGCTTCAAGGCCGACTCGCCGCCGGCATTGGCCGTGGCGGGCCGCGGCAAGCCTGCGCCGGCAAATTCTCCCAAGGCGCTGGTGGTGACAGCCAGGCGCGCGGAAACCGGGCGCGAGCGCGCCGAACTCATATATGGACAGGACGGCGCCGGCACGCCGGCACAGCCGGGCGACATGTCGGAGATACTCGCGCGCATCCGCGAAGCACAGGCGCAGGGCAAGCCGCTCGGCGAGCTGCGCCAGGCCCTGCGCGACGCGGTGGAGCGATTCAAGGGCACGGGCGGCAGCGAGCCGGCAAAGTGATTGCCAGCATCACGACGGACCTGCAACCGAATCAGCTGCGACAGCTTCGCGCGTTCTCGACCAGCGGATCGAGCCCGAAGCGCTTGAGCTTCAGGTACAGGGTGCTTTTCGCGATGCCCAGCGAGCGCGCGGTCGCGGTCATGTTTCCGTTGCAACTCGCGATCGTCGACAGGATCGCCTCGCGCTCCGCCGCCTCGAGGCGCCGTTCGCCGGGCGCGACGGCGCCGGAGTCATCCGCTGCCGCCAGCGGCCGATTGACCGACCCGCGCAACTCCTGCGGCAGCACGTGCTCGGTAATCACGCCTTCGCGAGCGGTGAGCAGCACGCCCTCGATCACGTTGCGCAGTTCGCGCACGTTGCCCGGCCAGCCATAACGCGACATGCAATTGACCGCCGACGATACAAGAATCGGCACGTCGATGCCGTGCTGGCGCGACAGCTTCTGCAAGAAGTGCTCGGCCAGCACTTCGATGTCGCCGCCGCGGTCGCGCAGCGGCGGTATGCGTATGGTCGTCACCGCGACGCGATAGAACAGATCCATGCGGAAGCGACCATCGGTCACCTCCTTGCGCAAATCGCGGTTGGTCGCGGCGATAAGGCGGAATTTCACCTTGCGCGGCGTGTTCTCGCCGAGCCGGTAGATCTCGCCTTCTTCCAGCACACGCAGCAGGTGCGGTTGCAGGTCGAGCGGCATTTCGCCGAGTTCGTCGAGAAACAGCGTGCCACCATTGGCCGCTTCGATCTTGCCGATCATGCCGCCCTTGCGCGCGCCGGTGAATGCACCTTCCGAGTAGCCGAACAATTCCGCCGCCAGCAGCTCGCGCGACAGTCCGCCGCAGTTCAGGGCGACGAACGGCGCATTGCGGTCAGAGCCATGCTCGTGAATGCCATTGGCAAACACTTCCTTGCCGACGCCGGTTTCGCCGAGCAGCAGCACCGGCACGTTGGATTTCGCAAGCTGACGCGCACGCTCGATCGCCTCGAGCAGTGCGGGATCGTTACCGATGATCTGGTCGAGCTTGCTGCCGCCGAGTCGCGGCTTGCTGTCACCCGGCAACTGATCGGCCCTGCGCAGGCCGCCGCGACGCGGAAGCGGCACGGTGAGCACGGACCCGACCTGCACGCCGCCGTCGAGGATCGGCTCCAGCCACTCCGGCCTGATCCATGGATCGAGCCCGGTCGGTCTGCCGTCCACCATGCGACCCAGCGAGAGCGAGGAGATCTCGAGCTTGCGCCCTGTGAAGTGCCCGGCGTCCAGCGCGGCAAGCGCAGCCTCGGCCGACTCGTTGGCCTTGACCGGATTGCCGCGACGGTCGAACACGATCACGCCACCCGCCGTGGTTTCACCGGTGAGCCGATGCATGCAGCGTTCGAGCAGGCGGAAGCGGATCTCCATCTCCTTCTTGACCAGCCGGCTCTCGATCCGGCTGGCCGCCGCGACAACCAGTGCAAGGCTGTGACGATTGTAGGTCTGCTGCAGGCCCGAGACGTCGAGGGCGCCGAGAATCGACGAATCATAGGGATCGAGAATCACGGTCGAGGAACAGGTCCAGCGCTTGATACCGGCGCAATAGTGTTCGGCCGAGTGGATCTGCACCGGATGTCCTACCGCGAGCGCCGTACCGATCGCATTGGTGCCGCAGGCAAGCTCGCTCCAGTTGCCGCCTGCCGACATGTTCATCTCTTCCGCGGCAAACAGCGTCGCCGGATCGCCCTCGAGCGTGAGGATCGTGCCGCTCTGGTCGGTGAGGACCATGATGGTCCCGGTTTCCGAAAGGAAATCGCGTGCGTACTCCATGACCGGCACGCTTGCCGTGATGAGGTCGCCGTGCTTTTGACGCAGCGAATAGAGAGAATCTTCCTCCAGCGGAGGCGGCGCCTCGCCGCGCCCGGGATCGACACTCGCGCTCAGGCAGCGCCGCCAGGAATCATCGATCAATCGTCGCAGGGCATCGGTGTTGCCCTCGTCGCCATTCAGCAGCCGTTCCCACATCGACATGATGTCGCCATCGTGTTCCGGCCGCGAATACATCTGGCTCGAATCTCGAACACTCCCCATCGTCTCCTCCTTTTCTTTTAGTGAGACCGCCGCGGCGCAATGGGTTGTCGTCGGGCTGATCTTCGCGGCATTCCGACCGGACGCTCTCTGGCGCTCATGCCGGATGCCGTTGCTTCACTTGCACTTCGGTACTGCCCGATCGAATCGGGCCGGATCAACCGGCCGGGCAAGCATACACGCCGGACACGCCCTGCTATCGATCTATTTCAAGCGCGAGTGCCGTTGCCTCACCGCCGCCGATGCACAGGCTGGCCACGCCGCGCCGCAAGCCGTGGCGGCGCAGCGCCGCAATCAGCGTCACCACGATGCGGGCGCCGGATGCACCGATCGGATGACCGAGGGCACACGCGCCGCCGTGCGAATTGACGTTCTGCGCCGGCAATCCGAGCATCCGGATGGCTGCAATCGCCACGACGGCGAATGCCTCGTTGATCTCATACAGATCGACGTCGCGAGAAGTCCATCCCGCACGTTCGAGAACCTTCGTGATCGCGCCCACTGGCGCGGTAGGAAAGCGCCGTGGTTCGCCTGCGCTGGTCGCGTGCGCACAGATGCGCGCAATCGGCGTCAGGCCCAGTTCCCGGGCAGTCGATAGTCGCATCATCACCATTGCCGCGGCACCGTCCGAAATGGAACTGGAATTGGCTGCGGTGATCGTTCCATCCGGACGGAACGCCGACTTGAGCGTCGGGATCCGCTCGATGCGCGAAATGCGCGGCTGCTCGTCCTGTCGCACGAACACGGCCTCGCCGCCGCGATTCGACGCGGACGTCGAAACCGGCTCGACCTCCCAGTCGAAACTGCCATCGGCCACCGCAGCCTGGGCGCGGCGCAGGGATTCGGCCGCGTATTCATCCTGTGCCTCGCGCGAGATGCCGAGCTCGCCCGCACAGTCCTCCGCGAACTCGCCCATCAGCCGGCCACGATCCGCGTAGGCATCTTCCAGTCCATCGAGGAACATGTGGTCCATCAAGGTGGCGTGCCCGAGCCGGCATCCCTTGCGCGCCTTCGGCGCAAGGTAAGGCGCGTTGCTCATCGACTCCATGCCGCCGGCGACCACGACGTTGCAGGTTTCGGCGCGCAACTGATCGTGCGCCAGCATGATGGCTTTCATGCCGGAGCCGCAGACCTTGCTGATGCCGGTGCATGCGGTGGTGTCAGGCAGTCCCGCCTGGAGCGCAGCCTGCCGCGTCGGCGCCTGACCGAGTCCGGCGCTGAGCACGCAGCCCATCAGGACCTCGTCGACTTGCGCCGGATTCAGCCCGGTGCGGCGGACCGAGGCTCCGATCGCCGTCGCCCCGAGGAACGGCGCGGCTGCGCCCGCCAGCTCGCCGAGAAACGCGCCCATCGGCGTGCGCACAGCGGATACGATGACAACCGGATCATTCATGCCGGCACCCCGATGCAATCCTTCGGGTACGGATCCGAACGCCCCTGGCCTGCAGCGTCGTCATACAGAGACCATCGCAACGCACGGGAGGGAACCCGTACCCTTCGCGACCGACCCGACAGTGTCTGGTGATAACGCAAACCATGCTTGACCTCGAGCAACCCGTGGAAGTTTGGACTCGACCGGCAGTAGGTAAATCCTCTGCAATCTTGATGCCTATTCCGGCTCCGCCATAACAATTTCTATTTTTCAATGAGTTGAATACATCGCTCCAGTGCCGCCATGTCGTTCGAGCGTTCGAAAACCGAACGCCCGACGGCGGCATTCGTTCGACGGATCTTCGACGCATCGATTGCGCACGACCTTAAAGCACCTTACGGCAGTTGGCCACCTGATCGATCGACGCAGGGTTTTCGACGGTGGACAAATCGCCGGGATTCGTCCCGAGATAGGCGCTACGCACCAGCCGGCGGAGAAGCTTTCCGTTTCGTGTCTTGGGAATCTGATCGACGCAATACACACTGGAAGGCCGCAGCGGTTTGCCGAGTGCCCGGCCGACATGGTCGATCAACTCGGCCTCCCAATCACGCCAGTTGCGCTGTCCGAGGCGTCTGGCGTCATGCACGGTGACGAAACAGACTACCGACTCACCTTTCATCTCGTCGGGAATGCCGATTGCGACCGCCTCGGTGACCAGATCGTGCGAAACGAGGGCCGATTCGAAATCGGCCGGCCCGATGCGCTTGCCGGCAATCTTGATCGTATCGTCGCTGCGGCCGTGCACGAACCAGAAGCCACCGTCGTCGACGCGTGCCCAGTCTCCGTGCACCCAGACATTCGGCCATTTCGACCAATAGGTCTCCTGGTAGCGTCCGTTGTCACGCCAGAAGCCCTGCGTCATGCCGGGCCAGGGCTGCCGGATCACCAGTTCGCCGACTACGCCCCTCACCGAGGCGCCGTTGCCATCGAGGACGTCCACGACCATGCCGGGTATGGGACCGTTGAACCCGCACGCCTTTTGCGGCAGTCCCGGGAAGCATCCGAGGATGCCGCCGCCGATCTCCGTACCGCCGGAGTAATTGATGATGGGCCGTCGCCCGGCGCCGATCTTCTCGAACAGCCAGATCCAGGGCGACTCGTTCCACGGCTCGCCAGTGGAGCCGAACACGCGCAGCGTGCGGATCCGGTCCTGATCGGCGCCATCGCCGTCGCTTGCCATGAGCAGGCGTGCGAGCGACGGCGACAAGCCGAGGTGCGTCACGCCGTGACGTTCGACGATCTCCCACAGTCGCGACGGCCCCGGATGGTCGGGCGTGCCCTCGTAGAGCACGATCGTCCCGCCCAGCAGCAGACCGCCGAGCACGACCCAGGGCCCCATCAGCCAGCCCATGTCGGTGACCCACATCAGCGTGTCGCCGGCATGAAAATCGAACGCCATTGCGAGATCCTGCGCAGCCTTGATCGGGAATCCCGCGTGCGTATGCACGACGCCCTTGGGCTTGCCGGTGGTGCCCGACGTATAGGCCAGCATCATGGGTTGGCCGGCGGGATAGCTGCGCTGCGTCACGTCCGGCTGCGCGGCGGCGACGACGGTCCTGTAATCGACTTCGGCAAACGTATGCGCACCTGCACCCGCCGCGCTTTCGCCCGCACCGAGGCGGTCGACGACGAGCAGGTGGCGAACCGAGCTGCACGCCGCAGCGGCGATTCGCGCGTCGGCAAGCATCGGGACGCATTTTCCCCGGCGGAAGTAGCCGTTGGCACAGACCATGAGCACCGGTTCGCAGTCGAGCAGCCGTGTCGTGACGGATTCAGGGCCGTAGCCCGAGAACAGCGGTATGACAATGGCGCCGACATGCACCGTCGCCAGCAGCAGGCATGCTGCCTCGGGAATCATCGGCAGATACATCGCAACCCGGTCGCCCGAACCGACGCCGAGCTGACCCAGCGCTGCCGCGAGGCGCCGCACCTCGCAATCCAGCTCGCGGAATGTCATGGTCCGGCACTCGCCGGGATCGCCTTCCCAACGCAACGCGATTTTGTCCGGGTGGGCGCGCGCGTGCCGGGTGACCAGATTGTCCAGCAGCGAAAGGCGCCCGCCGATGAACCACTCGGGCCACATGATTCCCCGCGACACGTCGAGCGTCCGGCCATACCCAGTCGCCCATTCGATGCCGATTTCGTCGACCACCTGGTCCCAGAAACGCGACGGATCCTTCTCGCATGCATCACGAAGCCCGTCGAGCGAGCCGTACCCGTGGCGGGCTATGAAATGCGCCAGACGCGTGTCGTTCCATTCGTACCCGTTCGCCGCATAGATCATCTTGGCCCCCTTCTTGTCATACCTTCCAGTTCAATGCGCCGGCCGGCCGCGGACCCGGCGCATCGTGAGAAAAAAATGCCCGCCCCGACAGACCGCGGGACGGGCAAACATGCCGGGAGGAGTATCCAGCAATGTGAATACGCAATGGAGAGAAAAACGTCCACTCGGGGACTCGCCCTGCACCCGAACCGCCGACGGAACCGGACCGCCCCGATCCTCGCCGTCGGCGGCCTGCATGCACACTTACTTCGCGCCCGTCGCCACCTCCTCGAGCACGTTGAGGGACACATCGGTTTCCTTGACACCCTTCGGATTCGATTTCATGTTCGACGACCAGTTGGTGCAGTGGCCACGCTTGACGTCGATAATGTGGCCGATCACCGGCATCACCGCCTTGTAGCCGTCATCTCCGATGTCAGGCCGGTTCTGGAACACGAACATCTTCCAGAACTCGCCCTTGCGGTCTTCCGCGTAGCCGAGATACGGCCGCGGAAAGTCGACTTCCATGTAGACGACCTTCTTGCTGTACGGGTGCTCCGGCGGCGGCGTGCCTTCGACGACGTAGACTTCGCGCGGCTCCCACACGATGTCCTTGGCCGGATTGCAGTACGGCGCCTCGCTCAGGTTGATGCGCGGGTACTTCTTCGGCATGTTGTCGTCGCCTACCGCGTTGTCCACGCTCATCTCGGGGCTGTGCGCGATCGCCAGCACCCAGCGCTTCTCGATCAGCTTGTTCTTCAGGTATTTGGTCGGCGCCGCATCCCAGATGTCCCAGTCGTCATAGAGCTGGTCAGTGCCGCCGATCGGATCCATCCACGCGCCGCCCGACATGCGCCGCGTGCGCCGTACCGACTTCAGATAGGCATAGGAGTCGTCCGGCTTCTTCGAGTCGGCCTGGTTGTAGCGCACCGAGAACAGACCGAGACCGCGGATCTCCTGCGGATGGGTCGCGACGAAGTAGGTCTTCTGCGCGATGGTGCCGTCGCCGACGGTCACCGGCCCACCGTCGAGGCGTCCTTCCATGTAGTAGCGCCGCGACTGGAATCGCTGGAAGCGCTCGTAGCCCTTCTTCGCGTCGGCGAACACCCAGGCGATGTCGCGCAGGTCCATGGTCGCGCCGTAGGTCGCGGCACGCAGGTTCCAGATCACCTTGTCGCCGGCGTTCGGGTCGTCCATCTTGATCGACTCGGGCGGGAACAGCATGCCCGCCTTCCACCCCGAGACGGTGCGGTCCGCCGGATTGAACTTGACGTCCTTCGATAGCTCCTTGGTCGCCTGAACGTACTTGGGGTCCATCTCGATCTTCTTCGAATGGCCGAGCTTGATAGTCAGCCCGAAGTTCTTGATCATCCATTCGAGTTTCTCGGGCACCATGCTGGCAATGGTCTTGTTCTCGAAGGTGTCGTTTTTGATCGAATCGTAGTTGCTCTTGTCGATGATCTGCCCCTCGGGCAGTTCCTTCGCAAACGCCGGCTGCGCGCTCAGCCCCACGATCGCCGCCACGGCGACGACCCCCTGCCGCATCAGACCGGCGGCCCCCTGCTTCTGTCTTGTGATCATGCTGTTTGCCTCCTTGGTTAGAACTGTCGAGTCAGCCGAAAGACGAGCTGATTGGACTGGTTGAAGTACCCGAACAATTGCGATGCCTGACCGCTGAACTGACGATCGTTGTGCTTGCCGCCGGTCCAGAAGATGTCGGCCTCGATCTTGGCCAGCCACTTGTCGTTGAGAACGAGTGAGACGCTCGGGATTGCGAATCCGCCGCCGTGGGACACATCGAACCCGACCGCAAGGCCCGGATTGATGGTGTCGTTGCGGTAGTTGAGGGTCGTGAAGGCGGTGACGATCGTGTTGTGCTCGGTCGCACGATTCCCGTAGGCAAACAGCCGAACGATGTCGTCCTGCTTGTCGAAGTTCAGGATCTGCGTGTTGAAGATCTGGATCGACGAGAACGACGGACGCGACGTGCCCAGGATGTTTTCCAGGTTGAGGTTCTTGTCGATGCGGATCATCGTCGTCAGCGTGTCCTTCAGCTTCACGCCATTCAGACCGATGCCGGGGTTCGACAGGTTGCCCGGATTGAACGCGCCGGAACCGATGTTGTAAGGCTGATCCTTGGTGTAGGCAACCTCCGCGCTGAGCACCGAATCGAGCGCCGCGCTGTAGCCGCTGACCGTGGCGCCGAGGACGTCGATCTTCGGATGGATCAGGTCGAACACCGCGCCGGTGGGCCGCTCCTTCCACGGACGGAACGTCGAGTTGGCTACCGGGTCGGCCGCGAAGGTCGTGAGGTAGGCCAGCGAGTAATTCAGGTCGAATGCCTCGCCCGACCAGCGAACACCGTAGGTCACGTCGTCGTAGTCGCCTTCCTTGTGGTTGCAATCCTTGTCGGTGACTTGCGATAGATCGAAGCCGCGATACGGCTGAAAGAACCAGCGCCCGCCGCGAATGTCGTAGGTGTTGCCGATGTCCTGGCAGCGATCCCAGCCCGGCCGGACGTAGGCCGCGAGCATGCCTTTCGCTTCAGGAATGCGGATCTTGGTCGAAAGCATGATGAGCGGCTTGCGCCATTCCTCGTTCTCGCCCTCGAAGAACAGCCGCCAAGACAGGTCGTAGCCGTGCACGAGGTCCATCGCATGGAAGAAATCGGACTCGCCCCACACCAGTTGCTGCTTGCCGAACTTGACCGTGGTGCGTTCGCCGATCGGCATCTCCGCCCAGAACTCGCGGATCTCGCCCTGGTTGTAGTTGTCGAGGATGCTGTCGCCACCGGCCGTGCCGTTGGTGGCGCGGAGCTTCTCGAGGTTGTTGAGATAGCTCGTCTTGTGCTCGCGGTCGAGGCGACCAATCGCCTTCCACTTGATCGGACCGGTGCGGGCGTCGGCATCGAGCAGCATCGAACCGCGCAACATCGACAGCTTGCCTGCGCTGTCCTCGCCGATCGCCTTGAGTTCCGGCTGGTTGTCCATGTTGAAGGATGCCCACCCGCGCAGGTATCCCGTCAGGCTGAAGCTGTAGTCGCCGCCCGAATCGGCAGCGTCCTTCGCCTGTTTCGTTTCCGCGCCGGACGCGTGGATCGGCGCCAGACCATACGCGGCGACGAGCATCGCGAGCACCGTCGTGACCGCATTGCCGCGCTTTCCAGACTGTCTCATCTCCCCTCTCCTTGTGTGTTTGTGTTGCTCTGCAGTCCCGCCCGGCAAGGCCGGACGGTTCCATTCGTTGTTTCCAGGATGTGCGTTCATGCGAGTGCCGTTGCCTCGGCCTGTTCGATCGGCCGGCGCTTGCTGCCGACGATGAATTCGGGGCGGAACACATAGACGATCGCCGGCATGATGAACAGCGCACTGAACGCCGAGATGAACAGCCACAAGCCGATGAGCACACCCATGTCGGCCTGCAGGCGCAATGATGAGAAGCTCCACAGGACCACACTGGTGATCAGCGTTGCGGCGGTGATGAGCACCCCCTTGCCCGGCCCGAGAATCGCGCTGACGATCGCCCTTTCGATGTTGTGCGAGTGATGCAACTCCTCGCGGATGCCATCGACGATGTAGAAGCTGTAGTCAACGCCGAGACCGATACCGAGTGCCACGACCGGCAGGGTATTGATGTTCATGCCGATGCCCTGCCACGCCATGTAGCTGAAGGTGATGGTGTTCGACAGCAGCACCGGGATCATGAAGAAAACCCCGGCCACCGTGGATCGATAGGTGACCGTGCAGCACACCACCAGCACGAGCAGTGCGAGCGCAATCGCCTCGATCTGGCCGGACAGGATCACTTCGTTTACCGCGGCGAGCACCCCGACCAGCCCGCCTGCCAGCAGGTATTGCGCATCCTTGACCGGATTCTGCTCGACGTACTCGCGTACCCGCGCCACCGCGGTGCGGATCGTCTCGCCCTGGTGATCGCGGAAGAACAGGGTCACCGAACCGTTGCGGGCCTCCATGTCGGCGTAACGGTCCATGTCGCCGGGGTCCGACCCCGACACGAACATGTAGGTCAGTTCGCCGTTCTCGTCCGCCGACTGCCCGACCTCCTGGTACATCGGATTGCCTTCGCGCAACACGCGCTTCACCTGCGGCAGGATGTCGGCGATCGAGATGCTTCCCCCGACTTCCGGCTGGGCCTCCATGTATTTCTGGAAGCGTGTCATGTGCGCGAGCACCTCCGGCTCGCGCAGCACGCCGGGCTGATCGCCCGCGACCACGACGAACATGCGATCCGACCCCTGGAACTGGCGGTTGATGTCCGAAGCATCGCGGTTGTAGCTGGAGTCCGGCCACAGGATGGGCGAACCCGGGTTCGCGTCGCCGACCTTCAGGTTGAACGCGTAGAGCCCCGACACGACGAACACGATCAGCGAACCGCCGAGTACTGCGTAGCGCGCGCGGGTGGTAACCACCTTGGAGCACAGGTTCAGCACCGCATTGAGAATCGGCGAGATGTTGATCGGGTGCAGAACCCGACGACGCGTACTGCAGTACGACAGCATGACGGGAGTCAGCGTCAGCGCCGTGACGAAGATCGTCAGCACCCAGACCGTTCCGATGTAGGAGATTTTCTGCAGCATCGGGATCGGCGTAAGCGCCACGATGAGTACGCATCCGGCATCAGCTACGATCGCAAGCAGGCTTGGCTTGAACAGGTTGCGTGCGCTCGCCCGTGCCGCCGCCTCGGCGCTTGTGGCACCGCGCTCGATCTCGTCGTCGAAACGCGATATCAACTGCACCGAGTTGGATATCGCCTGCGCCGTGATCAGAAATGCCACGACGACAACCAGCGGGTCCAGGTGGAAGCCCATGATCTCGGCTGCGCCGAGCGCCCAGATTGCGCTGATCAGGCCGGCCAGCAGCGGGAGCAGCGTTCCGTGAGCCGTACGTGTGATCAGGCACAGCAGAAGCACGAGTGCGACCACTGCCGCGACAAAGATCATCAGAGTCTCGTGGAGGTAGAAGTTGACCCAGCCATAGAGCACGGGTTCTCCGACCACGCGAACCTGGACACCTTCGCCCTTGGCCTCTTCCACCAGTTTCATGATCTGGTTGAAGGCCTTGGTGTAGTCGATCGCGCCGTCGTTGAAGTCGACCGTCACCAGTGTCGCCTTCAGGTCCATCGACACATACGGCCCGTAGACCAGCGGATTGTTGAGCACCGACTCGCGCAGCGCCGCCAGTTCGGCGTCATTGCGCGGCAGTTCCGGCCACATCAGCGGCCGCGATTCGACACCTTCTGTCGACGCCCTGACTTCCTTCAGTTTCTTCGAGGCGAGCGAGATGATCTGATAGGTATCGACGCCTTCGACCAGTTGCAGGCCCTTCGTGACATCCTGCACCTTGCGCAGGAAGGGGACATTGAAGATGTCGCCCTTTTCGGCCTCGAGCATGATGCTGACCATGTTCGAGCCGCCGAAAGTCGACTTGAAGCGCTGATTGACCTGCACATAGGGGTGGTTCGTCGGCAACAGATCGCTGAATACGGACTTCACTTCGATCCGGCTTGCCAGTACGCCCATCACGATCGTCATCGCGAGAATCGCGACGATGACCAACACGCGGTTTCTGATCAGGCCCGCAAAGACGTGATCGATGCGGCCAAAGGTTTCATTCTTCATTTCCGGGCTCCTTCGCTGCTCGTGGCGCCCGCCGCAAACCTGCCCTCCTCGATCGCAGCGAGGTTCATCCCCGCCAGCACGTAGCGCTCGCCTGCCTTGACCACCTGCGTACGCCAGGCGACATCGCCGGGCATGACGCGTCCTACTGTCCATTTCCCTGCATCGGCATCAGCAGTGGCCACCACGCCCTTGTCACCGATGGCGAGCCAACGGTCTTCGTCCCAGATCACCTGGAAGAAGTGTTCGCGCGTCAACCCCGCAACGACGTTCCAGTGCTGGCCGCCATCCCGGGTCGTCAGCAGCGTTCCCGTCAGCCCCACTGACACGCCGTGGCTCGCATCGCGGAAGGCGACACTCATCAGGCTGACCTTGTTGGCCGTCTCCACCGAATTCCAGGTCGCGCCACCGTCGCTGGTCAGCAGAACCGAGCCGAATTCCCCCACCGCCCAGCCGTTCTTGCCGACGAAGGCAATGTCGTTCAGTCCGCGGTCCTCGGCGTCCAGAACCCGCTGCCATGTTTTGCCACGATCCGCAGATCGCAACATCGCATTGAACTCGCCGACTACCCACGCGTTGTCGTCCGCAATGCGGACACGCAGGAATTTCGAGGGGTGATCCGATGCCGGCACGTTTGCCGCAACCCAGCTCCGGCCGCCGTCGTGCGTGTAGCGAATCGCACCGCCGTTCCCCACTGCCACGGCACTCTGGCTGTCCCATGCGGCAATCGACATGAGGTTGACGTTGATGCCACTGTCCTGGCGCACCCAGGATGTGCCGCCATCCTCGCTGCGAACGATCTTTCCGGTCGATCCCACCGCCCAGACCACTTTTTCGTCCACCAGCGTCAGGCCGAAGAAGTTGTCGCGACGCTCGATGGCCGGCGGATCCACCTTCTGGATTCGCGCCTCGGCCTTGACGAACAAGCCCGCGTAGAGCAGACCCCCGATGATGAGCAGCGGCACGCTCGACGTGAACACCGTCGCCAGCGCCCGCGCATTGCCGCCGAATTTTCTTAGAACACGCAACATTCGCCGTCTCCTCTGCGAATCCCGCCGCAGCGGGGTGGCTTGCGCCGAGCTACGGCGCAAGCCACCCCGACCGGTCGGAGTCGTTCATTCGTTCCTGCTTTTGTGTGCCACGGTGCCGGCACGATGCCACCGGCACCTGCCCCTGGCCGGCGCCCCGATCGGGGCGCCGGCACCCGGGCGCCGGGCTGCCGCCCGGCCGCTACGGCATCAAGCCGCTCTTTCCGGCACGGGCAATCCCACCCAGTCCTTGTAGAACGCCTCGATGTCCGGCTCGAAGTCATGAATCACCGGATACCAGGGGGTGGGAGCCTCGACGTCGTGCATGACGCCGCACGTCGGGCAGTAGTACTCGCGATAGACCTGCCATTGCGTGTCCGGCGCCATCAGCTTCGGATACACCTCGGCCATCGCCTCCTCGGTGTCGCGCACGTAGATCGCTGCGTGCAGCTTCCAGTTCTGGCGGTAGTCGCAGAACTCGTGGCCGCAGTCGCACTTGATCAGCCACTGCTTCGTCTTGGCCGACTGCACGATGTACATGTGCGGTCCCAGCGGCAGGACGATGCGGTCCTTGAAGCTCACCTTCTTCTGCAACGCCTCGACGTACTGGGCAAAACGGCTGTTGTCCTTCGGCATCGACAGCATGCGGAAGGTGGTCTCCCAGTCCAGCGTGCCCTCGACCAGGTGTGCGACCTGTTCATTGGTGTATGACATTTGTTGCTCCTTGATTCTCGAATTGGTGACGGGTCCGGATCATTCTTCGACCTGGACGACGGTCGTGACGTCGGGCATCAGCGAGAGGTCCATGCGGTGCTTGGAGCCATAGGTGGGCACGCCCAGTTCGCTTTCCAGCAACGCCCAGTCCGCCGGCAAACTCCAGAATTCCTTGAACTTTCGCGTGAACTTCTCGGACAGCGCAAAGCTCGTCGCGAACATGTGCTGGACCTGGACAGAAGCGTGCTTGTTGATGATGCGTTCGCGCTCTTCCTTCATCCACTCGCGTGTCGGCACTGCCCGTGCAAGGCGTTCCTTGCGGACTTCCGCGCGGCGCGCCTTGGTCTTGGCCGAATCGACCGTCCACACGCCCTTCGCGTCCTGGCTGATGACCGCCCCATAGACCTTGCGCGCGTACTCCGGCAGCAGGAACTGCTGGTTGAGGTCGTTCTCGATCGCCTTGGGTTCGCGGTCGAGCGGATCGCCGAAGCCGGGCCCGCCACGCAGATAGTTCAGGTAGAGATCGTGGTTGTCGTAGCAGTCTTCGGTCGTCATGCACTGCTTGTCGCGCTTGACGATCGCGGTCGCGTCGAGGTGGCGCTCGTAGTCGGGGCGCGTCGGATCGAGATCCCCGCCCAGCGGGAGGGTGTCGCCCGTGGCGATTCGCTCCTTGAGGCCGGTCTTGTGCGCTTCGAAACGATAGCCGGTGGCCGACGGATAGCCGCCCATCATGCCCCAGTCGCTGTTCATGAAGCCGTTGCCCATGAAGAACATGGTCCAGTCCTGTGCGTTCCAGACCATGCGCAACGTCTCGAAGCCGCAACCGCCGCGGTACTTGCCGTAGCCACCCGAGTTGGTCTTGACGTTGCGGCCCAGATACAGCAGCGGCTCGGCCATTTCCCAGATCTCGATGTCGCCCATGTCGCCTTCGGGGTTCCAAATCGCAGCGGCATGGTTGAGGCCGTCCTTGATCGCGCAAGCGCCGGTGCCGCAGGAGCTGGCCTCGAAGCTGTTGACCGCGTGGATCTCGCCGTCCTGGTTGATGCCACCGCCCTGCAGCCAGTTCGACGTATTGGCGTTGCCGGCGTTGACTTCTTCGAGGTAGCCGCGGCTGAAGTACGACTGCGACAGGCCACGCCACAGCGCCGCCCAGCCCGAAACCAGGAAGTGCCAGGCGTAGGCATGGCCGGTGCGGCGATCGTCCGGGTTGCACCAGGTGCCCTTGGGCAGGCGGAACTCGGTTGCGTAGTAGGCGCCATCGTTGATGCGCTGCGTCGGCACCAGCGTCTGACACATCATCACCCAGATGCCGGACGTAAAGGCAACCTGGTGGGCATTGAAGGTATGCCAGCCCCAGCGGCTCGCGCCCTCGAAGTCGAGACGCCACTTGCCATCCGGCTTGATCGTCATCTCGCAGGGCGAGTGCATGATCGAATCGAGCTTGGCAAAGGCGTTGGACACCTGCACGTCGTCATGCTTGTAAGGCACGTCGACGAAGGAAACCTTGCGATAAACGCCAGGCAGGGTCATCGCCTTGATGCGGCTCATCAGGCCACGGCGACCTTCCTCGATCACCTCGTAGGCAAACTTCTCGTACGCTTCGATGCCGTCGGCGCGGATCACCTCTTCCACCAACTCGCGGATCATGTGGCAACCGGCAATGCGTGTACGCTCGTCGAGGATCCAGTACTTGGGCGTGCGAACCGAGCGCTGGGATTCATGCAGCCAGTCGCGCAGCGGCGTGTCGTTCACCCCGGTCTTGCGGCAGGTGATCATGTAGCCGTCGCCGAAGCGCTGCGTCTGGCCGGTGGACATGGAACCCGGCGTAACGGAGCCGGTGTCGATCACGTGCGTCACGCCACCAACCCAGCCGATCAGGCGGTCTTCCCAGAAGATCGGCACGATCGTCGCGATGTCGCAGGGGTGCACGTTGCCGATTGCGCAATCATTGTTGGTGAACATGTCACCGGGATTGATGCCGGGGTTGGCCTCCCAGTTGTTCTCGATCATGTACTTGATCGCCGCGCCCATCGTTCCGACGTGGATGATGATGCCGGTCGAAGTCAGCACGCAGTCGCCGACCGCGTTGTAGAGCGTGAAGCACAATTCGCCTTCCTGCTCGACGATCGGGCTGGCCGCGATCTTCTTGGCGGTTTCGCGTGCATGCACCAGGCCGCCGCGCAGCTTCGAGAACAGCTTCTCGTAGCCGATCGGGTCGGAATCGCGCAGCTCCAGTTTCTCAAGTCCGTTGTAGCAGCCGGTGGACTGTGTCCGGGCAATGATGCCGTCGCGAAACTGCTTCAGCGTCTGGCCGTTCTTCAGCAGGTCGGCGAAACCGGTTTCCTTGTTGCTCATCATGTTCATTTGAGTCTCTCCTTACTTCACTTCTTTCAGGTGGAAGAGGCGATGCTTGTCGATGGTGGTCTCGAAACCGTCCGGCACCACGAAGGTCGTCGCATCCGACTCGATGATCGCGGGTCCCACGATGCGGTTGCCGGCCTTGAGCGATTCCATCTTCCAGATGACCGCATCGACCCACTTCTTGTGGCGGTAGAACGGACGGGTGCCGAGGCGCGCCTCCGGCGGCGGCGTCGGGCCTGCATCTGGATCCTCGGGAAGCACCGGCTTCTGCGTCGCCACGGTTCCGCGCATGATTGCGCCCGTGATCGAGAAGCCCAGCTCCGGGGAACGCGCCGAGCTTGCATAGACGCGTCCGTAGGTATTCTCGAAAGCATCGACGATGCGGTTCCAATCATCGGCAGTGCCAGCGCTCGACACCGGCGAAACGATCTCGAGGTCGTTCAACTGGCCCATGTACTGCATCTTGTAGCCCGGGATCAGCATCACATCCTCGGCCTTGAAGCCGTTGATCACGAACTCGTCTATCACCTTGGCTGCCAGCTCGGACCAGGCTTCCTGCAGCGTGCAACAGGCTTTCGCCTTGTCGGCGTCGCTGGCGGTCTGGGGCAGGCCCAGATCGACCGACTTGTCGTAGCGATACTCGAAATCGGCACATGCGCAACCGAAGGCAGAGAACCCTGCGGCCCATGCCGGCACCACGACGTCCTTGAATCCCACCCCTTCGGTGTAACCGTACGTATGAACCGGGCCGGCACCGCCGTAGGAGAAGCAGGTAAACTCAGCCGGGTTGTAGCCCTTGGCACTGATGTTGGCGCGCAGATACTCCGACAGCGTGAGATCGAGCAACTCGATCACGCCGGCTGCGGCGTCCTCGACGGACAGACCGAGCGGGTCCGCGATCTGCACCTTGATGTGGTCGCGCGCACGCTGCACGTCGAGCTTGATCGCGCCGCCCAGGAAGTTGTTCGGATTGAGGTAACCCAGCACGACGTGACAGTCCGACACCGAAACGGTATCCAGGCCGCTCTCCGGCCAGCAGGTGCCGACGCGGTAGCCGGCGCTGTCCGGGCCGAGCTTGAGCGACTTCGAGTACGGATCGAGGCGCACGAAGCTGCCGGCGCCGGCACCGACCGAATCCATCGCCACCAGCGGGAGCGACAGCACCAGCCGAGCCATGTCGGGATCCGACTTGATGGCGAAACTGCCCTTGGTGATCAGCGCGACGTCGAACGACGTGCCGCCGATATCGGAGCAGGCAATGTTTTCGTCACCCAGCGCTTCGCCCAGCAGCTTGGAGCCGATCACGCCGCCGATCGGGCCCGAGACGATGGTGCGGGCCAGCTCCTTTGCCTTCCAGGAGATCGTTCCGCCGTGCGTGGCCATGACGCGCAGATCGAACTTCGCGCCATGCTTCTTGAAGCGATCGCTCACCTTCTTCAGCGTCTGGCGCGAAGGCTCGGCGCCGTATGCTTCAAGGATGGTGGTGTTCATCCGGTGGCTTTCCTTGCGCGACGGGTAGTAGTCCACCGAAGCGAAAACCGGAATGTCGACGCCAAGCTTCTTGAGTTCCTCCTTGACGATGTCGCGCGCACGCTGCTCGCTCTTCTCGTTCTTGTGAGACTGCAGCAGGCAGATGACGATGGCCTTGGAACCCGCTTCGACGAGTTCCTTCGTCGCGGCCCGGACTTCGTCCTCGCGCAGCGGAATCACCACCCTGCCCTGCACGTCGGTACGTTCGGTCACGCCACGCGTGCGCGACACGGGAACCAGCGGCTCGTCGTAGCGGTGCGTGTTGAGATGGATGCGATCCTCGAGCGCGTAGCCAAGGTAGCTCTGCAACGCACGGCCCATCGTGTGAACCTGCTCGAAGCCCTTGTTGCAGATGAGACCGACATCGAGCCCCTTGCGCATCAGGACCCGGTTCAGCATCGCGGTACCGGAGTAAACGCAAGTGACGAGTTCCGGATACACATCGTCGACATTGCGATCCCAGTGGGCGAGCGCATCGACGGAAGAGTTGTAGATCGCGAGGGACTCGTCCCCCGGGTTGCTCTGTGCCTTGCCGACGACAAACCGTCCGTCATCGCGCACAAAGAAGGTGTCGGTCATGGTACCGCCCGCATCGATGCCCAGTACCTGGATCGACGAAGTCGCGACTGTCATAGTTGGTGCCTCCTGAAGAATGGTTACTCTTTGCTTCGCTCTGCCGTTCAGCGACCCGGCGGGGCTCAAAGGATCGATTGCATTCGAATCGGTCGCACGCTTCAGTTCGCAACTTCGGGGCCAGCTTTGCCGGCGCATCTTTTCGTCACGGCTAAGCGAATGAAATGACGATGCATTCGTCGCTGTTACCGCAATTCCTGTCGCGCCGCACCAAGTGTGGAATCAGGACGGTCGCCTCATCATCCGACCGAGAACCGGTCGGTCGCCCGAACGGCAAGTCGAACGAATCGGTGCAACGACGGTGGCATCGATCGAGCAGACGCGGACGGCAGGCCGGGCAAGCACCGCGCTTCACTGCGGCGTGGCAGCGGACGCTGCATGCCCTCTCTGCGAGAGCAGATATCCGGAAATCGATTCAATCGGCTGCTGGAATCGCAGCACAGGGGAAGTGCATCGTCAGCGGGTGACGATCGAGCCACCGATACGCTGTAGCGTCGCGGGATCGAAATCGCGGGGAACGCTCACCCCGCGAACGCACGCCGGCCGCACGGCCATGCGCCTCAACCAGCTTTCAAGACGGGGATACTCGTCGATCGCCACGCCGGACCAGGCGTGGGTGCGAACCCAGGACCAGTTCGCGATGTCGGCAATGCTGTACTCGTCGGCAAGGTACTCGCGCCCGTCGAGTCGCAGGTCGAGAACGCCGAACAGGCGTCGAACCTCTTTTTGGTAGCGCTCGACCACGCTCGGCAACCGCTCGGGGAAGTAACGCAGAAAGACGTTGGCCTGCCCCATCATGGGGCCGACGCCCCCCATCTGGAACATCAGCCACTGCAGTGCAACCGAGCGCGCCCTGCCACCGGCAGGCAGCAGGCGTCCGCACTTCTCGGCAAGATAGATCAGGATTGCACCTGACTCGAATACGGCGAAACCGCCTTCTTCCTGGTCGACGATGGCTGGAATCCGGCCGTTCGGATTGATCGCCAGGTACGCAGGCGACTTCTGCTCCCCGGCGGCAAGATCGATCTCCCGGACCCGGTAGGCCAGCCCGAGTTCCTCGAGCGCTATGGAGACCTTCCAGCCGTTGGGCGTGGGTGACGTGTACAGGTCGATCATCGGCATCGACCTCTCGCCCGCGACTGTTTCATCCGCGGTCGCGGGCCCGCAACGACACCGCCCGGATCAAGCCGTTGCGCTCGGCCGCGCGGAGACTTCGGCATGCCATCTGCGCAGGTTGGTGCAACGCTCGGGAATCGGAATGTCCGACCACGAAGCGAACTCGATGCTGCAGAAGGTGGTGCAATCGGCGATGGAGAACCGGTCGCCCGCCACGTAACGATGCTTCGCCAACTGGCGGTCGAACTTGTCGAAGAACAGATCGAGCCGCTGACGGCCGCGCTCTGCAAGTTCGGGAATCTGCACGACTGCGACTGCCGCACCCGGCACCCCGCGATCGACGAAGGCATCTGCCGTATTCCGGAACACCTCGCCCGCGGCCATCATGCCTTCGTCGAAGGCGCGACGTTCCCACATCTCGACGATCGCCCGGTCTTTCGCGTCGACGCCCATCAGGCGCGGTTCCGGCTGCAGCTCTTCGAGAAAGCGGCAGATCGCCATCGACTCGCCGATCTGCGTGCCGTCGTCCAGTTCCAGCATCGGCACCATCGCCTGCGGGTAGCGCGCGATGTAGTCCGGGCGCAGGCGCAGATCGTCCCCTGCGACTTCCTCGATCGGGATGTCGATGTTCTTCTCGACGAGGAACATGCGTAACCGCTTGGGATTCGGCGCGAGGCGCCAGTCGTAGATCTTCATCTCTGTCTCCGCTGGGGTTGGGGGTGGGGTTTGGAGATCACAGCTCTGCGGCGTGTTCAGCCAGATAGCGTGCAATGCCGTCGGGGGAGGCCTTGATCGCGGGCCTGCCCTGCTTCCAGCCGGCCGGGCAGACTTCGCCATGCACCGTGGCGAACTGGTGCGCGTCGACAACCCGCAGCATTTCGTCGATGTCGCGACCGAGCGCCAGATTGTTCACCACCTGATGCTGGACGATGCCGTCGCCATCGATCAGGAAGGTGCCGCGCAAGGCGACGCCGTCGGCGTTCTCGACGTCGTAGGCACGGCAGATCGCATGATTGACGTCGGCAAGAAGCGCGTAACGCACCGGACCGATGCCGCCTTTCTCGACCGGCGTGTTGCGCCACGCCAGGTGTGTGAACACCGAGTCGACCGAGCAACCCAGGACGGTCGCGCCACGGCTTTCGAACGCGCTCATGCGATGATCGAACGCGATCAACTCCGACGGACAGACGAAGGTGAAATCGAGCGGGTAGAAGAACAGCACGACCGGTCGGCCGCGCAGATCGACAAGCCTGATGGTGCCGATTTCGCCATTTCCCGTCACGGCTGCGGCGGAAAAGTCCGGCGCCGGCTTGCCCACGAGTACCGCCATGTGTTCGCTCCTTGCTGTTGTTTCGTTGTCTTCGCTCTGGTTACGCGCAGTGGCGATACCAATGGTTCGCCACGCTCATGCAAACATGTAGAGGTAGCCGGCGCTCGCGTTGAATTCACGGATTGCGGCGGCATCCGGCGACGCCGCACCGTGGCGCCGCCACTGGACAAAGCGCTGATATCGCATGAGCAGACTCACGAACTCGGAGAACGCCCGGTTGGTCGACGTGCCCGTGTCATAGATGTCCAGCAACTCCTTGAGTTCTCGGGGTGCCAGTCCAAGCTTGCGTCCGAGCGCAATGAGCTGCGCACGCTCGCCTTCGTCGCCTAGCGACGCTGGCTCCTCACGAGCCGGCGAGTCGCCTGCACGCGAAGCGATGGATACGCCCGGAACACCTTTGCCTGCTCTGCCCATTGCGCCCCCCAGTATTCATCCAGCCCGAACGACAACGTCCCCTTCAGGCAACCAGCGTCTCGGCAATGCGTACCGGCGCCCCGGTCTTGTCGATCACCTCGTCGAGATCGACGTCCGGCGCCAGCTCAATCAGCGTCAGGCCCTGGTCGTCGACATCGAGCACGCACAGATCGGTGATGATCCGGTCGACCACGCCGACACCGGTCAGCGGAAGCTCGCATTCACGCAGGATCTTCGGCTCGCCGCTGCGCGAGCAGTGCTCCATCATCACGAGCACGCGCCTGACGCCGGCAACCAGATCCATCGCCCCGCCCATCCCCTTGACCAGCTTGCCCGGGATCATCCAGTTCGCCAGGTCGCCCTTCTCGCTCACCTGCATGGCGCCGAGAATCGCGAGGTGTATATGCCCGCCGCGTATCATGGCGAAGGAATCGGCGCTGGAGAAAATGCTGCTGCCCGGCAGCGTGGTGATGGTCTGCTTGCCGGCGTTGATCAGGTCCGCATCGACTTCGTGCTCACGCGGAAACGGTCCGATGCCGAGCAGGCCGTTCTCCGACTGCAGCCAGACGTCCATGCCCTTCGGGATGTAGTTGGCGACAAGCGTCGGCATGCCGATGCCGAGGTTCACGTAGAAGCCGTCGCGCAGTTCGCTCGCTGCGCGCTGCGCCATTTCGTTCCTGGTCCAGGCCATGTCAGGCTTGCCTCACTGTGCGTTGTTCGATGCGCTTGACCGGCGCTTCGTTCAGGATCAATCGCTGCACGAAGATGCCCGGCGTGTGGATCTGATCCGGGTCGAGTTCGCCGACTTCGACGATTTCCTCGACCTCCGCGACGGTGCAGGTTCCCGCGGAGGCGACCATCGGATTGAAGTTGCGCGCGGTCCGGCGATACACGAGATTGCCCGCGCGGTCGGCCTTCCAAGCCTTGACCAGCGCCAGATCGGCGGTGATCGCATGCTCGAGCAGGTAGCGGCTGCCCCCGATCTCGCGCTCTTCCTTGCCTTTCGCGATCGGCGTGCCGACGCCGGTGCGCGTGTAAAAGGCCGGAATGCCCGCGCCGCCGGCGCGCAGCTTTTCGGCCAACGTGCCCTGCGGCGTCAGATCGACCTCGAGTTCGCCGGCCAGCAGTTGCCGTTCGAATTCCGCGTTCTCGCCCACATATGAGGCGATCATCTTGCGGATCTGGCGAGTCGCCAGCAGCTTGCCGAGGCCGACGCCATCCACGCCGGCGTTATTGCTGATCACCGTCAGGCCGCGGGCACCGGTGGCCTGCAAGGCATCGATGAGCAGCTCCGGGATGCCGCACAGGCCGAAGCCGCCGACGGCAACCGACATGTCGTCACGCACCACACCGTCGAGCGCCGACGCGGCGTTCGAATAGATCTTTCGCATACAACGGCTTCCTCGTTCTCGTTCGTACCCGCACCCACGATCGATGGCTGCCGGGCTGCATCGGACATCAACCTGGCTCGACGGCCACTTGCTGCAACGCCACTTCGCATCTCGCGTGCCAAGCCGTGAGAACGGATGCGCCGACTCAGTTAATCGATTGATTTCGCGGGTATCGTTTCGACCCGCTGCGGGCGGCGAAGCGCAGCCGAGAGCGGTCGGGTGATCGAATTTCATACGCCCACGTCGAACGGCGACCGAATGCCATCCGGTCGCACGGCGGCGCGTCGCGCGAATCGAGCCACGGAACAGCGGGCAGAGCAGGAACGGGCAAGCCGCGCAAGGAATCATGCGCGCGGCCGGCCTGGAAGGCTTGTGGATAGGGCAGCTCGGGCACGTTGCTCCCAGGAGGCTTGCGCTGCGCGGCATTCAGACCATACTGGCCCGGGATGCCCGCCCCGCCTGCTTTCCAGGCGGGGCGAAGATGGAAGGCCCGCGGCCGCGCTACATCTTTCGCACAGCCGGGCCGTGTTGCTGGGTCAGCTCACCGCACGCAGCCGCGCGCCCTGCTCCGCCTCGATCATCGCCTTCAACACGCGGCGCACGCGGATCGCACCGGCGTCACTCGACAACAGCACCGGCTTGAGGGCCCACAGATCGTGCGTGCCCATCTCGGCCTGCTGGGCCTCGATCATCGGCTTGTCCTCCAGCGTGAAGGCGCCGAGCATGCCCTGCATCTTGCCTTCGTTGTAGGCGGCATCGTCGGTCAGGTAGTTGCGCGTCGAGGCGAAGAAGTAGTGCGTGCTCATCGCCGACTCGGGCGTCATGATGTGGTAGTCGAACAGCACCACGCCGTCCTTGACGAAATCGTCGCTGCCCTGCACCGCGCCGACGCGCAGGCGCATCACCGCAGGTGCATGCCAAACCACCTCGAAGAACATCTTTGCCGGCGCCTTGGGTTCGGCAAGGTGCTCGCCGAGCAACGGCATAGCCGGTTCGGCGAGCCAGTCCCAGCGGATCACAACCTTGCCGTCGACCTCGGTCACGTTCGGGATCAGCGGGCTGAGCTTGCCCCCGGTGTTGATCAGCGGACCGTGCAGGTGATCGATGTGCGTGAGGTCCATGATGTTGTCAGCAAGCAGCTCGTAGTTGCAGGTGTTGTGCATGTAGACATGCGCCACCGCACTCTTCGGGCTGCGCGAGTATTCGCTGCAGTCGGGAATCGACGAGGCCTCGGCCAGCGCCGGGTCGCCGGGCCAGATCCACAGGAAGCCGTCGCGCTCGACCAGCGGGAAGCTGCGCACGTCCGAGGCCTTGGGAATCTGCCCGTTGCCGTGCGGGCTGTGCTTGCACTTGCCACTGCAGTCGAAGCGCAGACCGTGGTACTGGCAGACCACGTCGTCGCCGACCCTCTTGCCCATGTGCAATGGCGCGAAGCGATGCGGGCAGCGGTCGCGCAGCGCCACTGGCGTGCCATCCTGCTTGCGGTAAATGAGCACGTTGACGTCGAGTATCTTGCGGTGGAACAGCGCCTCGGCGCCAAGCTCCGTCGACAGTGCCGCCACGTACCAGGCGTTCTCCAGAAACGCGATCTTCGATTCCATTGTGTTGTCTCCTCTCGATGGTGTTGTTGTCAGGTGCCGCACGACGCCATGCGGCGGATCAAAGGTCCACGGTGAGTACGGATGATTTCGAACGCGAGCAGCACGGCGTGAACTGATCGTTGCGCGCGCGCTCGGCGTCTGTGAAGTAGACGTCGCGGTGATCCGGCACCCCGTCGACGACCTTGAGCACGCAGGTGCCGCAAACGCCCTGCTCGCACGACACCGGCACCTCCACGCCGCAGGCGGCGAGCGCCGCCACCGCACTTTGCGTCGCGCCCACCGGCACCCGGCGCCCGCTGCGCGCCAGGCGCAGCTCGAATGCGCGGGCCTCGCCTGCCAGCGCCGGGGCGGCCGAAAAATATTCGAAGTGGATGTTCTCTGCCGCCCAGCCGTTTTCGCGCGCAATCGCGATCACATGGTCCATGAACCCCTGCGGCCCACACACGTAGAGATGCGTAGCAGGCTGGGGCCGCGCGAGGAGCGCAGGCGCGTCGAGCTTCTGCGCGGCATCGCCATCGTCGAAGTGGAAGTGCACGCACCCGGCGAATTCCGCGCCGCGCAGGCGTTCGACGAATGCGGTACGGGCCGGCGAACGGCTGCAATAGTGCATCTCGAACGCCGCGCCGCGCCGCGCAAGGTGCTGCGCCATCGCGAGAATCGGCGTAACGCCGATGCCGCCGGCGAACAGCAGCGTGCGTTCGGCAGGCACCAGCGCGAAATGGTTGCGCGGGTGGCTCACGCGCAGACGCATATCGACGCGGATGTCGCGATGCGCGCTGGCCGAGCCGCCGCGCCCTGCCGCTTCGAGCAGGATGCCAAGTTCGTAACGCGCACGCTGCGCGTCGTCGCCGAGCAGCGAGTATGGCCGCACCATGCCGTTGGGCAGTTCGAGGTCGACATGCGCACCCGCTGCAAACGCCGGCAGCGGCGCACCGTCCGGCGCAACCAGCTCGAGTCCCAGAATGCCTTGCGCCGCCGGCGCGCAGCGGCTCACGCGTACGTCCACCCAGTTACGTTCCATGTCCCCTGCCTTGTCCTGTTCGGGCCAGCCGCCGTGCGATCGTGCACAGCCGGCATGCATCTGCCGTGCTTCACGCGTTTTGGCGATACGGGCCGAGCGCAAAGCAGGGCGCATGCCATTCGGGCCGCAGCCGTTGCGCGGCACTCTGGTGCACGCCCACGCGCACCCGGCCAGAACGTAACCGGGCGCCCCGGCGGTTTCCTGAATTGATGAAAACGGCGGATACAGACTCCCGGATATCCGCAATCCCGGCGCGCCACTAGACGAGGTGCCCGCGCTGCGCGGCGATCTCGCGAATATTCCGCATCCGCCGCATCGCCACGCCTGTCGACTTCCTGAAATCCTGAAATTCACGTATAGCCGATCGGCATGTGCACGCGCGGAATCCTCAGTCCGCCAGACAGGTCGCCCAACGAGGGCGGCACTTTGAATTGCGACGCAACATCTCCCTCGCACGACCTGCCGTGGCATGCCGGTTGCTCAAGGGGCGAATACTTGAGCGATCGGCGGCCAGCGCGCCGACCGCCACGATGCGCCCGAACACAGGGTGTGCGTACCACAACGACAGAGAGGCCGAACATCGACTTCGCCGCGAGCCACCGGCAAACCGCCGCAACGCGCCGCACCCAGCTCGCGCACCCCATTCCAAGAGCATGCGCTCCGCATCGGCAGCCACGCCGCCGCGGACCGATGCCTGCAAGACCTGACCAGAGAGGAGCGTACCGATGACTAGCAGTCCGACAACCCGCCTGATCGCGCTGGCTGCCGCAGCGTTGATCCAATCCGCCCACGCGGCGAGCGATGCCGAAGTCGAGGCATCGTTCTTTCCTTACAAGAACGGGTTCCCGTCATTCGCGGGCCTGCAGCCGGGCACGGTGATCAACAAATCCAACGCCGACACCTTCAAGCAGGTGCTCGACCCAGCCAACTACCAGTTGATCAAGGACGGCTGGTTCGAAATCACCGTCGGCCCGACCTTCGATTTTCCCAATCCGATGTCCTACATCGAGGCCACGCGCAAGGGCGCGCCGAACGTGAAGCTCGGCGCCAAGCCCGGCGAGATCAGCGGCTTCGTCGCCGGCCGGCCGTTCCCGGAGGAACCGAAGACGAGCGACCCGCGCGCAGGCGAGAAGCTGGCGTGGAATTTCCGCTACGGCCTCAACTGGGGCGACAACTCGTCACTCGGCCCGTTTTACTGGAAGTACATCAACGCGGAGACCGGCAAGGTCGAGCGCACGATCAACTTCGACTTCTTCTTCCTCAACTTCAAGCACCGCATCTCGAATCCGCCGATTCCGGAGATCACGCCCAATCCCGGACAACTGTTCCGCGCCATCTATGCGCGCGTGAACGAACCGCAAGACCTGAAGAACACGCAGCTCCTTATCCAGCGTTACGAGGATGACCTGAAGCGCGACGATGCTTATCTGTATCTCGGGTTCCAGCGTCGCGTGCGCCGGCTCGCGACCGGGCAGACGACGGATTCCTTCCTCGGCTCGGATCTGATGATCGAGGATTTCGAAGGCTACAACGGCCGGATCTCCGACATGAAGTGGACCTTCCTCGGCACGAAGAACATCCTGATGCCCTACTACAAGCACAACGAGGTCGCGCTGACCGACGAGTACAAGTCGCCCGACGGCTACAAGTACGTCGCCTACGGCGGCAAGGGTGGCTGCATGCAGCAGATCACCTGGCAGCTGCGCAAGGTCTACGAACTGCAAGTGGAGCCGCTCGATCCGTCGCACCCGATCAGCAAGCGCGTGCTGTACCTCGATGCGCAGGTCTACGGCGCGTCGCGCTCGATGATCTTCGACCGCAAGGGCGATCTGTGGAAGACATTCACCATCGGCAAGGCGCACCCGGATTTCCACCTGCCGGTGAACAAGGGTTCTGGCATCGCGCTCGACGACTCGGTATCGATGATCGACGTGCAGGCCAAGCACTGCACCACCGCACAATTCAAGGGCCAGATCGATCCCAAGCTCTCGCCACCAAGCATGTTCCAGGTGCAGAACATGCGCGGCGGCGACTGATTCCCTCGTAGCACTGTGTGCGGCCCCTGCCGGCAATCAGCGGCCGGGGCCGCTGTTTTTTCGGGTGCGGGATCGCGCCGTGCATGCCCTCGCACGCGCGCGAACCGGAAACGGCCCACCCGAGGGGCTGCGAGCAGGGAGACTGGAAAGCCGCGGAGAGCGCAAGGGGGCGCGCTCGTGAAATACCGGGGCGGCGATGCACGCCGTTTGGAATGCCGGAGGAAGAGGCCGACGTACAGGCCGGCCCCGGTTTCACGCGTCCGCGACGACGCTGGCCACACTTCAGCAAACCACATGCCACGGTCGCGTGCCGCACGCCGAAACACGCAAGCGCTTGAACGCGCAGCAGGTTCACGGGAACACGCCGCGAAGCGACGCCGCTGCATTGCAAGCGGCTTCATGATATGAAGAGAAACGCGCCACCGCCGATTCAAGCCTTCATGAATCACATCGTGAACCGCCTCCGCGGCGACGCGCCCCATGGAGAGCACAGCATGAAGAACGACCTCGATCGTCGCCACGCGCACGCCAGCGAGACAACCGTCGCCGAAGAGATCGACCGACACCTTTCGCGCCACGTGCGCTTTGCGCCCGACTCGGGGCAGATCGTGCTTTTCGACCAGCGCATGCTGCTGATGCATGCATTCTCCTTTGCCGAACTGCGCCGCGAGCTGATCCAGTTGCTTGGCACGAACAAGGCGCGCGAGTTGTTTACGCGACTCGGTTATCAGCAAGGCATGGAAGACGGCCGCCGAGTGCGCGACCTGCATCAGGACGCCGCACAGGCACTCGCGTTCGGACCGCGCTTGCGCGAGTTCGAAGGATTCGTGCGCAACCAGCCGATCGAAGGCATGCGCTTCGACCCCCAGTCTGGCGATTTCTGGGGTGACTACTACTGGGGCGCCTCGTGGGAGGCGGAAGCGCACCTGCAG
Organism: Rhodocyclaceae bacterium; assembly: GCA_016791115.1. Lineage (GTDB taxonomy): Bacteria > Pseudomonadota > Gammaproteobacteria > Burkholderiales > Rhodocyclaceae > Methylophosphatis. Next base: position 49,376 of record JAEUNL010000067.1, read on the forward strand.
GATGCGGGCCTGAGCGGTAAACCCGTGTGCTGGACCATGATCGGCTACGCCTCGGGTTACACGACCGCCGTGACCGGCCAGGTGGTGCTGTGGCGCGAGATCGAATGCATGGCAATGGGCCATTCGCGCTGCCGCGTGATCGGCCGGCCGCTCGCGCAATGGGAGGACGTCGACGAAGAAGAGCTGCGCTTCCTCAAGGCAGAACACTTCGTCGACGCACCACCGCAGCGCCGCGAGGCGCGACGCCAGCGCGAGAGCGCGACGCCCGCTGCGGGCAACGCGGACAACTTCGTCGGCGCCTCGTCCGCCTTCAACGCGGCCGCCACGCTGACGCGCCGCGTCGCCGGCACCGACGCGACCGTGTTGTTTCGCGGCGAAAGCGGCGTCGGCAAGGAGCGCTTCGCACGCACCCTTCATTCAATCAGCACACGTGCGTCCGGCCCACTGGTTTCGGTCAACTGTGCCGCGATTCCGCCCGACCTGGTCGAAGCGGAACTGTTCGGCGTCGAACGCGGCGCGTTTACCGGCGCCGACCAGTCGCGCCCGGGCCGCTTCGAGCGCGCGGAGGGCGGCACGCTGTTTCTCGACGAGATCAGCAGCCTGCCGCTGCCGGCGCAGGGCAAGCTGCTGCGCGCACTGCAGGAGCGCGAGATCGAACGCGTCGGCGACACGCGCGTGCGCAAGGTCGATGTGCGCATCGTCGCCGCCGCCAACCGCGACTTGCGCGAGGAGGTCGCTGCCGGCCGATTTCGCGAGGATCTGTTCTACCGCCTCAACGTGTTCCCGATCGAGATTCCGCCGCTGCGCGAGCGGCGCGAGGACATTCCGCTGCTTGTTTCCCTTTTCATCGAACGCTTCTCGGTGCGCTTCGGCAAATGCATTGCCGGCGTCACGCAGAACGCCTACGACGCCCTGTGGGACTACGACTGGCCGGGCAACGTGCGCGAACTGGAGAACATGGTCGAGCGCGGCGTGATCCTCGCCGAGCCGGAAGGCCTGATCGACGTGCAGCACCTGTTCGCCGGCGGCGAGAAGCTGCACAGCCGTTCGTTCAACGTCGGGCCCGCCGGCATGCTGGTGCCGCGCAGTGGAAACGGCACCGTCAGCGCGCCGAACGACCTGGAGCGCATCGCCGACGACCTGCTCGACAAGATGAGTTCGTTCGAACAGATCGAAACCCTGCTCTACGAACGCGCGCTCGGGCGCAGCCGCGGCAACGTGTCGGCGGCGGCGCGGCTGTTGAACCTGAGCCGCGCGCAAGTCGAATACCGGCTCTCGAAACGAACGCGCAGCGAGTGACCCGCGCCAAGAGGCGCATGGACCGGCCATCCTGGCGGTGCCTGGCTGGAGAACGAGACTCCATGCGGCATAGCGGGCAGCCATCCCCGGGCACGCCTGTCCATCGGCCATGCAAGCCGGTCGGACTTTCGTCTGATTGACGTCGGCATGGTGGCGTGCCAGATTGCATCGCATCGGAGGCGCGCCTTGCGCGCCGGGAGGCCGCGATGCCAAAAGGATTGCGTTTCGAAAACGACTACCTGGCCGGCGGCCCCGCGAACGCCTGGGTGACGCCGAATTTCCGCCTGTCCGAGTACGCCGGCGCCGACGGCCGGGTGTTCGTCCATCGCGAGCTCGTGGCCGCAGTGCAGGTGCTGCGCACCCTGCTCGGCCGCGGCCTCGACATCGCGTCGACCGCAGCAGCCAACGGGCTCGGCGAGCAGATCGCCGGGCGCTTCGTCTGGGTGCGCGGCGATCCGCTTGCCGACGTCGCCGCCACGGCAACCCGCATGATCAAGGACGCATGGTTTGCCCGCGTCGAAGCGCGCGGCGACCGCGTGTACCTCGAGATGCCCGACCCGGCCCGCCTGCCGCCGATCGCACCCGAATCGGCGCTGGATCGCGCGATCGCGATCACTGCGGCCTTCGAGACATCGGGCGATCCCTACCAGCAGGCAACCGGCAACTTCGACGGCGCCGGCCTCTCGTTCGGCCCGCTGCAGGCGAATCTCAAGACGGGGACGCTGCAGGAACTGTTCCGCCGTTACCAGGCGCGCGACGGTGCCGCGCTGCAGGCCTGCTTTGGCGCGTTGTGGGGCGAATGGCAGCGCATCCTGCGACTGCCCTCGCGCGCGCAGCAGGTGGCGTGGGCAGACGCACTGAGCCGGGGCACGGGCAAGGCGGACTTCGATGCAGACTGGAAGGGTGCCCTGCAGGCCGTCGGCCGCGTGCCGGCACTGCGTGCCGAAACCCTCGCCTACGCCTACGACACCTACGGCCGCAAGCTGATCGTCGCGCTGGCCTGGCTCAAGGGCGTGCGGCCGATACGCATCACCAACTTCCGCTGTCTCGCCGCGCTTTATGACCTCTGCGTGCAGCAGGGCAGCCTGGACAAGGCGCACGACGCGATCCGCCGCCGCATCGCCGCCGAGAACCCGCTGGACGAATTCGCGCTGACGCGCATCGCAGTCGAGGAACGGGGCCGTACCGCCAGCCCCGAATGGCGCGCCGACTGCATCAGCCGGCGTCTGTGCATCATCGAGCGCGAGCCGGTCCGCGTGTCGGAAGCCGGGCACAATGCCGAACGCGACAACCCGAGCCTTTATCTGTTGCGCAATGCGCCAGTAACACAGATCGAGCGCTATCTGTCGTAGTACCCGGCCAGGTGCGTCGTCGCCTCTTGCAACTATCCCACGACATCGGTATGGGCTTTTGCCACGCGGCTTTATACAATCCGGCATGCAGACCGAAATCCCGGGCGCTTTGCCGCCGCAGCGGAACGTCGTCCTGCAAGGCGCAACAAGACCAATCAACCGCCACGCGGGCAAGGCCTCGATGAACAAATCCGAACGTCTGATCCACAGCGCCTTCGACGCCTCGCGCGCGGGTGCATTCAAGTGGTACATCGAGGACGGTCTGGTCGAACTCTCTTACGGCTTGCTCGCATTGCTCGGTCTCAGCGATCGCGGCTTCGACGGCCGCTTCGACACCGTCGCGGCACACATGCACCCGCTCGACCGCGAGCGGCTGATGCACTTCGCCACGACGCCGGCGCCGGAGCGCACCCACTTCGAGACGGAGCTGCGTTTCGTCGGCACCTCCGATTCGGTGCGCTGGTTCGCGGTGCAGGGCGAGTTGGCGCTGGACGAACACGACAAGCCGGTCTCCGCGACCGGCATCATGCAGGAACTCGCCCCGGCGGTGGTCACCGAGCGGCGCATGCGCACCCAGCAGGCCTTGCTGTTCCGCCTGCTTTCCGAGGAGCGTATCGACACCCTGCCGCTCGATACCGCACTGGGGCGGCTCACGCAGAGTGCGTCGCAGGCCATGTCGGCAGCGCGTGCAAGCGTATGGCAGCTCGACGCGTCACGCGGCGAGCTGATCTGCCGCGACCTCTACCTGGCGCGCGAGCGGCGGCACGAAAGCGGGCTCGCGATCCGCGCCGCGGATTACCCGAGCTACTTCGACGCGCTGGCGAAGAATCGCGCCATCACGGTGACGCACGCGCCGAGCGATCCGCGCACGCGCGAACTCGACGCCGGCTACCTGCGCCCGCTGGGCATCACGTCGATGCTCGATTCGACGATACGGCGCGGCGGCAACACGGTCGGCGTGGTGTGCATCGAGCACGTCGGCCCGATGCGGCACTGGTCGCCCGACGAACAGCATTTCGTCGCGTCGCTGGCCGACCTCGCCACGCTGCTGTTCGAGACCGGCGAACGCCGCGAACTGGCCGCGCGGCTCGAACGCTCGGCGCGCGAAGACCGCCTCACCGGCCTGCCCAACCGCTTGCGCTTCCGCGAGGTTCTCGAAAGCGGCATCCGCAACCAGACACCGTTCCTCGTGATGCTGATCGACCTGGTCGAGTTTCGCGACGTCAATCACATTCTCGGCCACGCGCTCGGCGACATGGTGCTGGTGGCGCTTGCCGGGCGGCTCGACCAGTTGCTCCCGTCCGGCACCACGCTGTGCCGCTACGGCGGCGACAAGTATTCCGCCATGGTGCCCGGCATCGAAGCCGCGGACGCCGCGCTCACCCTCGCGCGCGGCACGCTCGACGCCATGCGCGAACCGCTCGATGTGGGCGGCGTGCGCCTCACGGTCAATTGCCGCATCGGCATGAGCCTGTTCCCGGCGCACGGACTGGATGCCGAAGTGCTTTTGCGCGAAGCCGACCTCGCGCTCACCGCGACGCGCGGCGTGCGCGGCTGCCGGCTGTACGAGCCGCAACGCGATCGCCATTCGCCGCGCCGCCTCGCGCTGATGCACGACCTGATGCGCGCGATCAACGGCGACGCGTTCAGCGTGCTGTTCCAGCCGCGCGTCGAACTCGCCTCGGGCCGCGTCATCGGTGCGGAAGCCCTCGCGCGCTGGCAGCACCCGGAATTCGGCGCCGTCGCGCCGCTGGAGTTCGTGGCGCTGGCCGAACTCGGCGACATGATCCGCGACCTCACGCTCGAAGTCCTGCGGCGCACCGCACTGGCCTGGCACGATCTGCAGGCGCAGGGCCTGAGCGTGCCGCTGAGCATCAACCTCTCGCCCTACATGCTGCACGACCCGAAATGGGCCGATGCGATCATCGACACACTGGCCGCCCAACGCCTGCCGGCGCAGCAACTCGAACTCGAGATCACCGAGAACGCGTTCATCCACGAACCCGACGAGGCGCTGCAGGCCATGGATCGCCTGCGCGAAACCGGCGTGCGTTTCTCGCTCGACGATTTCGGCATCGGCTATTCCTCGTTCGAACACCTGAGCCGGATGCCGATCCACGCGCTGAAGATCGACAAGCTGTTCGTGCAGGGGCTGGAACACGATCCGAAATGCCGCGCCATCGTCCGCTCCGCATTGCTGCTCGGCGAGGAACTGGGACTGGAGGTCGTCGCGGAAGGCGTCGAGTCGGAATCGACCCGGCGCCTGCTGCTCGACATGGGTTGCAGGCTCGCCCAGGGCTTCCTGCTCGGGTTTCCCGGCACGCCGCAGGCACTGGTTCGACGCTGAGGCAGAAGCGCCACGCGATCGCGCACGACGCGACGGATCGTGACATGATCGCGCCCTGTCGAATCCGGCCTCGCCCTATCATGCTCCAGCGCGCATTGCGTTACCTGCTCCTATCACTGTCGTTCCTCTGCCTGGCCGCCGCCTCATCCCGGGGTGCAGCGGCGGACATTGCCACCCTGCCCCCCGGCGTACAGCAGGCGCTGCGTAACGCCGGCGTGCCCGCCAGCGCGGTGGGTGTCTGGGTGCAGGACGTCGGCAGCGCAAAGCCGGCACTGGCCGTCAATCCGCGCCAGCCGCTGAACCCCGCTTCGGTGATGAAGCTGCTCACCACGAGCGCCGCACTCGACCTGCTCGGCCCCGCCCACACCTGGAAGACCGATGCGCTGATCAACGGCGGGCTGTCCGACGGCGTGCTCGCCGGTGACCTGCACCTGCGCGGCAGCGGCGACCCGAAGCTGACCATCGAGGCGCTCTGGCTCTGGATGCGCGAAATGCGCGCGCGCGGACTGCGTGAGATCCGCGGCGACATCGTGCTCGACCGCAGCCTGTTCGACCTCGGCACGCCCGATCCCGGCGGCTTCGACGCCCAGCCGCTACGCGCCTACAACGTCATTCCCGACGCGCTATTGCTGAACTTCAAGGCGCTGCAACTGACCTTCGTTCCAGGGCCGGGACAACGCGTTGCGGTGCTTGCCGAGCCGCTGCCGGCGCAACTCGAAGTGCTGAGCCTGCTCAAGGCGGTCGATGGTGGCTGCGACAACTGGCGCGGCGGCCTGCGCTACGACCTCACCACGCAGGGCGAGCGCGCGCGACTGGTGTTCACCGGCACTTACCCGGCGAGTTGCGGCGAAAGAAGCTGGAGCCTCGCGCCGCTCGACCATCGACAATATGCCGAATCGCTGGTCCGCGAACTGTGGCGCGAGACCGGCGGTACGCTTGGCGGCACGGTGCGCGACGGTACCGTGCCGCCCGGCGCCCAGCTCTTCTCGTCGCACGAATCGCCACCGCTGGCCGACCAGATCCGCGACATCAACAAGTGGTCGAACAACGTGATGGCGCGACAACTCTTCCTGTCGCTCGGCGCAGCGAGCGGTCGCGCACCGGTGCGCGAGGCCGATGGCGAAGCGGCGATACGCACGTGGCTGAAGAGCCGCGACCTGTCGATGCCGGAACTGGTGCTGGAGAACGGCTCCGGCCTCTCGCGCCGCGAGCGCATCAGCGCGGAGGGACTGGGCCGGCTGCTGTTGTTCGCGTGGGCCAGCCCGACCATGCCGGAGTTCGTTTCGTCCATGCCGGTGTACGGCGTCGACGGCACGCTCAAGAAGCGCGGCAACGGCAATGGCAACGGCGGCCGCGCCCACCTCAAGGGCGGCACGCTCGACGGCGTGCGCTGCGTGGCCGGCTACGTGCTCGACCGCAACGGCCGGCGCCACGCAGTGGCCTGGCTGGTGAACCATGCGAACGCGGGCGCCACCCAAGCCGCGCAGGATGCGCTGATCGACTGGATCGTGAATCGCTAGGCCGGCGCCAAGAGGGCGGCCTACGCCGTCGGTCGGATTGGCACAACCGCACGCAGTTGCGTAGCATCCGCAGCATTCCTCGATCCGGGCACGACGACAACAAGCATGAACCTGGGCAAGACGGTAGAACGCACCTGGTCCGATGCGTTGCGGATCGTGCTCGACGCGGTTTTCGTCCTGCGGCGGACGGGTTCGGCGCCCTGGTTGCTGCTCTTCGGGCTCGCCTTCATCGTACTGCTGCCGCAAGGCCGGGAGATGGTGCGCTGGCTGAGCGAAGACCAGTCGACCGGCCTGATGACGGCAAACCTCGCCTTCCTGCTGGCTTCGTCGCTCGTCTGGGGCATGGCGGTATGGTATTGCTCCCGCGTGCTGCTGGTGGTGCGCGACAGCCGCAGCGCCGCGCCGCTGGAGCAGAGTCCTTGGCTGCAAAAGCTGCGCGAGTGGCTGCCCCGGTGGATGGGCGCGCTCGCCGTTGCCGGCGCCGGCTTCGCCGCCGTACGCGTGGACGCCTGGCTGATTGCCATCCTGCATTTCGCCCTCGCAGCGGGACTGTTCGGCTTCTGCGCCAAACGGCGCCACTGGTTCTCGCGCCTGCTGCGCGAATGCGACCGCAGCGGTGTACCCGATCCGCAGCCGGTTTCGCTCAGGAGCGCGCCGTTCGCCATTCTTTCGGCCTCGCTGCTGTTGTCCGCATTGCTGACGCTGGGCTTCCTCGCCTCGCCGGTGGTCTTGCCGCGGCTGATCGGCGCACTCGCGATACTGCAGCTCGCACTCGCAGCCTGGGTGATCTTCCTCAACTTCGCCATCCTCTTTCTCGGCCATCTGCTGCGCCTGCCGGCGCTCGGTTTCGTACTCGTGGTGGTGGTCGTCGCGGTAAGCCCCTTCAACGACAACCATGCCGTGCGACGGTTCGACGAGGCGGTAGGGGAACGACCGGCACTGGCCGCGCATTTCGATGCATGGTCGCAACAACGGATTGTCGACGCGGCGCAGCCGCTACCCGTGATCATCGTCGCCGCCGAAGGCGGCGGCGTGCGCGCCGCCTACTGGACTGCCGGTCTGCTGGGCGCGATCGAGGAGCGCAGCGCATCGCGCGGCGGCACCGGCAGCGGCTTTCTCCGGCACCTGTATGCGCTGAGCGGCGTGTCGGGCGGCGCGGTCGGCAGTTCGGCATTCGCCGCGATGATCGGACAGACCCCGCCCGGCACGCTGCCCGACTGCACGGTAGACGACGCACCGGCCCGCGGCTGGCGCGCCTGCGGCGTGGCGCTGTTCGGCAACGACTATCTGGCACCGAATCTCGCTGCGATGCTGTATGCCGATCTGCTGCAACGCTTCCTGCCGTTCCGCATCCGGGCGTGGGACCGCGCACTGGCAATGGAATACGCCGCGGAGCACGACTGGGCTCGCCTGTTCGCCAACCATCCGGAAACGCTATCGGGCGCCACGCAGGCCCTGTGGCGCGGACTGCCCGGCAGCACGGCCACGCCGGCACTGTTCATCAATGGAACGTTTGCCGAAAGCGGCCAGCGCATCGTCGGCTCCAACGTGCGCCTCGACGGTGTCACCTTTCCCGACGCGCACGACCTGTACGACGTCACCGGCGCAAGGGGCGAGCGCGACCGGCGCGAAATGCCGCTGATCTCGGCGATCCACCTGAGCGCCCGCTTCCCCTTCATCAGCCCTGCCGGCACGCTGGAGGCGGACGGCAAGGCCTTCGGTCACGTGGTGGATGGCGGCTATTTCGAGAACGCCGGCACCGCAACCGCACTCGACGTGCTCGATGGCGTGATCGCCGCCGCGCGCAGTGGGGGACGCGTGATCCGGCCCATCATCATCTCGATACGCAACGACCCCGGCGAGGCCGGAACCTGCACCCACGACCTTCGGGAACCCGAGCCGGTCGGCGAGCCAGTGACACTGTTGCCGGACCTGCTGATACCGCCGCTCGGCCTCTATGCGACGCGTACCGCGCGCACCGGCTACACCGACGGCCTGATCCGGGCGCGCGTGCAGAGCGTGCTGGCGGATCAGGCCGACGCAGATGCGGGACGTGCGCAGGTGATCAAACCGGTTTATGTGCGCCTGTGCCTCGAACCCGGCGCCGGCGAGAAGAACCAGCCGCCGCTGGGATGGACGCTGTCGCACGCCTCGCGCGCCTACATGGACGACGCGCTCGACCGCATTGCGCGGGGCCAGAATGCGCAGGTCGAGGCACTGCTGGATGCGCTGCATGGCGACGCGCCGCGCCAGGTGATCGCGGCGGACGATCCGCGCTGAAGGTCAGGCGTCGATCGGCCGCGCGTCTCTCAGGGCGAGCCAGCCGCGGATCACGCGATAGCCGATCCACACGCCGACCACCGCGATCGGCAGCCAGTAGAGCAGGATGCCGACAATGGTCGCGATCAGCACCAGCGTCACGACCAGCGCGATCAGCCCCCACAGCACCGACCACCAGAACGTGCGGATCTGCCAGCTGAAGTGGCTGTCGAGATAGGTGCCGCGCACGTCGGAGCGCTTGACGTAATTGAGGATCACCGCGACGATCGATGGCAATCCGAAGACGAAGCTGCCGACCACGGTTGCCGAACCGGCGATGCCGATCACCACCGAGGCCGCGTGCAGCGCGTAAATCAGGTGGGTCAGGTTGATCAGTCCCGGGGAAGGAACATCGACCACTTCGCTCGCGCCGCCGCCCTGCGTCGTCAGATTCATCACCCGCTCCTTTCGCGTTGCCGCGCTCAAAGGCCCAGTTCGGCCCACATCGCATCCACCCGCCGTTTGACGTCGGCATCCATCGCAATGCCGCGCCCCCATTCGCGCGCCGTCTCGCCCGGCCACTTGTTCGTCGCGTCGATGCCCATCTTGCTGCCCAGCCCCGCCACCGGGCTGGCGAAATCGAGATAGTCGATCGGCGTGTTCTCGGCGATCAGCGTGTCACGCGCTGCATCAACGCGCGTGGTCAGCGCCCAGATGACTTCCTTCCAGTCGCGGATGTCGATGTCGTCATCCACCACGATGATGAACTTGGTGTACATGAACTGGCGCAGGAAGCTCCAGATGCCGAACATCACGCGCTTGGCATGGCCGGGATACTGCTTTTTCAGGCTTACCACCGCAAGCCGGTAGGAGCAACCCTCGGGTGGCAGGTAGAAATCGGCGATCTCGGGAAACTGCTTCTGCAGCAGCGGCACGAACACCTCGTTGAGCGCCACGCCGAGCATCGCCGGTTCGTCCGGTGGCTTGCCGGTATAGGTGCTGTGGTAGATCGGGTCGCGCCGCATGGTGATGCGCTCGACGGTGAATACGGGGAAGCGCGCGACCTCGTTGTAATACCCGGTGTGATCCCCGAACGGTCCTTCGTCGGCTGCTTCGCCGGGATGGATCACGCCCTCGAGCACAATCTCGGCGCTTGCCGGCACCTGCAGCTCGCTGCCGATGCATTTCACGAGTTCCGTCTTGGCGCCGCGCAGCAGGCCGGCGAACTGGTATTCCGACAGCGTATCCGGCACCGGCGTCACCGCGCCAAGTATCGTCGCCGGGTCGGCGCCGAGGGCGACGGCAACCGGATAGGGCTGGCCGGGGAACTTCACGCAATGGTCACGGAAATCGAGTGCGCCGCCGCGATGCGCCAGCCAGCGCATGACCACCTTGTCGAGCCCGATCACCTGCTGGCGGTAAATGCCGAGGTTCTGGCGCGCCTTGTAGGGCCCGCGCGTCACCGTGAGACCCCAGGTGATCAGCGGACCGGCGTCGCCGGGCCAGCAGGTCTGCACTGGCAGGCGCGAAAGGTCGACGTCCTTACCCTCCCACACGACGTCCTGGCAGGGCGCGCTCGATACCACCTTCGGCGCCATGTTCAGCACCTGTTTCAGCAACGGCAGCTTGTCGAAGGCGTCGCGCAGCCCCTTGGGCGGCTCGGGCTCCTTCAGCGCCGACAGCGTGCGGCCGATCTCGCGCAGGGTGCCGGTGTCCTCCGCCCCCATGCCGAGCGCGACGCGCTTCGGCGTACCGAACAGGTTGGCGAGTACCGGCATCGCATGGCCCCTGGGCCGCTTGAACAGGATGGCCGGACCGCCAGCGCGCAACACGCGATCGCAGATCTCGGTCATCTCGAGGCGCGGGTCGACTTCGGCCCCTACGCGTTTCAATTCGCCGCGCGCTTCGAGTTGCGCGATGAAATCGCGCAGGTCGTGGTATTTCATGACATTGGCCCGATGGAGTCGCAGGGATTATAGGCGAGCGCGGAACCGGCGCCGCATCGCGCACTCCAACCAGCCTCGCAGGGCCTCGACCACAGGAGAACGAAATGGAAGACGGAACCATCGCCGTCGTGACCGGCGCCAACCGCGGCATCGGGCTCGAAATCGTGCGCCAGCTCGCGGCGCAGGGCATGCACGTGGTCCTCGCCAGCCGCGATGCCAAGAAGGGCAGCGCGGCCGCCGCCGCGCTGCGCGATGCCGGCCTCGCGGTGGACGCCATGGTGCTCGACGCGGCCGATCCGGCGAGCTGCCGCGCCGCGCACGATGGCCTGGCACAGCGCTTCGAGCGCATCGACGTGCTGGTCAACAACGCCGGTATCCTGCTCGATCGCTCCACGACATCGGTACTCGAACTGCCGATCGCCACGCTGCGCGAAACGCTCGATACCAACCTGATCGGCGTGCTGCAGGTGACGCAGGCGCTGGCGCCGCTGCTCAAACGCAGCCGGCACGGGCGCATCGTCAACCTTTCGAGCGGGCTCGGTCAGTTGAGCGAAATGGGCGCCGGCACGCCGGCCTATCGCATGTCGAAGACGGCGCTCAACGCGCTGACGCGCATCCTCGCGGCGGATCTGGCCGGAGACGGCATCAAGGTCAACGCGATGTGCCCCGGCTGGGTGCGCACCGACATGGGCGGTGCCGAGGCGCCGCGGTCCGTCGAGCAGGGCGCCGACACGGCAGTCTGGCTCGCCACGCTGCCCGACGACGGGCCGAGCGGCGGCTATTTCCGCGACCGCGCGCCGATACCCTGGTAAGGCAACCCATCGTCCGTTCATCCTGCGCGCAGCGCACTACGCTCAACACGGACTGTGCCATTTGAAGTGCAGGCGGAATACATCCGTCCGCCTGCATTCCGCGTATATCCGGCATGCCCTGCGACAGACCCCAGCCCGCCTCGCGCCCGCGCCGCCGCCTGATCCAGGCGGCGGGCGGCCTGGGTCTGGTCGCCGTGCTGGCCACCGTCTGCTCGCCGATCGCCCTGCTTAACCGCGCGGCGCCGGCGCACACCTATCGCCTGATGACCGGCATCGCCTATGGCGGCCACCCGCGCCAGAAGCTCGACATCTACCGCCCGGCGCAGACGCGCGACAACGGCGCGGCGCCGGTCGTCGTGTTCTTCTACGGCGGCGCCTGGCGCGAGGGCGAGCGCGGCGACTACCTGTTCGTCGGCGAGGCGCTCACCTCGCGCGGTTTCGTCGCGGTGCTGGCCGATTACCGGCTCTATCCCGAAGTGCGCTTTCCTGGCTTCGTCGAGGACGGCGCCGCCGCGCTGGCCTGGGCACGACGCCACGCGGCGAATTTCGGCGGCGATGCGCGCCGGCTCTTCGTCATGGGGCATTCCGCCGGGGCGCACATCGCACTGATGCTCGCCACCGACGCGCGCTATCTCGAAGCCGCCGGCATGCGGCCGCAGGATCTGGCAGGCGCGATCGGTCTCGCCGGGCCCTACGATTTCCTGCCGTTCAGACGCGCGAGCACGGCCGAGGTGTTCGATCCGCCGGCACGCTGGCCCCTGTCGCAGCCGATCAATTTCGTCAGCGGCCGCGAACCGCCGCTGCTGCTGCTCACCGGCGAGGACGACGACGTCGTTTCACCCGGCAACACGACGCGCCTTGCCGCCCGCGTGGGCGAGCTGGGCGGCAAGGTGGAGGTGATCCGCTATCCGGGCGAAGGCCATCGCAGCGTCATCGCCGCGCTGTCCGCGCCACTGCGCAGCAGCCGTCGCGTGCTCGACGACATCGCCGGCTTCGTCGCCCGGCAGGGCAGCGGCGCTACGCGTGGACCTGCGGCATCTCGATCTTGACCTCGAGCACCTCGAGGTTGTCCTGGCGCTCGAGCGAAACACGGATGTCGCGCTGGTCGATCTTGACGTACTTGGAGATCACGTCGACCAGCTCGCGCTGCAGTGCCGGCAGCCAGTCGGCGGGCGTGCCGCGCCCGGTGCGCTCGTGCGCGAGGATGATCTGCAGGCGCTCCTTGGCGACCGAAGCGGTCTTCTTCTTTTCGCCGAGCAGGAAGGAGAGGATGGACATGGATCGCGCGCTCCTCACTTGCCGCCGAACAGGCGTTTCAGCAGCCCGGGCTTCTGGTAATCGGTGAAGCGCAGCGGGCGGTCCTCGCCGAGGAAGCGGGCGATCACGTCCTTGTAGGCTTCGGCGACGTCCGAGCCTTCGATGTGCACCGCGGGCACGCCCTGGTTCGAGGCCTGCAACACCGATTCCGACTCGGGCACCACGCCGATCAGCTTGATGCGCAGGATTTCCTGGATGTCGTCGAGCGACAGCATTTCGCCGTCGGCGACGCGCTTCGGGTTGTAGCGCGTGATCAGCAGGTGCTCGCGTATCGGCTCGGCGGCATCGATCGCGCGCTTGGTCTTGGAGGCGAGAATGCCGAGGATGCGGTCCGAATCGCGCACCGAGGACACCTCGGGGTTGGTGACGACCAGCGCCTCGTCGGCGTAATGCATGGCGAGCAGCGCGCCGGTCTCGATGCCGGCCGGCGAATCGCAGATGATGTACTCGAAGCCCATCTCCTTGAGGCCTTCGAGCACCTTCTCGACACCCTCCTGCGTCAGGGCATCCTTATCGCGCGTCTGCGAGGCCGGCAGGATGTGCAGCTTGTCGCACTGCTTGTCGCGGATCAGCGCCTGGTGCAGCGAGGCTTCACCGTGGATGACGTTGATCAGGTCATACACCACGCGCCGCTCGCAGCCCATGATGAGGTCGAGGTTGCGCAGGCCGACGTCGAAGTCGATCACCGCCGTCTTGTGCCCGCGCAAGGCAAGGCCGGCGGCGAAGCTGGCACTGGTGGTGGTCTTGCCGACACCGCCCTTGCCGGAGGTGACGACCACGATCCGGGCGGTCTTCTGCGCCGCGCCCTGAGCAGGATTGTCGGACGACTCCGCTTCCGTGAACTCCCGTTTGTCGATCAGCATGCTGGGTTCCTCGTGTTCAGCGCAATTGAAGCGCTTCGATGATGAGTTTTTCGCCGTCGAGCCGCACCTGCGCTGGCTTGCCCTGGACATCGGCCGGCAGCGCGGTTTCGACTGTGCGGTAGATGCCGGCGATCGAGATCAGCTCCGGCTCCATGCAGGTGCAGAAGATCCGCGCGCCGGGGTTGCCGGCAATCCCGGCCAGGGCGCGGCCGCGCAGCGGTGCGTAAACATGGATGTTGCCGCCGGCGATGATCTCGGCACCATGGCTGACCAGCGCCGTGACGATCAGGTCGCCCTCGGCGTAGGCCCGCTGGCCGGAACGCAGCGGTTTGTCGATCAGCGTGGCCGCACTGCCCGCCACCGATGTCGCAGGCGTTGCGGTCTCGGCCGGCACAGCCGCCTCTGCCGGCGGCTCGACGGCTTCCGTCCTCGCGCCGGCCGGCGCGCGACGTTCGCGCTCGTGATCCGCCACCCGCGCCAGTCCGCAATCCGCCGCCCACGCAGCCTGGGCGTCGCTGGCGATGACAGCGATTGGACTCAGGCGCAATGCGACGAGCTGGGCGACGAGATCCTGCAGGGGCGGTCCGGCCGCGTCCAGGCGACGAAGGTCGATCGCCACGGCATCGCCGGAGAAGAAATCCGGCATCGACGCATAGCGTGCCGCGAGTTCTTCGCTCAGTGCGCCGAAGTCGGCAGTCTTGACGATCAGGTGGAGCGCGTCGACCGCGCCGCTCTTCAATTCGAATGTCGACAATTCCCGGGAGGACATGCAGGCAGCGCTGGCGGCAAAGCGCGCGATTGTACCGCGTGGGCGCGACGGTTTTCGTATGTCGGCGACGGGCGACGCGCGGATTTCGCGATGCGCGATATTCAGCGCGGCGGCATCACCATCGGATTGAAGACGAAATCGAAGGCCAAACCGGCAAACACGACGGCACCGAACCAGTTGTTGTGCAGGAACGCCTTGAAACACAAACCGCGATCCCGCCCGCGGATCAGCGTGTAGTGATAGACGGCGATCAGCGCCGCCAGCGCGAGCCCGGCGAAGTACCAGTGACGCCGGCCTTCGTGCCAGCCGACGTAGGCGAGGATCGCCAGTGTCGCCGCGTAGCAGAGCATGATGGCAGACACCTCGAAGCGGCCGAAGGTCAGCGCAGAGGTGCGGATGCCGATCTTCACGTCGTCGTCGCGATCGACCATCGCGTACTGCGTGTCGTAGGCGATGGCCCAGAACACGTTGGCAAGCAGCAGGATCCAGCCGATCTTCGGCACCATGCCGGTCTGCGCCGCGTAAGCCATCGGAATGCCGAAACCGAAGGCGATGCCGAGATAGGCCTGCGGAATCGCGAAAAAGCGCTTGGTGAAGGGATAACTCGCGGCGACCAGCAAGGCCGCCACCGCGTAGGCCCAGACCAGCCTGTCGAGTGGCAGGATCAGCAGGAAGGCGCACAGCGAAAGCACACCCGCCAGCAGCAGCGCTTCCTTCTCCGTCACCTTCCCGGCGGCAAGCGGGCGGTTCTTCGTGCGCTCGACATGCGGATCGAAGTTGCGATCGGCATAGTCGTTGATGACGCAACCCGCCGAGCGCATCAGCACCGTGCCAAGCACGAAGATCCACACCAGCGTCCAGTTCGGATGCCCGTCGCCGGCAAACCAGAGTCCCCACAGCGTCGGCCACAGCAGCAACAGGATGCCGATCGGCTTGTCCAGCCGCATCAGTTTCTCGTAGAGCGACAGGCGCTCGCGCCAGTTGATCGGCGGTGCAGTCATTCGGGCAGTTCGAGTATCGCGGGCAGAAACACTTCGCTGACGAGGATAGCCCGCCCGTCGCGTCTGAACAAGGAGCGACGCCCCCAAAGCACATCCGCATCGACGCCGGTGGCCGTGCGCGCGCGCGCGTGCATGGCGTAACGCGCATCCAGCCGCGCATAGCGCAACGCCTCGCGCGTGATCAGCGGATCGGTAAACAGCAGTTCGCCAAGCGGCTTGGTGCCCAGCCCTGCTAGCAGGCGCCAGGTGCCGCGCGCATGCCGCGCGGGCAGCACGGTGTGGGCGAATACAAGCGGCACGTCGCCGCTCATCAGCACCACTTCGCGCACCCAGGCCGAGGCATCGCGGCGCAGCCCGAGCGGCCTTCTTTCGTCGTGGAACGGCACCAGACGTCCCTGCTCGATCACCCGGACGCGAAAATCGCTGCAGCGGCTGCGTATGCGTGCGGTCAGCGATCCGACATGCATCAGCCAGTCGTAGTAGGGATCGCACCCCGACGAGTGTGGCAGGTGCGGCAGCCAAGGATTGCGGTGCGGGGAAGAAAGCATGGAGCGATCAGCGGGGAAGTTCAACGGCAAAATCGGCGCGGCTGCGCATCATACCTTGAGGAAGTCCTGCCGGGCGCCGAGCCAGCGTTCGAGGTGGGCACGCGCCGCATCGGGCCAGTCGCGCAGCATGGCCTCAGCGGCTTCGCGCGCCTGCTCGACGATCGCCGCATCGAGCGTGAGATCGGCGAAACGCAGCAACGGCACGCCGCTCTGCCGGCTGCCGACGAATTCGCCCGGCCCGCGCAACTCGAGGTCGCGCCGCGCGATCTCAAAGCCGTCGGTATTCTCGTAGATGATCTTGAGCCGCGCACGCGCGGTCTCTCCCAACGGATGCGCATACAGCAGTATGCAGGCCGACTGCGCCGCACCCCGGCCAACGCGCCCCCGCAACTGGTGCAGCTGCGAAAGGCCGAAGCGCTCGGCATGCTCGATCACCATCAGCGAGGCATTCGGCACATCGACACCGACCTCGATCACCGTGGTGGCGACCAGCAGGTCGATGCGGCCGGCCACGAAGGCTTCCATCACCTGCGCCTTCTCCTCGGCCTTGAGGCGGCCATGTACCAACCCGATCGACAGGTCCGACAATTCCGCCTGCAATCGCCCGAAGGTTTCGATCGCGGTCTTGAGTTCGAGCGTTTCGGATTCCTCGATCAGCGGGCAGACCCAGTAAGCCTGCCGTCCCTCGGCGCAGGCTTCCCGCACGCGGCCAATCACCTCGTCGCGCCTGGCCTCGGAAACCAGCTTGGTCACCACCGGCGTGCGACCGGGCGGCATTTCGTCGAGCACCGAGACATCGAGATCCGCGTAGTAGCTCATCGCCAGCGTACGCGGAATCGGCGTGGCCGACATCATCAACTGGTGGGGGCTCGTGCGACGCACGCCGTCTGCGAACTCGCTGCCTTTCTCGCGCAGCGCCAGTCGCTGACGCACGCCAAAGCGGTGCTGCTCGTCGACCACAGCCAGCGCGAGATTCGGAAAATCGACGGCATCCTCGATCAGTGCATGCGTGCCGACGGCCAGCAGCAGCTCGCCCGATTGCAGTCGTTCGACCATCGCGCGCTTGAGCGATTTCTTCA
The DNA here is from genome assembly GCA_016791115.1 of Rhodocyclaceae bacterium. Taxonomy (GTDB): domain Bacteria; phylum Pseudomonadota; class Gammaproteobacteria; order Burkholderiales; family Rhodocyclaceae; genus Methylophosphatis. The sequence continues at coordinate 66,488 of JAEUNL010000067.1, forward strand.
GGCTGCCCGACAGCCATCCCACCTCGATCCCGAGCGGCGCCAGCCAACCGGCGAGCTTGCGGTAATGCTGCTCGGCTAGGATCTCGGTCGGCGCCATCAGCGCGGCCTGCGCGCCATGCTCGGCGGCACGCAGCATCGCGAGCGCGGCAACGATGGTCTTGCCGCTGCCGACGTCGCCCTGCAGCAGGCGTTGCATCGGGTGCGCCCCGGCAAGGTCGTTCGCAATCTCCTGCCAAGCGCGCTGCTGCGCGCAGGTCAGGCGAAAAGGTAGTCGATCCAGCAGGGCGTGCGCCAGCGTGTCGCGCGGCGCAAGCACGGGTGCATCCTGCGCACGGCGCGCGGCATAGGCCTTGCGCAGCGAGATCTGCTGGGCCAGCAGTTCGTCGAACTTCATGCGCTGCCAGGCCGGGTGCGAACGGTCTTCTAGAACCGCGAGCGGCGTGTTCGGCGGCGGATGGTGCAGCGCGCGCAGGCAATCGGCGAAGGGCGCTAGGCGGTAGTGCGCACGCAGCGGCTCGGGTAGCGTGTCCTCGAGGTTCTCGTGTGAGAGGGCGCGCTCGATCAGCGCGCGCAGCGCAGCCTGCGAAAGACCGGCAGTCGTCGGGTAGACCGGCGTCAGCGCCGTGGGCAGCGGCACATCGTCATCGACCCGCTTCACGCGCGGGTGAACGAACTCGACGCCGGCGAATCCCACGCGCGCCTCGCCGAACACGCGCAGCCGCGCACCAGCTTCCATTTGCTTCTGCTGGCTCGGGTAAAAATTGAGGAAGCGCAGCGTGGCGTCCTCGCCGTCGTCCGACGTGTCGCGAACCCGCACCAGCAACTGGCGGCGCGGACGGAACTGCACACTGCATTCGACGACCTCGACGTGCACCTGCGCCGGCACGCCATCGCGCACGTCGCGCAGCGCGGTGATGCGCGTCTCGTCCTCGTAGCGCAGCGGAAGGTGCGTGAGCAGCGCCGCCTGCGTGGTCAGGCCGAGGCGTGCAAGGCGCGCCGACAGCGTGTTGCCGCCGTCGGCCTTCTTTGCGCTGCTCGCGGTTTTAGCCAAGCACCAGGACGGCGTCGGCCTCGACCAGCGCGCCGCGTGGCAGCTCCTTCACGCCGACCGCGGCCCGCGCCGGATAGGGCTGCTCGAAGTAGCGCGCCATGATTTCGTTGACCTTGGCGAAGTTGGACAGGTCGGTGAGATAGATGTTGAGCTTCACCGCGTCGGCCAGCGAGCCGCCCGCGGCTTCGGCCACCGCCTTCAGGTTGTCGAACACGCGCACTGTCTGCGCCTCGAAGCCGTCGACCATCGTCATCGTCGCGGGATCGAGGCCGATCTGCCCCGACATGTACACCACGTTGGCGGCAGCCACCGCCTGCGAATAGGTGCCGATCGCGGCCGGCGCGTGCGGCGTGGAAATGATGCGCTTGCTCATGGGGAAAAATCCTCGTGCGGTTCGATGCGCGATTATCGCGGATAACGCTTCTCGCAGGGCACGGTATCGTTGGACGCCGTGCTCGCCGCGAACCGCCGGCCAGCGGCAGCCCGCATGTATAGGCGCTATCCGGGAACGCATCGCCGCAGCCCGCATGAATGCTGCTCCCGCGGCACATCGCCCGGAGAACCGCCATCCGCCCGGCCTGCCGGGCAGGCCGCCAAGAAGATCCGGCCCACACGACATGCAGCCGTGTCAGTGCGGATTCGTGGACGCGCAAACGAGATGAGATGACGCGTGCGCAGAGGACGCTCGCATCCGGTCAATGCAGCCCCGCGATTTGAGCGGCCTCATTGACATGCCGCGCCGCCTTCCGGCGCTTTTCGTCGCGGTGCGCGCGCTCGAATGCCTGCGGCAATTTGTCGCATCGCGGTGCCGCATACGTCTCGCTATCCTTGGCGGCCGCATGACCGGTGAGGCCGGTTTTTCGTTTCCAGGGAGAAGAAGAATGCACCACCACACGCGCCGCCTGATCGGCACTTGCCTGCTGCTCACGGGCGCATCGGCATACGCGCAGGAAGGCACGGCCGCGCGGCCTGACGGCGATTCGACATTCACGCTCGGCACGGTCGTCGTCAGTGCAAAGCCCAATGGCCCGCTCGCCACGCGCAGCGTGCTGAGTTCGGTGGATGTGCTGGGCGCGAACCTGCTCCAGCCCCAGAACGTCGACAACACCTGGGAGCTGTTCGGCCGCGCACCGGGCGTGATGCTGACGGAATTCAATCAGGGAACGACCTCGGGCAAGCTGTCTTTCCGCGCCTTCAACGGCGAGGGAGAGGTGAATGCAGTGAAGCTGCTGATCGACGGCATTCCGTCGAACAGCAACGACGGCAACATGCCCTACATCGACATGATCTTTCCGCTCGAGATCGAGGCCATCGAAGTGGTGCGCGGCACCAACGACCCGCGCTACGGCCTCTACAACATCGCCGGCAACGCGAACATCGTCACGCGCACCGGCGGCAACTACCTGACGGGGCGCGCCGGCATCGGCAGCTTCGCCACGCGCGACGCGCAGCTTGCCGCCGGCATGGACAACGGCCGCTTCTCGCAGAACTATTTCGCCGGCTACCACGAGTCGGACGGCTACCGCGAGCATTCGAAGGCAGACAAGTTCACCCTTGGCGGCAAGTGGTTCATCGGTACCGAGGACGGCCGCTTGCGCGCCGGGCTGGTGGCGCGCCACTACGAGAACGATGCCGAGGAGCCGGGCTATCTCACGCGCACGGATGCGCATCGCGACCCCGAGCAGTCGTATGCCTTCTCGGCCACCGATGCGAGCGAGCGGCGCATCAACCACGTCGGCGCGCATGTCGATGCCGAGCTGGCAGACAACCTGTTCTGGAACGTGAAGAGCCACGTGAATCGGCTCAAGGACCGGCGCTGGGTGAAGTTCTCGGCCGGCGTCTCGCAGCAGGAGCGCGTGACCGACGAGCGCCACAGCGGCGCGATGACCACGCTGACCTGGCGTCCGCAGGTAAGCTGGCTCGCCGACCTCGCGATCGAGGGCGGCGCCGACATCCAGAAGCAGGAGAACAAGAGCCTGCGCTACAACACGCTCGAGCGCGTGCGCCAGCGCCAGACGCGCGACCAGGCCTACGACCTCGACGTCTACGGCGGCTACCTGCAGGCGGTGGTGAAGCCAATCGATTCGCTCAAGCTGATTCCGGCCTACCGTGTGGACAAGGTGCGCGGCGATTTCGACAACCGGCTCGCCGGCACGTCCTTCAACGTGAACGACTACGGCCCGATCAGGCAGCCGAAGTTCAGCGCGGTGTGGTCGCCGAACGATGCCTACAGCGCATATGCCAACTGGGGGCGCAGCTTCCAGATCGGCGTGGGCGCGTCGAGCTACAAGATTCCGCCGCGCGTGCGCGACCTCGAGGCGTCGATCAACGAGGGCTGGGAGGCCGGCCTCAAGTTCGCGCCGGCAAAATGGATCGACGGCCGCATCGCCTATTGGGTGCAGACGGCGACCGGCGAGGAGCGCCGCCGCCTCAACGATCCGTCGAACGAATCGGACAACATCGGCAGCACGCGGCGCAAGGGTTACGACGTGCAGGTGAACCTGCGGCCGACGAAGTCGATCACCGCCTGGCTGGCCTACGCGCACCAGGATTCGGAGATCGAGAAGCCCGACCCGACCGCGCCGTCGACGCGCGGCAACGAGATCGACCACGTGCCGCACCACCTTTACTCGGGCGGCATCGACTTCCAGGCGACGGAAGCGCTGCTGCTGTCGATCTCCGGGCGCGGCCAGAGCGACTATTACCTCGAACGCAGCAACTCGACTGGCAAGTTCGGCGGCTTCTTCGCCGTCGACCTCGGCGCGACGTACAAGCTGGCGAAGAACGTGAGCCTCGAATTCCAGGTGAAAAACCTGACCGACCGCTATTACGAGTACGTCTGGTGGGACGGTGTGCAGTCGCTGCATTCGCCGGCCGACGAGCGTTCGTTCCATGCCGCCGTCAGCATCAGCTTCTGAAGCTGCGGGCGGCGCGGCGTTCAGGCCTCGCGCCGGCGACGCGTCGCGTCCGATGATGCCTGCGCCGGGCGTGCGGCGCCTGCGGCTGCGCGAAACCTGGGTTCGGCTGCACCTCTTCCTCGCGCTGACAGCGGGCCTGGTGTTCGTGCTCGCCGGGCTGACCGGCAGCCTGCTGGCGTTCTACGTCGAGATCGATCGCTGGCTCAATCCGGAAATCACGGTCGGCGTAACCACCGAACCGCGGCAATCGCATGAAGCGGTGTTTCGCGCGATTCGCGCCGCGCACCCGTCGCGCGACGGAAGCTGGCGCCTCGAAATGCCGATGTCCGACACGGCGCCGGTGACGGCGCGCTACTACCGCCCGGCGGAGACGGCGCACCTGGCCTTTGCGCCGCTGATGGTGTCGATCGATCCGTTCAGCCTGCAAGTGCGCGCCAGCCGGCTGTGGGGCGACACTGCGATGACCTGGCTCTACGACCTGCATTACGCGCTGCTGCTCGATCGCGGCGGCCGCACCACGCTGGGCGTGATCGGCATCGCGCTGATGCTGTCGCTGGCGAGCGGCGTGGTTCTGTGGTGGCCGCGCGCCGGTCGCTATGCCGGCGCGCTCACGTTCAAGCGCCGCGCCGGCAGCGCACGCCGCACTTACGACCTGCACAAGCTGGGCGGCATCTACGGCCTCGTGGTGCTGGCGGTGGTGGTGGGAAGCGGCGTGCTGCTGGAGCTGTCGCACTGGGTCAATCCGCTGATCGACCGCGCGTCGCCGCTGTTCCCCACCCCCGCGGTGCAGAGCCAGCGCATTGGGGATGCACCGCGCCTGGCGGTGGATGACGCGGTGCGCGTGGCGTCGATGAATTTCCCCGACGCGACCTTGCGCTGGATCGAGACGCCCGACGGGCCGAGCGGCACCTACCGCATCAACCTGCGCGTGGCCAACGAGCCGGGCGTGCGCTTTCCGCGCACCAACGTGTGGATCGACCAGTACAGCGGCGAGGTGCTGGCGATCCGCGACCGTCAGCTCAATTCCGCGGGCGACACCCTGCTCGACTGGTTGCACCCGTTGCACAACGGCGAGGCCTTCGGCATGGCCGGCCGGATCGTGGTGGCGATATCGGGCCTGATTCCGCTGCTGCTGTTCGTGACCGGCGTGATGCGCTGGCGGCAGAAGCGGCGCGCCCGCAACGCGGCGTTGCACCGGCCCGGAAACGGCGCGGGCCGCCGCAGTGGCCCGCGCGGGGCATGACGCGCTCGCCGGCGCTTACTTGTTGACCGCCTCCTTGGCCTTGTCGGCCGCTTCCTTGGTGGCATCGGCGGCCTTGTTGACCGCCTCCTTGGCGGTTTCCTTGGTGGCTTCGGCGGCCTTGGCCGCCGCATCCTTGGTCGCTTCCGCGGCTTTCGCGGCAGCATCCTTGGTGGCGTCTACCGCGTCCTTGGCGGCTTCCTTGGCCTTGTCGGTGGCGTCCTTGGCGGCATCCTTGGTCGCCTCCGCCGCAGCGGTGGCGGCCTCGCCGGCCTTCTTCGCGGCTTCGGCGGCCTTGGCGGCCGCTTCCTTGGCCGCGGCCTCGGCCTTGGCGGCAGGGTCTTCCTTCGGCGCACAAGCGCCCAGTCCGAGCGCCAGCGTTGCGATCAGCATTCCGGTATGCAGTTTCATGGTGCGCTTTCTCCTGTGACGGGCAAAACGGTTTCGTGCATCGCTGCACGCTCGAAATACGGGCGTCTATGCTAGCGCTTCCTCGCGCCTCATTGCCACCACAGCGGCAATTGACCGCGGGCAAGTAAAAAGAATCCGGCGGACGCCGGGTTAACACTGTACAATCGCGCCTCTTGTGCAATACAGCATCCGGTGTTTCCCCTGATCTGCCGAGGTTTTCTGTCCGGCCGATCGCCTCCGAGACTGTGTTCCACAGTCTCATCGCCCCTGACCTTTCCTCGAATTTCCGCGCACGGCGCGGTACCGCGATTTTCGGTTGGTGTCGATGATGAATCGAGATGCGCTGCGCGTCGGCTGCATCGCCAACCGTGACCGGCTGCGGGCCTGCCCGCCAGCCTCGCCGTGGCATTGCCATGGCACAAGCAAAAGGATTCTCGTGAACACGACGACTACGTTCGCCGACCTGGGCCTCGCCCCAGTCATTCTCAAGTCTCTCGCCGAAAAGGGCTACGAACACCCGACCCCCGTCCAGGCGCAGGCCATTCCAGCCGCCCTGGCCGGCACCGACCTGCTGGTTTCGTCGCAGACCGGCAGCGGCAAGACCGCCGCCTTCATGCTGCCGTGCCTGACGCGGCTCGAAAAGCCGGCAACCCAGCGCGGCATCGGCCCGCGCGTGCTGGTGCTCGCGCCGACGCGCGAACTGGCACTCCAGGTCCAGCAGGCCGCCAGCACCTACGGCCGCGACATGCGCCGCCTGCGCTGCGTGACCATCGTCGGCGGCGCATCCTATACGGCACAGCTGCGCATGCTGGCGCGCCCGGTCGACGTGGTCGTCGCCACACCGGGCCGGCTGATCGACCACCTCGAACGCAGCCGCATCGACCTCTCCCGCGTCGAGACGCTGATCCTCGACGAAGCCGACCGCATGCTCGACATGGGCTTCATCGACGACGTGGAGCGCATCGTCGCCGCCACGCCGGCCACGCGCCAGACACTGCTGTTCTCGGCCACCATGGAAGGCGACATTGCCCGCCTGGCCCAGCGCATCCTGAAGAACCCGGCACGCATCGCCATCGCGAGCCAGGCCGCGCGCCACGAGAACATCGAGCAGCGTCTGCATTTCGTCGATGACCTGTCGCACAAGAACAAGCTGCTCCGCCACCTTCTCGGCGAGGAGTCGGTCAACCAGGCCATTGTCTTCACCGCCACCAAGCTCGCCGCCGACCAGCTGGCCGCAGAACTGCAGCAGGACGGTCATGCCGTCGCCGCGCTGCATGGCGACATGAAGCAGGGTCAACGCAATCGCACGCTGCAAGGCCTGCGCCGCGGCGACGTGCAGGTGCTGGTCGCCACCGACGTGGCCGCCCGCGGCATCGATGTCTCCGGCATCAGCCACGTCATCAACTTCGACCTGCCCAAAGTGCCCGAAGACTATGTGCATCGCATTGGCCGCACCGGCCGTGCCGGCGCCAGCGGTGTGGCACTGTCGCTGGTGTCACATCGCGACAATCACCTGCTGCAGCGGATCCAGCGCTTTGCGAATATTCGCATCCCGGTGCATGTCGTCGAGGGCCTGGAGCCGAAGGTGAAGTCCTTCCCGTCCGATCGCAAACCCTCAGGCAAGAAGTGGAGCGGCCCGCGCAAACCCGGATTCGGCGCACCGTCGCAGAAGCGTTCGTTCAGCAATGACAGCCGCAAGCCTGCCGGTGACGTTCGCAAGCCTTCTTTTGCCGGCGCAAATTCTGGTCAGGGCGGCGGGTGGAAGAAAGCCGCGAATTTCTGATCGCGTGCCCTCAGGCGCCAAGGAA
>JAEUNL010000035.1 GCA_016791115.1 Rhodocyclaceae bacterium
TACTGATCGTGACGCCGAACGGCCAGGTCATCGGCCTGATCCGCAAGACCGACGACAGCAGCGAAGCCGAGCCGATCGTGACTTCGGTGTCCGGGGGCGACATTCGCCGGATATCCTGGCGCGAACTGAACTATCGCTGAGTCCGGAGACGATCGCCGGAAACGAGAAAGGCGCCGTGGGCGCCTTTCTCGTTTCCAGAACCCGCTACAAGCTCATCGCGCCATGCGCCTGCGCACGGCCAGCCCGAAGAGACCGATACCGAGGAGCGCCAGCACGCCCGGCTCGGGCACCGGATTTCCGTTTCCGTTATCGACGACGTTGGCAAACACCGTCAGCTCCAACTCGTAGCTGCCGCGGCTGGAGGCGAACCCCACATCTTCATCCGACAGCAAGAGCGAGAACAGCATCTCGTGGCTGCCGAGCTCGTCCGCCCTGAAGCTCGCCTTGACATTCCGGCCTGTGCCCTGCGCGAGCCCCTCGAACAATTCGAGGTCCGTCATCGACAGCCCGGAACCGCTCTTGGGTTTGAATCCATCCAGATCCAGTCCCGCTCCGCCGAGCAAACCAAGGTTGAAGATGTTCAGATCGAGCGTAAATAAGTCGCCGAGCTCGACCTCGATGTTCCCTGACACAGGGAGCCGCCAAGTCGTCGTGGTCTGGCCTCCTTCGAAGGAGGCGATCGCATGAGGAACGTAGCTGTAAGCGAGCGTATGGGTGAACGATCCCGCCGCGTCGGCCGTCTGGGAGTTGAGGAATGAGGTCAAAGAGTCGGCCGAACCCGGCGCCGTCGAACTCAGGTCGGCAACAAGCTCGTACGAAGCCGCGCTGTTTCCGGGCGGCTGCCCGGCTTTCGCGACGAAGGCGTCTCCGGCCGCATCACCCGAGGCGATGGTTCGAGAAAGAGTATCGAAATTGCTCAGCGACGGCGTCGGCGTGCTCACCGAACCGATGACCTGGCGATCGAACAGGGACTCGCCGAAGGACGTCCAGCTGACGCGCACCGCACTCGTCCCCGTCGCGCCACCCGTGACTTGCTGCGAGAGCAGCAAGTTCGAAGCGGAGACCGATGCGGTAATCGAGGTCAGCACGCCCGTCGATGCATCGAACTGCTGGAACGAATTCGGGCCGACCGAGCCGCTGGTCGTTATTGCCGTGCTAACCGCGCCGTCCATCACGGACGAGTCGGTCACTGCATAACTTCTCTCAGCGATATCGTACGTCCGCACGGAAATCATCGGTGCGGCTTGGACAGCCGACATGCCGATCATGGAAAGCACCAGCGCCATCAGGCGGGGTTGAGGATTCATGTGGTTCTCCCGTTCTATTTGAGCAAGCGGGTATTACATGCTTGCCGACGAGCGTTACCAGCAAAAATCAAGCCAGAAGAAATTTTGCTTAATAATCCGTGACTTAAATTATTACCCCCCCCCGAACCCTGGGTAACTGTAAAAAAAACCGACGCAAAGCGAAATCGAGGCCTCATCGATGCCCCAAAATGGGGTCCAGCCAATGGCTGCGAGACGCATGGGTGGTTTTCGTGGTTCGGGCCCGACGACCTGCTCAAGCCCAGGTGTCGACGATGCCGCCCGCCGTGCTGCCGACCGCCGCAGCGGGGGGCCGGGGAATCGCCTGCAGCAGTTGCATCGCGCTCTCGCCCTGGAGGTCGAGCGCCTTGCGCAGGACTTCGACCGAGGCTTCCTGCTGGACCTGCGCGAGCGCATTGTTCGAGGCCAGCGCGGCGATTGCGGTTGCTTCCATGAATTGTTCTCCTGTCGAGCCGGGGCGAGGGCGGTGATGTCGAAGAGCATATCGGCAGGGAGCGGAGGAGCTTGAGCCGCACCGGCGGCAGCGGGTGACGGACCGCCCGCATCGCGACTTGCGCCGCTCCTGCAGCGCGTGCAGGTGTCGGAAATACGCGAACGCAGCGCGCTCGGCATGCGTGAGGACCGCCCCACCCGCGCGGGAAACAACGGCCGAACCCCAGCCGAACCGCGTCCGAAATCGCGCTGCTTCGCGTGGGAGCGACGCAAGTCGCGATTCCCCGCTGCTTCTCGTGGGAGCGACGCAAGTCGCGATTCCCCGCCCGGAACATCGCCTCGTCGCCGTCAACCCGACTCCCCCACAACCCAACCCCCGAACGCACGACGGGCGCCTCGCGGCGCCCGTCGGATTCCTGCCCCGGCGTTCCGCTCAGTCGCGGAAGTTGCCGTACTGCAGCGGAAAATCGGTGATCTGCTTCTTGACCAGCGCGATCGCCTCCTGCAATACGTCGCGCTTGGCGCCGGAGACGCGCACCGCGTCGCCCTGGATCGCAGCCTGCACCTTCATCTTGCTGTCCTTCAAGAGCTTGACGATCTTCTTGGCCAGTTCCTGCTCCACGCCGACCCGCACCTTGACCTCCTGCTTGACCTTGTTGCCGGAGATCTTCTGCACGTCGCCGTAGTCGAGACATCGGACGTCGACGTTCTTCTTGGTCATCTCGGGCAGCAGGATGGTCTTGATCTGCTCGAGCTGGAAGTCGCTGTCGCCGTAGAGGGTCAGCAGCTTCTCGGCGAGCTCGATCTTGGCGCTCGTGCCCTTGAAGTCGTGACGGCCGTCGACCTTGCGGTTGGCCTGCTCGACCGCGTTGCGCAGCGCGGGCTGGTCGACCTCGGACAGGATGTCGAAAGACGGCATGCTCCCCTCCCCCGCTCAGCCGAAGTGGCAGATGTAGTGGTAGGGCTCGCCCGCCACCTCGATGTCGAAGCTGGAGTCGCCCGGCACGTCGAAGGATTCGCCGGCGCCGTAGGTCTTCCAGTCCGCCTGGCCTTTCAGGCGGACGCGGCAGGAGCCGGCCACGCCCTCCATGATCTCGGGCGCGCCGGTGTTGAAGGTGAGCGAGGCCGGCAGGATGACCCCCACGGATTTCTTCGTGCCGTCCGCGAACTGCACGCTATGGCTGACGCACTTGCCGTCGAAATAGACGTTGGCCTGGGTGGTGACGGCGACGCCGTCGAGCTTGGCGGTAATGCCCATCGCTTGTGTTTTCCTTATTCGATGCCGAGCAGCTTCTGGATGATGCCCTTGGCGATGAAGCCGACGAAGCCCACGCCCAGGCCTAGGAACAGCCACATCATGCCGTAGCGGCCGGCCTTGGATTCCTTGCCCAGGTTCCAGATGATGAAGACCATGAACAGGATCAGGCCGGTCAAGCCGAGTTTGAGGGCGAGGTCCTCGAACTCGACGAAGCTGAGTCCGAGGATGTAGTCGTCGTTGGCCATCGCAAGGGATCCGTTGCGGGTTTAGCCGCGCTTGGCCTTGGCGTTGGCCGCGATGCGCATGCGCAGCGCGTTCAGGCGGATGAAGCCGTGCGCGTCCTTCTGGTTGTATGCGCCCTGGTCGTCCTCGAAGGTGGCGATCGTCGGGTCGAACAGCGAGTCGGTCTTCGAGTCGCGGCCGGTGACGATGACGTTGCCCTTGTAGAGCTTGAGGCGTACCCAGCCGTTGACGGTCTGCTGGGTGTGGTCGATGAGCGCCTGGATCGCGCGGCGCTCGGGGCTCCACCAGTAACCGTTGTAGATCATGCTGGCGTAGCGCGGCATGAGGTCGTCCTTGAGGTGGGCGACTTCGCGGTCGAGCGTGATCGATTCGATGGCGCGGTGGGCGCGCAGCAGGATGGTGCCCCCCGGGGTCTCGTAGCAGCCGCGGCTCTTCATGCCGACGTAGCGGTTCTCCACCAGGTCGAGGCGGCCGATGCCGTGCTTGCCGCCGAGCTCGTTGAGCCTGGCGAGCAGCTCGTGCGCCTTCATGCGCTTGCCGTCGATCGCGACCAGATCGCCCTGTTCGAACTCGAGGTCGATGTACTCGGCGGCGTCGGGCGCGGCCTCCGGCGACACCGTCCAGCGCCACATCGACTCCTCGGCCTCGGCGGCGGGGTTCTCGAGGTGGCGGCCCTCGAAGGAGATGTGCAGCAGGTTGGCGTCCATCGAGTAGGGCGAGCCGCCCTGCTTGTGCTTCATCTCGATGGGGATGCCGTGCTGCTCGGCGTAGGCGAGCAGCTTCTCGCGCGACAGCAGGTCCCATTCGCGCCACGGCGCGATGACCTTCACGCCCGGCATCAGCGCGTAGTAGCCGAGCTCGAAGCGGACCTGGTCGTTGCCCTTGCCGGTCGCGCCGTGCGACACGGCCTCGGCGCCGGTGGCGCGGGCGATCTCGATCTGGCGCTTGGCGATGAGCGGACGCGCGATCGAGGTGCCGAGCAGATATTCGCCTTCATAAATCGTGTTGGCGCGGAACATCGGGAAGACGAAGTCGCGCACGAACTCTTCGCGCAGGTCGTCGATGAAGATCTGTTCCGGCTTGATGCCGAACTGCAGCGCCTTCTTGCGCGCGGGTTCGAGTTCCTCGCCCTGCCCCAGGTCGGCGGTGAAGGTGACGACTTCGCACTGGTAGGTGTCCTGCAGCCACTTGAGGATCACCGAGGTGTCGAGACCGCCCGAATATGCCAGTACTGCCTTCTTGATATCGCTCATCTTCGTTCCGATCAAATGTTCAGATCAATTGCCAATCAATGTTCGAACAGGTCGAACGCCAGCACGAAGCTGACGCCGACCATCGCCACCAGTCCCAACAGAAACAGCACGTCGGCGATGCGCTCGAGCCGCTCGGTGGCACGCGGCGTGCGGATCGAGGCATATGAGAGCAGCGCGCTGCCCATGAAGGTCAGGCTGTCTACTGCAATCACATCGTCCAGCCATCGCAACTTGCCCGCGCCGGGCAGCAACTGCATCAGGCTAATCACCGTCATGCACACTCCGACCATCGTCGCCGATACGGGCAGGATGTGGTTCGACAGTGCGCTGGAGGCGCCGGCGGCTGGCTTCTCGCCGCCGGCGGATCGCGCATCGCGCCTCACACCCGTCCCAGCAGCAGGTACTCCATCAGCGCCTTCTGCACGTGCAAGCGGTTCTCCGCTTCGTCCCACACCACGCTGTGCGGGCCGTCGATGACGTCCGCCGCGACTTCCTCGCCACGATGCGCAGGCAGGCAGTGCATGAACAGCGCGTCGGGCTGCGCGACCTTCATCATGTCGGCATCGACCTGCCAGTCGGCGAAGGCCTTGCGGCGCGCCTCGTTCTCGGCCTCGAAACCCATGCTGGTCCACACGTCGGTGGTGACCAGGTCGGCGCCGCGCGCGGCTTCCATCGGGTCGGCGAACTGCCGGAAGTGCCCGGTGCCGTGCAGGTTGACGCGCTCGGCCTCGACTTCGTAGCCCGGCGGGGTCGAAACGCGCACCTGGAAGTCGAGCACTTCGGCAGCCTGCAGCCACGTGTTGCAGACGTTGTTGGAATCGCCGATCCACGCTACCGTCTTGCCACGGATGTCGCCGCGGTGCTCGATGTAGGTGTAGATGTCGGCGAGGATCTGGCACGGATGGTATTCGTTGGTCAGGCCATTGATCACCGGCACGCGCGAGTTGGCGGCGAAGCGCTCGATGATGGTCTGCTCGAAGGTGCGGATCATCACGATGTCGCTCATGCGCGAGATGACCTGCGCTGCGTCCTCAACCGGCTCGCCGCGCCCGAGTTGCGAATCGCGCGTATTGAGGTAGATCGCGGCACCGCCGAGCTGGTGCATGCCGGCTTCGAATGACAGGCGCGTGCGTGTGCTCTGCTTCTCGAAGATCATGACCAGCGTGCGGTCGGACAGCGGCCAGTATTTCTGATACGACTTGAACTGCTGCTTGATCCACGCGGTGCGCGAAAAGACGTATTCGAACTCTTCGCGCGTGAAGTCGTTGAACTGCAGGAAGTGCTTGACGCCGGCCATGGCTTACGCGCCAAGGAAGCGCCTGATCAGCGGCGTCAGGCCATCCACCAGCAGCCGCGCATGTTCCGCGCTGAAAACCAGCGGCGGCAGCAGGCGGATCACCTTGTCGTGCGTCACGTTGATCAGCAATCCGGCATCGAGCGCCTGCGTGACCAGTTCGCCGCAGGGGCGGTCGAGTTCGATGCCGACCATCAGGCCAACGCCGCGGATGTCGGCAACGCCCGCCACGCCTGCAAGCGATGCGCGGAAACCGCCGCGTATCGTCTCGCCGATCTGCGCGGCATTCGCCATCAGACGGTCTTCCTCGATGGTGCGGATGGTGGTGAGGCCGGCCGTGCAGGCGAACGGATTGCCGCCGAAGGTCGAACCGTGGTTGCCCGGCTTGAAGGTGCCGGCAGCCTTGCCACCTGCAAGGCAGGCACCGATCGGCACGCCGGAACCGAGGCCCTTGGCCAGCGTCAGCACGTCGACGTGGATGCCGGCATGCTGGTGGCCGAACCACTTGCCGGTGCGCCCCATGCCGCACTGGACGGCATCGAAGACCAACAGCCAGTCGCGCTCGTCGCAGATGCGGCGCAGCGCGCGCAGGTAGTCATGATCGGCGATATTGATGCCGCCCTCGCCCTGAATCGATTCCAGCATGACGGCAACGACGTTCTGGTTGTGCGCGGCGAGTTGCTCGACGGCAGCGAAATCATTGTAGGGCACCCGCACGAAGCCGCTCACCAGCGGCTCGAAGCCTGCCTGGACCTTGCGGCTGCCGGTGGCGGACAGCGTGGCCAGCGTGCGACCGTGGAAGGCCTTTTCCATGACCACGATCGCCGGTTGGTCGATGCCCTTGCCGTGGCCATAGAGTCGCGCCAGTTTGATCGCCGCCTCGTTGGCTTCGCAGCCGGAGTTGCAGAAGAACACTTCGTCCAGCCCCGAGATCTCGGCCAGCTTGTCGGACAAGGCTTCCTGCTGCGGAACCCGATAGAGGTTGGAGGTGTGGATCAGTCGCCCCGCCTGGTGCGACAGCGCCTGCACCAGCTTGGGATGGGCATGGCCCAAGGTGTTGACCGCAATGCCGGCAAGCGCGTCCAGGTAGCGCTTTCCATCGACGTCGTAGAGCCACACGCCCTCGCCATGGGTGAAGGCGACGGGCAGACGGTTGTAGGTGTTCATCAGGTGGGGCATGAGCCTCGCTCCCGCTGGCGCGGACCGAAAATCCCGACGCCATAAAATGCCAATGGCGGCTTGCGCCGCCCTAGAAAACGACACGGCGGCTCGCGCCGCCGTTGTTTGTGTGAATCGCGATATTAAGTCAAAACCCTTTGCTTGTGTATAGTTTGAAACGATCCGGTCGCCCGGCCCAGCCGGTACCCGGAGCACGGACAACGGGGCGGCAACCAGCATGCGAATTGCAGTATTCAATCAGAAAGGTGGCGTCGGCAAGACGACCACCACGCTCAATCTGGCTGCCGGACTGGCGCTGCGCTATCACCCGATACGCCTGATCGATCTCGATCCGCAGGCCCATCTTTCAGCGATCCACGGTTCGCCGCCTTCCGACTGGCGACAGTCGATTTACGCGCACTATCCCGAAGGTACACCTCTCGGCGATCTCGAGGTCGACTGGGAAGGGCTCGGACGCCTGATTCCATCGCATTCAGAACTGATGAAGGTCGACTCGGCATTCGGGAAAGGCCCCGAGGTGCTGGAAAAGCTCAACCGCGGCCTGCGCGAGCTGGATCGCACGCTGCCTCGGCGCGCGACGCTGATCGATTGCTGCCCGTATCTCGGCGTACTGTCGCTCAATGCGATCTTTGCAGCCGATGGCTTGATCGTTCCGGTCAGTTCGGACTATCTGTCGATGCGTGGCGCCGAACAGGTGGAACGAACACTAAAATCGCTGGAAAGGGTGCTGCTCCGGCGGGTCGAACGACGTTACCTGCTGACGCGCTTCGATCGGCGCCGCAGGATGAGCTTCGACGTCGAGGCGCGCATGCGCGAACGCTTCGGTCGAGACGTATGCGAAACGACGATCGCCGAAAACGTTGCGGTTGCCGAAAGCCCGGCCATGAATCGCGATATCTTTGCGCACGACGCGAAGAGTCGCGGCGCGGAGGACTATGCAGCGCTGATCGAGGAACTTGCGGCGACGCGCTTCCTGCGGTTTTGAGAGGTGGAATCAGCCGTATCGGCGGTCGGCACCGCCGAACACCTGGCCCGCGTCGGCATCGACGACCGCGCAGCCATAGTTTTCCAGGATCACGCAATCGCGATAGAGCTGCTGGACCTTGCGTGCCGCCTCGCCCGCGTCGCGACCGGGGATCTGGAGGTTGTCGACGATCAGACCCGCGCGGGTTCGAATGCGGAAGCCGAACTTGCGGGTGACATTGGGCTGCATGGAAAAACCTGAAGTTTCAATCGCCTATCGCAAGTATATTCAAGCCCACTGCGGGTCGGCAAGCTATTTCATTCAGCTTAAAGGGTTTTTTTACAATCATTGGCCGAAAACCTGTTCGGTGCCGGCAATCGCCGAACGGCGAAGAAGCACCGGACGGAAGGCAAGCGCACAAATAAAATCGGCAGCCATTGGCTGCCGATTTTGATTTTATAGTCGATGAATCAACTACTTGACTTTACAACCCTCAACTCCACCCGAAGCCGGACAACGCCCGGAACGAGCCTCCTCCTATGAATCAGAGTGCCTTCACTGCCGCCGACAGGCGGCTCTTGTGGCGTGCTGCAGCATTCTTGTGGACGATGTTCTTGTCTGCAACCGAGTCGATGACGCTCATCGATTGCTGGAAAACGGCTTGTGCCGCTGCCTTGTCACCTGTCGCCACTGCCTTGCGGACGGCCTTGATTGCCGTGCGCAGCTTGGAGCGAAGGCTGGCGTTGTGGGCGCGCTGACTGAGGGACTGACGGGCACGCTTGCGTGCTTGAGCCGAATTGGCCATGTGCTGGTTTCCGAGGCAAGTTGCGAAAAGCTCGTGATTATAGGTACTCACCACGATCGGCGCAAGCCCCGGCTGGAGAATCCTTCCCATATCCCTCGTCGCCGCCTGCAGCATGCCCCAATTCGCCCGCGGACCGATACCATTGCGCCTCCCGTCGCCGCCCCCGGGCACCACAATCCGACCGCATGAGCCTGCTCCGCGCCCTCGCCACCGTCAGCAGCATGACGCTGCTCTCCCGCATCCTGGGATTCGTCCGCGACTTCGTCGTGGCCCGCACCTTCGGCGCCGGCGTGGCGACCGACGCTTTTTTCGTCGCCTTTCGCCTGCCCAACCTGCTGCGCCGCCTGTTCGCGGAGGGTGCGTTTTCGCAGGCCTTCGTGCCCATATTGGCGGAATACAAGAACCGTCGCGGCGACGCGGAGACCAGACACCTCGTCGACCACGCGGCGACGCTGCTCGGGCTGGCCGTCATGCTGGTGACCCTGCTCGGCATTGCCGCTGCGCCGCTGATCATCTATATATCGGCGCCAGGCTTTTCCGCGAATCCGGAAAAATTTGCGCTGACGGTTGAACTGACGCGCATCACCTTTCCCTACATCCTGTTCATGGCGCTGGTCGCGCTGGCCGGCGGCATTCTCAATACCTGGAGCCGCTTCGCGGTTCCGGCGTTTACACCGGTGCTGCTCAACCTGTCGTTCATCGCCATGGCGCTGCTCGCTGCGCCCTACTTTGATCCGCCCATCGCGGCCCTGGCTTGGGCGGTGTTCATCGGCGGCCTGCTGCAGTTCGGCCTGCAAATGCCTTACCTGGCGAAGATCGGCATGTTGCCGCGACCGACCGACGTCCGGGCTGCGTTTCGCGACCCGGCGGTGCGACGCATCCTCAAGCTGATGGCGCCCGCGGTGCTCGGCGTTTCGGTTTCGCAGATCTCGCTGCTGATCAACACGATCTTCGCGTCGTTCCTGCCGAGCGGCAGCGTGTCCTGGCTCTACTATGCCGACCGCCTGATGGAGTTTCCCTCGGGGTTGCTCGGGGCGGCACTCGGCACGATCCTTCTGCCCAGCCTGTCGCGGCTGCACGCCCAAGAACGCAAGGGCGATTTTTCCGCGATGCTCGACTGGGGGCTGCGCCTGACGCTGCTGCTCACCCTGCCCGCCGCCCTCGGGCTCGCAATGCTGGCGCTGCCGCTGATCGCGACGTTGTTCCATCACGGCGCGTTCGACGCGCAAGACGTGCTGCAAACTCGCAGCGCGCTGATCGCCTACAGCGTGGGACTGACAGGCCTGATCCTGGTGAAGGTGCTGGCCCCCGGCTTCTATGCGCGCCAGGACATCCGCACGCCGGTAAAGATCGGCCTGATCACGCTGGCGGCCACCCAGTTGATGAACCTGGCGTTCATCGCCTGGCTGCAGCATGCGGGGCTTGCACTGTCGATCGGCCTGGCGTCGTGCCTGAATGCCGCGATGCTGTATCGCGGTTTGCGCCGGCGCAAGGTCTACGCCCCCCAGCCCGGATGGGCTGCCTTCACTGCAAAACTCGCGGCCGCGCTGCTGGCAATGGCGGCAGTGCTCTGGTTTGCCGCCGGACCGCCCGATGCTTGGCTGCATGGCGAGGCAGTTGCACGCGCGTTGCGGCTCGCTGTCGTCATCGGCCTCGGCATGCTTGCGTATTTCGGCATGCTCGCGCTGCTCGGGTTCCGCCTGCGGGATTTCCGGCGACGCGCTGCCGAGTAGTGCGTCGCCGGCAGGCGGGTCCGGGCCGGGCGCTCGCACCACGATTCCGCGACCGATGATTGCGGGACGCTGTAGACTTCTGTGTCATCGATCAACGCAGGGGAGACGCGGATGAAACTCTGGAGCAACAGTTTTGCAGACGGTGCGCCGATACCCGGCGAGTTCGCGTTCTGCGTCATGCATCCGACCCAGCGCGTCGCGCTGTCCGCCAACCGGAATCCGCACTTGGCGTGGTCCGACCTGCCGGCGGGCGCCCGCTCGCTGGCGCTCGTCTGCCACGACCCGGACGTGCCAAGCCGCGGCGACGACGTGAATCAGGAAGGACGCCGGGTTTCGGCATCGCTGCCGCGAGTGGACTTCTTCCACTGGGTGCTGGTCGATCTTCCGCCCGCGCCGGCCGAGATTGCTGCCGGCGAATTCTCGAATGCAGTAACGCCGCACGGCAAGGCGGGTCCGGCCGCGCCGCGCGGCGCACGCCAAGGCATCAACGACTACACCGGGTGGTTCGCCGGCGACGAGTCGATGCAAGGCGACTATCACGGCTACGATGGACCCTGCCCGCCGTGGAACGACGAGATCCGGCATCGTTACGTGTTCACGCTGTACGCACTTGACATTGCGCACTGCCCCATCGAGGGCCGCTTCACCGGGCAACAGGTTCGGGACGCAATCGGCGGGCACGTACTCGCGCAGGCGAGCGTCAGCGGCATCTACACGTTGAATCCCGACGTCAGACTGGAGTAGGGCTCAGGAGCGCAGCCGGGTCACGCCGGCGCGCGCACGGCGCCGCTCGACAGAGGGTGTCACGCTGCTCTGACGCCGGTCGGCCAGGCCGGCACGCTTGAGCATGTCGAGCCAGTAGCGCTCGCCGTCTTCGGACTTGAAGCGCAGGAACACATTCACTTCCTCGGGAAATGCGCCGGGCGAGGCAAGGCGCTGGAGGTGGCCGAAACTCTGATTGGTTGCCGGCTCGCGCTGCAGGTCGGAGAGCCAAGCCTGGTCGATGGCGCGCCACAGTGCCGGCAAAAAACGATCGTCATCGTCCTCGAAGCCGAACTGCCATGCGAGGAACGAGGCTTCCGCTATCGTCAGGGCATCGGTACGCAACTTGAGGCTCATGATCTCCTCCGACCGTCTTGATTATGCCAATCATTGTCGCGCAGTTTCGACGGCTTGTGGGAATTCCTGCAAGGGCGTCGCCGCCCGACGACAGATTCCATACTGCCGCGAGGCGCATGGCGAGCCGCTTCGCGGCCGTCACCGTCTGGACGGCGCATGGAATGGCGCCTCCAAGCCTGCCTGCCTGCTGATCGAGCATCCATGCGCTTTGCAGCCCGGACCGTGTTCGAATTCCAGGGCCGAAAAGACAACGGGCCGCACCAGGCGGCCCGAGGCAATCGGCTCCCGCGCCGTGGCGCGGAAGTGTTTCGCTTACTTGACGCTGACCTCCACACGGCGCGCTTCCGCCGCGTCGCCACTGCCGGTGGTCACTTCCGGCTTCTTCATCTCGATGCGGTCCTCAGCAATGCCTGCACCTTTGAGCGATTCACGCACGGCGACCGCGCGGTTCTTGGCGATTTCTTCGTTGACCGCCTGATTACCGCTCGGATCGTGGAACCCGGAGATCGCGAGCTTGGCGTTGGCATTTGCCTTCGCGTAGGCAACGATCGGTTCCAAGGTCTTGGCGACATCCGCCGGGGCGTCTGCGGAACCGGAGCCGAAGAACACCTTGGCAGCGGCGGGTGCCGCCGCAACAACCGGCGCTGCGGGCGCTGCAGCAGGGGCAGCTGCCGGTGCACTCGCTGCCGGCGGGGCTTCCGGCGCATGCGATACCGCTTTGACTGCACCGACGGCCGGCAGCAGCGGAACGATCAGCAGCGCGACGATGTTGATGATCTTGATCAGCGGGTTCACCGCGGGGCCGGCCGTGTCCTTGTACGGATCACCGACGGTGTCGCCGGTCACCGCCGCCTTGTGGGCGTCGGAACCCTTGCCACCATAGTTGCCGTCCTCGATGTACTTCTTGGCGTTGTCCCAGGCGCCACCACCTGTCGTCATCGAGATCGCAACGAACAGGCCGGTGACGATGGTGCCCATCAGCAGGCCACCGAGCGCCTGGATGCCGCCCTGCGGCCCCATCAAGGTGCCGATGCCGAAAGCCACGACGACCGGTACGGCGACAGGCAGCAGCGACGGGATCATCATCTCCTTGATCGCCGCCTTGGTCAGCATGTCGACCGCGCGCGAATAATCCGGCTTGGCCTTGCCTTCCATGATGCCGGCGATTTCCTTGAACTGGCGTCGCACCTCGATCACCACCGCGCCGGCGGAACGGCCGACCGCCTCCATCGCCATGGCAGCGAAGAGGTAGGGAATCAGGCCGCCGATGAACAGGCCGATGATCACCGCAGGGCTGGACAGGTCGAATGCTACCGACTTGCCCACCGCCTCGAGGGCGTGCGTGTAGTCCGCGAACAGCACTAGCGCTGCGAGGCCGGCAGAGCCGATCGCGTAGCCCTTGGTCACCGCCTTGGTCGTGTTGCCCACGGCGTCCAGCGGATCGGTCACATCGCGCACCGACTTCGGCAGTTCCGACATCTCGGCGATGCCGCCGGCGTTGTCGGTGATCGGGCCGTAGGCGTCGAGCGCAACGATGATGCCGGCCATCGACAACATCGAAGTGGCAGCGATCGCGATGCCGTACAGACCGCCAAGCGCGTAAGCCGCCCAGATCGCCGCGCAGACCGACAGCACCGGCAGCGCGCAGGCCTTCATCGACACGCCGATGCCGGCGATGATGTTGGTCGCATGGCCGGTGGTCGACGCCTCCGCGACGTGCTTGACCGGCTTGAAGTCGGTGCCGGTGTAGTACTCCGTGATCACCACCATCAGTCCGGTCAGCACGAGGCCGACGATCGCCGACAGGTAAAGCCGCATCTGCGCGCCGCCCTGGATGCCCATCAAGGCATTGAGGGCATCGTCGGGCATGATCCACTTGGTGATCGGGTAGAAGGCGATCAACGCCAGCCCCCCGGCGACGATCAGTCCGCGATAGAGCGCGTTCATGATCTTGCCGCCCTCGCTGTACTTGACGAAGTAGCAGCCGACGATCGAGGCAATGATCGAGAAACCGCCCAGAACTAGCGGATAAAGCACCGCCGCCTCGGCATTCGCCTTGAGCATCAGGGCGCCGAGCAGCATGGTCGCCACGGTTGTGACCGCGTAGGTTTCGAACAGGTCGGCTGCCATACCCGCGCAGTCGCCCACGTTGTCACCGACGTTGTCGGCGATCACCGCCGGGTTACGCGGATCGTCCTCCGGAATGCCGGCTTCGACCTTGCCCACCAGGTCGGCACCGACGTCGGCGCCCTTGGTGAAAATGCCGCCGCCAAGACGCGCGAAGATCGAGATCAGCGAGGAACCGAAACCGAGACCGATCAGCGGATGGATGATCTGGTCGATCGCCGCACCATGCGCCGCCGAACCCTTGAGTATCGCGTAGAAGCCGGCGACACCGAGCAGCCCGAGGCCGACGACGAGCATCCCGGTGATCGCACCGCCGCGGAACGCAACGTCCAGCGCCGGACCAATACCCTTGCGCGCCGCCTCCGCGGTACGCACGTTCGCGCGCACCGAGACATTCATGCCGATGTAACCGGCAGCGCCGGACAGCACGGCACCGATGATGAAGCCCGCGGCGGTCGAAGTGCCGAGCGTCAGCCAGATGAGAACCGCAAGGACGGCACCTGCAATGCCGATCGTCGAGTACTGCCGGTTCAGGTAGGCCTTGGCACCTTCCTGGACTGCGCCGGAGATCTCGCGCATTCGGTCGTTTCCGGCCGGTTGCGCCAGAATCCACTGGCTCGACAGGGCGCCATAGACTATGGCGAGGATCGCGCAAACCAGCGCGAATATAAGACCCGCGGACATGCAACTCCCTCCTATTGACGAAACATCAAACTGCAACCCGATCTTGCTGGACCGGCCTTCTCTTGCTGCATGCCGCCCACCTGAACGACACACGTGTTTCCGTCACACCGCCGGCAGCAGGCGATGTCGCATCCATTCCTGGGGTAGGGTGAATCCCTTATAGTTTGAATTCGCCGGCCAGCTTCTTCGGCACGGCATTGTTCTTCAGTCGTACGTACTCCGGCAGGCCGTTGCGAAACGGCGGGAAATCCTCACCCGCGATCAGCGGCGCAAGGTAGCGCCGGCATGCATCGGTGATGTGGAACCCATCCGGCGTAATGAATTCGCGCGGCATCTTGCGCTCGACGTTGGCAACGTCATTCAGATCAGCGGCGCCGATTACCCATGCATAAGGCTGATCGGACTTGCGCACGATGGCGGGCATCACCGCATTGCGCCCGGCAAGCGCGAACTCCACAGCGGCCTTGCCAACGGCATAGGCCTGCTCGACATCCGTGCGCGACGCGATGTGGCGCGCTGCGCGCTGCAAGTAATCGGCGACCGCCCAGTGATACTTGTAACCCAGTTCCTCCTGCGCAATTCGTGCGATCAGCGGACCGATGCCGCCGAGTTGCGCGTGGCCGAACGCATCGCGCGTACCGGCCTCGGCCATCAGTTTGCCGTCCGGCCCGAGCAAGCCCTCCGAAACGCCGACGGTGCAGTAACCCCAGCGCGACACGCTCTCCGAAACGCGTGCCAGGAACGCAGCCTTGTCGAACGGAATTTCAGGGAACAGCAGGACATGCGGCGGATCGCCCTCGGCCTCGGCAGCAAGGCCGCAAGCGGCCGTAATCCAGCCGGCATGGCGGCCCATGACCTCGAGCACGAACACCTTGGTCGACGTCTTGGCCATCGACGCGACGTCGTAACCGGCTTCGCGCATCGACGTTGCGACGTACTTCGCCACCGAACCGAAACCGGGACAACAGTCGGTCAGCGGAAGATCGTTGTCGACGGTCTTGGGAATGTGTACCGCCTGCAGCGGGTAACCAAGCGTGTTCGAAAGCTGCGACACCTTTAGACAGGTGTCGGCAGAGTCGCCACCGCCGTTATAGAAAAAGTAGCCGATGTCGTGGGCGCGGAAGACCTCGATCAGGCGCTCGTACTGCCGGCGATCCTGTTCGAGGCTCTTGAGCTTGTAGCGGCAGGATCCGAATGCACCCGACGGCGTGTGGCGCAAGGCGGCGATGTCAGCGTCCGATTCGAGCGAGGTGTCGATCAGATCCTCGGTGAGTGCGCCGATGATGCCATTGCGCCCCGCGTAAACCTTTCCGATGCGATCCGAATGCGCACGCGCGGTCTGAATGACGCCGCATGCGCTGGCGTTGATTACGGCAGTCACGCCGCCGGACTGCGCGTAGAAGGCGTTTCTTGCGTTCATGGCTCGCCTCGAAAAACAGGCCGGGCGCTTCTGCATGCGACACCGGCCAACGTTTTCATTTGAGCGCGTCGAATGCCCTGCGCGTGATTTCCTCGACGGCGCCCTGCCCGAGGATCTTGCGGTACTTCGGCGCCTTCGCATCCCCGGCGGCCGCCCACTTCGAGTAATACTCGACCAGCGGTTTGGTCTGCGAATGATAGACATCGAGGCGCTTGCGGACGGTCTCTTCCTTGTCGTCGTCACGCTGGATCAGCGCCTCGCCGGTGACGTCGTCCTTGCCATCGGCCTTCGGCGGATTGAACCTGACGTGATAGGTACGCCCCGACGAAAGGTGCACGCGCCGCCCACCCATGCGTTCGATGATGTCCGAATCGGGAACGTCGATCTCGAGCACGAAATCGATCTGAACGCCGGCGGCCTTCATCGCCTCCGCCTGCGGAATCGTGCGAGGAAAACCGTCGAACATGTAGCCGGCAGCGCAATCCGGCTGCTGCAGCCTGTCCTGCACCAGACCGATGATGATGTCGTCGGACACCAAGCCGCCGGCATCCATCACCTTCTTGGCTTCAACGCCGAGAGGCGTGCCGGCCTTGACGGCAGCACGCAACATGTCACCCGTTGATATCTGCGGAATGCCGAACTTCTCTTTGATGAAGTTCGCCTGGGTGCCCTTGCCCGCGCCGGGCGGCCCCAACAAGATCAGTCTCATTCAACCCACCTCCCAGCGGACCAGCCACCACGTTGTTTTTCTGTGACGGCACAGCTTGAGGACTGTGCCTAATTTTCGAACGCAACCTTACCCGAGTAAGTTCGCCCGGTCAAACCGACGGCACACTCGCTCGAGATCTTCCGGCGTATCGACGCCGGCTTCGGGGGCATTCTCTGCAACGAGAACGCGAATACGGAATCCGTGCGCAAGCGCCCGCAACTGTTCGAGCGCTTCGAACTTCTCCAAAGGTGTCGGTGCGAGTGACGCATATTGCGACAAAAAGCCGGCACGGTACGCATAGAGCCCGATATGCCGTTGGGCGGGCAGATCGGCAGGTAGAACATCGCGTGACCGCGCAAATTCATCGCGGGCGTAGGGAATCGGTGCGCGCGAAAAATAGAGCGCGCTGCCGTCGTTTGAGGTCACGACCTTGACGACGTTCGGGTTGAAGAAATCGGCCGCGTCCCGAATGGCGTGGCTGGCAGTCGCGATCGACGCCCCCGGATCCAGCCGCAGCAACTGCGCAACGTTCGAGACGAGGTCAGGATCGATGAGCGGTTCGTCGCCCTGTACGTTGACCACGATCACCTCCGCGCTCCAGCCGCGGGTTGCGACAACTTCTGCAAGTCGATCCGTCCCGCTCGGGTGATCCGCCCGCGTCATCATGGCGCGGTAGCCTGCAGCGAGGACGACATCGCGCACCGCCTCGCTGTCGGTGGCGACCCAAGTCTCGTCGGCGCCACAGTGCGCTACCCGCTCGACGACCCGCACGATCATCGGCTTGCCGCAGACGTCGGCAAGGGGTTTGGCTGGCAGACGCGTAGACGCTAGGCGTGCCGGGATGACAATGTGAAAGGCCATGAACGACTACTTGAGGGCCGCGAGTTCGTCCTCTCCCATCTCGCGCGCTTCTTCCTCGAGCATGATCGGTATGCCGTCCCTGATCGGGTATGCGAGGCGGCTCGCCTTGCACTGCAATTCCTGCTTGTCTCGAACGTATACCAGCGGCGCCTTGGTGACCGGGCACACCAGTATGTCAATAAGGCGTGGATCCATGGACGCTCTCCAGAATTCTCTTGAGGTAGGGCAGCAGATCCGGCTCCAGGCATGCATCCACTTGCAGCGCCCAAGCATCGACCGGAAGCTGGTCGGCAAACAGACTGCATTTTACCGCATCCTTCTCGGTCATCAGGATCGGACGACGATCGCCAAACCGGAGATCCCCGATTCGAAACCGATGGTGATCGGGAAATGCATGGGCATCGAACGCGAGTCCGGTTGCCCGCAGGCTGTCGAAAAAACGCTGCGGATTGCCGATCCCGGCAACGACGTGGGGATGCATGCCGAGAAGGCTGTCGAGCCCGGCCCGCCGGCGATCTGCAAGCCGGAAAAGCGTGGACCCCTCAAGACGCATGCAATGGATCGGACGCGACGACAGCCGCCTTGCAAGCTCGTCGGGAATGGATCCGTTAGCGATGACCGCATCGGCCCGCAACGCGCGCGACACGGGTTCGCGCAGCGGGCCGGCAGGCAACAGCCAGCCGTTGCCGACACCGCGCTCATCGAAAACCGCGAACTCGACATCGCGTGCCAGACGGTAGTGCTGCAAGCCGTCGTCCGAAATCAGGACGTTGCAGTCGTGGTGGGCAGAAAGCAGCGCCTCGGCGGCGGCCACACGGTCGCGCCCCACGAAGACAGGCGCGCCGGTACGGCGGGCAATCAGGAGCGGCTCGTCGCCGCTCTCGGTCACCGAACTGTCGAGCCGCACCTCGCGAACCTGATATCCGCTTCGCCCATAGCCGCGGCTGATCACGCCGGGCCGTAAGCCGCATCGCCGCAGTTCTTCGACAAGGTGCATGACGACGGGTGTCTTGCCGCTACCGCCGGCAGTGATGTTGCCGACGACAATCACGGGAACGCCGACGCGGCACGCCTGCTTCAGACCAACCCGATACAGGGTGCGCCGGATCCCGCTGGCCGCTGAAAAGATCGCTGACAAGGGCAGCAATAGAAAAGCGATCGCGCTTCGCGACCGCCAGACAGACGCGACAAATCTGATCAGGGCAGGCTGCAACCGGTTCGCTCCGTGACCGAATACATCCCACAGGCTGTAGTTTCGTCCGGCACCCGGCAAGCCACCCGCAGCCGGGCCCTACTTGGACGGTGTCTGGGTGGCAAACGAAATGTGCGAAAGCCCGGCCTGTTGAGCTGCCTGCATGACGTCTATAACGCTCTGGTGCGACGTCTTCGCATCTGCGTTGATCACGACCACCGGATCCTTCCGGGTGCCGGACGCCTTCTTGAGCGCGAGGCTGATTGCGGCGACGTCGCGCGCGCCGAGGGGTTCGCGATTGATCATCACATCCCCCGTCGCCGTCACGACGACGTTAACCTCGTTCGGTTCCTGCTGCTCCGGTGGCGGCGCATCGGCCGTCGGAAGGTTGATCTCGAGCCCCGAGAATTTGGAGTAGGTGGTCGTCACCATCAGAAAGATCAGAATCACCAGCAGCACGTCGATCAACGGGATCAGGTTGATCTCCGGCTCTTCGTGATTGCGCCCGCGACGGAAGTTCATCAGGCTGTGCTCCTAGACCTTGCGCTCGCCGTGCACCACCTCGACCAGACGCACCGCCTCCTGCTCCATGTCGACCACGATAGAGTCAACCAGCGCACGGTAATGGCGATAAAAGATCATTGCGGGAATCGCAATCAGGATGCCGAAGCCCGCGTTGTAGAGCGCGATCGAGATACCGTGCGCAAGCTGTTGCGGATTTGCGGAATTTGGCGTCTGCGAACCGAAGATCTCGATCATTCCGACGATCGTGCCGAACAGGCCCATCAGCGGCGCAACCGTCGCGATCGTGCCCAGGCTGGTCAGAAAACGCTCGAGATCGTGCGTCACTGCGCGTCCGGCTTCCTCGATCGACTCCTTCATGACATCGCGCGAGCTTTTCACGTTGCGCAAACCGGCGGCGAGCACGCGACCAAGGGGCGAGTGGGCGGCAAGCCGCGCCAGCATCTCGTCCGTCACGCCACCTCGCTTGAAGTCGGCAATGACGTTCTCGACCAGCCCTGCCGGCACGATCTTCCCGCGGCGTAGGGTGATCGCACGTTCGATGATCAGCGCGACCGCGATGATTGAGGCTGCCAGCAAAGGCCAGATCGGCCAACCTGCCGCGCGAATGATGTCGAACACGCCGGACTCCCGCTCGATTTGGAATAACCGCGCACTTTAATCGCGCCCTCGCGATTCGGCAAGCAAGAGCGCCTGCGCGTCGGGTAACACGGTGCTCGCGCGAGCGCATTCGCAAACTTCCGCGTTATCCACAAAACCTGTGGATAAAGTTGTGAATTGGACTTGGAGCGGCGCGCTAAGTAGAACGGCAGCAAGGATTTTTGTTGCTCAGACCAAAAATGTAGCTTTCGTGACAATCGCGTTAAATCAATGTGTTACACGAAGATCCGCGCCAGCCAACGGGTTAGACCGAGATTCGACCGCGGGCGCAGCCCCCGGTGTGGATTCCGCTACAATCGATTCAATGTCCACGCCGGTTCCACAAGAGAATCCTGCCGCGGCGCCTGCATTGGCGCCGGTTCTCGGTGTTTCCGAACTCAACAGGCTGGCGCGTGAAACACTCGAACGCGCAATACCTTTGCTGTGGGTTGCAGGCGAAGTATCCAACCTGACACGAGCGGCTTCAGGCCATCTCTACTTCTCGCTGAAGGATGAAAACGCGCAGATAAGGTGCGTGATGTTTCGCAACCGGGGCCAACTGCTGCCTTTTGCCGTTGCCAACGGGATGCAGGTCGAAGTGCGCGGACTCGTAACGCTCTACGAGCCACGCGGCGACTTTCAGCTGAATATCGAAACGATGCGGCGCGCCGGTCTTGGCGCACTGTTCGAAGCGTTCACGCGCCTCAAGGACAGACTGGCCCGGGAGGGCCTCGTCGACGAAGCCCGCAAACGCACGCTGCCCGCCTTTCCATCACGCATCGGCATCGTGACATCGCTGCAGGCGGCGGCGATGCGCGACGCGCTCGTCACGCTTCAGCGTCGTGCCCCGCACCTCCGGATTGTGATCTATCCGGTGCCGGTGCAGGGCGACGTTGCAGCAGCGCAGATCACCGACGCGATCAATGCGGCAAACGCCCGAAACGAGTGCGACGTGCTGATGTTGATCCGCGGCGGAGGAAGCATCGAGGATCTCTGGCCGTTCAATGACGAGCTTCTGGCACGCGCCATCGCTGCGTCGAGCATTCCGACCGTGACCGGAATCGGCCACGAATCGGACTACACCATCGCGGACTTCGTGGCGGATCATCGTGCGGCAACGCCGACGGCAGCAGCCGAACTGGTCAGCGCCGGCTGGACCGCCGCAGCACGCGACCTGCATCACCATGCCCAACGTCTACAGGCACGCTTCGTGGCGGCGCTCGACGCGCGCATGCAGCAGTTCGACATCCTGCAACGGCGACTGATACACCCGGCCCGACGCCTGCACGAACGCTCTGCCGCGATCGCGGATCTCGGCCTGCGACTGGCGAACGCTTCGGCGAGCAAGCTGGAAAGCGTGACGAAGGATGTAATCCACATCCACCTCTTGATGCTTGGCAGACGCCCGGACATGCCGTCGTTCCGACGCCGACTCGACCAGGCAGATGAACGACTTCGTCGCACCTGGAGACAGACCGATGCCGCTTACCGTTACGCGCTGGCCCGGCTCGAAGACGGCCTTTCCCACCTGAATCCGCTGGCGACGCTCGCGCGCGGCTACAGCATCACCTATGCAAACGACGGGTCGATCGTGACCGACTGGCGTTCGCTCATTCCCGGTTCGACGATATCGATCCGCCTGGCGAACGGTCTGGCTGATGCCAGCGTCCGTGAAGCCCGTTCTCTGGATGAGACCGACGATTGAATCGCAGGAGAGGTTGTCACACCGGGCAATCTCCTACTAAAATGATCGGGAATGCCTTCCTCGGATACATTCCCCTTCCCGAAACCCACGGAGACCAACATGGAACACGCTCTTCCGCCGCTTCCCTACGCGCTCGATGCCCTGGCACCGCATATTTCCAGGGAAACCTTCGAGTTCCACTATGGCAAGCACCATCAGGCGTACGTGACCAACCTGAACAACCTGATCAAGGGCACCGAGTTCGAGAATCTTTCACTCGAAGAAATCATCAAGAAATCGAGCGGTGGCGTTTTCAACAACTCGGCCCAAGTCTGGAATCACACGTTCTTTTGGAACAGCATGAAGCCAAGCGGCGGCGGAGCACCGACCGGTGCACTGGCTGAGGCCATCAACAAAAAGTGGGGCTCATTCGATGCCTTCAAGGAAGCGTTCACCAAGAGCGCTGTCGGCAACTTCGGTGCCGGCTGGACTTGGCTTGTGAAGAAGACTGACGGATCGCTGGACATCGTGAATACGAGCAATGCGGCGACGCCACTGACAACGACCGACAAAGCCCTACTTACCATCGACGTGTGGGAGCATGCCTACTACATCGATTACCGCAACGCCCGCCCCAAGTTCGTCGAAACGTTCCTGAACACGCTCGCGAACTGGGATTTCGCGGCAGCCAATTTCGCCTGAGCCCGCAAGAAAGGGTTATCGGCGAGTTGCAGGCATGCAGCTATCAGGGGCGCCTCCGGGCGCCCCTGATACTTTCAAGAGTTCAGCGAAAGCAAACTGTCCGTCTCGAGCACCTGTGTTATGCACCAAGCAAGGTGCGCCTCGCGTCAGGCATCGGCCGGTGCCGGCAGTCCATCAAGGAACAGTTGTGCCTGGACGATCAAGCGATCCAGTACAACGAGGATCGATTCCGTTTCCGCGAACGCGATCGGATCCGAATTGCAGGCGGCTTCTTCGATTGCTCGCAATTTCTCGAACAATTCCGGAAGTTTGAGGTTACCGATTGCACCCTTCAGCTTGTGTGCCGAAAAGCGCAAGGCTTCGAAATCGCGGTCTTCGATGATGCGCTGCAACTCGCGGGTCGTGCCCGCATTGCCGGCAACGAATGCGCGCGAAATGCGCTCCGCAAAAGTTGAACTCGATCCCAGACCAGAGAGGCACAATCGCCATTCGTCTGCGTTCTCGATAGCAGTCGAACCCGGCTGCACCGCTCGGCCGCCCTCCTCTTGACATGTCGAGCGGATAGCGGCGTCACCCCTTGCTCCACCGGCATGGCGCAGAATGACGGCCACAAGCTCCTCGAGATCGATCGGCTTGGCCACATGATCCACCATGCCGCACGAACGGCAGCGCTCCCTATCCTCGGTCATGGCATGGGCAGTTTGGCCGACAATCGGTAGCGAGGGAGCAATTTGCTTGATGCGTCGGGTTGCCTCGATGCCGTCCATGATCGGCATCTGGATGTCCATCAGCACCACGTCGAACGACGTGCCACCGTCCCTCTCAACCGATTCGACAGCATGCCTGCCGTCGACAACGAACTCCACCGCCGCGCCTTCGCCGCGCAGATACTCTTCCAGCACAACGCGGTTCAACTCGACGTCCTCCGCCACGAGCACCCGAATGCCGGCAAGCCGATTGACGCCCGGCATCATGGCCGGACGACATTCGGCGGAGGGTGCGACAGAACACGCTTCGCGTCCGTCGATCAATGGAAGGCTTACGCGGAAAGTGCTGCCCTGGCCAAGGACGCTCTTTGCCTCGATGGACCCACCCATGAGATCAACAAGACGCGATGTGATCGCGAGCCCCAATCCGGTGCCGCCGTACTTTCTCGTCGTACTGCCGTCGCCTTGCTCGAACGGGGTGAACAGGCGTGCAAGTTCGCTCTCGCCCATGCCGATACCCGTATCCATCACGACGCATTCGAGACTATTGCCACTGCGCGTCACGTCCAGGGTCACTGTTCCGCGGTCGGTGAACTTGACGGCATTGGATACAAGGTTGATCAGGATCTGTTCGATACGCAAAGGATCGCCAAGACACAAACCAGGCGCCCCTTCGAGGCGGACGGCCAAGTCGATGCCCTTGGCGTTCGCACGATCAAGGAACAAATTTCTGATGTGCCCTACGGTCTTCTCGAGGTTGAGCGGTACCGTCTCGAGGGACAGCTTTCCCGCCTCGATCTTGGAGAAATCGAGAATGTCATTGACGATCCCCAGCAGCAGATTGCCTGACTGTAGGATGCGTTCGAACGTCTCCTGCGCCTTGCCGCGGCCGTAGCTGTCGCGCAGCCCGACTCTCGCCATGCCGAGCACGCCATTCAGCGGCGTGCGAATCTCGTGACTCATGTTGGCCAGAAATTCACTCTTGATACGCGCAAGCCGCTCCGCCTCGATACGGTGCGATTCCCGAATCTCTTCGACCATCCTCCTGTCCGTAATGTTTCGCACCACGACAACGAGTTGTTCCGTGTCGAGCGGAAGAATTCGCGCTTCGTAGAACTCCTGCCCCGTCGGCATGGGCAACCCGTACTCGAAAACCTCGAGTTGCCCGCCCTCTGCAATCGACTTGATGGATGCGTCGATCAACTGTGCGATATCGGTCGGCAACACATCCTGGATGCGCTTTCCGACGAACTCCTCCGGGCGAACGTAGAGATCGGCTTCGCGACCAGCCCGATAGTCGAGAACCACCCCGTTTCGTGCCATGCGGAAATACAAGTCAGGCAGGGCGTGGAAGAGGCTGTTGAGTTCCGAGGTGCGCTCGGAGACCAGCGCTTCCAGGTTCACGCGGTGCAACTCGAGTTCGCGTTCGGCGGCTTCACGCAGCAATATCTCGCCGCGCAATTCGTCGTTCTGCCCCTGGAGCGCCTGCCTTTGGCTATCTGACTTTACAGCCGCGACCTCCAGCCGGCTGGCGCGGCGTTGCACGCGATCGAGTTTGAATGCGACGATCAGGACGACGATGGGAAACAGGGACGCGGAATAAAGGAGCCATGACGACCCAATATGACCGTAAGCATCGCTTCTCGACATCGTCGTGACGATCGCGACCGGAAGTTCGTCGATCACCGTCTTGACCGCGACGAACGTTCCCTCCCGCGTTGCGTCGCCGTCGCCTTCGAAAATCGACACGGACGTCACGAGGTCAGCCGGCATGGCGGCGAGTTGCTTCGCCGCGTGATCGGAAAACAATTTCTGCGCTTTGGGTGCCACGATTTCGACGCCACCTGACGTTATCAGCGTCTCGTGATACGAGTCGGCAGACTCGACGTGAAGCAGCGAGCGATAAAGCTGCGACAACGGGCCCAGCGTAACTACCCTGCCGCCGAACTCCCCGCGGAACGACACCGGGGCCACGGCTACGAACAGATCGCGTTGCGGCAGCACCAACAGTTCGGCGCGAAGTTCTGCCGACTGCTCGACCGGTAGCGGCAAGCGGTTCGGATCCGTATCCACCAGCACTTCACCATCTCGATCGACAAATGCCACGCGCGCAATCTCAGCCCCTGGCAACTGGTGCGAATTCGCGATGACGCCGGCGAACCTCTGCTCGACCGCGTCGAGGCTCGCATTCAGGCCGTAGCGCGGCGACATGCCCAGGGCCTTGTTGGTCAGGTAGGTGGCAATCTCGTGGATCGACGCAAGCCTTGCGACTTCATCCCGCCGCTGTTCGGCCACTTCGCCAAGCATCGTTGCCCTGCGCTTGCTGTCCGCAAGCAAACGTGCGTCGGCGGCAGTCTGCAGTTGCTGGCGCGATTGAAACGCGTAGCCAACGAGGGCCAACGCATAGACGCAGAAACCCAATGCCAGCAACAGCGGCCAGCGAGCGGACAGGCGGCTAAGCGTCAGGCCCGACAAACTCAACCTCCGCTGGAAAAAAACGAAGGAAAATAGCGGCGAATCCCTGGATAGTACTTTTGAACCAGGGCATCGTACCTGCCGTCCGATCGGATCTGTCCAAGGTATTCGTTGAAGGCGCGCCGCAGCTCCGGCGACGACTTGGGAAACGCGACCGCAAGGTGCTGCTCGTCCGATACAGGCCCAATGATCTTGATCTTGCCCGTCCATTTCTGAAGATCGAGAATCGCATCCGGCACATCCAGTAACGTGAACTCCGCATCCCCATTCAGCAGGGCCGGCACCATCTCGTTAAGGTTGGTGCTTTTCGTGTAGGCCCGCAGATCGATTCCCTTGCCCTTCAAACCATAGTTCGCGGGGTCGAGGCAAGTTCGCTCCATGACCAGCAGACTGCTGCGGCCGATCTGCGCCTTCGTCTCGGCAATATCCGCATTGATGTCATGGCTACCCTTGATCGGCTTGCGGGGCGACTCCGCGCGTGCCACCAGCAGAACCTGGGACGGAAATGTTGGCGCAGAGTACAAGAGCACCTTTTCGCGCCAGGGCAACACGGTAAACCCGCTCGCGATCAGGTCGCCGCGAACGGGAAACGCCCCCTCCAGCGCCACCTCGTCACCGCGTCGGACAACGTTCTGGCCAAGCAGGTCACGAATCGCGGTGTAGAAATCCGTCTGGATGAACCGGTAGGTCACACCGATATGCTTCGCGAATCCCTGGATCAACTCGACATCGAATCCGTCACCGGACCCAGTGACAAAATTGGCATAGCGGATCCCTAGGTGTCGCAATTCACCACGATCCCTGATTTCTCTAAGGTCCGCCGATATCGCAGCCCCGCTGAGCGCGCACCCGAGCAAGCCGGCACAGACCAGGTGCATCAAGTCGCGCAAGAACATAGTCTCAATCCTTTGTCAGTTACGCAGTCCGTTGCCGCAACACCGGGCCGGTCGATCGACTGTCATGCGCCGGCGTCATGTTGACCCGCAGCATGCAACGCATTGTCATGATAACGGAGCGGGGGCGGGAGGCTTTAGTGCGTTGCAGTGATGGCATCGCCCAACTCTGACTGGAAGGGCAGATTTGTCACGTCCTGGTCAGACAATAGCGTGCCAGTGAGGCAACCATGCGGCACACCGGCAGTTGGGAACCGCCGACTCGCAACGCCGCCGAGCAAGGTGCCGCACCAAAGCGTCGGCAGAAACAAAAAGGCCGGCGCATCGCTGCGTCGGCCGGGAAACCCCTTGCAGTGCAAGGAGGAGGTCAGGGCTTCAGTTTAAGGATGCAAGGCCGGACCACCAATAAGAGAATACGGAAATTACTTGTAGGAAAACTTCCTACATGCGCGTCGGGCAACCACGCATTCCCGACCCGGGTGCGGGAAATGCGAAAGCAGATGGGCACGGGTTCGTCGGATCGGATCACGACTATCAGGCACGATGGTGCCCCCGCCCGGAATCGAACCAGGGCCTGATGCTTACAAGGCAACTGCACGACCTTCATGCTACGGGGGCCCACGGGCGGATTATAGCCGAAGGCACTTGGCGCCACGCCGAGCAAACCCGTCAAGTTCGCAGTATGCTCAGCAATCTGAAAAGCGCCGGCCCAGCCGATGAACGAGACGCACAACAAACTGAAATCATTACGATTATTGATAGTCGAGGACTCGGAGGACGACGCTTTCCTTTTATTGCAGCGATTCCGCGCGGCGGGCTATGGGGTCCATTTCCGCCGCGTAGATACCGCCGCCGATATGCAGGCGGCACTTCATTCCGAGGTATTCGATGCGGTCCTGTCCGATCACCGAATGCCGACCTTCGACGCCAATGGTGCGTTGGCGCTCATGCAGGCGCTGGACCGTGACCTGCCGTTCATCATCGTTTCAGGGGTGATCGACGAGGAAACCGCAATCTCGGCGATGCGTGCGGGTGCACACGACTACCTGTCGAAAGACAAGCTGCACCGACTCGTCCCGGCCGTCGAACGCGAAATTCGCGAGGCCAACAATCGAGCTGAGCGCCGTGCCGCACTCGACGCAGTTCGCGAATCCGAGTCCCGGTATCGGACTCTGGCGACCAATCTGCCGGGCATGGTGTTCCAGATGCGTCTCAATGGAAATGTCCTGCAGATCTCCTATGCGAGCGAAGGATGCGTCTTGCTCCTCGGACTCGAACCCGAGCAGGTGAGCGCCAATTCGGCCGTCTTTCTCGAGATGATAGAGGCGGAAGATCGCTTCCGACTGAACGATGCGCTTGCGCGTTCGCGAGGCGCAGGCACCAACGTCAATTGGGAAGGGCGAATCCGCTTTGCAAGCGGCGAAATCAAGTGGATCAACATGCGCGCTGCACCGCGCCAGGACTCGAGTGGCGCACGACTCTGGGAAGGCATCATGTCGAACATCACCTTGAGCAAGCGCAATGAGGCAGAACTTCGCGAGTCGCGCGAGCAGTTGCGGGAACTCCAGCTACACCTGGAACGCGTCCGTGAAGAAGAGCGAGAAAGGATCGCGCGGGACATACACGACGTGCTCGGCGGCAATCTGGTGGCGATAAAGATCGAGGCGTCCTTGCTGGAATCCAAGCTCGAAGCCGATCCACAGGCTTTACGCCAGCGTGTTCAATCGATTGCCCAATTGATCGACGACGCAATCGCCACCTCGGGCAGGGTTGCGCGCGAACTGCGCCCGGGAATACTGAAAGAGTTTGGGCTTTCGGCCGCAATCGAATGCCAGGCGGAGGATTTTTCGCAGCGAACCGGCCTGGCGTGCCACTGCCGGCAGATGGATTACGATGCCGAAGTCAGTGAAGACGCCTCGATAGCTCTGTTCCGCGTATTCCAGGAAGCCTTGACGAACATTGCCAAGCATGCCCAGGCAAGCCGGGTTGACGTTGCACTGACGCGCAGTGACGATTCTCTCGAACTGCTCATTCGTGACGACGGGCGCGGCATCGCACCGGCCGACATGAACAAGCCCCGCTCATTCGGTCTGCGGGGAATGCGCGAACGCATGGCAAGCCTGGGCGGCAGCGCCCGGATCGGTCCTTGTGCCGAAGGCGGTACCGAGATCATCCTCCGCGCCCCGCTGTTGCAGGGCGGGTCGAACTGAGGCACGCAACCATTTGACTTTACGAGGCCAGGCATCATGAGTCGACAACTGCGTATCCTGATTGCAGACGATCATGCGATCGTGCGTCACGGATTGCGCCAGATCCTTACCGGCATGGATGACATGACCGTCGCGGGCGAAGCCGAGGACGGCGTCAAGGCGATGCAGATGATTCGCAATGGCGAGTGGGACGTTGTGCTGCTCGATGTGTCGATGCCCGAACGCAACGGCATCGACACGCTCAAGATGATCAAGAAGGAATACCCGCGCCTGCCGGTCCTGATGCTATCCATGCATCCAGAGGAACAGTATGCCGTGCGTGCGCTCAAGGCGGGTGCCTCGGGCTATCTCTCGAAGCACAGCGCGCCCGAGCTGCTTGTCAGCGCGATCCGTCAGGTTGCGAGCGGCAAGAAATATGTCAGCCCGGCTGTTGCCGAACAGTTGGCCAACGCGATCTCGGATGAAGATTCCGACCGACCGGCGCACGAAAAACTGTCCGATCGCGAATACCAGACGCTGTGCCTCATGGCGTCCGGCAAGACCCTGACCCAGATCGGCGAGGAACTCAATCTGAGCGTAAAGACAGTCAGCGTATATCGGTCGAGGCTCCTGGAGAAAATGAATCTCAAGAACAACGCCGAGTTGACCCATTACGCCCTCAAGCACGGTTTGGTCGAATGAGAAGAATCGCCGCTCGATTGCCAATTGCGCACGCCAGCCAGCCGCAGGAGGAACTGAACCTGCTCAAGAATGTCTGCGATCCGACGTAATAGGCGTCACGACATCGACTCCGGCTGACATGCCAGACGTGACCAACCAACCGCCATCGGAGATTGCCCGCGAGGCCTTGCGCCGCCTCGCATTGCGTCGCATTCCACCGACGCCCGACAACTACCGCACGCTATTTAACGAAATAGCCGGTTTGACAATCGAAGAGGCTTTCCCGGAAAGGGCAATGCGCGCCATCGCTGCAGCGCTGCCGAGACGAAACCAGGAACAGGCGCGCTTCGCACGGACCTTCGAAACCGGTGTCGAGGAAAAAACCTGGACCGGATTACGTAAAGCCTTGCTCGAGATCGCTGAACAGCGGAACGCCAGCCAGATCAACTGGGCGACACTGATACGCGACTTGCTCCAGCAGTGGGAACGCCAACACCCCGGGTTTACTCCGGCACGCAAACGCCAACAACTCGATTATGTGCTCGAGGCCTCGTCCCACGACGCGGAGCAACTCTACACACGTTTGAGCGCCGTGCTTCGCGGCTGGGGCGAAGGCAGTGCCAACGGCGCCGCCACGACCGACGGTGGGGGTCAGCCAACCGCAGGCGGAGCTTCACCGGCGGCTCCGACGACCAGTGGCTCGGCCAGCGAAGTCAGGCAAACGGGGGAACACGCGGAACTCAAGCTCGCCATAGCGGACCTGCTCGATGACTGTGGCGGCCTGCTGCTGGACGCGCCACGACTGGCCTTCGAAGCGCGCGCGGTGGCGGCATCCTTGCGCGATGCAACAAGTGAAACCGAACGCAATCTCGCTGAGAGCCGGCTGCGCGCCTTCATCGGCAAGCTGCGCTGGGCAGCGTCGGATGCCGAAGATTCACGACGAGGCCTGCTCGGCCTGCTGCACCTGATGCTCTCCAGCCTGGGAGGGCTGGTAGACGACGACCAGTGGGTTCAGGGACAGGTCGCCGTCGTTCAGGACATCATTTCCCGTCCACTGAGCCAGAACGTCCTGGAGGACGCCGAACGCCGCCTTACCGATCTCATTGGACGTCAGAACGAACTGAAATCACGACTCGATGAGCAGCAGGAACATCTCAAGAGCATGCTCGCCGGGTTCGTCGATCACGTGGCACACCTCTCGCACTCGACATCGGGTTTTCACGACTCCATCCAACAGGCGGCGGTAAAAATCAGCTCGGCAAAGAACATCAGCGAACTGTCGGACGTCATTGCCGAAGTCGTGCGTGAAACGCGCACAATGCAGCAGAGTGCGGCGCGATCGCGTGACGACATGCGTGACATGCGCGACAAGGCCGATGAAGCCGAGCGCGAGATAGAACGTCTGCGAGCGGAACTCACGGAGACCAGCAAGCTGGTGCGCCATGATCAGCTGACGGGCGCCCTTAACCGCAAGGGAATGCAGGAAACGCTCGAGAAGGAGGTCGCGAGAATGCGTCGCCGCGAGGCGACGATGTGCATCGCGCTCATCGACGTCGACAACTTCAAGGACCTCAACGATTCACTGGGACACCAAGCGGGCGACAAGGCGCTTGTCCATCTCGCAAACGTGATCCGCGAGACCATACGTCCGCAGGATTCTCTTGCCCGTTATGGCGGCGAAGAGTTCCTCGTCATGCTGCCGGACACACGACTCGAGGACGGCGTCGCGGCAATCACGCGCCTTCAGCGCGCGCTGACACGAAAATTCTTCCTGCATGAAACCGAGCAGAAACTGATTACGTTCAGCGCCGGCGTTGCACAGGTCTATCTCGAAGAACCGGTCGACGCCGCCGTCGCCCGATCGGATCGAGCAATGTATCAGGCCAAACGCGCCGGCAAGAATCGCGTCATCGCCGCTCCCTGATTCGACAAGCAGCGCCAGCTGCCGTAAGGGAGGAGACGCCCCCCTCGGGGGCAATCACCGCAAAGTCTTCAATTCCCGCCGCAAGCCGCGCCCAAGGACTCAGCATCGAAGAAAGCGGAGAGCAAAGCCACGTCGCGCAGATCCTTCTCTCTTCTTTGATGCTGCTTTCGCGTCAGTACAATGCCCGGATCCGCGAATCTCATGCCGCGAACGTGGAACTGGCACTCCTTGCGCGCGATCAAGTCGTCGTCGGTAAGCGCAGGTGACGACGAGAACGAACGCGGGTAATTGAAGGATACGACGTCAAGCCGTTCGGTCAGGTGTGTCACCCCGCCGTCGAAATGGCGGAATCGCAGGTCGCTTCGTAAAGTGAAATCGATGTCATCGGCCTCTCTCAGCCCGAGCGCATCGAGCACCGAAGACCCGACCACGCAACAGTCCGCAGGATCAATTCCCTTGCGGCGCGTTTCTTCGTTCATCTCGACCAGCATGTCCAGAAATCCCGGCCGCAAGCGCCTGCGCCGTTGCAGGCGCCGCAAGTTGTTCTCGCTTGCGAATATGTTCATCAGATGACAGGTCTCGTGTGCCGACTCGCTGACGTGCAGCGTGGTGAAGTGATCAACCGGCGAGAACGCAGCAAACGCTTCGCGGAGTTCAGTCTTCATTGCCCTCGGCAATGTTGCATCGCTGTCGAACGGCCTCTCGCAGAACACGATCCTTACCCGCGGCGGATGTCCGGCCAGAAGATCGACCTTGCGCTCGATGTTCGCACCGGTACGGGGGCCCCAATCCAGGCTGTAGATATCGTGGACGAGCTCCTCGAAAGCCTCGCGCGGAAGTTCCACGGTGCGCGAGTCGACCACCGGCATTTGCGCGTTTATGCGGCGCTCCATCTCGGGCCATTGCGCCTCGACGGGACTCCACAGCAAGGTCACACAGAAATGTTCGGGCTTGATGCTCGCCAGCGTCCTCAGCAGAAGGTTGCGATCCTCCCGCATGTAGCCATGCTGACGAAACCACTCCATGTCCCAGAGTCCCCCCGGCATCGGTGCCGAAGTGATCGCGATGTCGCATCCCACTGCGAGCGCTGTCGCAATTCTGTGAGCGCCGTTGAGTGGAAGTCCATCCTCGCTCGAGAGCGGAACAGGGTAGTCGGGATCGAATCCTTTCGCGGCCATGGAATCGATCAGGGCATCGAACTGCCCCTGGAACTCCTGCATTGATCCCTTGCGCCCCTCGTCCCCGGGCTCCTGTCCGCCCGTCCGAAGGTGGATGTGCTGCGTGTAATGCCTTTCAGCGTCGACGCCGTCGCCCCCCGAAACCAGTCCGAGGCGTTGTCTCGCATAAAGGTATTTCACGATGATGTCCAGCCTTTGACCCAGCAGAAGGGCGCGTGGATCGATCACCAGAACGCCACGATCGATCGAAGGCCGTCCGAGCAGTACATCGAGATCGCTTCGCGCCGCCAGAGCAAGATCCGGTGCGCGTCTGTGGAAGTCCTGATCGTCGAGCAACGAGCGCAGCACGCGCATCGCCTCGTCGTTCTGGTTTCCCATGCGCATTGCCGACGCAATCGCATAACGCGCTGCATCGTGCGTCGGCTCGAGCGCGAGGGCGCGGCGATTCCAGCGCATGGCATCATCAACGTTGCCAGACTGCACTGCGAGCGCCCCAAGGTCCGCGAGCGTATCCGGATCCAGCGGATTCGCATCGAGGGCGAGTTCGAAATAGCGCTGCGCCTGCGCGACGTCGCCGCTCGCGTAGGCTTCGAGCGCTCGTTGGCGCAAGGCGGCCCCATCGGATTTGGAAAGGATCGAGAAGGCCTTCGCGTCGGCTACGTTCATCGCGGACATCCTTGGTAATCCTGACTTTCGTCAGGGCAGATCCTGGGCGACAACTGCATCGACTTCGCCAAAGTTCCAGTCGGCGTTGAGGGAACGCCGGATTCGATTCGCCCGGTACGGGAGTTCGCGCAACGGGCCATCGGACACCGGCAAAACCCTTTCAAGGACGGCGCCCCAGAATCGCGGCCAGAGCCATTCATGCTCAACAGGAACCGGTGTACTCAGACCGAAGCGCTCGTCCGCGTTGCCGCCATCCGTGCGGTACAACGGCTCGTGAAGACATCTGCCCGTCTTGCCGAAATACGGCGCCTCGGCGCACGTTCCCGAGCTGATTGCATACACGGCCCCGATCTGCGGCTGCGACACCAGCCAATAGTAGTTGGAGGAGACATGCTGAAACGACTTGAAGCGCCGGACGACCGCAGCAGAATTGCCGAACCGGTCTTCGTAAGGATGGGGTTTGTATAGAACACGCGGATGACGTTCCGCAATCTCGAACAGGGCCTCGAGAAAGTCTCCGAAACCCAGTATCCGCCCCCGCGATCGGTCGATCAGCGCCTTGTCGCTTCCGACCTGGCCGATCAGCAGCGCACTATCCTGCGGCGCGTCAAGGGGCGGGCGCCACGCCATCTTGGCGCTGATCAGCCCGGCCTGAGCGCGGGCCAGTTCCACGTCGTACTCGAAGTCAGTCAGTGCGTTGGCCATTCCCGCATGATTGCTGCGCCAGGCATTCAACAGATCATCCAGGAATCGGATCGGATGGCCGATCGTGTCTAGCAACGGTATGCCCAATCGGGTCAGCGCAGCGGCCACACAGGGCGTCGTTTCACAGCCGATTACCAGGGCATCGCGATAGGCCGATTCGATCAGCGCCTCCGCCGCCGCAGGCAGGGCATCGGCGTAGTGCAGACGCGC
Source organism: Rhodocyclaceae bacterium (assembly GCA_016791115.1). Taxonomy (GTDB): domain Bacteria; phylum Pseudomonadota; class Gammaproteobacteria; order Burkholderiales; family Rhodocyclaceae; genus Methylophosphatis. The sequence continues at coordinate 33,774 of JAEUNL010000035.1, forward strand.
CCATCCGGCGATATCCGGCGCAAGGTCGACGGACCGGTAGAACGCCCCTGCGTCGAAGCCCTCTCCCCAGGAAACCCAGGAAACCGGCAGAGACGTCACTTGCGAGAGCGGCCAGGCGAGCAGGCGGTACAACCACTGTACGTTGGGACGCGATGCCGGATCGCCGGGACGATCCGCGCGTGGCCGCAGTACGTCGCCGGTTATGACGATGCGCCGGATCGGTGCCGTGGATTCCAGCATGGATCAAACGCAGGCTGTCGCCTGCTTCTCCTCTGCCGCATCCTGAAGCTCGATGACTTTCAGGTAGTTTGCAAGCCGGTTGGATTCCAGCCGCTTGAGCAGGGCATTCTCGTGCAGGGGCGCCAACAGGTTCGCCAATCCCTGTGCCGCAGGATGGTCCCGGCTGAACAGGATGCCAAGTCCGAACACCCCGGGCACGAACGCCCAGAAGAACTCATCAGGGTGTGCGCCGAAGAAATCCTCGATGGCGGTCAACACGCCGTTTCGCGGCCCGCCTTCCCGCATGGCGACGGCGAACGCGCCGCAACCACGGAAACCGCCCTTGATCGCATGCGGATTGTCGAGCGTGACGCCGTGATCCCATGAATGGTTCTGTCGGAACTCGCCTGGAATGCGATCCGGCGCATAGTAGAGGTCGCGCCTCGCCCATGGCCATCCGGCGTCGTGGAGAAACACGAGCAGAGGTCTTGCCGCCATCCGCTGGACTTCATGAATCGCGGCGAGCTCGTGGTAGACCGTGTACCAGTTGTGATCGCCGTCGACAAACCATGCGTCCTGCGGTTGGACCGTGGGTATTGCCTCCAGGCTCGGACGCTTCACATGGCATACATGCTTCGAATGGCTCGCCAGCCAGCCATGAAAAGCCGGGCTGGGAGCAGGATCGATCGACGTCAGGAAGCCGCCATTTCCCTCGAGCCAGCCTGCAAGTATCTCGCTGTTGCCGCCGTGCTCGGCACCAATCTCGCATACCCGTCTGGCGTTGCACAATTCGAGCGCAGGCAACGTGACATTCGCGAACTCCGCGAGAGAATGAATCAGCAATGGTTGGGACATTTTTTCCCTTTCGCAATCTTGAAGATCGAATCTCGGCTGGAAGCGCACGCTCCGTCACACCTCGACTGTTGCCGCCTCGCCTGCCACTTCACCTTGCCCGCGCGGCTCCGACTCCCTCGCCTCGAGCGGTCGAAACACAACGACACAAGCCATGCGCATGTCCGGACGAGTGACCTTCTTGCTTGTCACTTTCACGAAGACGAATCCCGTTTCATCAGGGCACTCGACAAGACTCGCCCCCCGCCGCTCGACGTTCTCGAACGACAGGGCGGACATGAGGCTCACACCGTCGTTCTCGTCCAGGTTGTCCATGACCTTCTGTACCGGCACCAGGCTGATACGCTCGAGCTGGACCCAACTCCAGTGGTGGCCGAACATCAGCCCGAGGTCCGTGTCACAGGGCCCGACGCCGATGGCAGCCATCAGGAATCCTTCGTTGGTCATGTGTAGCTCGACGTTCTGCGTCGATAGATCCATGCCACGCGAAACCATGACTGGCATGGACAGTTCGCATTCGCCGAAATCCCTCGCACGCAGATCCAGGCCGAATCGCTCCTGGGAAAGCAAGGTGAGCGGAAGATGGATCCCATGAGGACGGAGCTCCATCGGCAATGTCTGACGCTTGCTGCCATTCAGGTACATCAGGCCCCGGCGCCGCAGCCCGACCGTGGCCTGCTGCGGGTCGAACAACCGGAGCAGATCCTTGGTCCCTAGATTGACGTCGTGGTGGAAATCGTTCAGTACCGTGACTTCCTCCCGCGTCGGCAGAAATAGGAATCGCCCGAGTAGTGCAGCGCCGCAGTCGCGCACCGCCTCGGGACGATTCCACCCGCGATTCGGGTTTCCGTTCAGTGCCTTGTCGACGAATTCCAGTGCCGCCATCTGGATTTCGTCGCGCAGCGAATCCTGGTGATCGCTCAACTCGCCGGTACGGCGCACGGGTTTGCCATCCTCGGAGTAGTCGACGACGCTTTGCAGGTCACAAGTACACAACTGCTCGAGCATGGCGATGTGATTGACCAGCGACTGCACGCTCCGCGGATCCATCCCGCGCCGGTCCAGCCATCCCCGTTTGTCGGTCAAAGCGGTGTGGACATCTCGCAGAAGCAGGTAGGCGCCCTGCACCTTGACCTTGAGGTCCTGCTCCATGGCCGGCTGCACCTTGCTTTGCACGGTTCCCGCATAGCCAAGGTCGACAAACACGACGGTCTCGCCCTCCTTCACACCTACCGTGCTTCTCAGGTAGTTCATCATGCGGCGCCGATAGGCGGCGCTCGCGGTGCGAATCTGCCGCATGGTCTGCTGTTCGCGCAGCCTCTTGGCAAATACCTGCCAGCCGTTCGGACGACTCCTGGCTTCCTTGATGAGCGCCGCAGCCGTCTTCGAGGGAAGCAGCAACTGCTTGGACAATGCCTCGTAGCGGTCGCTGGCACCGATGAACGACAGGTACTCATTGACGTGCTCCACATCCTCGAATGATGCGGCGTACCCCGAGAAGCGCGAGATCTCCGCATCGCTGTGCGGAATCTCTGCCAACCGCGGATCAACGGCGCACAGGCGCTCATAAACCCGATGCGGAAAGAAGCCATCCCGCAGCAGGAACACGAGATGAGGCTTCTCGCCGCGTCGCTTCAACTCCAGCGCCTGCTCTGCGACCCAGCGCACATAGCCAAGCATGACCGGCCCGAGCATCGTGTAGCCGATGCGCTGGGCCCCGCCCTTGTCGTTGGCGTGTTCCGCCCAGATCGCATGGCATAGCCCCGGCAGTGGCCGTTCGCGGCGAACTTCGGGAGCCAGCACGCTGGCGGCAGCGCCGTGGAGGCGCATGACTTCGTCGATCTCTTCCGAGAACGCGCTGAAATGGACTCCGCGGATGCCGGATTTGAGTGCGCCGGCCAAATCGGCGGCAATGTTGTCGCCGACATGAAGGACTTGTTCCGCGCCCTGCCCAAGCTCGCTCAGCACCTTGCCGAACAAGCCATTGAATTTGGATACGCCGAATCGACTCGAGCAGAACACCTCATCAATCAGCCCGGAAAGCGAATCGACGCACAACGCGCTCGACAGAAGCTCGCGCAGCTGTGTTTCATCGAAATACGTGTCACTGACGATGATCACCCGCATTCCCCTGCCCTTCGCCTGCCGGATCAAGCGAAGCATCGGCTCGAACGCGAAGCAGATCTCCTTCTCGAGACCCAATTCGTCGGCGACCAGTTGCGCAATCTGCCCATCATCCGCACCGGGCGCTGCCGCGCGGTAGATGTCACCAAGCAGGACTTCGTGACCACCATCGCGCATGTGTCGCGCGGCACGTGCCGCCGACTCGGCCGTGACACGGGCGCGTGCAGTCAGGCCCAACCGGGCGAAGGTCTGACGCTCCGAAAGTCGATAGAAGGCATCTGTCGGCGTCATGACTTCGCGCCAGACCAACGTATCGAAGCAATCGAGCGAGAGCACGGTGCGCCCGGCCGCGTGTTCGTCGAGCAGGCGTTCCAGACCGGCAGCATCGCAGGTTATGTGACTCATCGGGTGCTCCTGATTCTTGAATGACGGTTGCCGACGAAAGTGTCGACAGCAAACCTTGCTTCGATACTCTATGCCTCACCCTCGCGCCATGAAACCGCGATAAGACGGGCGTTCCGGCCGGAATTTGAGCGTTCGGCGGAACAACATTCCCCGACAATGCGAGACATACGCCACGAATTGAACGGCTAATCCCTCTCAAATCAGGATCGGATCCTAAATTTGCGGTACCTGCCGCCGATAACTGCCACAAGCATCTCGCGAGCCACGCAACATGAACGCAACACGTTGAAGACTCGCGCAAATCCTAAAGTTGGACACGGTGCGGACGTAAACAGAGTTGTCGGCGACATGCACGCACGCCTGGGGGATAAGGTAGCGGCAATGTTCTCCGGTACATCGCAAGAAAGCTAAGGAGAAACAAATGCCTCAGATCATCAACACCAACGTTGCCTCGCTCAACGCGTCGCGGAACCTGACGAACTCACAAGGCGCACTCGCAACGTCCCTGCAGCGCCTGTCCTCCGGGCTGCGTGTGAACAGCGCCAAGGACGACGCCGCTGGTCTGGCGATCGCGGAACGCATGAACGCCCAGGTGCGTGGCATGAACGTCGCAATCCGCAACGCGAATGACGGCATCTCCTATGCCCAGACGGCTGAAGGCGCACTAGCCAAGGTCGGCGACGCGCTCCAGCGCATGCGAGAACTGGCAGTCCAGGCACGCAACTCGACAAACAGCGCCAGCGACAAGGATTCGCTGAACACCGAGTTCGGCCAGATGCAGTCCGAGATCACCCGCATCCTTGGCGGCACCAAGTTCAACGGCACCGCGATTTTCGCTTCGACGGGCTCGATCAACTTCCAGGTCGGCGCGGGAACGACAAACGACGACTCGATCAACGTGAACTTCGGCTCCACTGCATTCAATGCGAACTCGACAATCACCGATGTCACCGGCAGCGTCGCCTCGATCGGCAGCGGCGCATCTACGACCGACATCGGCAATGTGATTGACAACCTCGATACGGCGCTGAACACCATTAACGAAGAACGTGGCAACTGGGGCGCCCGTCAGACCCGATTCGAATCGGTAATCGCGAACCTGCAGGTCTCGGTCGAGAACCAGAGCGCCGCGCGCAGCCGGATCATGGACGCCGATTTCGCGGCGGAAACTGCGGCCCTGTCTCGCAACCAGATCCTGCAGCAAGCTGGCACTGCGATGCTGGCGCAAGCGAATGCACTGCCGCAAAACGTGCTCTCGCTGCTCCGCTAACCGGCCAGTAGCTGATTAAGGCGAGGCGCGAGAGCCCTTGAGGGGCCTCGCGCCTTTGCCACAGATCGGGAGAGATAGAAATGGAGATTACTCGAGCAGGTTCAGCGGCTGACATTGTGGCCGCCGACCGCCCGTCAGCGCGGACCGAGGGTGTGTCGAGAGCAGTGGAAGTAGCGGAAGCCGCCGGGCTTCCCGAACAGCAGAAACCCGCTTCGAAGGAGCAGGTGGAGCAGGCAGTCAAGGACATCCGCAAGGTCGTCAGCACGGTTTCGAGCGACTTGCAGTTCTCGGTCGACAAGGATTCCGGCCGCACCGTCGTCAGAGTCGTGGATTCCAAGACGAAGGAAGTCATTCGCCAGATTCCGGGCGAAGAAGTGCTTGCCCTGCGGCGCGCGCTCGACAAGATGAAGGGCGTGCTGTTCAGCATGGAAGCCTGAAGGAGAGCACAGTGGCCACGATCAGCAGTGCAGGAGTCGGCTCCGGACTGGACATCGAGAACATCATCACCAACCTGATGACGGTCGAGAGACAGCCGATCACGCAGATACAAAAGCTGCAGACCGGATTGAAAGCCGACATCTCGGCATACGGGCGCGTACAGGGCGCCCTTTCTGCATTGCAGACGGCCACAGCGTCACTCAAGACCCCCGCGGCGTTCGCTGCGGCCAAGGCCAGCGTCTCCGACGGCACGGTTCTCACAGCTAGCGCGCGTACTGGCGCCGCCGTCGGCAGCGTCACGGTGGAGGTCAGCCAGCTCGCCCAGGCACAGCAACTCACGAAATCGGGCTTCCTCTCCTCCAGTGCAGTGGTCGGCACCGGCACGCTGACCCTGGAGCTTGGGTCGTACAGAGGAACCACCTTTACCGCAAACCCGGACAAATCGCCCAAGTCGATCACCATCGACAGCAGCAATCAGACCCTCGCCGGCATCCGCGATGCGATCAACAATGCCCAAGCCGGCGTCACCGCAGTGATTGTCAATGGCGATGCTGGTTCGCAGTTGTTCATCTCGTCCAACGAATCCGGCACCAAGAACGCAGTCCGGATATCGCAGAGCGGCGGAAACGGAGGTCTGTCCGCCATCGCGTTCGACAACGGTGCGACCGCGGGAGGAATGTCCGAGAAGGCTGGGCCACTCGACGCGAAGCTCAAGGTTAACGGTGTCGACGTCACGCGCGCCTCCAACACCGTCAGCGATGCCATCGACGGCCTGACGCTGACCCTGACCAAGACCAACATCGGCTCGCCGGTGACGGTCGGCGTCGCTGCCGACACCGGCACGTCGCAGACCAACATCGGCAACTTCGCCAAGGCCTACAACGACCTGAATCGCATACTTCGCGAACTGACTGCATACGACCCGGCAACGAAAAAGGCGGGCGAGCTCAATGGCGATGCAACCATCCGGTCGATCCAGTCGCAATTGCGCGGCGCCTTCGGCAACGTTGCATCGAACGGCGGATTCTCGTCGCTCTCCGAGCTTGGAATGACGTTTGCCAGCGACGGGTCCATCAGCGTGAATTCGTCGAAACTGACCGACGCGCTCGCAAATCCCGCCAAGAGCGTTTCGCGCGTCTTTGCGACTACCAACGGAGCGGACGGCCTTGCAGCGCTGATCGACAAGCGGATCACGTCGATGATCTCCACGGATGGCCTGGTTTCGGGAAAGGTGGAAGGCCTGAACCTGCGCGTCTCCAACCTCGACAAGCGGACCGAGGCTCTCGAGACGAGGATGACATCGATCGAGGCGCGTTACCGGGCGCAGTTCACGCTACTCGATACGACCATTGCCAGCATGAACGCAACCAGCACTTACCTCAAGCAGCAACTATCAAGTTCGTCCAGTTAGGCCGATAAGTCATACACAATCGATATCCAATCCGGAGTCTGACTACGATGTTTGCACGCCAAAGCGGCGCACTGGCTTACAAGAACGTTGGTGTCGAGATCGGCGTGACGTCGGCGGATCCTCATCGCCTCACGCTGATGCTGTTCGACGGTGCCCTGGTATCGATCAACGCAGCCAGGATTCACATGGAGAACGGAGAGATTCCGCTCAAGGGAACCTCGATCTCGAAGGCGATCGAGATCATCGCCAACGGACTCAAGGTCAGTCTGGACTTCGACGTCGGCGGCGAACTCGCCCAACGCCTCGCCTCTCTCTATGACTACATGTGCGCACGCCTTTTGCATGCCAACGCACGCAACGACATTGGCGCCCTCGGGGAAGTTGCGACACTGCTGCGCGAACTGAAGGAAGCTTGGGAACAGATCGGGAAGCCGCACTCGGCCGGCAACGCCGGGGCTGCCTCGTAATACCGCAAAGGATGATCATGAGCGCCCTCAAACTCTATGAAACCCTGAGTGGAATCTCCGGCGACATGGTGCTCGCCGCAGAGGTCGGCGACTGGGATCGACTGATCGAACTGGAGCGAACGGTCGCTCGTCTGCGCGACCAGCTCTCGGCAGCAGATGCAGGCGCGAACCTGAACGATGCGGAACGGGCGCACAAGGTGCACCTGATCAAACGCATCCTGGCAGACGATCGCAAGGTTCGCAGCTTCACCGAACCCTGGATGGAACAGGTGCGAAGGTTCCTGGGAGACGCGACGCCGGGACGAAATGCCAGAAACATGTACACCGGCGCAGGCTACTGACCGCATGGCATGCACGCCAGTCTCTACGATCGATGATTCCGGGCGCTCTCATCGCCAGGTTGAAGATGCTGACCGAGTCGACCGTCCGGTCGACGGAACCGGTCCGGCCGCTCCAGGCAGACCCGCCACCGCTTCAGCCGGGTGACCGCTTTCGCGCCACCATTCTCGACCGGAACTCCGACGGCGCCTACCGCGCCCAGGCATCGGGCCAGCAACTGACGCTGCGGCTTCCAACTCCCGCGAAGCCCGGCGACCAACTCGACCTTGTTGTCACTGGACGGGAGTCCCCGCCCTCGCAGGAGGGCCGGCCGCCAACGGTACTCGCCCGGTTCGCGGAAAATCCGCCGCGTCACTCTGACTCCCCGCTCCTTTCCAGCGCCGCAAAGCTTATCGGCTCACTGCTCGCTGATACGACGCGGACGCCCCCTGTGGCGCTGGCAGGCGGTGCTCCGCTGACGAACTCCGCCGAAACGCCGCCGTCGCGGATTGCCTCCGCGCTGCGCGACGCGGTTACGCGTAGCGGTGTGTTCTACGAGTCGCATCAGGCCGACTGGCTTGAGGGCAAGATCCCGCTTGCCGCATTGAGGACGGAGCCTCAGGCCCAATTGCCGCCGGGCTCCCGCCTTGCTGTTCCGGGCGCGGAGCCGGAATCCTTGTCCACGCCTGCCAACGCACCGGAACTTCCGGGGGCAAGTCGGACACACCAAACTGTAGGCACCGGACCGCATCTCGGCGAGAACGTCACCGAGATCGTCCATAAACAACTCGACACGCTGGCCAACCAGCAACTGGCGTGGCAGGTGCAGCCATGGCCGGGCCAGTTCATGGAATGGGAGATCGACGCGCCCGATGACCAGGACGGTCCTCCGATCGAAGGGGCAGAGCGGGAGTGGCGTACGAGACTACGGTTGCAGTTGCCCAGCCTGGGTCCGATCAGCGCCGAATTGGCGGTGACGGGTGATCGCATCGGCATTCGCCTGCACGCCGAAGAGCATGGATCCGACCGCCTTCGCGATGCCCGCCCGGCTTTGGCAACCGCCTTCGACGCCGCCGGCTTGCGCTTGGTCCATGCGACGGTTTCCGGACATGAGTGAAACCAGACGCCAGAATGCCGTTGCGCTCCGGTATGGGAGCAACGATGCCGCACCGCGTGTTGTCGCCAAGGGCAGCGGACTCGTTGCCGAACAGATCATCGAGCGCGCCCGGGAAGCGGGCATCTTCGTCCACGAATCGCCGGAGATGGTCGCCCTGCTGATGCAGGTAGACCTCGATCAGCACATCCCGCCGCAACTCTATGTCGCGATTGCCGAACTCCTCGCCTGGCTCTATCGAGTGGAGTCCGGCGTCATGCCCGGCCCCCCGCCTGCCCTGCCGTCGATCTGAGCGCAATCCCTGCGCCATTTCTCATCGTCACGGAGGACTGGCACGTGCTATAAACTGCTTCGCTAACATGCTTGCCAACTCCATATCGCCGGACCCGTCGATGAATCGCACCGAACCCAATCCGCTGCGCTTCGAATTGCTCAAATCGGATGATTACGCGCATTACATCCTGCGCGACCCGCGGGAGATTCGCTTCATACTCCGCGGCCTGATCGAAGGGCGTGCGTTGGTGAGCGTGTACTTCGGCCCGACCGGAGATTTCATGCTGTCCACGCTTCTCGCCCTTTCGGAGGACCAGAGCCAACTGTTTCTCGATTGGGGCGCCGACGAAGCAATGAACGCCAAGGTGGCGTCCTCCGACGCCATCACGTGCACGACCCAGCTGGACAAGGTAAAGATCCAGTTCACGCTCGGCGCGGCGACGCCGTTCGACCTTTCGGGCGCCCGGTCGTTCAGGGCAAGAGTGCCCGACGCCATTCTCCGGCTCCAGCGCCGCGAGTACTATCGATTGGCGACACCCGCCACCCAGGGTGTCAAATGCAGCATCGTCGTAACGACGGACAGCCGCAGCGAACTGCGTGTCGAAGCAACGGTGCTCGACATCAGCGGTGGCGGCCTCGCAGTGATGGTGCCACCCGAAGGCGCAGTGTTCGAACCGGACCGGGAGCTGCACAACTGCCGGATCAACCTGCCCGAGATCGGCGTGATCGAAACCAAGATGCGGGTACGCAACGTGTTCCGCATCAGTGCAACCGATGGCCGTCCGATGCTGCGCGCAGGTTGCCAGTTCATCCACCTGCCAGACTCGCAGGTGTCCATGATCCAGCGGTACATCCTTCGCGTCGAGCGGGGTCGCACCGTTCGATCGCGCTGATCCGGCTGCTCGAGGGTACAGGCAGAAAAACAAGAGGCGGCCGCATGGGCCGCCCGAATCCCGATTCCATTCAGAACGCGGGAGGAGACTCGATTCAGCGATTGAGTTTACGCATTCGCTCCGACGGCGTGATGATGTCGGTGAGGCGAATACCGAACTTGTCATTGACGACCACCACCTCGCCCTGGGCAATTAACGTGCCGTTGACCATGACGTCCATTGGCTCGCCAGCCAGTCCGTCCAGCTCGACCACCGATCCGTGTGCAAGCTGAAGCAGATTCCGTATCGATATCTTGGTACGCCCCAGCTCGACCGTCATCTGTACCGGGATGTCCAGAATCAGGTCAAAGTCCTGCATCGTACCGGACTTCGAACCGCTGTCGCCGAAATTCTGGAACAGCGCCGATGCTGCGCTGGCGGCCTGTTGCGTGACGCTGCTGGCCGTGGCTGCCGCCTCGGCAGCAGCCTGCTCGCCCATGGCCGCAGCCCAATCATCGTCACTGACTTGTTGCTCTTCCACGGTTTCAGACATGCTTTTCTCCTGACCAGGCAGACAAGGACAACGATTCATTCGCAAAGCGTTCGACACGGAGCGCATATCGACCGTTCTGGATACCGTACTGGCACTCGACCACCGGCACGCCGTCTACTGCGCCGGAAACGCGCTCGGGAATCTGGATCGGAATCACATCCCCCACTTTCATGCTCAGAATCTGGCGCAGCGAAATGGTGGACGATCCGAGCATGCTGACCAGATTCACTTCCGCCGACTGAAGCTGGCTGGTCAGCGTGCCGGTCCAACGCGTGTCGTGGTTGGTCTGGTCGCTCTGCGTGGTGCTGTTCAACACGTCGCGGATCGGCTCGACCATCGAATAGGGAAAGCACACATGCATGTCGGCCGTCGCGCCGCTGAACTCCAGCGTGAACGTCGTCGCAATCGCGATCTCCGACGGTGTCGCAATGTTCGCGAACTGGTGATTCATCTCGGAACGTACATGCTCGAACTTCAGTTCGTGAACCGGCTGCCACGCCTTCTCGTATTCCGCGAAGACCACCCCCAGCAGGCCGTGGATGATGCGCTGCTCGGTCGGCGTGAACTCCCGACCCTCGACACGCGTATGGAAGCGGCCGTCGCCCCCGAACATGTTGTCGACAACGAGGAACACCAGATTCGGATCGAACACGATCAGGCCGGTTCCGCGGAGGGGCTTGGCCTGAACCAGATTCAGGTTCGTGGGCACCACCAGATTGCGCACGAACTCGCCGTACTTCTGCACGCGGATCGGGCCGATGGAGATCTCCACCGTTCGGTGCATGTAGTTGAACAGTCCGATGCGCAGGTTCCGGGCGAAACGCTCGTGAATCAGTTCGAGCGTTGGCATGCGCCCGCGGACGATGCGCTCCTGTGTCGCGAGGTTGTATGTCCGGACGCCGTCAGATGTCTCCTCGGCCAGCGGTTCGTCTGCCTCGCCGGTCACGCCCTTGAGGAGCGCATCGACCTCGTCCTGTGAAAGAAAATCCTGCGACATTGGGTTGTCGAATCAGTTATTGAATGATGAACGACGTAAATAGAACCGAAACTACAGGCCCCTCGACCGGCTCCTTGCGTCCCTTAGATTCCTCGGCTGTGCCCTTGCGACTCGGCTTCGAACCGAAGCCGAGCACTTCGTTTGCAGCAGACATGATTTCCTCGGCGAGCGCTTCGCGCCCATCGACGCCCTGAAGCTCCGAGGCCTTCTTGCCGGACAGCAGCATCAACACGCGGTGCCTCAGTTCGGGCATATAGACCTTGAGGTCTTCGCCGACGTGCGCGTCCTCGATCTTGAGCGACGCGACGACTTGCAGATACTGTTCGCCGTTCTCCGGCAGAAGATTGACGGTGAAGGGCTCCATCGGCACGAAGGTCGGCGGCGTGCCCGGTTTTCCCTTGGGCTTCGCATGCGCAGTCTTGGCTGGCGTGTGACCATCCTCGGTGTCGCCTTCGTCCTCGGCAGCCTTCTTCTTGGAAAGCATGAAGAACGCTCCGCCGCCCGCGAGCGCGAGCACCAGCACGCCAATCCCGATGAAGAGGATCAGTTTGCTCTTTTTCTTCGGGGGTGCGACTTCGCCATCGGCTGTCGCGGCGGCTGCTTTGGACATCGGGTCAACTCCTGACGGTTTTCTTTATTATCGAACCCGGAGCGCTCAGCTTTAGGGTGAAATAGCGGAGGATCCGCCCGGCAAATCAGGCGAACGTGTCCACCATCCCGTCCACCCGCCGCAAAACGGCCGCAACGGCAGCGCCGTCCGCTCCGGAAACAGCGACGTCTGCGCCACCTGAATGTCGTTGCGGTGGCCCGTCCTGCCGTCCGCTGCCGCGCGAGGACTCCCCGCCCACGGTCGCCTGCGAAAGGTTGATGCCAGCATCGGCGAGGAAGTCGCGCAGTTTCGGCAAGGCCTGCTCCAGGGCATCACGAGCTGCCGGCGTGGCCGCCACGAATACCGCGCTGGTCTGGTCGCCAGCCACCGTCAGCTGTACTTCGACTCGCCCGAGGGAAGGTGGCGTCAGGACGAGTTCGGCCGAACTCAGTTCCTTGCCGATCAGCATCGACACCTTGTTCCCCAGATCCTCGGCCCAGCCGGGTGATGTAACCGGCGTGCTGACGATCATCCGTTCGCGAGCCGGATCGGCCGATTCGCGCAACTGCTGCGGCACATGCGTTAGATGCTGCATGCCCGGAGGTGCCCCGGACGAGACCGGCAAGGCGGCAGAATCTGCCGCTACCGGATTGCCGGTTTCGGCGTCAAGAAATGCCGCAGCTTCGCCTGCCCCGCGCTGTTTCTCAAACACGTCGCTTGGCGTGCGCGATTGCGCTTCCATCCAGGCCAGCGCGTCGGGCTCGACCGTGTCACCATCCGACACGGCCGGGAACATGAGGAGCGACCGTCCCGCCTGCATTGACTCGGCCGGTGCCGCCTCCGACGCAGCCATTGCCGGGGTCGCTTTCGTGGCGGAAGCAGGCACGAGAGGCAGCAGCAGGCCTTGCAGCAACGCCGACAGGTCGGCTCCAGTCTGCGCCGACGGATCGTTGCTCGCTTCTTCCGCGGCCGCTGTCAGTCCCTCGGAGTCCGGCGTGAGTTTCGCACCCTCGCCCGCAGCCGCGATCTGACGGTTCAGCACCGCAGCGAATGGCGACCCACCCTCGCCGCTTTCAGCCGATGATTGAGCTCCGTCGACCCCGGCCGCCTCCTGCCCCGCCATGTTGGCGCTGGCAGGAACCGGCAAGGCGGGAGAGACCGGAGGCAGGGCGAGACTGGGCATGTCGTTCTCCAATTGCAACGTCAGTTGTTGTAGCGATCAGCAAGCGACGTGCCACCGGTATCGATGGTGTCCTCGAGACCATTCTTGAAGCGCTTGGCAGAATGCTCGTCTGCTGCCTTCTGGTCCTGGCGCGCCGCGTGGCGCGCCTCCTCGCTCTCCTGGCGCTGAGCCAGGGTGTCGAATGCCTTGTGGCGGTTGCGCTGTTCCAGCCAGTTCTTCTGGCCATCCTGGGTTCGCGACTGCGCAATCTGGCACATGCGCGCTTGCTGATCGATCGCCGCGTCGAGCTTGGCGAGGAAAGACTGGTAGTTCGCCCATTCCTCGGGGCGCATGCCGTTGCGTGCATGGGCGACGAATCGTGCCTGGTAGTCGGCGCGGTACTGCTGCAGCAGTTCGAGCTTGCGGGAGTCCTCGCTCTGCGCCGCGATAAGCTGCCCGAGCCGCTTGGCCGCCTCGTCGGTACGCGCCTGGGCCAGTTCGAGCAGCGTGTCGAGCGGAAGCCGATTCGTCGCCATGGCCTATTCCGATGTCACAGTGCCTGATCGAACAGCCGGTGCAGCTTGACCACGCTATCTTCGTAGTTCTCGCACTCGTTCATCTTCTGTTGCAGATAGGCTTCGATCTGCGGGTACATCGCAACCGCCTTGTCGAGCAGCGGGTCTGCCCCGGGCGCATAGGCGCCGACCGCAATCAGGTCACGGGAGCGCTGGTAGCGCGAATAGAGCTGCTTGAACCGGCGCACCAGATCGAAGTGCGTCGGCTTCACCAGCCCGTGCATGGCACGCGAGATCGACTGTTCGATATCGATCGCCGGATAGTGACCGGCCTCTGCGAGCGTTCGCGTCAGCACGAAATGGCCGTCGAGGATCGCGCGCGCCGAATCCGCAATCGGATCCTGCTGGTCATCGCCCTCGGCAAGCACCGTGTAGAACGCCGTGATCGACCCGCCGCCGTCCGGACCATTGCCGGCACGCTCGACGAGCTGCGGCAGACGGGCGAAAACGCTGGGAGGATAACCCCGGGTGACCGGCGGTTCGCCGATCGCCAGTGCTATCTCGCGCTGCGCCATCGCATAGCGTGTGAGCGAATCCATGATCAGCAGGACTTGGCGACCCTGGTCCCGGAAGTGCTCCGCAATCGTCGTGGCGTATGCCGCGCCCTGCAGCCGCATCAGCGGACTGGTGTCGGCGGGCGCCGCGACCACGACCGAACGTCGCAGGCCTTCCGCGCCGAGGATCTGCTCGATGAACTCCTTGACCTCGCGTCCGCGTTCGCCGATCAGTCCGACGACGACCACCTCCGCCGAGGTATAGCGCGCCATCATGCCCAGCAGGACCGATTTGCCAACACCCGACCCGGCGAACAGGCCGACGCGCTGGCCGCGACCGACGGTCAGCAGTGCATTGATCGCCCGCACGCCGACATCCAGCGAACGGTCAATCGGCGCGCGCTGCAGCGGGTTGACCGGTCGGCTCGCGAGCGAGCGCAACTCCGTCGTGTTGAGCGGCCCCATGCCGTCGAGCGGACGCCCTGCCCCATCGACCACCCGCCCGAGCAACTGGACGCCCACGGGCAGGTGCTTGGCACGGTCCTGCACACGCCGACGCGCGAAGATGCGCTCGCCGACTCGCGGCCTGGCGTGACTCGCCTCGAACGGCGCAACCTGCGCCCCCGGCGCAAGGCCAAAAACATCGTCTGTCGGCATCATGTATAGCTTTTCGCCGTGGAATCCGACGACTTCGGCTTCGACGAAGCCGCCGCCGCCAACAGCCACGCGCACGCCGCTCCCCAACGGCAACTTGATGCCGTTGGCTTCCATGACCAGTCCGTTGATGCGTGTCAGCGTGCCGCAGGTCGCATAGGGCGTTGCGGCTGCAACCAGCTTGCGGCATCCGTCAAGATGCCCGCTCCAGGCCTCGGTAAGAATCGGCATCAGGGCTGCTCCGCGCGGCGCTCCGCAGAAACCGACCAGTCGTCGCGCAAACCCAGTGATTCGACGACGCGCTTCCATCTCGTCTCGACCGTCGCGTCCACCTGGGTGCCGGCAACGTCGAGCCTGCATCCGCCGCGAGTCAGCGTCGCATCCTCGCGTACCCTGTGGGCCGCGTGCATGACCTGATCCGCGAGGTGCGTCCGCACCAGTTGCGCATCCTCGGGATGGACATGGATGTTGACGTGCTGGTGCGGCAGTTGTGCGAGCGCCTCCCGCACCACGTCGAGGAGACTTTGCGGCTGGGTTTTGAGTTCGCGCCGCAAAACCTGGCGCGCGACCTCGAGCGCAAGTTGAACCAGCGACTCGCCGACCTGCTGATCGAACTCGCTCACGGCGCGTTCGAACTGCTCGAGCAATGTATTGATCTGCAACGCTTCCATGCGTACGCGTGCGGTGCCTTCCTCGTAGCCGTTCTCGAAACCGGCACGGTGCCCGGCCTCGGCCGCCTCGTTGTGCATGCGTTCGATGTCGTCTGCGGTCGGAAGACGGATCTCGGGCACCACTGCCTCCTGCACGGATGGCAGATCGGGCGGTGCGGCGTCGACCGGCGTACCGGCCTCGAAGCGCATCGGTTCCCAACGGCGGTAGCGCTGCTCGCTCTCCGGACGCAACGGCGTGACTTTTGCAGTGCCCATGATCAGACGAAGGCGTCCTCGGCGCCCTTGGAGGCCAGCTGGATCTGGCCTTCTTCAGCCAGCCTGCGAGCGGTCTTGAGGATCTCCTTCTGTTCCGCCTCGACTTCGGACAGGCGTACTGGGCCGCGCGAGTCGAGATCTTCGCGCAACATTTCGGCGGCACGTTGCGACATGTTCTTGAAGACCTTCTCGCGCAACTCGGGCGGCGCCCCCTTGAGCGCCACGATCAGCGAATCGGACTGGATCTCGCGCAGCAGAACCTGGAAGCCGCGATCGTCGAGGTCGATCAGGTTCTCGAACACGAACATCTCGTCGAGAATCTTTTGCGCCAGATCGGCGTCGTACTCGCGCACGTTGTCGATGATCGCGGTCTCGGCGGCCGAACCGACGAAATTGAGGATCTCGGCAGCCGTCTTGACACCGCCGAGCGCCGTCTTCTTCATCGATGCCGCACCCGCCATCACGCGCGACAGGGCATCGTTGAGTTCGCGCAGTGCCGCCGGCTGTACGCCGTCGAGCGTGGCAATCCGCAACAGGACATCGTTGCGCAGGCGCTCGGTGAAGCACTTGAGTATTTCGCCGGCGTGGTCGTACTCGAGATGGACCAGAATGGTTGCGATGATCTGCGGATGTTCGTTCTTGATCAGATCCGCGACCGTTCCCGCGTCCATCCACTTCAGTCCCTCGATGCCCGCCGTGTCGCCGCCGGACAGGATGCGCGACAGCAGGTTGGCAGCCCGGTCGTCGCCAAGCGCCTTGGTCAGCATCGAACGGATCATCTGCTCGTCGGCCGTGACGGGCGCGCCCTTGCTTGCATGCGTCGTCAGCTCGTCGAGCAGCGATTCGACGCGATCGCGCGGCGCTGCAGGGAGTGTTGCCATGGCAGAGCCGAGCTTCTGCACCTCTTTCGGCCCAAGGTGCTTGAGCACCTCGGCCGCCTCGTCCGGACCCAGCGAGACGAGCAGCAGCGCGCCCTTCTCGAAGCCGTCATCCTTGTCCGCCATTGGTCCACTCCTTGATCATGTTGGCGACCAGTTTCGGGTCGGATTTCGCCAGTTCCTTCGCCTGAGCCAGTTTCTGCTCGAAGGTCATTGGCAGCTGGGCGCCGCCCGGCCCCGACAGGGCAACCACGGCATCCTCGTCGGCCGTGACGTCGCGCACCGACTGGTCCTCGTCCGCTTCTTCACGCGTCGTCATCTGGCGCACCAGCGGTTTGATCAACCCGAACACCAGATATAGGGCGACACCGGCGAACAACGCATACTTGAACAGATCCTTCGCAAGCGAAATGAACTCGGGCGACTTCCAGAACGGCGACTCGGGCAGCGTCTCCGGGTCGGCCGCACGGAACGGCGAGCTGGCCACGTTGAGGGTGTCGCCGCGATCCTTGTTGAAGCCCATCGCTTCGCGCACCAGATCCGTGATCTGCTTGATCTCTGCCTCGGTCAGGGGCACGGTCTTCACCTTTCCGTCGGGAAGCTTCTCGGACTTGTGGTTGACCACGACCGCGACGGACAACCGCTTGACTGAGCCGACCGCCGATTTGACGTGGCGCACCGTCTTGTCCACCTCGTAGTTGATCGTCGCATTCTTCGACGCGTTCAGAGGCGGCGCCTGGTTCGCTGCGCCCGGCGTTCCTGGCGCCGCAGGCGTCGTGAGGGGCGCCGTGGCGGGCGCGGGCGGCTGGTTCGACAGCGCACCGGGAACACCGGTGGCCCCCGCCTCGCGCGTCGTTTGCTCCTGCGACTGCTGGCTGCGAATTGCCGCCTTGTCCGCAGGATTGGGCGCATACGTTTCTGCAGTCTGCTCGGCACGGTCGAAATCCACATCTGCCGTGACCTGCGCACGGTGGTTTCCCGGCCCGGTGATCGGCGTCAGAATCTGTTCGATACGCTTGATGTAGCCCTGTTCGAGATCCTCGACATATTTGAGCTGCGTCGGGTCGAGGCCGGCATCCCGCCCGCCATCCTTGTTCTGTGACAGCAGCTTGCCGTTCTGATCGAGGATAGACACCGCGGACGGAGACAGTTCGGGCACGCTGGAGGCCACGAGATGAACGATGCCGGCAACCTGCGTCGGCTCGAGCACCCGACCGCCGCGAAGGTTCACCAGCACGCTAGCCGTCGGCTTCTGTTCGTCGCGCAGGAAGCCGGTCTGTTTCGGAATGGCGAGATGCACGCGCGCCCCATCGACCGCGGACAGCGACTGGATCGAACGAGCAAGCTCGCCTTCGAGTGCGCGCTGGTAGTTGATGTGCTCGGCGAACTGCGACAGGCCGAGTTTCTGCGCTTCCATCAGCTCGAAGCCGACCAGCCCGCCGCGCGGCAGCCCTTGCGAGGCGAGTTTCAAGCGCACGTCGTGCACCTGTCCGGCGGGCACGAGGATCGCACCGCCGCCTTCGGAAAAACGGTAGGGCACGTTCTGCTGTTGAAGCGCCGCGATGATCGCGCCCCCGTCCTTCTCGTTCAGATTGGAGAACAGCACCTGATAATCCGGCGTACGGCTCCACAGCCAGAGCCCGGTCAGAACTGCGATCGCCAATGCCACCGCCGCCATGCCGGCGAGCTTCTGTCGCATGGAGAGCTGGCTGATGAACGCCAGCGGTGCCGGCAATGCCGCCGCGGCTGGGGCTGGAAGTGTTGCCTGATCGCTTGCCATGGAAGACTCTCGGTTTCTTACTGATTAGATGCGATTCTGGGGGCCGGCAAACATTGCCGGTGGGTCGATAAGCGGGGCCTTTCCAGCCCTATTCGCCCCCACCGTCCCCCCGATGGCACCGACTGGCTGGTTTGCCTGTCACGGCGTGAAATCCGTCACGGGTCGCCGGACCTTGCAGGTGACGCCATCGCCGAGAATTGTCTTGCTCCGGCCATTCGGCATTGCGGACGATTTGCGGCATTTTTTGCCGCCTGTTCTGCGCCTGGGGCTTGACCGCGCGTTGCTACGCTGCCGGAATCCCGCAATGGCCCGACGCCATGACCGACACTGCCCTGCTCAGCGAAATTGCCGACGACACGAACGCCCCGGGCAACCCTGTGGCGCTCGCGGAAGCATTTCGCCTGTTCAACGAGGCCTCCGGCGAGCTGTCACGTGCGTACGATGGCCTACAGGCACAGGTTGCGCAGCTCACCGCCGAACTCGCCGCAGCCAATGGCGAGCTGCGGCGGCAGTACCAGGAGAAAGCCGCGCTCACCGAACGACTGGCCATGCTGCTGGCCGCGCTGCCGGCCGGCGTCGTGGTGCTCGACGATGAAGGCGTGGTGCGCGAGGCCAATCCGGTAGCGCGCAACATGCTGGGACTCGACATCGCCGGGCGCGATTGGCAAGGCACCATGCGCGACCGTCTCGAGAAGACCGAGAGCGCCGGAGAATGGACCAGCGGCGCAGGCATGCGCATCGAGATCCGCGAGACGGCACTCGATTCGAGTGGCGGCCGGATCGCGCTGCTTCATGACATCACCGAGACTCAACGCATGCGCACACTCGCGGCACGCAATGAACGCCTGGCTGCAATGGGCGAGATGGTCGCCGGCCTGGCCCACCAGTTGCGCACCCCGTTGTCCGCAGCCCTGCTGTACGCCGCCAACCTTTCGGCGCCCTCGCTCGATGCCTCGATGCGGGAACGCGCCTCGTCGCGTGTCGTCGAGCGCCTCCAGCATCTGGAGACGCTGATCCGCGACATGCTGGTGTTCGCCCGTGGCGAGATCGGCAGCCGGACGCTGGTCCGCATCGACGAACTGGTCGCCGATGTCGTGCAGATCTGCGAGCCGATCGCACGCGGCAACGGAATCGAGTTTCTCGCCCTCGCCGAAGCCGGCGACGCCAGGGTATGGGTAAGCCGCGCCGACGTGGTCGGCGCGCTGACCAACCTGATCGACAACGCATTCGGGGCGATCGAACCCGGCGGGGTTGTCGCGCTCGACGCGGAAGTCGACGCGAAGAACGTGACGTTCTGCATTTGCGACGACGGTCCGGGCATTCCGGCCGGCCTTCAGAAACGGCTGTTCGAGCCGTTCTTCACGACACGGGCGAAAGGTACCGGGCTGGGACTCGCGATTGCGCGCGGGATTGCCCGCGCGCACGGCGGAGACCTGGAACTGGCATCGAATCGGGGCCGGCCGAAGCATCGCTGGTCAACAGAATTCCGGCTCGTACTTCCGCGTGCGGCGGAGGTCGGCAGTGAGAGGTAACGCGAGGAGAAGGACGCATGAGCGGGAAATTTTCGATACTGCTGGTCGAGGACGACGAGGCCCTGCGGGAAGCGGTCGCGATGACGCTCGGGTGTGCCGGCCACGCAGTGACGAGCGTGGACGGCGGCCCAGCTGCATTGGCCCGGCTCGAACGCGCGCATTTCAATCTGGTGCTATCCGATCTTCGGATGGACCCGATGGACGGCATCGACCTGCTGCGGGCCATCCGGGCACGATGGTCCAACCTGCCGGTTCTGCTGATGACGGCCTACGGTGACGTCGAGCGCGCGGTCGCTGCAATGCAGGCCGGCGCCTGCGATTTCATGCAGAAGCCGTTTCGCCCCGAGGAACTGCTTGAACGCGTGGCACGCTACGCCTGGACGGCGCCAAGTTGCGACGACCTCATCGCCGAAGATCCACGCACCCGTGAAACCCTTGCTGTAGCCAAGCGCGTCGCGCAATCGGAAGCCACTGTGCTGCTGACCGGAGAATCCGGCACCGGCAAGGAGGTGTTCGCCCGCTACATCCACGCAAACTCTGCCCGAACAACAGGCCCGTTCGTCGCAATCAATTGTGCGGCCATTCCAGACAATCTGCTCGAAGCCACGTTGTTCGGATTCGAGAAAGGCGCATTCACCGGCGCACAAACCGCGCAGCCCGGCAAATTCGAACAGGCGCAGGGCGGGACGATCCTGCTCGACGAGATCTCAGAGATGCCGCTTGCACTCCAGGCGAAGATGCTGCGCGTACTGCAGGAGCGCGAGGTCGAGCGCGTTGGCGGAAAGCGCCCGATTGCGCTCGACATACGCGTTGTCGCCACCTCCAACCGGAACATCATGTCCGAGGTGGTCGCCGGCCGCTTCCGCGAGGATCTCTACTATCGCCTGAACGTATTCCCGATCGCGATACCGGCGCTGCGCGAGCGCCCGGCCGACATCCGGCCCCTCGCACTTCACCTTCTGGCGCGCCATGCGGCCCGAAGCGGGCTTCCGGCGGCAAGAATTGCCGCCGACGCGGCAGCAACCATCGAGGCCTACCCTTGGCCCGGCAACGTGCGCGAACTCGAGAACGTGATGCAGCGCGCCGCAATCCTCGCCAACGGCGAGCACATTGAGGCGGCACATCTGCAGCTGAAGGCCGCTGGCCTGGCCGCGTGGGCAACAGGCGTCGCGTCGCCCGCACCCGCTGCAGCCGAAATCATCACGCGGACGAACGACGCAGGCGGCACCATGAAGGATCTGGAACGCCAACACATCCTCGAGACCCTGGCTTCAGTGGGCGGATCGCGCAAGAAGGCTGTGGAGAAGCTGGGCATCTCGGAACGCACGCTGCGCTACAAGCTGCAGCGCTATCGCGCGGAAGGCGCGATCTAGAACCATGGCACGGCACTTGCTGCCGGAAACTGCTCGATAGCGGGGAATTGCATGCAAACCAAGGGAATCGATCAAATGCTTTCGCAGTTGCGCGCCGCGGCGGATATCGCCGCCGGCAAGCCTGCGTCGGCCGACGCCGCATCCGCAACCGGCGGTGCGGATTTCCAGCAGATCCTCGACGGCGCCCTCAAAGGCGTCAGCGGCGCACAGAATGAAGCGCAGGAGATGGCCAAGTCGTTTTCCGCCGGCGATCCGAACGTGAATCTGCAGGACGTGATGGTCAACCTGCAGAAGGCGAACCTCTCCTTCCAGCAGATGGTGCAGGTGCGCAACAAGCTGGTGACCGCGTACCAGGAGATCATGAACATGCAGGTGTGAGGCGCCGGCCGGCGAGCGATCCGCAAATGCATCACGGCGCGTACCCGAACTACTTCACGGCAGGCACAAGATCGGTTCGCGGGGCACCAAATACTTCACGGCAGGATGCCGTACCGTCTTCTAGATTGGAGTCGTACACCAACCCCGGGAGATTCGCCATGCAGATCAACGAGACTGTCCGTGCTTCCTCAGGCTTCCATCACTCGACCCGCGCCCTGGCGCCGGGCGAGAAGCTGCCGGTTCTGCCGACCCTGCTCGAACAGATCATGGCATGCAGCAATGGCATGGCCATCCCGGCCGCCAACGACGAATACGCCGACGAGTTCGACGAGATCATCGATCTCGAAGTGGACGACTGAGCCGGTCGTCAGGAATTTGCAGCATCCCGCGCCGCGTGCCGCGGGACATCCCCCTTCAGAGCGAGTGTGAGTTTGCCGGCGGGTTCTCTCCCCCGCCGGCATTTTTTTGTCTGCCTCTCGCCGATGCCTGCGTGACGCTCGACCGAAATAGGCAATTTTTGCCGCTCTTATCCCCGCCTTCCGGATGACCGTCCTGCCCTAAAGTGCAGGACATGAAAGAACGTCTCGCCTTACGCCTCGTTCCGAGTTTGTTCGCAGCGGCCGCCCCGGTCCTCGCGCGCGCGCAGGTTGCGCCGGAAGTCGGGCCTGGCCTGCTGCAGATGCTGCTCGGTCTGGTATTCGTGATCGGCCTGATACTCGCCAGCCTGTGGGTGCTGAAACGGCTCACCGCACCGCGCGGCACGGCAGCCCAGATGCTGCGCATCGTCGCCGGACAGGCGGTCGGCGCCCGGGAGCGCGTGGTGATCGTCGAGATCGGCGAGACCGCGCTGGTGCTCGGCGTCGCGCCCGGCCACATCAGCACGCTGCACACCATGCCGCGATCGGAACTTCCGCAGGCACCGGCGCCCGCCGCAATGCCTGCAGCGCAGTTCGCCGCCCGCCTCAAGCAGATCATGGAGAAGCGCAATGCCCCGCCTGCGTGAAAGCCTGAACGCAGGAATCATCGCCGCCGGGGCAATGGCGCTGCTGCCGGCCGATGCGCTGGCGCAGGCCATGCCTGCCGTGACCAGCACGCCGGCGCCTGGCGGCGGCACGACGTATTCGCTGTCGATCCAGACGCTGCTGCTGATGACGTCGCTGTCGTTCCTGCCGGCAGTGCTGCTGATGATGACGAGTTTCACGCGCATCATCATCGTGCTCTCGCTGCTGCGCCATGCACTCGGCACGCAGACCAGCCCGCCGAACCAGGTGCTGGTCGGTCTTGCGCTGTTCCTCACCTTCTTCGTCATGGCACCCGTCGGCGACCGCATCTATAGCGAGGCCTACTTGCCGCTGTCGGAAAACCGCATCAGCTTCAACGAAGCGCTCGAGCGCGGTGCAGTGCCGCTCAAGACCTTCATGCTGAAGCAGGCGCGCGAGAACGACCTCGCGCTGTTCGCGAAGATCTCGAATGCACCGAAGGTGGACAAGCCCGATCAGCTCCCGATGCGGCTGGTGATTCCCGCCTACGTGACTTCCGAGCTCAAGACCGCGTTCCAGATCGGCTTCATCGTGTTCATACCGTTCCTGATCATCGACATGGTGGTGGCGTCGGTGCTGATGTCGATGGGCATGATGATGATGTCGCCGGTGATGGTCGCTCTGCCCTTCAAGATCATGCTCTTCGTGCTGGTCGACGGCTGGACGCTCGTCATCGGCACGCTGATACGCAGTTTCGGATAGGAGAAAGCAAATGACACCGACCACCGTCATCGAGATCGGCCGCGGCGCGCTGGAACTCACGCTGATGGTCTCCGCGCCGCTGTTCGCCGCGGCGCTCGTCACCGGGCTCGCCGTCAGCATCTTCCAGGCCGCCACCCAGATCAACGAAATGACGTTGTCTTTCGTACCCAAACTGCTCGCGGCGTTCACCACGCTGGTGGTGGCCGGGCCGTGGATGCTGACCAAGCTGACCGATTACATCACGCGCCTCTACGAGGCCATCCCCTCGCTGATCGGATAAAAGGCGAACGCGCGCGGGTCGAAGCGGCGCGTTCGCCCACGTTTTCAACTGTCTGACGCGTAATCCAACGGCCCATGCTTTCCTTCACCAGCGCCCAACTCGACGCCTGGCTGGTCGCCTACCTGTTTCCGCTGGTGCGCATGCTGGGCCTCGTGGCAGCCGCACCGGTACTCAACAACAAGAGCGTGCCGGCGCGCGTGCGGCTGGGCCTCGGCGTGGTCGTCACCGTTGCGCTGGCGCCGGCATTGCCGGCGGCGAGCGGCATCGACCCCGGCAGCCTCGTCGGGCTGCTGGTGTTGGCGCAACAGATGCTGATCGGCATCGCGATGGGCTTTGCAATGCGCCTGGTGTTCGCCGCGGTTGATACGGCGGGCGAGGTGATCGGCTTCCAGATGAGCCTGTCCTTCGCCACCGCCTTCGACCCGCAGAACGGTGGTCAGTCGGCGGTGATCCAGGAATTCCTCGGCCTGCTGGCAACGCTCACCTTCCTCGCGGTCGACGGCCATCTCATGCTGATCGCCGCGCTCGCGAAAAGCTTCGCCTTCCTGCCGGTCGTTGCCAAACCCCTCGGTGCGGCCGGGTGGGGCGACCTCGCACGATCCGGCGCCTACGTATTTGCTGCCGGGGTGATGCTGGCCCTGCCACTGATCGCGACGATGCTGGTGACCAGCATCGCGCTGGGCATCCTGACCCGCGCGGCACCGGCGCTCAACATCTTCGCGGTGGGCTTCCCGATCACGCTGACGGTCGGGTTCGCCATGCTCGCCATCTCGCTGCAATACCTGTCGCCCAATTTCCAGCGTTTCTTCATGCACGGCATGGAGAACATCGACCTCGTCCTGCGCGGCCTCGCGCCGTGAATCCGGCGCCCTTGCGGCGCCACCCCACGCTTTCCGCACGCAACCCCGCCGCCATCGCGCATGCGCCATCCACGTCCCGGAACCGTGGCGGGAACAAAGCTTGCAGAAACTCGTCTCAAGGCTCAACGGCACCGCGACACGCGATTTCCCAGCGTTTCGATTCAGCGCGCCGTTCGCCTCCTGCAACATCCGTTTCACTGCTGTACCGAATTTGACTCAACCGATCCCGCCGAGAATGATTGGGGAGGCCAAGATGGTCGACGTCGAACTGCTCGCATATCTACTGGCTGCAGCCGTCCGCCTGTCGGGTCTCGATCCGCTGCCGGTCACCCAGCTGCCGCCGATCCAGCAGATGCCCGCAAACCTGATCCAGGCGACGGCCTGCCCGCAGCGACCGGTAGATTGCACCGACATCGCGGCGTTCTTCGACCACACGCGATACCGCATCCTGCTGCGCGACGACCTCGATCTGGCGCACAGCACGGACAATTCCTTCCTGGTGCATGAGTTGGTGCACGTCCTCGAACACCGTGCAAAAGGCAGGCGCTTTCTCGCCGACTGCGCGGATTCGCTGCGCTCGGAGCGCGAAGCCTATCGTGTGCAGAACACCTACCTGCGCGAACAAGGCCGGCTGGAGCGCCACGGCGACATGCTCTCGCACATGGGCTGCTCGACCGAGCAACCCGCCGGTGCCGCAGCCATCCGTCTCGAGCGCAGGGGGCGACCAGGCGACTACGAAGCGCTCGACGCCTTCATGCAGGATCTCGCCCGTCGTCGACAAGAATGGCGCGCCCCGGACGCGACACGTTGATGCGGGTGCCCAGCCGCACCTGTTTGTTGCCGCGACAGTTGCCGTGCGAAGGCAAGCAGGACGGTCGTTCTAGACAGATCACCCCTGAAATGACCATGGATAGGGTGCCTCAGGCCGACATGCCTGAAGGCCCAGCAACCATACGCCCTCCAGACGCCATCAATCAACGGCGCGCGCGGCTGGCTGGCCGGCCGCATGCGCGTCGCCGCGCCGGCCGCGCAGGCGGCGGAACAGCGCGATACCGTCGTCGACGTAGGTAAACACCACCGGGATCACCAACAAGCTGAGGAAGGTCGAGGTGATCAGGCCGCCGATCACCACGATCGCCATCGGCGCACGGAAGCTGGGGTCGGTCCCCAGGCCGAGCGCGATCGGCAGCATGCCCGCGCCCATCGCGACCGTGGTCATCACGATCGGCCGAGCACGCTTGCGGCAGGCGTCGATCAGCGCGTCGTGGCGCGACAGCCCGTGCTCGCGGCGCGCCAGGATCACGTAATCGATCAGCAGGATCGAGTTCTTGGTGGCGATGCCCATCAGCATGATCAGGCCGATCATCGAAGGCATCGACAATGCCGTGTGGGTGAGGAACAGCGCGAGGAAGGCGCCCGGCACCGACAGCACCAGCGCTGCAAGAATGGTCACCGGCTGAATGAAATCCTTGAACAGCAGCACCAGCACGATGTAGATGCACAGCACGCCGGTAAGCATCGCGAGGCTGAAACTCTGGAACAGTTCGTTCATCGCCTCGGCATCGCCGATGGTGGTCTGCGTCACGCCGGGTGGCAGGTTCGCCAGGCTTGGCAGCGCCAGCGCCCGCTTCTCCACTTCGCCCAGCGGCTGCTGATTCAGCTCGATCTCGAAGTTGATGTTGCGCAGCCGGTCGTAGCGGTCGATCTCGGCCGGTCCGCTGTCGATCGCCAGCGCGGCAACGCTGCCGATCATCACCGGGCCGTGCCTGCCCGGCACCGTCATGCGCTCGAGCAGCGAAAGATCCTGCCGCGCCTCGGGCGGCAGCTTGACGACGATCGGCACCTGGCGCTGCGACAGGTTGAGCTTGGCGAGCGCCTGATCGTAGTCGCCGGCGGTCGCGATGCGCAACGTGTCAGCAATGGCCGCCGAGGTCACGCCGAGCTCGGCGGCCTTGGCGAAATCAGGCCGCACCACGAGTTCGGGCCGCACCAGGCTGGCGGTGGAATTGACGTTGCCGATACCCGGTATCGTGCGCAATTCGCGCTCGACCTTGCGCGCATGCTCGTAAAGCGCCGCGCCGTCCTCGCTCGCCAGCACCAGCATGTACTTTTCGCTCGACCCGCCGAATGCCACCGTCACGCGCGCGCCCGGCAGGTCGGCCAGCGCCTCACGCAGTTCGCGCTCGACCTGCTGCTTGCTGACGCCGCCGCGCTCGTTGCGGTGCGTCATATTGATCGTCAGCGTCGCCTTGCGCACTTCGGACGCGCCGCGCGGCATGAAGGGGTCGGCACCCGACGCACCGCCACCGATCGCCGTATAGACCAGCTTCACGTGCGGATGTTTCTGCACGATCTCGCGCGCCTGTTCTGCGACGGCAAGAGTCTGCTTGAACGTGCTCCCCGGCGGCAAGGACAGGTAAACCTGCGTCTGCGACAGATCGTCCGGCGGAATGAACCCGGTAGGCAGCAGCGGCACCAGCGCGAACGAACCGAAGAAGAACCCGGCGGCCGCGATCGTGGTGACCAGGCGATGGCGCACGCACCACGTCGCCCAGCGCAGGTAGAAACGGATCCACGCCGGCTCGCCGTGCGCCTTGCGCGGCGGCTTCAGCACGTAGGCCGCCATCATCGGCGTGAGCATGCGCGCGACCACCAGCGAGAAGAACACCGCGATCGCCGCCGTCCAGCCGAACTGCACGAAGAACTTGCCCGGCACGCCGCTCATGAACGCCGTCGGCAGGAACACCGCGATCAGCGTGAAGGTGGTCGCGATCACCGCCAGGCCGATTTCGTCAGCCGCTTCCATCGCCGCCTGGAACGGCGTCTTGCCCATGCGCTGGTGGCGCACGATGTTCTCGATCTCGACGATCGCGTCGTCGACCAGGATGCCGACCACCAGCGACATCGACAGCAGCGTCACCACGTTGATGGAGAAGCCCATCAGGTACATCGCGCCGAAGGCCGGAATGATCGACAGCGGCAACGCCGTTGCCGAGACGATGGTCGCACGCCAGTCGCGCAGGAACAGCCACACCACCAGCACCGCGAGGATCGCGCCTTCGATCAGCAGCCACATGGAGCCACTATAGTTCTCGCTCACCGGATCGACGAAATTGAACGCCTCGGTGATCTCGATGTCCGGATGCACGGTGCGCAGCCGATCAAGTTCCGCACGCACGCCGGCAGCAACTTCCAGCTCGCCAGCACCGCGGCTGCGCGTGATCTCGAAGCCCACCACCGGCTTGCCGTCGAGCAGTGCCGCCGAGCGCTGCTCGGCCACTGTGTCGGTGACCGTCGCCACGCGGTCTAGCCGCACACGCCGGCCGTCGGACAACGCAATCTCCATCGCTCCGAGTTCATCGGCACTACGCACGGTGCCGATGGTGCGTACCGACTGTTCGATGCCGCCGACGTCGGCGCGACCGCCCGACGCCTCCTGCTGCACCTGGCGCAACTGGCGAGAGATGTCGGCGGCGGTCGCGTGGAGCGCCAGCATGCGCGACGGATCGAGCTCGACGCGAACCTCCCGCGTCGCGCCGCCGACACGCGCCACCGCGCCAACGCCCTTGACGCTCAGCATGCGCCGCGCGACGGTGTTATCGACGAACCAAGACAGCGCCTCGTCGTCCATGCGCGCCGACGCGACCGTGTAGGTCAGGATCGGCGAGCCGGACAGGTTCATCCGCGCGATCACCGGATCGCGCAGGTCGCCCGGCAGGTCCGAGCGCACGCGCGACACCGCGTCGCGCACGTCGTCGACGGCTTCCTGCGTCGGCTTCTCGAGGCGGAACTCGACTGTCACCGTCACCAGGCCGTCCTGCACCTTGGTGTAGATATGCTTCACGCCCTGCAGCGTGGCAATCGAGTTCTCCAGCTTGCGCGCGACGTCGGTCTCCATCTGCGACGGCGAGGCGCCTGGCAGCGCCGCGCTCACCGTGACTGTCGGCAGGTCGATGTCGGGGAACTGCTGGATTTTCATCGCCCTGAAGGCCATCGAGCCCAGCAGCGTGAGCATGACGAATAGAAGCACCGCCGGAATCGGGTTGCGGATCGACCAGGCCGAGACGTTCACGCGCTCACCTCGGCTGTGCAGGCGTGGCGGGCGCCACGCGCACCAGGTCGCCATCGGCCAGGAAACCGGCGCCGCTCGCGACGACACGCGCCGCCGCATCCAGGCCGCCGGTGATCTCGATACGGTCGCCGGCACGCCGGCCGACACTCACCTTGGTCTGCGCAACGCGGCTCTCGCCATCGAGGCGGAACACGTAGGCGAAGCCCTCGCGCAACACAACTGCCGATTGCGGCAGCGTCAGCGCCGGCGCCGTGCCCAGTTCGAATTCGCCACGCGCGAACATGCCGGCGCGCACCACCGTGCCGGTGGCATCGATCGGCAGATCGACGAAGACGATGCCGTTGCGCGTCTGCGGGTCGACGGTGGGCGCGACCATGCGCACGCGCCCGCGCACGGTGTTGCCGTTGGGCGTCGTGACCTTCGCGATCGCGCCCTGGCGGACGCGCGCCAGTTCGGCCTCGGTCACCTCGGCGCGCCATTCCAGGCGGCTGCCGCGGATCAGACGGAACAGCTCCTGGCCGGGCTGCGCGAGCGAACCGACGGTGGCTGTGCGCGCCGAGATCACCCCGTCATCGGGCGCAACGACGCGCGTCTGCGCCAGCCGCAGTTCGTCGGCCTGCACCCTTGCTTGCGCGGCATGGACGCGGGCCAGCGCGGTCTGTTCTGCGGTCAGATACTGGTTGATCTGTTGCGCGCTGATCGCGCCGCTGGTCTGCAACTGGCGCGCACGCTCGGCATTCGCGCGCGCCTCGGCCACGGTGGCTTGCGCTTCCGCCAGCGCGGCCTTCGACTGCGCCAGTTCGGTCGCCACGTTGTCGCTCGACACGCGCGCCAGCACCTGCCCCTTGCGCACCGTGTCGCCGACGTTCACGTTCACCTCGGTCAGGCGGTAGTTGCTGATCTCCGCGCCGATCACCGCCTCCTGCCATGGCGCGATGCTGCCGTTGGCAAGCAGCAGTCTCGGCCACTCGGCCGACTGCGCACTGATCAGGCTGACCGTCAGCGCCGGCTTGCCGGCGGCTTGCCCTTGTTGCATCGGCGCGGCCTTTTCCTTGGCATTGGCATCTGCCGCCAGGGGTTCGGATGAGGTACGCATCGCGACCCAAACCGCCGCGGCGCCAACCGCCACGGCAAGCGCAGCAAACAGCGGCTTCACGCGCCAGCGGCGCGATGTGTCGCCAGAATCGTTCATGGTGAATTTCCGGTATCTGCAATCTTCATGGCATCTATGCGCTCGTCGCGCCAGCCGCCGCCCAATGCCTTGTAGAGGGCGATCCATGCCGCAACGCGCTCGCGCCGCAGGTTGATCACGCCCGCTTCCGCCGCGAGCGACAGGCGCCGCGCGTCTTCGAGATCCAGCAGGCTGCCGACGCCGATATCCCAGCGCGACCGCGCCGCATCGAAGTGCGCGCGGTAACCCCGTGCGGCCCGCTGCGCGTCCGCCTCGCGCCGCGTCGCCGAATCAAGCCGCACCAGCGCCTCTTCGACCTCGCGCACTGCATTGCGCACGCGCTGCACGTACTCGGCCCGCGCGACATCGAAGCGCGCGCGCGCGGCGTCGACCTCCGAGGCGCGCCGGCCGCCATCGAACAGCGGAGCAAACAGCGAGGGGGCGATCGACCAGTCGGTGCCGCGTGTGGTGCCGCCGGCGAAGCGGATCGACGAGGCCGCGATCGAGCCGGTGATCGACAGGCGCGGATACAGGTTCGCCTGCGCTGCGCCGACCTCGGCTGCGGCCGCCGCCAGTTCGCGTTCCAGCGTGGCGAGATCCGGCCGCTGAGCGACCCACTGCGCCGGCACTTCAGCCACCGCGAAACCGGCCGGCTGCGCGAGCCGCGCCGTGCCCGCCGCGAGGCGGCTGCGCATGGCGGATTCGTCGAGCGCGGTCAGTGCGACCAGCGCCTTTACCAGCAGCGCGCACTCGGTGCGCTGCGCCTCGCGCCGGCTCGCCGCATCGGCCGCGCTCGCATCGACCAGCGCGCCATTGGACGGCGCCTCGAAGCCGGCCTCCACCTTGAGTCGAGTGAGTTCCGCGGTCTTTGCCTGAGAGGCGCTGTCCTGCTCGTACACCTGCGCCAGGCCCTCGCAACTGCGCAGCCCGGCATAGGTGGCCGCCACCTCCGCCGCCAGGCTCACGCGCGCCTCGTGCCAGCCGCTCAGCGCAGCATCGGCGCGCGCACCCGCCGCCGCAACGCGGTTGCGCGTATAGCCGAACAGGTCGATCTCCCAGCTCGAATCGAGTCCGATCGAGGTCGTCGTCATCTTCGAGAATGGCACGCCGGCCACCGCCTCACTGCGGCGCAGGTTCGCATTCGCGCCCATCTGCGGCCAGTTCGACGCTCCGGCACCGCGCAGTGCCGCGCGGGTTTCCGCGATGCGCGCCGCCGCCGTCGCGACCGTGCCGTGCTCGCGCTGCGCCGATTCGATCAGCTCGACCAACAGCGGATCGTCGAACTGCGACCACCAGGCGCCGAGACCGGCCAGCTCGCCGCCATGCGGCACGGGCGCCGACCAGCCTTGCGGCAGCCGCGGCGCTTCCGCCACCGGCGGCGCCATCGTGCACCCGGCGGCCAAGGCCGCCGCGACGCATGCGGCCGCCAACCTAACGTACACGCCGCCCACGCGAGGCTCCTTTCGATTGTGCCTTGCGCCGCGCCTGCTCATGCGACAGCAGCGCGACGCAATAGCCGACCAGCCGATCGACGATCGCCGCACAGGCGTTCCTGCGCGACAGGACCGCCGGCGCCAGCATGCGGATGAACTCGCGCGAACTGCAGTAGTCGTTGGCCATCGCGATCATCGCGAAGGCGAGCTGGTGCACCTCGGCATCCGGCCGCGCCAGACCACAGTGGCGCGCAACCAGGCCGGCCAGCACCGCGTGCAACGGCGCGATCTCACGCTCGACGATGTCGCGGAAGATCGGCGACGGATCGAGCATCTCGCGCAGGTGCAGGCGTGCGACGTTGAGTTCATGGTCGTCCTCGCGCAGGGACAGCGTGATCAGCGGCGCGAGGATCGCGCGGATTGCCTGCTCGAACGGCAGATCATCGGTGCCGAAATCGCCGAACTGCGAGGTGATCGCACGGATCGGCTCCAGCAGCGCCGCGCGGTAAAGGCCTTCCTTGTCGCCGAAGTAATAGTGGATCGCCGCCAGATTGACGCCCGCCGCCAGGCAGATCTCACGCGTCGTCGCCCCGGCGAAACCCTTGGCTGCAAAGATGCGTGTGGCCACGCGCACCAGATGCTCGCTGGTCGCGGCCCCCTTGTCGTAACCGCGCGTTGGAACCGGCGGCGCATCTGCAGCAGACCTGGAAGAAGAAACCGGGGACGGATTCGGGCGGCGTTTGCTGATCATGGCCGCGAGATTAGCACGAAATCAGACAATCGACTGATTTTCTTTTCCGGACAGGCAGCAGAGCTTCAAATACCAGACCCAGCAACAACAAGCCACCCTATTGCCGCTGGCATCCTTTCGCCGTGGCGCGTATGCCCTGTCGTGACGGCAGAAGTCGTCGCCATGCGACTTTCTTGGACATGTCGAATGGGTTACCGTACAAGGGCTTCAGTAAAATTGAGTAGTTGCTGTGGTCGGCCACGTTATCGGACGATTCGATAACAGTTTATTTGTCGTTTTTGTCCATCAATTTGGCCTCATGAACAGCCCGGTTTCCTCAATCAGCTACCTTTCGAGAGCAAAGCAACTCTCGCGATCAGGCGACAAAGCTAATCTATTCTATGCAGCACTCGAACTGGGCTGTGGAGTCGAAGCGCGACTCAAGGAACATGCAGCCCTTGCGGTTGGAGTATCAAAGTCTCAGCGTGGCCACTACGAAATTCGAAAGCTCTCGAAAACAGTCTACGAAGCGTTTGGCCTTGGCGACACCTTCCTCATCGTCTTTCTGCAACTTTTTGACGGTCGGGTTGGACAGTTCATGTATGCGCCGGTCAGTACCCAACTCCAAGCCATTGCGGCGCGGCTTGGTGACGACCTTCACGCAGTACCGCACGAAAAGATCCTTGCTGATGGCTTCTGGGAAAACCTTCGATTCCAACTCACCGAGGGTTGTGGCTTGCTTGAACTAGCCTGCTCCAGCGAGGTTCTGAGACCCCCATTTGATCAAGGACTTCACGTCTGCCTCCCACCCGAAGATCCCAGGGTCGCGATCATCACGGACTACATGAATGGCACAGAGGGCACTTTTCGCACTGCCGCGATCACACCGGTTGGTTCACTCACGTACTACTCCGGCAATGAAGAAGCATAGCGGCCCAGCCTCGTGTTGATTCTTTGAATTCACTGCAAACGTGATATCGATACAAGAGCTCGCCAAACACTTCGACCCGGGCACACCCCCGAATAACGTCCAGAAAGCAGCAGTGAATTCTTTGACCGCACGTAGTTCGCTTCACTCGGCCTGACGGCACCGAAATCGCTTTCCACAACCCAGGACGCCGATTTCACCGGGCCTGCGAGCCGCGTGAATCGGCGCTCTCAGGCCTGCCACCTCCTGCTGCGCCATTTCGTGCGGCACGCGAAGCAGGCATGCCGAAGACGGCGTGTCCACGCACCTTCCAGCTGTGCCGACGCAGGAGTCTCAGCTGACTTCGCTTCATTGGGGCGGACCTACCATGCGAGCTGATCTGTCCGAAACTTTCGGAAGGCTCAGGACAAGCCAGTCAGATACTGCATTCGCATCACGCCGGTTCTACCGATACGTCGCCTTGAGTTCCTCGATCAATGCGTGGCGGATGTCGCGCAGTTCGCGCACATCCTGCACTTGCGGATTCGTGCGCGTGAGAAAGCCCAGATTGACTTCGCCGCCGGTGAGCAGGAAGTCGCTCAGCGCGACGCGGTAGCGCGCGGCGCGGTCGAGCGGCTTGTCGCCGACATGCCAGCCGTCCTTGCGGCGCTGCGCGCCTGAGCTGTGCAGGTAACCGCCGAGGCCCTGGTTGTTCTCGCCCATTTCGAGCACGCGGGCGAGCAGCGCACCTTCCATGGTGACCGCGACGACGCGGCCGCCGAAGGGCAGCACGCGGATGATGTCGTATTCGGTGATCGGGCCGGCCGGCAACACGTCGTCGACGCGCACAGAACCGCCGCTGAACAGCGCGACGTCGACCGGCGCGGCCTCACGCGCCATGGCGGCGGCGATCAGGTCGGTGAGGCGGCCCGGGCGGTTGCGCACGACGGATTCGCGGCCGTCCAGCGGCTCGTGGGTGGTGACCACGATCTTGTCGGGGTCGAAGCCGTCGCGGCGGAAACCCGCGAAGCCGATCTCGGTCCAGTACGCGATGCGGGCGGCGACGGCAGGCTGGTCGGGTATGGTGGGGTCGATCGAGACCAGGCGCACGTCGACACGCGGGCGGCTGCCGCGGGTGCCGAAATGCATCGTGGCGACGGCCAGGGATCGCGCATTGGCATCGGCCTTGACGATGGGAACCAGCCGCGGCCCGCGGCGAAGCAGCCAGTTCTCGTGGTCGTGCGCACCGAGGACGAGGTCGATCTCGGGCAGTGCGGCGAGAAAGTCGGCATCTTGCGCGAGCGTGAGGTGGGTCAGCGCGACGATGGCGTCGACCTTGCCGCGCAGTTCGCCGATGCGCTCGCGCGCCGAGGCGATGACATCGTGGTAGCTGACCCAGGGGGCGAGCGTGGCATCAAGCGTGACACCGATCAACCCGATGCGCAGCCGCCGCTTGCCGGATCGCACGGTGGCGATGGCCGCGGTGGCGACACCGGGAAACGGCTTGCCGTCGGCGGCGACGACATTGCTCGACACCAGCGGAAACTTCACCTGCCCGAGATGGCGGCGGAAGGCGGCTTCCGAAACGTCGAACTCGTGGTTGCCGAAAGTCGCCCAGTCGACGCCGATGTGGTTGAGCACGTCGACCATCTGCCGGCCGGCGAGCGCACTGCCGTCAACCCTGGCGGTGCCGAGTGCCGAGGGCGAGAGGTAGTCGCCACCCAGGGTGACCAGCACCGGCGCGTGCGCCTTGCGCAGGCGGTCGACCATCGTCGCGACGCGCGCCATGCCGCCATAGCGGCCGCCCTCGACCGGCCGGATCTCGTAGATGTCGTTCATGTGCACGAAGGTGACCGAGGCGCCGGCCCGGGCGTGGGCGGCGAGCAGCATGAGAAGCACGAGTGCAAGGTAGCGCAGAGCGGCCATAGGGGGTTCGGGCGTGTGGCGATAGCGGGTTGGCCACTATGTTACGGAATCTGCGACCTGCGCGTATCCGTTCATGGTGCGACATGCTCATCACCAACGGAGTTGGTGGCCATTGGTTCGCCGCAAGATGCAAGTCCGTTCGCCTTGAGCTTGTCGAAGGGCATTTAGCCGGATTCCGCGGGGCGGTTGCCGGGCTTGGACAAACCCGGCGCGAATGGGGGATTCAAACCACGGTTTGCCGGAAGGAGATTGCGCGCCGACGATGCCGGATCAAACGGCGAAAGCGGAACCTCAGTGAATGCCCGGCCGGGCGGCCGAAGCGCCCGGGCTCAGCCAGGCAACTTGCCGGTAAGGCGGATGGCGCCGCGGATAGTGCGCTGCGAGCCGAGCATGGCGGATTCGAGGGATTCCTCGTAGCGCAGCACTTCGTAGCCGCTGTAGCCATGGTCGCGCACGAGATCGGCGGCGCGGCGATGGAACACCTGACGGCCCTCGCCGTCACCACCGGCGCGGAATCGTTTCATGCGCAGCGCGAACTCGAAGGTGCTGTCGGGCCTGGCGGCCTGCTCGATACGCCAGTTGGGCGCCAACGGGTCTTGCACGACATCAACGGCCGTGGCGTGGCCGCTCTGGTTTCCGTAGGCTTCGAACGGCGGTGCCGGCGCACGGGAAGGCACCGCGGCGGCCGCTTCGGCCCGTTCGTCCGGCTCGATCAGGTCTGCCCGTGCAATGCCGCTCGCTGTCGCACAGACCAGCCAGACGAAAGCGATGTGCAGCACCGGCCTCATAGGTAGTTGAACAGCGAGAGCTGCGAAGCCTGCATGAAGGTTTTTTGCGCGGCGGTCAGCGCAGTCTGCAGCTTCGCGGCGTTGGTGATGGCTTCGTTGTAATCGAGATCCTGCAGCACCGAGAGCGTGGATTGGTATTGCACGTCGAGCGCGGTGCCCGCATTCTCCAGCCCGTCGAGTTCCACGCCGCGCGCGCCGACGTCGGCGCGCACGCGCAAGGCATTGTCGAGCGCGTTGTCGATGTTGCCAAGCGCATTGGGGAGCGCGGCGCTGATCGTTGACGCGCCCGGCGTCTCGACTGCGGCGATCAGGTTGCGCACGGTGTCGAAGATGCTCTGCTTGCCGCCGCCGACGCGGTCCACGTTCTCAAAAACTTCGTAGCCGGAATTGCTGATCTGCAGCTGGCGTCCGGCCGATACCTGCAGCAGTCGCTCGCCCTGGTCGCCATTGGCGGCGACGCCGGATTCGACACTGCCCTCATAAGGCTGGGTTTCGCCTGCCGCAAGACCGAAGCCGGCGAAGAGGAACTCGCCATTGGCATCCTTCGCGTTGGCAATCGACATGAGTTGCCCGAACTGCTGGCGCAGGTCGGTGGCGATCATCTTGCGCTGGCCGTCATCGAGCGAGGCGTTGCCGGCCTTCAAGGCGTTCTCGCGCACGCTCTGCAGCAGGTCGCCGAGCGAGGAGAGGCTGATCTCGGTGGTGCGCAAGGCATCGCGCGCGGCATTCTGGTTATCGAGGTACTGCGCATTCATGTCGCGCCGCTGTGTCACCTCGAGTGCCCGTGCGGCGGCAACCGGATCGTCGGACGGATTGAGCATGCGCCGCCCGGTCGCCAGCTGGTTCTGCACCTTGAGGTAGGACGCCGTCTGGCGGTTCAGGTTGGCTGTGCTCTGATCGTAGAGCATCGATGTGCTGACACGCATCGCGAACTCCTATCGGCCGAGTGCAAGAATCTCGTCGAAGATCTTGCCGGCAATCTGTATGACCTTGCTGTTGGCCTGGTAAAGCTGCTGGTAGCGCAGCAGGTTGGCCGCTTCCTCGTCGAGATTGACGCCGGAAATGCCCTGCTGGGTGGCCGTGGTCTGCTCGACCAGCGTGGTCGCGGCGCGCGCCGTGATCTGCACCTCGCGGGAGCGGCTGCCGACATCCGAAACCAGGCTGGCATACGCCGACTGCAGGCTCGCCGTGCCCCCCAGCGCGAGGCTCGCGGTCTGCAGGCTGCCGAGTTGCAGCGCATTGCGGTTGTCGTTGCGGCCGTTCGCATTGTTGCCCAGCGTAAACACGTCGCCGTTGGCCGGCGTGCCGGTGATGGTGACTTCCACGCCGCCAACGGAGAACGGCTGGCCGGCCGTATAGGCGAACGGTCCCGCGGTGACGCCGCCAGTGGCATTGAAGCTGTTGGTGCCGCTGTCGTAGGTGAGACTGACCGGGCTGCCGAACGGCAGGCTCGCCAGATTGAGCACACGCCCGCCATCGACCTTCGCCGTTCCGGTGTTGGCCGAACTCGCGGCGGTGGCAACCGGGCTTGCCGCGGCCACGTCGCGCGTGTCGGCAATGGTCACGCGGATCTGGCTCGCCGCCGTCAGGGCGGTCGGCGTACCGGCGAAGCCGAAGAAGTCGCCGCCGGGATTGCCGTCCAGCGTCTGGCCGAGCCGATGCTGGGCATTGAATCCGTTGGCGAAGTCCATCGCGAGCTGGCCGAGCGCGGTCTGCGCGTCATCCAGCGACTCGCTGCGGAATGCCAGCAGCCCGCCAAGTTCGCCACCGGAGAACATCGATTCCGGAATCGCGACCGTGCCACCGCCCCCCAGCACCTGCCCCAACGTCATGCGTTGCGGATCGGCGGGATCGGGAACCGCAGCCAGCTGAAACGGTATGTTGCCAACCACCAGTGACTGGCCGTTCCCGATGAACACCGAGATCGCGCCGTCGCTCTGCTGCACCGTCGAAACCTTGATGATCCTGTTCAGTTCGGTGATCAGTTGGTCGCGCTGATCGCGCAGGTCGTTGGCGGGCTGGCCCGGTCCGGCCGACTCGGCGCCCTGGATGCGCTTGTTGATCTCGGCGATGCCTTGCGCGTAGCTGTTGATGCTGCTGACGTGGCCGATCACCTGGGAATTGATGTCGCCACGGATCTCGTTCATGCGGCCGTCGAGCAGTTGGAAGCGCGAGGCCAGCGCCTCTCCGGCCGAAATCGTGCTCTGCCGCGCCGCCGACGAGGTCGGGTTGGCGGAAAGATCCTGCACCGCGCGGAAGAAGTCCTGCAGCGCCGGCGACAGTCCTGCGTCCGGATCGGCGAGCAGGTCGTCGAGCTGGGCGATCTGCTGCTCGTAGGTATCCAGCTCCGAGGATCGCGCCTGGGCGTCGAGCAGTTGCTTGTTGATGAACTGGTCGTACTGGCGCAGCGTGGTCGTGATCTTGGTGCCGGTGCCGAGGAATCCGCCACCGCTGAAGAACGGTTCCTGCGCCTCCTGCACGGTGCGCTGACGCGTGTAGCCTTCGGTACCCGCGTTGGAGATGTTGTGGCTGGTCGTGACAAGGCCCGCCTGGGCGGCATTGAGACCCGACAATCCGATGCTGAACACACCCATCTGCGTCTTCCTTTGTACGGTTTACGGCGGGTGTGAGCAAAACCTTTGCCAGGTTGCGCCGATCAGGCGCTGCTCCCGACGATTCCTGCCGACGCGAGCCCGTCGATCACCCGCCGAAGCTTGTTCGCATAGGCCGGATCGGTCGCATAGCCGCCGCGCTGCAGGCCGTCGGCGAACAATTTGGCATCGGTCTGCGCGACGGCGCCCGCGTAGCGTGCGTTGCCGGTCATCAGGCGCGCGTAATCGCGGAAGGCATCGGCATAAGAACCATAGGCGCGGAAACTCGCATCCTCGCGTTTCGCCTGGCCGTTGCGATACTCGACCGTCGAAGCGCCCGCCGCATCGCCGCCCCAGTTGCGACCTGCCTTGATGTTGAACAGATTGAAGCTCTGCGCGCCATCGGAACGGCGTATCTCGAACCTGCCCCAGCCGGTTTCGAGTGCCGCCTGCGCGACCATGAAATGGGCCGGAATGCCGGTTTCGCGGCTGACCTGCATGGCATGCGGCCAGACTTTCTCGACGAAAGCACGCTTGCCGGCCGGCAATGCGGCGAGGCTTGCCGGCAAGGTCGCACCGGCTGCGGCAGAACTTGCCACCCCGCGGTTGCGATCTGCGGCGGCCGCGGCGGCGCGATAGCGGTCCAGCGCAAACGACACCGGATCGGCGGCGGAACCGGTGCGCGTGAGCGGGATTCCGCCCGTATTGCGGTCGAGCGGCAGTTCCTTGCTCTCGGTGGGCACGGCGGCCGACCCAGCGAACTGCCGTCCGAGTTGCTTCTCGATCACCGCGGCCAGTCCGGTACCGCTGCGCGAATTGGACAAGGTCATCGCGAGCTGCTGGTCAAGCAGTCCGACGTAGGTCTTGGTCTGCTCCGAATCGAACATGCCGGTCTGCGGCGTGGCGTCGCGCATCGACTTGAGCACCATTTGCATGAAGACGGTTTCGAATTCGCGCGACGCCGACTTCAGCGCGGCCGGCGAGTTCTCGCGCGACAGGCGCTTGAGCCCGTTCAGGCTGTTGGCGTCGAAGGCAAGCTGGTTGGTCGGGACGGTTGCCATGGCGAGGTTCAGATGATCTCGATTTCCGCACGCAGCGCGCCGGCGGCCTTCATCGCCTGCAGGATCGAGATCAGATCCATCGGATTGGCGCCGAGCGCGTTCAGCGCCTTCACCACGTCTGCAAGATTGGCGCCTGCCTTGACGTTCATCAGTGCGCCGGACTCCTGCTTGACATCGATCTGGTTCCGTTCGGTGACCACCGTCTGTCCGCCCGCAAGCGGATTCGGCTGGCTCACCACCGGTTCGCTGCTGACCGTAACCGACAGGTTGCCGTGCGCCACGGCACAGGCATCGAGCCGCACCGCACGATTGAGCACCACCGACCCGGTGCGCGAATTGACGATGACCTTCGCCGGTTGCTGCACCGGCGTCACATCGAGGTTCTCGACCAGCCCGACGAACGCGACGCGCCGGTCCGCATCGACCGGGGCGCGGACGACGATCTGGCGCGCGTCGCGCGCATACGCGGTGCCAGGTGCGGTGGAGTTGTTGATCGCCTCGACCACGCGTTGTGCCGTGCCGAAGTCCGTCTGCCGCAGTTCGAGCACGATGGTGTCGCCGTTGCCGACGCTGGTCGGCACCTCGCGCTCGACGGTGGCGCCGCCGGCAATCCGTCCGACCGAAAGATGATTGACGCTCACCTTCGAGCCGCCGGCCGACGCGCCTGCGCCGCCGACCACCACATTACCCTGGGCGATCGCATAAACCTGTCCGTCGGCGCCTTTGAGCGGCGTCATGATCAGCGTGCCGCCACGCAGGCTCTTGGCATTGCCCATCGATGACACGGTGATGTCCAGCGGCTGGCCGGCGCGCGCGAAGGGTGGCAGGTCGGTTGTCACCATCACGGCGGCAACGTTCTTGAGCTGCAGGTTGGTACCCGGCGGCAATTGCGTACCCATGTTGCCGAGCATGTTGATGATGCTCTGGACGGTAAACGGCGTCTGGGTCGTCTGGTCGCCAGTGCCGTCGAGGCCCACCACCAACCCGTAGCCGACGAGCTGGTTATTGCGAACACCGGCAATAGTCGCCAGATCCTTCAGTCGTTCGGCATGGGAGGGCCGCTGGACGAACAGGGCCAGGATCAGAGCAAGAACAATGAGAACGAGGAAACGCGTCTTCCTGACGATGCTGTCGAAGTCGTTCATGATCGCACCACCTCAGAATGGCATGAAGGTGAGGAAGAACCGGCCGAGCCAGCCCATCACCTGTGCCGAATCGATGAAACCGTTCTGCTTGAATTCGATCCGCGCATCGGCGACCTGGGTCGAAGAAACGGTGTTGTTGTTGATGTAGAGCGGATTGACGACACCGGAGAAGCGGATGAACTCGTCGCCCTGGTTGATCGAAACCATCTTCTCGCCCGAAACGAGCAGATTGCCGTTGGGATAGACGTCGATCACCGTCACCGTGATGGTGCCGGTGAATCCGTTGTTGGCCGTCGCACCGCCCTTGCCGTCGAACTTGTTCTCGCTGCTCGCCTCGGCATCGACGCCCTGAAGCGACTTGCCGGGGATGCCAACGATCTTCGGAATGCTCAGCGCAAGGCTGTTCTTGCGCTCCGAATTCGCGGAAGAGGCCTTCTGTGCGTTGTTCTTCTCGTTGATCGAGATCGTCAACGTATCGCCGATGAAGCGCGATCGGCGGTCCTCGAACAACGGCCTCGCGCTGCCGGTCTGGAAGATCGCGCCGTTGCCGTTTTGGGCCTGGCGCGCCGGCTCGGGGCGCGCAGTCATCGGCTGATGCACGCCCGTGGGCGGCGTGGTGGCCATGCAGGCCGCGAGCAGCGGCATGGCGACGATGAATAGAACCGTGTTGCGCATTGATGTTTCCTCGACCCGGCGGACCCGAATTTGCCTGATTGAAGACTATCTCCAGCCTGCCGGTTCCGATGCCTCGAGAAGCGCGGCCTAGTTGGCTCAACTCGGCACTTCAGGCCGCACCTGTTACAACTGGGTCAGGCGTCCCAGCATCTGATCCGATGTCGATACCGCCTTGGAGTTGATCTCGTAGGCACGCTGCGTCTGGATCATGCTTACCAGTTCCTCGACCACGTTGACGTTCGACGTCTCGACGTACCCTTGCGACAGCAGGCCGGCGCCGTTGCTGCCCGGTGTGTTCGGCGTCGGTGTGCCGCTCGACGCGGTTTCGGCATAGAGGTTCTCGCCCATGCTCTGCAGTCCGCCAGGATTGACGAAGGTCGTGAGCTGGATGTTGCCGGCGGCCTGGGGCGCCGTCTGTCCCGAGCGCAGCACGCTGACCTCGCCGTCGCGGCTGATGGTGACGCTCAGCACGTCGGATTGAACCTGGACCGGCGGCGCCAAGGGGTATCCGCTCGACGTGACGAGCTGTCCGTTGGCATCCTTCTGAAAGGATCCGTCGCGCGTGTAGGCCAGCGTGCCATCCGGCATCTGGACCTGGAAGAAGCCCTGCCCCTGGATCGCCACATCGAGCGCATTGCCCGTCTGCGACAGGTTGCCCTGGGTATGGATGCGCTCCGTCGCGACCGGTTTGGTCCCGAGGCCGATCTGCAGACCCGACGGCACCGTGGTCTGTTGCGATGACTGTGCCCCCGGCTGGCGCAGCGTCTGGTAGAGCAGGTCCTCGAACACCGCGCGAGACTTCTTGAAGCCGTTGGTATTGACGTTGGCCAGGTTGTTGGTGATGACGTCGAGCTGCGTCTGCTGCGCATCGAGGCCGGTCTTGGCAATCCAGAGGGATCGAATCATGGCGGTACTCCTGTCATTTAGCGGCCGAGGATTTGCGACGCGGCGCGATCGTTCGCTTCGGCGTTGGACAACATCTTCGTCTGCATCTCGAACTGGCGCGCCAGCGCGATCATGGTCACCATCTGCTCGACGACATTGACGTTGCTCCCTTCGAGAAATCCGGACGCAACCTTGACGGCCGGATCGGCCTCAGCCTGCTCGCCGCCTTTGAGACGGAACAGACCATCCTCGCCGCGCACAAGCTGCACCTCCTCGGGATTGACCAGCTTGAGGCGTCCAACCGCGTTGGACTGATTCGGGGTGCCCGTGCGCGAGACCACCGAGATCGTGCCGTCGGTGGCGACTGAAATTTCGCTGTCCGGGGGAATCGTGATCGTGCCGCCGTCACCGGCGACGGGAATGCCGCCGCGCGTCTGCAGCACGCCGTTCTCGGTCAGTTCGAAGCTGCCGTCCCGCGTGTAGGCCTCGCTGCCGTCAGGCATTTGCAGCGCGAACCAGCCCTTGCCACGCAATGCAACGTCGAGCGTGC
Organism: Rhodocyclaceae bacterium; assembly: GCA_016791115.1. GTDB lineage: Bacteria > Pseudomonadota > Gammaproteobacteria > Burkholderiales > Rhodocyclaceae > Methylophosphatis. Next base: position 76,244 of record JAEUNL010000035.1, read on the forward strand.
GATCAGTCTGCTGGATCGGCCCCGGCGCGAAGCTCGTCTGAGTCGACGCATCGACGACGAAGGCTCGGGTCGGCAGCGATTGCGACTGAATCTGCACAGCCCGCAGGCGATGCTCCTCGGCCCGGTAACCCGTCGACGTCGCGTTCGCGAGGTTGTGCGAAACGGCGGCCTGCCGCGACAGCGTCTGGGCCGCACCCGTCATCGCGGTGTAGATCAGTTTGTCCATGCCTGCTCCCTACCCGGCGTCGATCCTTCGTCAGCGGAGGTTGGTGATGGTCTGGAGGAGCGAGTCCTGCGTCTTGATGGTCTGGGCATTGGCTTGATACGCGCGCTGCATGGTGATCATGTCGACGAGTTCCTTGGTCAGATCGACGTTCGAATCCTCGACCGCACCCGCCTGCAGCGTGCCCGCCGTGCTGACGCCGGGCGGGTTGTCCGTCGGCTGGCCGGACTCTGCAGTTTCGACCCATTGATTGTTTCCGACCGATGCCAGGCCGGTCGGATCGCGGAATGTCGCGAGGGTGATGCGCCCGATGTCCTGCGTCTTGCCGTTCGAATACCGCCCCTGCACCAGTCCGTCCGGCGAGATCGAAATCCCGGACAGGTTGCCGGTCGCATAGCCGGTTTCGTCGATCAGGCTGTTGATCGCGAACGGGCTGCCGTATTGCGTGATGCCGCCCACGTCGAGCGTAAGCTGCAGATCGTTCGCGCCGGCGATGGTTATCGCGGGCAGCGTCAAAGACGCGGGCGATGCCGGCGTGGCAAGCTGGCCCGTCGTGGTGAAGGTGATGTTGCCTGCGCTGGCAGGCGTTCCGTCGTCGACCTGGTACTGCAGGTTCCATGTCGCGGGCGTCGGCGTGGCGCCGCCCACGGCGTCTGCCGTCTTGAGGTAGTACATCGTCAGCGTGTGCGCGACGCCTTCCGAGTCATAGATCGTCATCGCCGACGATCCGTTGTAGGTGGTGACGTCGGACGGGTCAAAGTCGGCAACGAGATTCAGGTCGCCCGTTCCCGTCGGATCGTCGTCCTGCGGGAGATTCAGGTTCAGCTCGATCCCGGTGCTCGCGTTCGGCCGGATCTGGAAAGCGTCGACGCGCAGGACGCTAGGCGTGCCGCTCGGGGGCACGACGCCGTTCGCACCCTGGATGCCCTTGAGCACGTAGCCCTGATCATTGACGATGTAGCCGCGCTCGTTGAGGTGGAACTGCCCGTTGCGCGTGAAGCTCGCGGTTTCATCCGTCTCGCTGCGCTGCATGCGAAAGAAGCCCTGGCCCTTGATCGCGATGTCGAGCTGGTTGCTGGTCGCGGTGATGTTGCCCTGCGAATGCGATTGCATCGCCGCAGCGGCGGTCGCGCCGATGCCGACCTGCCCCGCACCGCTCGAAAGGGCGGTTGCGAACAGGTCCGCAAAGTGCATCTGGGATTGCTTGAAACCGACCGTGTTGGCGTTGGCGACGTTGTTGCCGATCACATCGAGCGCGCGCGACGAGGCATTCAAACCCGACAAACCCTGCTGGAAACCCATGTTCCGACTCCTTCCTAGAGAATTTCTTTGACGCTGTCCAAACCGACGCGACCCTGGCTGCCGAGATCCAGACTCACACCCGTACTTTCGCGCACCACGCTCGACACGCGGGAAACTTGCAGCGTGGCGGCATCGACCGCAGCGGTGCCGCTGTACGCCTTCACCTGCATCGAGTAATTGCCGTCGGCCACCTGCGCGCCGCTGTCCGACTTGCCGTCCCACGCGAACTTGTGCGTTCCGGCGTCGAGCTCGCCCAGCGAAATCGTGCGCACGGGGATTCCGTTCGCATTGCGAATCGTGACCTCGACGCGATCGGCGTCCGCGCCGAGTTCGACGCCGCCGGCTGCGCCGGCGCCCGCGACCTGCAGGGACTTGCCCTCCACCAGCACGTCGCGACCGACCAGGACGGCGGCCTGGAGCGTCTCTGCCCCCTGCTGGCTGCCGACCAACTTCTCGAGCGTCGCGTTCAGTCTGGTGATGCCGTCGACCGTGCTGATCTGCGCAAGTTGTGACGTCATCTGCGCGTTGTCCATCGGATTCAGCGGATCCTGATTCCTCAACTGCGTGGTGAGCAGCTTGAGAAAGCGGTCCTGCCCCTCGGCAGACGTTGCCTTTGCGGTACCGTTCGAGCCGTTGATCTGCGACAGCAGATCGGGCGAAAGGGTGCTTGCGGTGCTGACGGATGCCATCTTCGTTCTCCGTGTTCTCGATGTCCTGCTTACTGGCCGATCGTGAGCGTCTTTTGCAGCAATGCCTTGGCCGTCGCCATCATTTCCGCATTGTTCTGATAGGCTCTAGATGCCGATATCATGTTAACCATCTCGTCGACGACGTTGACGTTGGGCATCGCGACGTAGCCTTGCTCGTTCGCCAAGGGGTTTTCCGGCTCATAAACCATGCGTGGCGGCGCCGCATCTTCGACTACCTTGGTGACGCGAACGCCCTCCGCGCCCTGCCCGGCAACTGGCGCAGCGGCAAACACCACCTGTTTGGCCCGGTAGGGCGTACCGTTTGCGCTCGTGACGCTGTCCGCGTTCGCAAGGTTCGAGGCGGTCGCGTTGAGGCGTGCGGACTGTGCAGTGAGGGCGCTGCCTGCAATCGTGAATACGTTGAACATGCTCATTGCGGCTTTCCCCTCACTGTCCGGTGATTGCTGTCTGCATGGTCTTGAGCGTGCCGTTGATGAACGTGACGCTGGCTTCGTACTGCACGGCGTTCTCGGCGAACTGCGCACGCTCGACATCGAGATTCACCGTGTTGCCATCCACGCTGGACTGCATCTCGGTCCGGTACTGGGCGCTCGAATACGCTGCCGGAGCCGGGCTTGCGATATGGCGCGATGAAGATGCCGCCATCGGCAACGCGTCGCTGCCGCGACCGGCCATTGCCTGGCCGAGCGCATTTTTGAAGTCGATGTCGCGTGCCTTGAAGTGCGGCGTATCGGCATTCGCGATGTTCGAGGCCAGCAACTGGCTTCGCTGCGCGCGAAGGTTGAGTGCCGTCTGCTGAAACTTCAGTGCCTGATCGATCGAATTGCTCATCACGCTGCTCCTTTTGCGCATCCCTTTGCAGGGTCCATGCCAGCGATTCTGGCGCGCTTGTACAGCGCTCGATCCGTGAATAAGCGCGCGGAATCGCCGCCAATTCGCCTTCGAAGGACGCTGCCGGGCGGCAAACTCCCGCAGTCTCCGGCGGCAAATGCTGCCGCGCGGCAAACGATGCCGATCGGGCGAGAAGCGGCGGATTGCCGTTCCTGTTCGACGGTTCCGGCACACGCGGACACTGGTCAAATGAGCAGGCTGTCAATCGAATCGCAGGCACCCGACATGAACGAACTTGAACTCATCGTACGCAACGGCGCATGGCGCGTCGGCATCCTGCTGGCAATGCTGGGGGTCGCATTGGCCCTCGCCAGTCCGGTGGCAAGCGCGCGACAGGGCGCCGCTCCGGTACGAAAGGCGGTGGAGGATCTCCTGCTGGTGGAGATGAAGGGGCTCCCGGGCGAAGCGAGTTACACCATCGATTCGATCGACGAGAACAACAACCTCCAGGCCTGCAACAGCCTGCAGGCATTCCTGCCGGCCAGTGCACGCCTGTTCGGGCGCACTCACGTCGGCGTGCGCTGCCTGGGCGAAGCAAACTGGCAACTGTTCGTTTCGGTGCGAATCCGGGTTGTGTCGGACTACCTCGTGGCAACACGACCGCTGGCAATGGGGGATCCGATTTCGGACGGCGACGTGGTGGCGCGACGCGGCGACCTCGGCGAACTGCCAGCCGGCGTCCTGACGCGCGAGGAGCTTGCCGTTGGTCAGGTACCCCGCGTGTCCATCGGCGCGGGTCAGGCGTTACGGGCGGATCTGTTGAGACGCGAGTCCGTGGTCAAGACGGGCCAGCAGGTGAGGCTCATATCGCGTGGCAACGGATTCTCAGTGTCGACGGACGGGCAGGCGATGAACAATGCCGCCGAAGGACAACTCGCCCGTGTCAGGACATCCGCCGGCCAGACGATCTCGGGGATCGCCCGCGCCGGCGGCATGGTGGAAGTCACGCGCTGAGGCCGCGTTGCGGCCGTGGCTGACGACTGCCCTGTCGACCGGCAGGTCGCTGCTCAGCCCCCCATCGCCAATCCGAACTCGCCCCGATCGAGCTTGCCGTCCTTGTTCTTGTCCGCAGACTGGAAGCGCTCGGCGAGGCCCTTCATCTTTGTGGATTCTTCCTGGCTGATGGTGCCATCGCCATTCGCGTCGAGCTGGCGGAACTTGTCATCGACGGCTGCCTTCATTTCATCGGCGGGAGCCTGTGGCGCGGCCTGCTGTGCATGCGCGGCACCGGCCGCAAGCGAAAGGCCGAGCAACACCGGAAAGAGAACTTTGCCTGCATTCATGATGACTCCTGTTCTGAAGGTGGGAAAACTGCGGGCAAGGGTGCTGGACATGCCCACGTCAAGCAATGGGCAAGCGGCGTGCCTGACGAACATTCCCTTTATGGATGAATGCGTTGGAAAACATCGACAGCATTGGCGCAGGCATTCTTCCGGCATTTTCTGTCGCCCGCGACAGACGTTGCACCGCAGCGATCCGCCAATGCTTAACCGAATCATGCGGTTGGATGTCGGTCGCGGGCGACGACACCCCTCGGCGCGCTCCTGAACAAGGCGCAATGGCTTGAATTGAGGCCGTTAATTTGTTCTCATCCGAAGACCTAAAGTTTTCTGCGGAGTCTCCGTAACTGCACTTGTGGCTCCTTGCGCGAGCCCAAGGAAACGCCGGGCCGCCCCAGGTTTCCTTGACCCCTTCGGGGGGCGGAGACGGCGTAGCCGTTTCCTGGGGGCGGTACTTACTGAAAGGAAACTTCCGTGAAAATCGACAACTCCGTAAACGTTGGCGGTCTTCCCATCAGCGAGCCGAAAGGCCGCTCGGTAAAAGGCCAGCCCGCATCCAAGCAGGATGCGTCCGTGGAGTCGTCTTCCCTGTCGTCGCGTCTGGCGGAAATCCAGAGCAGCTTGAGCAACGTCCCGGTGGTGGATTCCGCCAAGGTCGAGGAAATCAAGCAGGCGATCAGCGAAGGGCGCTTCAAGGTCAATGCCGAGAAGGTGGCGGACAGCCTGATCGAGTCCGTGCGCCAAATGCTCGGTTCGCAAGTCAGCAAGGCCTGAGGCACCGAATGGCAGAAGCGCTCGGGACCCAACTTACCCGTCGCATGAAAGACGAGATCGCGCTCATGCGCGATTTCGTCGCACTGCTGCGCCTCGAGCAACATGCGCTCTCGGGCAACGACGCCGAGGCGATCAGCGCCGCAACCAATGCCAAGACGATCTTGGCCCGCCAGCTCGGACAGATCGCCACCGAACGCAACATCGCGCTCGCACGCGAAGGCCATGCGCCGGACCGGGCGGGTATCGATGCCCTGATCGCGGTACAGAACAACCCCGCGACGCTCGCCCAATTGCGCGATGCATTGATGACGCTGGCCACCGAGGCCGATGAGCTGAATCGCACCAATGGCGACATCATTCGCATGCGCATGTCGCACAACCAGAAGGCGATCGACGTCCTGCTCGGTGCCGGCAACAGGCCGGCGACATACGGCCGCGATGGCCGTTCGAGCTTTTCCGGCGCGGCGTCCGGCCGCCACTACTCCGCCGCCTGATAGGCCGGCGCTATTCTCCCAGCATCGCATCGCGTGTCCAGGTCAACGGTCATGGGCTGGCATCCGGTTCGCCAGCCGTGCGTGCGCACCGGCAGGTAGGTGACGTGTCAGATCTTCGGTGAAGCAGCACCGGCCGCGGATTCGCTTCGCGCTTCCGGCGCCAAGGATTCGATCAAGACGGCCACGCGACGATTGCGCGCCCGGCCTTCGGGGGTAAGATTGCTCTCGAGCGGACGCTGATCGCCATATCCGACGGCCGACAATTGCCCGGCGCCGATGCCAGATTCCGCCAACAGGCGTGCGACACTCGCGGCACGAACGGCGGAAAGCTCCCAGTTCGAAGGAAAGCGCGGGTTCGAGATCGGCGTATTGTCCGAATGTCCTTCGACCGTGATCGGGAAATCGCCCTGCGCCAGCACGGCAGCCATCGCCCGCAGAACCTGCTCGGCTTCGGCGGACAGCACGGAATCGCCGGCGGCAAAAAGCATCCCCGAACTGATCTCGATCGTGATGCCGCGCGCGCCCTCGGAAACCTGGACCTGCCCCTGACGCACCAAAGGCTCCAGGGCGCTCAGCGCGCTGGCAGCCAGATTCCGTGCACGCTCCCGCTTGTCCCGCCGCGCGAGTTCCTCGCTGCGCGAGTTGCGCCGCGGGTTGATCTGGATCGGCGTGATCAGGTTCGAGGCGGACGTCTGCGCAACCGGCCGTGCGCTCTCGACGGAGCGGAACGCGCTGGTCAGCGAATCCGACAGAACGCGATACTTGCCTTCATTGACCGAGGAGATCGCATACATGACCACAAAGAAGGCGAACAGCAGCGTGATGAAATCGGCATAGGAAACCAGCCACCGCTCGTGGTTCTCGTGCTCATCTTCGCCCATGTTACGTCGCGCCATTTTGCCGCCTTCGCCGCCACCTCAGAACCGGATCTACGGCACGGGACGCCGGTACTTGATCGCCCGCGGAGCAGCCGGATCAGAAATCGCCGGATTCCCGCAACAGGCTTTCATAAACGCAAGCGGTCAGCGCAAGCGATTCCTCGGGGGGAATCATGACGAACTGGAGTCCGGCCTGATAGCCCGCCGGGATGCCCTCGACCGAGCCGTCGCTGACCGCGACGCTCCGTACCACTGCCTCCGGATGGAGATAATGTTCCACTTCGTTGAGCGTGACTCGGAACTTGAGCTTCAACGTATCGCCGATCTCTCCGGGCGGATGGGTGCAGATCATCAAGGCGCCGCCCAGGCTCACGTCGCACAGCGTGCCGGCGTGGACCTTGCCTTTCGCATCGCTGGCGGCAACGATGATCCTGACACGGGCCCGCGCCCCGCGGCGCACGGCCAGTCCGCGCACCGATGAGGGATAGGTGAGATGCAGGTGCGGAAACGGCACGCTCGCCGGCTTGATGACGCTTGCCGTGAATGCATAGGCCGACGTGCCGCAGAACATGCGAACCACGAAGCTTTGCCCTTCCCGGATGAAGGCCACCTTGCCGTCCACCGTCGGCGTGGTGACCAGCACGCTTCGCCCCTTGACGAATCCGATCAGCTTCGCCGGGAAGCGCGACGTGTCGCCTTCCGCTGCGCCCTGCAGTTGCAGGGCGTCGCCGATCGACAGCTTGAGTTCGTCCAGCGCGAATGTTGCTTCCCGCTGCCTGTCGTTCGCGGCTTCGGCATCGGGCACGACGCTGTCGTGACGGTCGCGCGCCACCGATCTGGAAGAATTCCGATACAGCCCCTTGGCCGACAACTGATCGAGCTGGTTCTGGGTCTGGACGATGCAGCCGGCACGCAGGAGCAGATTCCTGTCGCCGTCGTAAAGCGAATAGGGCAATGGCTTGCCGATCGCCACGTCCGCCTTGCGCACCGGCATGAATCCCGTTTCCATCACGATCCGCTCCCGCACTCGATCATGGCGACCTCAGACGACATAGCCCTGCAAACGACTTTCGATGATGCGCGGGTTGTCGCCGTTGGCGATGCCGACCAGCCCATCGACCATCATTTCGCGCAGGGTCACCAGGCGCTGCACATGGGCCAGCAGTTTCTTCGCCACCGGCAGGAAGATCAGGTTGGCCGACCCGACGCCATAGATCGTCGCGACGAAGGCCACGGCGATGCCGGCCCCCAGCTTGGTCGGATCGGAAAGGTTCTCCATCACGTGTATCAGCCCCATCACCGCACCCAGTATGCCGATGGTCGGCGCATAGCCGCCGGCGGATTCCCACACCTTGGCAGCGAGCTTCATCTGTTTCTCGTAGGTGTCGATCTCGACTTCGAGCACTTCGCGCAGATTATGCGGTTCGACACCGTCGACCAGCAGTTGCAGGCCCTTGCGGGCGAACGGATCGCTGACACTGGCGATCTGTCTTTCAAGCGCCAGCAGGCCTTCCTTGCGCGAGGTCTGGCCCCAGCGCACCACGGCAGCGATAAGGTCCGCCTGCGGCAGCATCGGAGGATTGAACACCCAGGTGCCCATTTTCATGCCCTTCATGAAGATCGGAAAAGGGCTTTGCAGCATCACGGCACCGAAGGTGCCGCCAACGACGATCAGGAAGGCCGTCGGCTGGACGAGAGACGCGATATGACCGCCTTCGAGGACCTGCCCGCCTACAATCGCCATCAGGCCGACGACCAGTCCGATCAGGCTGATCCGGTCGAAGATCGGTTTCGACTGCATGGCGACGCTCCTTGCGGAGTCTCCTCGATAGGGTTACGACCTCGGATCAACGGCATTCCGCGTATGGACTTGATGCCGGGCACACGCGATGTCAAGGACCATCAGGCAGCGACTGTCGATGCCTTAGTTTTCTTCGAGCCCTTGGGGCGACCACGCGTCTTGACCACCGGATTGTCGCCTTCGAAGATGCGTGCACGCAGGCGTGCGACGGCCTGGCTGTGCAACTGGCAGACACGGGATTCCGACACGCCCAGCACGTCCCCGATTTCCCGCAGGTTCAGCTCTTCGTCGTAATACAGGCTCATCACCATTTTCTCGCGCTCGGGCAGATCCTCGATTGCCTTGATCAGCGACTCGCGCATGCCCTTCTGGGTCAGTATCTCGAGCGGATCGGATTCGGTGCGCCCGCAGTTGTGTTCCAGGAAATCGTCGTCATCCGAATCGGTGAAGTCCTCGAAGTAGACCAGCTGGTGCCCGCGCGCGTCGTTGAGCATCTTCTGGTATTCGGGAAGTGGCATCCCCAGTGCCTCCGCCAGTTCCGTCTCGGTCGGCTGTCGCCCGTTTCGCTGCTCCAGCACATGGATCGCCGCTTCGATACGCCGCATGTCGCGCCGCAGGGAGCGCGGCAGCCAGTCGTTGTCGCGTAGGCCGTCGAGCATCGCCCCGCGAATGCGCTGCACCGCGTAGGTCTCGAACTGCGCACCGAGACCCTCCTCGAACCGGCCGATCGCATCGAGCAGGCCCATCATGCCGTTCTGGATCAGGTCCTCGACCTCCACGCTGGCAGGCAGCTTCGCCATCAGGTGATAGGCGATGCGCTTGACGAGCGGCGCGAATTGGGTGACGAGCTGGTCCTTGTTCAGGGTTCCGGAGGCGTTGTACATGGCGATACCTCGTGAGTGGGTGTTGCTGGGTTCGTTGTCAGCCCGCGGCGCCGGACAATGGCGAACGGGAATTCATCAATCCGGTGATACCGGCGCGCGCAAGGAGCTGGCGCATGCCGCCGGCCGGGCGCGGCAAGGCACACGCCTCGACACGCTCCAGTTCGTCGGCGATCAGGGCCGCACCGTGCGCCACGGCGGCGGTGAACGCGAATGCGTGGGCCTCGCGCGGCACCGGCAGGCTGCCGAAGTCGGCAAGCCCGACCTCGAGGCGCTCGCCGGCCACGCGTTGCAGGTTGGCGATGAGCGCCGCACGCGCTGCGGCATCGCGCAGCCGCGTCATCACAACGCCGTAGCGGGCATGCCCGGTCGTCGCATGCAATTGCTTCAGCAGCAGGTAGCCATCTGTCAGTCCCGCGGCATGTCCCTGCACCGCGAGAACGACGCGGCTTGCGCCGCGCGCCAGGGGGGAGAGGCCATCGACGCCGGCCATCGCGCGTATCAAGACGAATTCCGCACCCTGCTCCGCGAGTTCCACGTTGCGCGCCACCGCGGCGCGCTCGGCGGCATCGGCGTGGCGCAACGCGGCAGCGGCCCGCGCAGCGGGAAGCAGCGTCAGCAATTCCGCGACGCGAACCGAAGCGCGCGCTATCGGAACATCGCCGCGTGCGGCCTGCAGCAGGTCGTAGCGGGTCGCGCATTGCAGCGGGGCAGCCATCGAATGCGCGCCCTCGTGCTCGTCGATCACCAGCACGCGTGCACCGCGTGCAGTCAGTTCGAGCGCCGCGGCCGCCACGACGGCAGCCGAATCGGCAGGGCTGGCGCTGGCCACCGCGATCACGCGGCGCTTCGGCGCCTTGACCAGCCGGCGCAGGCCGGCGGCCTGGTCGTCGTGCCAATTAACCATGGCGCACCTCGCCGCGCGCGCGCACCGATGCACTGCCGCGACGCGCGGCGAGCAGCAACCCGGCCTCGTCGCCGAACAGCTGGTGCGGAGAGTCCTCCGGCAACTCCTTGAGCGCGCGATGCAGCAGGTAGGCGCGGTTCGGCAGATGCAGGTCTTCCGGCACGCGCTGGCCATTGGCCACATAGAACACGTCGAGTTCATGGCGCACGGCGACGTCGATCACCGGCGCGAGCGATGCCGCTTCGTCCACCTTGGTGAATACCACGCCGGCGAGATCGGGACCGTTGCCCTTTCCGGCGTAGGCGCGCACCACGTCGTCCAGCGTGTCGCCGCGCGCGGTGGCGTTCAGCAGCAGCAGTCGCCGCACTTCGCCGGCGGCATTGAGCATCGCGGCCTGCTCCGCCACCGCCTGGTCGCGCTGGCTCATGCCGACGGTGTCGATCAACACCATGTGCTTGCCGGCGAGATCGCGCAGCGTGGTCCGCAAATCGGTCGCATCGCGCACCACATGCACGGTCACGCCGAGGATGCGGCCGTAGATGCGCAGTTGTTCGTGCGCGCCGATACGATAGGAGTCGGTGGTGATCAGCGCGAGGTTTTCGGCGCCGTGGCGCACCACGCAACGCGCGGCAAGCTTGGCGGTAGTGGTGGTCTTGCCGACGCCGGTCGGGCCGACGATGGCGTAAACGCCGCCACGGTCGATGATGTCGGCGTCCGACCTGACCAGCGACAGGCTGCGCGAGAGCGCTTCACGCACCACGTTGCGCGCATCGGCCAGGCTCGCCTGCGGCGGCACCTGCCCCATCAGTTCGCGCGCGAGCTGGGCCGAGAACCCGGCCTCGAGCAACTCGGACATGATCTGGGTGCGCGCCGGCGCGTTGCGCGACAGGTCGCCCCAGGCAAAGCCCGCCAACTGCGATTCGAGCAGGCCGCGCATCTCGGCAACCTGCGCCGACAGTTCGGCCATCATGCGTGCGTTCTCGGCTGGCGCGCTGTCGGCCGCTTCCGCCACGGCCGCGCGGCGCGGTTCACGAACCGCCTCCGGCTTTGTCGCCTTGGCGGCTGCCGTGGCAACGGGCTCGTCCTCCGGCATGTCGTCGAGGTAGCGCGCAGCGACGCTGGCACCGCGCTTCGGGGCGCCAGCCACGGCCGGCGCGGCCGTCTGCGATTCGATGCGGCGCGGCTTCCACGGTTGCGGCTCGATGCCTGGCTTGAACTGGCGCTTGTCCATGCTCGCCGAGAGACTGACGCGGAAATCATCCTGCACCTCGGCAGCAACAGGCTTCGCGGCGGGCGCTGGACGGGTCGGCGCCAACGACGCCACGTCCTCGGGCGGCAGGGCGAGGATCTCGACGCCGCCATCCACCTGACGGTTCGACAGGACGATGGCGTCGGGTCCGAGCGATTCCTTCACCAGCCGCAGCGCTTCGCGGGCGGTCTCGGCAAAGAAGCGTTTGACGTTCATGCTTGGCCTCCAATCAGCGAGGTGACCCGGATGGTGCGCGAGTCGGGTACTTCAGAATGCGAAAGAACCTTGAGTTGCGGCAGCGAGCGGCGCAGGAAGCGCGAGAGCAGCCAGCGCAGGCCATGCGGCACGAGCAGCACCGCCGGCATGCCGAGATCTTCCTGGGTACGCGCGGCATTCGCGGTATGGCGCAGCAGCGCGTCGGCCAGCCCGGGTTCGATGCCGGTGCCGTCGCCGCCGCTGGCCACGGCCTGGCCCAGCATGCGTTCGAGTTGCGGATCGAGCGCCAGCACCGACATCTCGCCGTTGCCCGGGTACAGCCCCTGCACGATGGCGCGACCGAGCGCGATGCGCACCTGCGATGTCAGTTCCAGCGGATCCTGGGTGCGCGGCGCGAACTCGGCGAGCGTCTCGACGATGGTGCGCATGTCGCGGATGCCCACGCCTTCGTCGAGCAGGTTCTGCAGCACGCGCTGCAACGTGGCGAGCGACATCTGCTTCGGCACGAGGTCCTCGACCAGTTTGGGTGCATCCTTGGCGATGTGATCGAGCAGCGCCTGGGTCTCCTGCCTGCCGAGCAACTCGGCGGCATGGCTCAGGATGACGTGGTTGAGGTGTGTGGCGACCACGGTCGCGGCGTCCACCACCGTGTAGCCGAGTGCGTTGGCCTGATCGCGTTGTCCGCCCTCGATCCACACGGCCGGCAGGCCGAACGCGGGGTCGGTCACGGCGCGCCCGGGCAGCGTGCCGTTGACGCGGCCGGGGTTGATCGCGAGGTACTGGCCGGGGAAGGCTTCGCCGCCACCGATCTCCACGCCTTTGAGCGTGATGCGATAGCCCTGTGGCCGCAGTTCGAGGTTGTCGCGGATGTGTACAGGCGACGAAAGGAAGCCGATCTCCTGCGCGAACTTCTTGCGTAGGCCGCGGATGCGTCGCAGCAGCTCGCCGTCCTGACCCTTGTCGACCAGCGGAATGATTCGGTAGCCGACTTCGAGGCCGAGCACGTCGACCGGTGCCACGTCCGACCAGCTCGCTTCGATCGGCTCCGTGGTGGCGGCTTCGCGCGCGACTTCGGCAGGCGCGGCCTGCACCGCGGCCGCGGCACGCTGCTTCATCTTCCAGGCGATCGCGGCGAGTCCGCCGGCAATCGCCAGGAACACGAAGTTCGGCATGCCGGGAATCAGGCCGAGCACGCCGATGATGCCGGCGGTGATGTTCATGACGTTCGGGTCACGAAAGATCTGTCCGACGAACTGTTCGCCGAGATCGTCTTCGCTGCCGACGCGCGTCACCACCAGACCGGCGGCGATCGAGATGATCAGCGCGGGAATCTGCGCGACGAGGCCGTCGCCGATGGTCAGCAGGGTGTATTGCTTGGCGGCATCGCCGACCGCCATGTCGTGCTGGATCACGCCGACGATGAAGCCGCCGATCACGTTGATGAACAGGATGATGATGCCGGCGACCGCGTCGCCGCGGACGAACTTAGAGGCACCGTCCATCGAGCCGTAGAACTCCGCTTCCTGGCCCACGGTGGCGCGACGCTTGCGAGCTTCTTCCTCGCCGATCAGGCCGGAGTTGAGGTCGGCGTCGATCGCCATCTGCTTGCCCGGCATCGCATCGAGGGTGAAGCGCGCCGCGACTTCGGCCACGCGCCCCGCGCCCTTGGTGATGACCACGAAGTTGATCACCACCAGGATCGCGAACACCACGATGCCCACCGCGTAATTGCCGCCCACCAGGAAGTGGCCGAAGGCTTCGATCACCTTGCCCGCTGCATCCGGGCCGCTGTGGCCTTCGAGCAGCACCACCCGGGTCGATGCGACGTTGAGCGACAGGCGCAGAAGTGTCGTCACCAGCAGGACGGTGGGGAAGATCGAGAACTCGAGCGGATGGCGCGTATACATGGCCACCAATAGCACCATCACCGACATCGCGATGTTGAAGGTGAAGAACAGGTCGAGCAGGAACGCCGGCAGAGGCAGCACCATCGTCGCCAGGATCATCACGATCAGGATGGGTGCGGCCAGCGCGCGCACATTGGCGCGGGCGAAGATCGATTGCAGTGTGAGAGTGTCGTTCATGGCGCAGGCGTTTTTCCTATGGCGCCATGATGCTGGGAGCTTGAGGCCTACGATCCGGCAATAAAAGGGGGAAAACTGCGGCAATCCTTGCCGCTTGGTGCCGCCGGGAATCCGGTCACGCCGGGTCGGGCGGTGTCATGCGCCGCGGCGCAATCGCAACGGAACAGGGCCTGCGGCGGAAGCGCGCAGCTGCCTTTCGCCGCACCGCTTGCCGCTGCGAACGGCACTTGGCGGATGCCGGCAGCACCCGGCATGTTTGCCGAAGCACTGCCTCGGAACCCACATGGGACGGACCTCCTGGGGCATGCCGAGCCACGCGGTCCGCCACACGCGCCCCCTGGCATGGCATGCCTCGGGATCGCCGATCCATGCGCCCTGCAGGCCGGCGCGGCTCGCCGGCATGGCTCAGTCCGGTCCGGGCCCCGGGTCCATGTCCGGCGGGACCGGCAAATCCGACGGCTCCTGCGGCGGCAGGCCGCCCTGTGACGAGAAGTGGTTGAGCTGATAGACCCATGCCATGACTTCGGCCACCGCTGTGTACAACGGTGCCGGAATCGATTCCCCGATCTCGGTGTGGCGATAAAGCGCGCGCGCCAGCGGCGGGGCTTCGAGCAACGGCACACCGTTTTCGGACGCGAGTTCGCGGATGTTCTGCGCGACCAGGTTCATGCCCTTGGCGACGACGCGCGGCGCGCCCATCGAATCGGCATCGTACTTGAGCGCGACGGCGTAGTGCGTCGGGTTGGTGACTACCACGTCTGCCTTCGGCACCTCGGCCATCATGCGCTTGCGCGCCATGGCGCGCTGGGCACCGCGGATGCGCGCCTTGATGTGCGGATCGCCCTCGGCGTCCTTGGCCTCCTGCTTGAGTTCCTCGCGCGACATCTTGAGCTGTTCGGTGTAGTGCCAGAGCTGCCACGGCACATCGATCGCCGCGATCAGCGCGAGCCCGAGCAGGATCAGCATGGTGGCCATCAGCAGCACGCGCGCGATCGTGACCATGCCCACGTCGAGCGGCGTCGAGGCGAGTGCGAATATCGCATCGCGCTCGTGGCTGACCGCCCACCAGGCAATGCCGCCGACAACCGCCGTCTTGAGCACCGCCTTGAGCAATTCGACCAAGCTGTCCTTCGAGAACATGCGCGTGATGCCGCGCAGCGGGCTGAGCTTGGTCAGATCGGGCGCCAGCGGCTTGGTGGTGAAGTTCCAGCCGCCGATCGCGAAGCGTGCGACGAGCGCCGCGAATACCGTCAGGGCGAGGATCGGCGAACCGGCGATCAGGGCCGAAACCGCGTTGTCGAGCAACGCCGTCAACATCGCCTGCGGGTCGAATGCGGCCGTTCGTTCCAGGGTGAGGCCCTTGCGCAGCAAACCCTGGGTACGCTGCGCGATCCATTGCCCGAACATCCAGAGACTGCCCACGCCGGCGATCAGCACCAGGAACGTGGAGAGTTCCTTGGAGTGCGGAACCTGGCCCTCGTCACGCGCTTCGCTGAGGCGTTTGCTCGATGGCGCTTCTGTTTTTTCGAGGTCGCTGCCGTCTGCCACGGCAAGCCTCCCGCAATGATGGAACGCCCATTGTCGCGGGAACGCCGGCGTGGGATGGCGGCGAAAAGCCGGCCAAATGCCGGCCTATTCGCTCATCAGCCGGCGGCGGCCGACGGTCAGGCGAGACGGAATCGCGATATCGCCTGCCCGAGAGAGGCGGCGACGGTTTCCAGGGTCTTGATGTCGTTCGCGATCTGGTGCGTGGACGCCGAGGAGGCATCGGCCATGCGCGTCACGCGTTCGACGTGCTGCGCAATATCGTTTGCCGCGCTGCTCTGCTCGTGCAATGCGCCGGAAATCTCGCCGACGCGGTGACCAACGTTACCGATGCGCCCCGAGATGGTCTCTATCGAGCCACTCGCGGAGCCCGCGTGCGCAACACCCGTCTCGACGCGCGCGACGGCGTCCTGCATGCCGAGCAGTACGGCTTCCTTGGCACCGCGCATCTCGGTCATCATCTGCTCGATCTCGCCGGTGGCCTGCGTCGTGCGCTCGGCCAGCTTGCGCACTTCGTCGGCCACGACCGCGAAACCGCGCCCCAATTCCCCCGCCCGCGCCGCTTCGATCGCCGCGTTCAGGGCCAGCAGGTTGGTCTGGCCGGCAATGTCCTTGATGATGTGGACGACTTCCGCGGCACGCTCCGATTTCGCGCCAAGGGATTCGACACTCCGGGCTGCCGTGTGGATGACGGCCGAAATCCCGTTCATCTCGTCCATGGCCGCCTTGACCACCTTGTCGCCGTCCACCGCCGCCACATGCGAATGCTCGGACAGGTCGAGCGCATCGCGCGCCGAGTCGGTGATGTGGCTGATCGAAACCGTCAACTCCTGGATCGAAGCAGCCATCGCTGTTGTGGACGCGCCCTGCTCGACCATACCCGACTCGATGGTGCCGGCAGATGCAGTCAGGCGACCCACCACCTCCAGCAGTTGCCTCGTGTTGCGATGAACGTCGTCCAGTGTCGCCCGCAGCTGCGCCTGCATGTGGGCCGCCGAAGCCAGCAGCGGATTGGCCGCCACATCGGACTTGCCGAAACTGAAATCGAGTTCGCCGCGACCGACGGAGCGTGCAAAATCCGACACGACGAGCGAGCCGACGATCAAGCGCTCGAACATGACGGCCATCACGCACATGACCGAAGTCTGGAACACGACGTATGCCGCATGCAACAGCACCAGTCCGATCGTTCCCGTCGACGGGAACACGAATACGCCGACGCCGTTTGCCTGCAGCAGATGGAATCCGACGTGATGCACCGCGATGACGCCCGCGGCAACCACCAGGGGACGCCAGTCCGCATACAGGAGCAGAAACGCGATCAGCACGAAGATTCCGAAATGCGATTCGATCATGCCGCCGGTCTGCTGGATCATCACTGCGCAGAAGATCATGAATCCCGCCGCGACCGCACAGCTGGCCGCCGTACTGCCGGGCAACATGCGCGCGATCAGGACCGGCACCGCGAGCGCCGGCAAGCCGACGGCGAGTGCCGGAAGCCAGCTCCCGTTGGCAGCGGCAATGCCGAGGCAGACCACCTGCAGAAAGGCCAGCGTTCCGACCATGACCTTGTCGGCCTTGGCCCGAATCTGCCGGATTGAAGTTGTGTCGCTGGCTTGCTTGCTCATGGTGTCTGCTTCCTCATTGCGCGGTCGCTGGTGCGCGGCAGAATTGCCGCTCTTGCTGCTGCTGACTCTCGCACCACCAGAGCAACGCCCCGCTGTAGCACAGCCACGCGCCCAGAAAGGCCCATGCGAGGCGGATCCTGCGTTCTTGCGATGCGGTCGGTGGAGTCGGCCGTGTCTCGTGGAATGCTGTTTGCAATTGCGGCGTGACCGGCGGACAAGCGAAATCCCCGCCGCTGACACCCCATGTGCCAGCTTGACGGGTTTAACGTTTGAACGGAAGGTCGGTGTGAAACTTGAGCGCCGTGGCTCGCCTCGTCGAGACGGGACAGCCGGGCGGGGGATCAGCGCGAGGATCTCGGCGCGATTCGCGCCCGCAGTCGATCAGTCTCGCGCTTGAGTACGTCGAGCTGGTGGCCCAGCAACTCGACGTGATCCTGCATCATGCCCGTAATCTGCCACACGGCCTTGAGGGGCGATCCGGCCGAGGCACGCATCGCATCGAGCTGGTTTTGCAGTTGCCGAAGTTCGTCGCTGCGATCGGGCGCGGCAGCGATGAACGCATCGATCGCCCAGCGCCGCGCATCGAAATAGGCTGCCGGATCGTCCGCAGCGAGCTTGCGCCAGCCTTCGAAATCGAAATTGCCCGGACCATGGGCCGGAACGTGGGCAGGATCGCCGGATTTTTCCGTGCTGGAATGACCTGACATGCAGAAGACCTCCTTGCTGCATGCTAGCCGACCCGGCCGGCGCCAGCAAGGCGCCGAACGGCCTCGCGGCAACTGCCGCTCAGTTGGATACCGCGCGCACCTGCGACAGGTCGGTCAGGCCTTGCAGTATCTTGGCGATGCCGTCCTGCTTGAGATTGCGCATCCCGGCACGGATTGCGGTGTGGGCGATCTCCTCGATCTCGGCGCGGCGCATGGCCAGGCGCTTGATCTCGGGTGTCGCCACCAGCAGTTCGTGCAGGGCAATGCGGCCGCGGTAGCCGGATCCCGAGCACTGCGGGCAACCCTTGGCGGAATGGAGCTTGAGCCCCCCCTTGCCGTCGCCGAACCGGGCGAGCCAGTGGGCACGCACGGAATCGACCTCGAACCCGGCGTTGGCCGGCATGTTGAAGCAGTACTCCGCGAGCAGTTCCTCGATCTCGTCGTCCGTCGCGCTGCGCTCGTGAACGCAACTGCTGCACAGGCGCTTCGTGAGGCGCTGCGCCAGGACGCCGAGCAGCGAATCCGCAAAATTGAACGGATCCACGCCCATGTCGAGCAAACGGGTAATGCTTTCCGGCGCGCTGTTGGTATGCAGGGTAGACAGCACGAGGTGGCCGGTAAGCGAGGCTTCGACGCCGATGCGCGCAGTTTCCTGGTCACGCATTTCGCCAACCATGATCACGTCGGGGTCGGCGCGCAGGAAGGACCGCAGCGCGTGGGCAAAAGTCCAGCCGATCTTCGGATTGACCTGCACCTGGCGCAGGCCGGGCTGCGTGATTTCGACCGGATCCTCGGCAGTCCAGATCTTGCGCTCGGGTACGTTGATGTACGACAGCGCCGAATGCAGCGTGGTCGTCTTGCCGGAGCCGGTCGGGCCGCACACCAGCAGCAGCCCGTAGGACTTTTCCATGATGCGGCGCAGGTGGTCGCGGTTCCAGTCCGACAGGTTGAGCTTGTCCAGCGGCACCGGCTTGGCGCTCGACAGGATGCGCATGACCACATCCTCGAGGCCGCGATTGGTCGGGATCGTCGCCACGCGCAACTCGATCTTCGCGGGGCCGAAGCGCTGGAAATCGATCTTGCCGTCCTGCGGCTTACGCCGCTCCGAGATGTCCAGATCGGCCATGATCTTGATTCGCGCCAGCACCGCCGAGCGGTAGTTGGCCGGCAGTTCGAGGTATGGCACCAGCGTTCCGTCCTTGCGAAAGCGCACCCGCATCTTTTGCTTGTCCGGGTAGCTCTCGATGTGGATGTCCGAGGCCTGCTGGCTGTAGGCATCGAGGATCATGGTGTTGACCAGCCTCACCAGCGTGTTGTCGGACTCCTGCACCGGCGCATCGGTCGCTTCGTCCGCCGGATCGATGTGCAATGCGCTTGCGAGCGCATTGATGTCGGGACGGGAATCCGCCGCATTCGTGCCTGTGTAGTGCATCGCCCGTTCATGGCGGCCGGTAACCGAATCCTGCGCCTGGCCATCGACATCGAGCGGTTCGAACCAGAGCACCTCGGGACCGAAGCGCTTGCGCAGCACCTCGTCGATCTGCCGCCGCGGCGCCACGACCGGCACCACCTTGAGTTGCGTGAGAAAGCGGATCTCGTTGAGCCGATCGACGCGCATCGGATCTTCGAGCGCAACGACCAGCATGCCGTCGCGCGCCATCACCGGAATCACGCGCAGGCGATTCACCACGCCCTCGGGAATCATGCGCAGGGCATTGGCGTCGACCGGAAAACTGTCCAGGTCAACGACCGGAAAGCCAAGCTTGCGCGCGAGTACCTCGTGCAGGTCCTCGTCGGAGAGGACGCCCATGCCGACCAGGATGCGCCCAAGCGGCATGGAACGGTCTTCGCGCTGCTTCTGCAGCGCTTCCTCGAGCTTGGCTTCGTCGATCATGCCCAGCTCGAGGAGTGCTTCGCCCAGCCGCATCACGGGCATCGACTGCTGTTTTTCGAGCGCCTGAAGAAGCTGCTCTTCGCTGACGATGTTCTTCTCGATCAGATAGTCGCCGATACGCTGGCTGCGCATGGCCTCCTGCTCTGCCAGCGCGAGATCGATCTGTTCGGCGTCGACGATGTTGTGATCCACCAGCATCTGACCAAGGTAGCCGCCGATGGACAGGTTCTTCAGGGCGGCACAGGGCACGAACAGCCGCTCGATCGTCAGTGTGTCGCCCTCGCCGGCCGACGGGAACAGGAAGGTTCCAAAGCTCTCTGTGACGTGCCCCAGGGTCTTCCCCTCGAGGACGCTGCCGTTGTGCAACTCGACCAGGAAAGGCTGCCAGGACGGTGCGGGAATCAGTGCCGGATCGAGCGCTGCGCTGTTCTCGCGCGTGACGGAAACGGGACGTGTAAGACGCAACGTGAGTATCTCGCCCAGATAGATCGTCTGGGTCGTCGTGGCACGCGGCAACTGGAATTCCAGCGCATCCTGCTCGGGCAGGAAGAACGTCATCTTGCCGGCGACGCGGCGTCCGCCGATTGCGGTTATCTCGCAGTCCTGCGCCTCGGTTTGCTCGATGTCGGCAGGGAACAGGGCATAGGGCGGTGTCGGCCAGCGGAAGTTGCGGGTCACCGGCTTGTCGCCCGAACCGGGGACACGCTCCACCAGACCGACGAGAGGCGGAGAGTTCAGGCGTTCCATGGTCACTGCTCCGGTCACTGCGCGATACCCGATCGGAATCGCGTTCAGGCGGCCTGGGCCAGCACCGGCAGCAGTGCCTGGCGCGGCACACCCCGCGTATCACCCAGCGATCCCAACAGCTCCTTCATGTCGAGGATGAGGACGATCTGTCCGTTCGACAAGGTCGTGACCCCCGCCACGCCCTTCGGACGGAAGTCGTCGAGCGACTTGATGACCGCATCCTCGCGACCCGCGAACGAATCGATTGCCAGGATGAAGCTGGTCTCCGCCGTCTGCATCAGCACGCCGTATTCGGGCGTCGCCTGCTGCTCCCATCCAAGCAGGAACGAGAGCGGCAGCACGGGCAGCACTTCGCCGCGCACGACCATTGTGGCGCGGCCGCCGATCTCCTGGATCTCCTTCGCCTCGACCGGCAGAATCTCGCGCACCATCGAAAGCGGCACGGCAAACGGCTGGTCGCCAAGGCGCACCAGCAGGACCGGCAGGATCGCGAGCGTCAGCGGCAGGGAAATGATGAAGGTCGTTCCCTTGCCGGGGTTCGAGCGGATGTCGATCGTGCCGTTGAGCTTCTGGATGTTGGTTTTCACCACATCCATGCCGACGCCGCGCCCGGATACGTCGGACACCTGGCTGGCGGTCGAGAACCCCGGCAGGAAGATCAGGTTCAGGCTCTGACGCTCGTCCATCGTGTTGGCTTCTTCGTCGGTGATCAGCCCCTTCTCGAGTGCCTTGGCACGAAGCTTCTCCGGATTCATGCCGCGCCCATCGTCGGACACCATCAGGACAATGTGATCGCCTTCCTGGCGCGCTTCGAGCCGCACCAGGGACTTCTCCGACTTGCCGCTCGCAAGACGCTCCGACGGCGGCTCGACGCCATGATCCACGGCGTTGCGCAGCAGGTGGATGATCGGGTCGGACAAATCCTCGATCATGGTCTTGTCGATCTCGGTTTCCTCGCCGGCCAGCTCCATCTCGATTTCCTTGCCGAGTCCGCGCGCCAGGTCGCGCACGATGCGCGGATACTTCTGGAACAGGCGGCCGACGGGCTGCATGCGCGTTTTCATGACCGCGTTCTGCAGGTCGGAAACCAGGAGGTCGAGCTGGCTTACCGCCGCGTCGAGTGCATGCAGGGTCTCGCCATCCTGCTTGCCGTTGAGGATGTCGCTTCGCAGCGCTGTCAGCCGGTTCTTGGTCAGACCGATCTCCCCCGAAAGATTGAGCACCTGGTCAAGGCGTGCGGTATCGACGCGAATCGCGTTTTCGCGCACGCGTTCGCCTTCGCGTCGTCCGCTGACCTGCTGCGAACCCGGCTTGTCCGTACCGCGACGGCCGAACGGCGACGGTACAGCCTCCGGCTCGGGCACATTCGCGGCACGCGATTCCGGACCGCTCTTGGCGAGCGCAATCTGCGCGGGCACGCCGGTCACCACCGCATGCATGGCGCTCCAGTCTGGCCCGGCGGCCTGCGCACCTGCCGGCGCATGTGCGGCCTGGGCCGGCGCGGAGGCCGGGCCTCCGGCGAGATTGCCAGCGATCGCTTCCTTCAGGTTCTGCAGCAGGTGCGCCTGTGCGCCAGGCGGTTGAACGCCGCGCTCGAGGTACCCGAACATGTGACGCACGGTGGCGGTCGCATCGAGGATGGCATCCATCGTCTCGGGCGTGACGTCCAGCTCGCCGTTGCGCAACTTGTCGAAGAGGTTCTCGGTCAAGTGGCACAGCGTGACCAGTTCGGCCGCATTGAGAAAACCCGCGCCGCCCTTGATCGTGTGGAAGCCGCGGAAGATCTCGTTCAATAGCGCACGATCATGTGGCGCCCGCTCCAGATCCACCAGCTTGTTGTCGACACCGGACAGCAGATCGGTCGCCTCGACGAGAAAGTCCTGCAGCAGGTCTTCCATTCCCTGGAAATCGCTCATTCGTATGTTCTCCGCTTGTTACCGCGCTTGCCGGCCCACTCGCCTGGCTGGCCGTTCGAATGCCTGTCCGGCACGAGACGGGTTCTCGCTCCAGCCTCAGAATCCCAAGCTTTCGAGCAGATCATCCACCTGCTCCTGGTTCGTGACGACATCGCCACGCCCTGCCGCATCGATGACCGGGCCATTTTTCAGCCCGCCTCCTGCGTCGTTGCGCACGCCTTCGGGCATCGCCTCGATCAGCACCTGCAGCAGCTGGGACTCCATCTGCTGGGCGAGCTCGACGATCTTCTTGATCACCTGCCCGGTGAGATCCTGAAAATCCTGCGCCATCATGATGTCCATCAACTGCGCATTCGTTGCTTCGGTCTGCTGCGGAATGTCATGCAGGAACGCACGCGTTTCCGCGGCTAGCGCCTTGAAGTCGTCGGTTGAGAGTTCGTTGGCGAACAGCTTGTCCCACCGCTTGGCGAGCAGTCCTGAGCGGTCGTGCATGCTGTCCTGGATGGGGCGCGCGATATCGGTCGCATTGAGCACGCGGCTCGCCGCCTGCTCGGTCATCTGTGCGACGTACATGAGTCGGCTCTTCGCATCGGGTAGCGCACTTGCCGCATCCTGAAGCGCCTTGTCGTAGCCCAGTTCGCGCAAGGTGTCGTGCAATTGACGCGTCATGTGCCCGACCTTCTGGAACACCGTGTCGCACGAATGCTCGTGTTTCACCTCGGTCACTTGGGCGTGACCGGCCGACTCGGCGGAAACGCTGTCGAACAGGGCCTGCAGTTCATCCGAGTCGCCGGACGTGTCGACCGGATGCACCACTTCGAGCTTCGGTTTCGAAGATCCCGCTGCGATGCTGTCGAACAACGCCTGCAGGTCGTCGGAATCGCCCGATTCGTCGAATGCTTTTTTTGCCATCGCAGTCTCCTCAGGCAGCCTTGGCGTTATGCTTCTCGAATATCTTCGAGAGCTTCTCCGACAGCGTGCCGGCCGTGAATGGCTTGACGATGTAGCCCGACGCCCCGGCCCCGGCGGCGGCAATGATGTTCTCCTTCTTCGCTTCGGCGGTGATCATCAGAACGGGCAGATGGGCCAGCGCGGGGTTCGACCGGATTGCCTGCAGCAACTGCAGCCCGTCCATGTTGGGCATGTTCCAGTCCGTCACGACGAAGTCGAATCCGCCACCCTGCAGCTTCTGGAGGGCGACGGCGCCGTCTTCTGCCTCGTCGACATTGGCAAAGCCAAGCTCCTTGAGCAGATTGCGCACGATTCTTCGCATGGTCGAAAAATCGTCGACGACGAGGAATTTCATTTTCGGATCGGACATGGTGCTCTCCAGCGTGGTCTTAGCGAGACTTGTTGAGGTAGGGGCGCAGCGTTTCGGCAAGGACCGCGGCATCGAACTTCGCGACATAGGCATCGACGCCGACGCTCTTGCCCATTGCGCGATTGGCTTCCGACGACAGCGACGAGTGCATGACCACCGGGATGCCTTCGAAACGCGGATCGTTCTTGATGTTCCGTGTGAGGACGTAACCATCCATCTCCGGCATTTCGGCGTCGACCAGAATCAGGTCGACCTCTTCGGAGACCGGCCGTCCGGCGGCTTGCAGATGGGCAGCCATGCCCTGCAGGCGAGTCCAGGCCTCGAGGCCGTTGAGTGCGTGCTTGTGGCGCACGCCCAGCTTGTCCAGCACTTCGGCGATCTTCTTGCGTGCGACTGACGAGTCGTCGACGAAGAAAATGTTCACTTCGCGGTCCTGAACCAGGGACGGAATCTCTCCGATGATCGCTTCGCCGAAGGTGTTGGCCAGGATCGTTTCCACATCGAGGATGGATACGAGCTTGCCGTCAGGCAGGTGCGTGATCGCCGTGATCAGGGTCTGGCCACCGGTGTTCTCCGGTGCATGGACCTTGTCCCAGTCCACCCGGATGATGCGATCGACTTCATGCACCAGGAACCCCAGGGTTCGCTTGCTGTATTCGGTCACCATCATCGAGCCGCCGCGCCCCGATGTTCCGGTGAGGTTGAGCGCGCTCGCCAGCGAGATCACCGGTATCACGTTTCCGCGCAGCGATATCAAGCCCTCGACGCCGGCAGGCATGTTGGGCGCCTTGGTGATGAATGGTGTTTTCGAAACTTCGCGCACCTTGAACACGTTGATCCCGAAGGTTTCGCCCGTGCCGAGCGAGAACAGCAGGATTTCCATGCAGTTGCTGCCTGCCAGCCTGGTTCGTGCGTCGACTGCTTCAAGCAGCGTGTGATCTGTTCTGTCCATTCGATTCGCCTCGTCGTTCTGGCTCTGGGTTCTCGTAAGGCTCAGGCCGCGGCCTTGTCCGGATTTCTGCGCAGCATCCGCGCCAGCGTTTCGGCCAGGCGGTGAGGCTCGAACTTGGCGACGTACTCATCCACGCCCACCGAGCGGCCGAGATGCTGGTTGCTCATGCCGGACAGGGAGGAGTGCATGATGACCGGCACCCCGGCAAACCGCGGGTCGGTCTTGATCTTCTTGGTCAGGATGTAGCCGTCCATCTCCGGCATCTCCACGTCGGTGAGCACGAGCGCGACCGAGTCGCGCACGTTGCGCCCGTGGGAGATCGCGTAGTTCGCCACGCGGTCGAGTTCGTCCCAGGCCTGCCGCCCATTCACGGCGCCGTTGTAGGGCACCTTCATGGCATCGAGCGTTCTCTGGATCTGGCTCCTCGCGACGGAAGAGTCGTCGGCAAAGAACACGGTCGCGTTCTCCGCCTCGACCGGCTTGATGTCCTTGAACATGTATTCGTCGTCGATGTTGGTCGTTTCGGCCAGAACCTTCTCGACGTCGAGCATCATCACCAGGCGATGGTCCGCCAGTTCGGTGACTGCTGTGACGAGTCCGCCGAGATTCGCGGTCAGCATCTCCGGCGGAACCCGCATCTGCGACCAGTCGAGGCGCAGGATGGTATCGACAGCCTCGACCAGGAATCCCTGAATGTGGCCGTTGTACTCGGTCATGATCATCACCTCGCGCGGCGTTTCCGTCGCAACGCGGGCGTACTTGGCAAGATCCACGACGGGAACCAGGGATCCGCGCAGGCTGACCATGCCCTCCACCGAAGGCGGCATTTCGGGCGCAGCCGTGATTTCCGGCTTGCGCAGCACTTCCCGCACCTTGAACACGTTGATGCCGAACGTCTCGCGTCTGCCGGTACGGCTGTCCTGGCCGAGCGTGAAGAGCAGGATCTCCAGTTTGTTGGTGCCGGCCAGTCGTGTCCGGGCATCAATGTTCTTGAGCAGTTCTGACATGTCTTACGCTCCAGGGCAGCGATATTCGTGGTTGCTTGGGGTCGCGTCGGGCACACCCGATCACTCCGATTAACGGCGCGCCACTGGCGCACTTGAGAATGGCGCAGCGTGAGCGACTTCACACTCCGGAAAGCAAAAGCGGCGCAATCAGCGCCGCCCTTCCGACAGGGTGCGCGTCTCTCACACCTTGAAGCGCGAGGCCATCGCGTCCAGATCGACCGCGAGGCCGCGAAGATTGCTCGCCTCGGCAGCGACGCTGCGGACCGCGAGCGCGGACTCCTCGGCCATCTGGGCGATCGACTCCACCCGCTGCGCCATGTCGTGTGCCGTCGTGTCCTGTTCCCGCACCGACGATGCGATCTCGCTCATGCCATGGCCGGTACGTTCCACCGCTTCGCGCGCCATACCGAAGCTGGCGGCAACGTCCGACAACCTCTGGCGTGTGCTCTCGAGCTGGGACCGCCCGCGTGCGAGGGCCAGTTCGACATCGCCCGAGCGTTCGCCCAGAGTGCGCGTAACCTCGTCGATGCCGTTTGCCGCGCCCGCCGACTTTTCCGCCAGCTTTCGCACTTCGTCCGCAACGACGGCAAATCCCCGCCCCTGTTCTCCGGCGCGCGCGGCCTCGATGGCTGCGTTCAGCGCGAGGAGATTGGTCTGTTCCGCGATGTCCTTGACCTCCTGGGTAAGCTGGCTGATCGCACGGCTGCTTGAAACGAAGCCGCCGATCGAAGCGGAAAGTTCGGCAATCGCCGCGTTTATGCTCTCGACGCCGTGCACAACCTCATCGGCACTGGCGGCCCCCTTGTCCGTGGCATCACGGCTGGCGTCGGAAAGCTGATTCACCTGCCCGGCGTAGTCGGCGACATGGCTGATACTGACCGTCACCTCCTCGACCGCGGCTGCAACCGCGGCCGAAGATTCGCTTTGCGTCTCGGCCGATTCGCGGATCTGGACCGTCGCCGCTGCCAGCACGTCCGCCCCCTGCGCGATGCTCGACGCGTTCCCCTTGAGATTCCGGACCAAGGCAGACAGGGACTGCGCCATCGAATTGAACCCGGTCGCGATGTCCAACATCTCATCGCGCGTTCCGGGTTCGACACGCGCCGTCAGGTCGCCGTCGGCCAGACGCCGGGTTCCCGCGTTCAATGCCGCAATCGCCTCATGCTGCGACTTCCACGCGCCCACGCCGAGCCAACCA
This sequence comes from Rhodocyclaceae bacterium, assembly GCA_016791115.1. Classification (GTDB taxonomy): domain Bacteria; phylum Pseudomonadota; class Gammaproteobacteria; order Burkholderiales; family Rhodocyclaceae; genus Methylophosphatis. The sequence continues at coordinate 102,849 of JAEUNL010000035.1, forward strand.
AGCACGAGGATCGCCACCAAACCGATCACCGCATCGACCAGGATTCGGTTCCGGATCACGCCCGCGTCGTGAGACAGCGAAGCCCCAAGCGAATCCAGCGCCGTCTGGGCGAACTCGCCGCCGATATCGACCGGCCGCGAAGCGATCGCGAACAACTCCGCGGGCGAAATCGCAAATCGCTGCTCCACCAGATTCTCCTTCATGGCCTGTGCGAGCTCCCCGGTTGCAACCGTCTGGCGCTGATCGATCTCGCGCAGCCGGGTTATGTCGACCCGGCCGGCACGGGCAACGGCATCCAGCAGCCGCACGAGCCTATCGTGTGCAAGTTGCGCCTGCCCGCTATACAGCGACAACTCGAGCAACTCGGCAGACGTTGCCGCCTTGCGCGAAGCCATGCCGACGGCACGCGCCCTCAGCCGGCCGTTAGACTCGTTCATCAGCGGAAGGTAGTTGACGACCATGTCGACCAGTTGGAACGACTCGAAATTCGGATCGAGCAGCAGCTGCGACGACTCCGCCGTATCCCTCATCAACCGGATTGCCTGATCGATCGCCGCATCGTGTCGCGCGAGGCTGGTTCGTACATCCAACCCGGCGACATCGTTCTTCAGCGCGGTCCACTGCTGCCCCAATCGGGCACTGAACTTGTCGTGACCGAGGAGGTGTTCGTTGGTTCGCCCGATCGAATCGAGCCTTCCCCATGCCGCATCTGCGTCGGCTGCCGCCTTGGTCAAATGCTCCTGAGCCCCCTTGTCGCCGTTCAGCATCGCGTTGGCCCGCCCGCGATGCCGCTGCATGGCGCCCGTCATTTCGTTGAGCGCCCTCAGATAAGCCAGCCCGACCTGCTCCGAGTTAGCCTGGGAAAGCTGGGAGAACATCTGCGACATCGCCTGGAACATCAGGATCGAGCAGACAGCGAGGGCAACCGCGCCCATCAGCGCCATCTTCATGCTGAAGCGCAAGCGATTCATCAGCTTGATTGCCGGGCCAAGAACTGGATTCATCTGCATTTCCCCTGATCGGAATCCGGCATGAGCGCATGCGCGGATGTTTGACATATGCAGTATTTACGGCACCCCGAGGGGATTTCCTTAAACGATGTCGGCGCTACCCCGGCATCTTTCAGAATCCGCGCAGGGAGTACGGCGGAAAGCACAGCCGCCGCGCGGCTGCTTAGGGACTGCAGGTCGAATAACCGGGAAAGGACCCCATCTGCGCGCCCGGCCGCCGAACGGCCGACAGCCGCCTCGCAACCGTTGGCAGGGGTTGGAATGCCCGGACTGTATTGGCGGGCATGGGGTCAGCCAGACGCCATATCCGGCGTCCTTAGCATGCAGGGCGGTTCGGCCGAGGCGAATCAGCTGATGGGAAAGAGTTTCCCGAAGTTGGCGATGTCGAGCACCTTGCGCACCGCGTCATTGACCCCCGAGAGGACGACGCTTCTGTTGGTGCTGCGTGCCTTGTCGCGAAGCATCAGCAGCATGCCCAGCGCCGAACTGTCGAGATAGGCGACACGGCTCATCTCGATGGTGACGTTATCTATGCCCTGCAACCCGAGCGCGCGCTCCATCGCGTTACGAAATTCGCGATGAGCATTGAAATCGAAACGGCCATTGAGCTGGATGACTGCACTCTTGTCCCGGGTGACGACGTTTGCGTCCATTCTTCATCTCCACTTGCTTCGCCTGCCGAATTTACGGCAGGGACGGAGTTCTCTTGAGAAAAGCTGCTGGGATCGATGATCGGCAACGCCGGGCTCAGGCCCGAGCGGCCATCCGTTCGCGCGGGCTGAGGGCCGCCAGTATCCGGCCCGATACGTCCGACAAGGCCACGCATTCGTGCACGGCGCCAACGGATACCGCCTCGCGCGGCATGCCATACACGACACACGTCGCCTCGTTCTGCACGATGTTGTAACCGCCAGCCTTGCGAATCGCGAGCATTCCCTTCGCGCCGTCCTTGCCCATGCCAGTGAGCAGTGCGGCGATCACTCGATCTCGAGCATGCTCCGCAACCGACTCGAATAGCACGTCGACCGACGGTCTGTGCCGATTGACCGGCGGCCCGGATGAGAGTTCGCATACATACTCTCCGCCCCGTCGGCGCACGAGGAGGTGCGAGTGCCCGGGTGCCAGGTAGGCATGGCCGGCCTCGATCCGGTCACCGTGCTCCGCTTCCTTCACCCGCACGCGGCACAAGCCATCGAGCCGCTTGGCAAACGAAGGTGTGAAGGCTTCGGGCATGTGTTGAACGATGACGATGCCAGGCGAGTTCTCGGGCATTCCCGACAGCACGGACTTGATAGCTTCGGTACCGCCGGTCGATGCCCCGATCGCGATTAGCTTTCCCGCCAGACCGCGCGACTCCAGGGCCAGCGGCTTGGGTTCGGGTTGGCGCGCCGCGGTCACGGGCGGGGACTGTGAAGCGGTTACGCGGTGGCGCGCCGAATAAGCAACCCGGATCTTGTCGCAGATCTCGATCGCGTAATCCCCCAGGCCATTGCCAAGATCGACCCGGGGCTTCGAAACATAGTCCACCGCGCCCAGTTCCAAGGCGCGAAGGGTCGCATCGGAACCGCGGGCGGTCAGCGACGAGATCATGACAACCGGCGTCGGGCGCAGGCGCATCAGGCGCTCGAGAAACTCCAGCCCGTCCATCTTCGGCATCTCGATATCAAGGGTAATCACGTCCGGGTTGGATTTCTTGATCATCTCGCGTGCCTCGAGGGGATCAGGGGCAACTGCCACGACCTCCATGTCGGACGCGCTATTGATGACTTCAGTCAGGAGCGCTCGCATCAGCGCCGAATCGTCGATGATCAGTACCTTGATCTTCACGGGAACCTCCGCAATACCTTGCAATGCACCGGGCGGGCCGGGCTTCAGACAAACAGTTCCACATCGCCCGAGATCGGCTTCTGCTTCAGGCGACGCGCATACTCAGACTCGCGCTTCGCCAGGGTGTCGTTCTGGACGTGGATCAGTTTCTTCATGAGTACACGGCCCGAAACCGGAAAGTAGTAGAGCTTTCTCGGATAAACATCGAGCAGATCGCTCGCCGCAATCGGAATGCCCTCGGTTCGCAGGTACTCGATCGCGAAGCTCGCATTTCGCTCGCCCACCTGCGAGGAAGTCAGCGACGACATGACGGCTCCGCCACCGAAGATCTTTGCCTCGAGCTGCGAACGCCTGGCGCCCATCTTGAGCAGGTGGTTGACCAACACTTCCATCGCGAAGCCACCGTATCGCGCGGATCCGCCCTTGTCTTCCCCCCCCTCCGGGAGCATGAAGTGATTCATGCCGCCAATGCCTTTCTCGCGATCGCGGATGCACGCCGAGATGCAGGAACCGAGCACGGTCACGAGCACCATCTCCTGACGCGTGACGAAATACTCCCCTGGGAGAATCTTGACTGCGGAGGACTTGAGGACCCGATCGTAATAGCGGTTGGTCGCCAGATGCTCGTGCAGAACGTCGTCGTCAGCGAACTCTGTCCGCGCGTTCATATACTGTCCTTCCGAGCGATCGGAACAGATCGGCCGCGTGAGTAAATCCCTCGGAATGGCCGGCGAACAGCAGGCCGTCTTCCTTGAGCATGGGAACGAAGCGCGACAGGATCTTGTATTGGGTCGCCTTGTCGAAGTAGATCATCACGTTTCGACAGAAGATCGCATCGAGCGAACCCGGGACCGGCCAGTTCGGTTCCAGCAGGTTGATGCGCTGGAACTCGATCAGGCGTGCCAGTTCAGGACGCACTTTCGCCATCCCTGCCTGTCCGCCCGCTCCCTTGAGGAAGTACCGGGAAAGTCTTTGAGGATCGAGTCGCTCGACACGGTCCAGCGGGTACACACCGCGGCGGGCCTCGGCAAGGCAGTTCGTGTCGAGATCGCTCGCGATGATGTTCACAGGCGGATTCAGGGTGTCGAACGCTTCGGCCAAGGCGATGGCGATCGAGTAGGGCTCCTCACCGGTCGAACTTGCGCTGCACCAGATAGTGAGTCGGCGCTTGGACCATTTCTCCCGGATCTGCTTCTTCAGGATGTCGAAATGGTGTGCTTCACGGAAGAAGGAAGTCAGATTCGTGGTCAGCGCATTGACGAACGCCTCCCATTCCGGGTCGTTGGATCGTTCGAGACGGTTCAGGTACTGCGCGAAAGTGGCAGCACCGGTCGCCCGCAAACGCCGGGCCAACCGGCTGTACACCATGTCCCGCTTGATAGGCGCAAGGGCAATGCCGGCGTGTTCGTAGATCATCTTGCGCACACGTTCGAAATCCGCAGCAGTGAATTCGAACTCGCGCGGCGGAGGCGCGACGCCTGCACCGTGCTGGAACGCCGCCTGGCTCGAAACACTCATGGCCTATCCCCCCATCCAGCCTCGCACGTGAGGTTGGCGATTGGCTCCTGGCCATCACCCGCCGTGCGGGCATCCATCGTGGAGCCACGTTTGCCCTGACGCCTCATATGTTCCGTTCCGGAGTTTGGTTGTTCTTGTTGCGTTCCGGTTTCCGTTTCAGGAAACCGGTTGCTTCCGATCATTCACGCGGTGCTCGAAGCGCAGACGGCGGCGGGATCTCAGAACTCTTCCCACTCCTCTTCCGCTCCGGCCGAAGGCGAGTTCGCAACCTTCTTGACCTTCGGCACCGCGCCTGCGCGGGCCGGCTTCTCGTTGCGCTTCGGTCCGGCCCCTTGCGACTTCTCGCCCGGCTTTCCGAACGGCGGCCGCGATACATTGCTGGCACGATTCGGCCCGCGGCGCTCGGCGCCCGACCATGCCTGGACGTCCTCGGCATCGTCCGCGAGACGGAACATGCTGACCGACTGGACCAGGGACGACACTTGTTCCTCGAGGCTCTCGGACGCCGCCGCGGCCTGTTCCACGAGAGCCGCGTTCTGCTGGGTAACGTCGTCCATCTGCGTGATGGCCTGGTTGACCTGCTCGATGCCAGCACTCTGTTCCTGCGATGCGGCACTGATCTCGGACATGATGTCGGTCACGCGACGAACCGCCGAAACAATCTCGTCCATCGTCTCGCCTGCCTTGCCGACGAGGCCCGAACCCGCGTTCACCTTGTCGACCGAATCGGAGATGAGTGCCTTGATTTCCTTGGCCGCCGCAGCACTGCGCTGAGCAAGATTGCGCACCTCGGTTGCCACGACTGCGAATCCGCGCCCCTGCTCTCCGGCACGCGCAGCCTCGACTGCAGCATTCAGGGCAAGTATATTGGTCTGGAAGGCGATACCGTCGATGACGCCGATGATGTCGGAAATCTTCTTCGACGATTCAGAGATACCGTTCATGGTGACGACGACCTGACGCACGACGTCGCCGCCCCGCACCGCCACGTCGGAAGCGCCCGCAGCAAGCTGATTGGCCCGGCTCGCGTTGTCAGCGTTCTGCTTGACGGTGGAGGTCAGTTCTTCCATCGAACTGGCGGTCTCTTCGAGGCTGGATGCCTGATTTTCGGTACGCGCCGACAGATCGGCGTTGCCCTGCGCGATCTCCTTCGATGCGGTGCTGATTACTTCGGAAGCATCCTTTACCTGCCCGACCACCGTCGCCATGTTCTCGACCAGCGCATTGACACCTTCGCACAGATCGGCGATCGAACCGGACTTGCCCTCCATCGAGATGCGCTGCGCCAGATCGCCTTCCTGCGCCGCACCGACGACCGCCTGAGTCTGCTCGACGGCGTCCTGCAGTGCCTGCGCGGCGCGTTTCTCCTTCGTAACGTCAAGCGCAATCTTCACCACCTTGACCACTCGGCCCATCTCGTCCTTGACGGAGGAATAGACCGCCTGAATCCATACTTCTTCGCCCGATTTCGCGACACGCTTGAATACATCGACGAACGACTTGCCGCTCTTCAGTTCGGCCCAGAAATCCGCATAGGCCGAGGTGGCCGAGAAGGTGGGATCGACAAACATTCGATGGTGCTTGCCAACGATCTCGTCAAGCCGATAGCCGACAACCTGCAGAAAATTGCTGTTGGCGTGCAGAATATTGCCACTCGTATCGAACTCGATATAGGCGAAGGATGCATCGATTGCGTCGAGCACGCCTTTCATGTTGTGCCGCTCGATCTCGGTCGCAGTGATGTCGTAACGCACACCGAGATACTTCTTCGGTTTGCCGTTTTCGCCCATGATCGGTGCAATCACGGCATCGACGTAATACGGCGTGCCGTCCTTCGCGCGATTCTTGATCTTGCCGCGGAACATGCGACCGCGCCCGATCGTGCCCCACATCTCCTTGAACACTTCCTTCGGCATATCCGGGTGGCGCGTGATGTTGTGCGGACGACCGATCAGTTCGTCGCGGCCGAACTTCGAGATCTCGATGTACTTGTCGTTGACGGTCAGGATATCGCCCCGCAGGTCGGCGTACGACACGATGCTGGTCTCGTTCATGATGTCGCTGCGAACCTTAAGCTCCGCCTCGACCTCAAGGCCCTTGAGCCTAGATTCCGTGATGTCGCTGGCGATCTCGATCACCTTGCACGCCTTGCCTTCGGCATCGACCACCCCGCAGTAGCTCGCCTGCAGCCAAACCGTCTTGCCGTCGCGCCCGACGCGCTGATACTGGCCGCTTGCCGTCTCGCCGCGAGCGAGCTTGTCCCAGAAGATGCGGTAGTCCATGCCGGCCCGCTCTTCGGAGCCGACGAACATGCTGTGGTGCTGTCCCTGGACTTCGCCGAGCGTATAGCCGAACGCCGAAAGGAAATTGTCGTTGGCAGTCAGCAAACGGCCGTCGATGCCATATTCGGCAACCGCTTGCGACCTGCCGATCGCCGCAAACTGGTTTCTCAGTAGCGTCAACTCGTCGTTTGCCGGGCCACCCAGGCTATCAACTGCACCGTCATTGCCGTTCTTGCGTTCCATCGACCCCACGATTGACTCCTTCCGTCTCTCTTGATCAGCTTTATCAGCGTTTGATTTCAGCGCTGCACGCCTGGCGCGTGCGAAGTTATTGTTCCGCCGGCACCCAGTGCCGATTCCATGCCTATTGCAGGACCCGTTCGTCCGCGAGCCCCATGTCGCGGCTGAGCATCAACCGCTCGATGTCGATCAGAATGAGCATCCGATCTGCCAGCGTGCCTATGCCGGTGATGTAGTCGGTGCCGCTCGTGCCGGAGAATTGCGGCGCCTCCTTGATCTGTTCCGATTCCAGGGTGATGACGTCCGAAACGCTGTCCACCACCATGCCGACCACACGTCCCGACACGTTCAGGATGATCACCACGGTGAACTCGTTGTATTCCACCTTGCCGAGATTGAATTTGATGCGCATGTCCACGATCGGAACGATCACGCCGCGCAGGTTGATCACGCCTTTGATGAAGGCTGGCGTGTTCGCGATGGTCGTAACGACGTCATAGCCCCGGATCTCCTGGACCTTGAGAATGTCGATCGCGTACTCCTCTACGCCGAGGGCAAACGTGAGGAATTCCTGCGCGCCGGCCTCTGCCGGAACCGGATCGTTCCGTACGGCCGTTGTAGGGTTCGATTGCAGCATCACTGTCTCCGTTTCGGGGTTCCCGAACGCTTTACGGTTCGATTGAGGCGATTCTTTAGGGCGGGTCGCGTCAGGCAGCCAATTGCTGCAAACCACGCCGCATGTTGATCAGCGAGGCAGCGTCGAGGATCAGCGCAACACGTCCGTCGCCCATGATCGTGGCGCCCGAGATGCCTGGCACGCGACGGAAATTCGCCTCCAGATTCTTGATGACGACCTGGTGCTGTCCGAGCAGCGCATCGACGAACAGCGCCGACTTCGCACCGTCCGCTTCCAGCACGACCATGATTCCGCGCTCGAAGTCGTGTTCCGCACCGGCGCAGTTGAACAACTCGTGAAGCGCCACCACCGGCAGGTATTCGCCGCGCACCTGGATCACTCGCTCGGTGCCGGATATCGTGCGAATCTGGCCGGCCAGCGGCTGCAACGACTCGACGACATGGTTGAGCGGCAGGATGTACGTCTCGGAGCCGACGCCGACGGACATACCGTCGAGGATGGCCAGCGTGAGAGGAAGCCGGACCGTGATGCGCGTTCCGATGCCGGTCATCGATTCGATCTCGACCCGCCCGCCCATCGCGGTGATGTTGCGCTTCACCACATCCATGCCGACCCCGCGACCCGACACTTCGGTCACTTGGTCAGCGGTCGAGAAGCCCGGCTCGAAGATGAGCTGCCAGACATCCTGATCCGTCATGCTGTCGCTGACCGGCAGGCCCCGCTCTTTGGCCTTGGCGAGGATCCGATCGCGTCTGAGGCCGCCGCCGTCGTCGCCGACCTCGATGACGATGTTGCCGCTCTGATGGTAGGCCTTCAGCGTGATCGTGCCGGTCGGCGATTTGCCGGCATCGAGCCGCGCTTCCGGCAACTCGATGCCATGGTCCAGACTGTTGCGCACCAGGTGCGTGAGCGGATCGGTAATCCGTTCGATCAGCCCCTTGTCCAGCTCGGTCGACTCGCCGATCATCTTCAGCTCGACCGACTTGCCCAGCTTCTGCGACAGATCGCGGACCACGCGCGGGAAGCGGGTAAAGACGACCGATATCGGCATCATGCGGATCGACATGACCGATTCCTGAAGGTCGCGGGTGTTGCGCTCCAGTTGAGCCAGGCCATTGAGCAATCGCTCGAAAATGACCGGGTCCACCTTTTCCGCCGCCGCCGTCAACATGGCCTGCGTGATGACGAGCTCACCGACGAGATTGATCATCTGGTCGACCTTGTCCACGCTAACCCGGATCGAACTGCGATCGCCGGAAGCGGCTGATGCGGACGGCTTGGCGGCGCGAGCGGCAGTCGTGATCGGCGCAACCTTGTCGGCAGCCGGCACGGAATCCGGCTTGTCGAGCTCGCCGGCAACGGGCGATGCTGCCATGTCGCGTGCCACTGGCGGGACGTCCGTGAAGAAGCCGAAGGACGCATCGGCCGACTCCACTGTGACAGCCCCCGACGCATCCGCAGGCGTGGTTGGCGGTATGTCGGCCTCGAACAGACCCCAGCTTGTATCGTTCGGAACATCCCTGGGCGATTCGGGTTCGAAGAATCCGAAGTCGGCCCCCTCGACCGCAGCGACAGCCGGAAGCGCGTCGCCAAACTCGATGCTCCCGCTCACCGCGATGAATTCGAGGATGCTCTTCAGTTCCACCCGGTCAATCGCGGGATCGACACGCAGGCGCCAGGGCGCATCCGCCGTCGCCTGCCGAGGCTCCAGCAGCGACACCGCTCCGAGGCGGCCGATATCCGCCAGGAGGTTCGCTCGTAGTGCATCGTTCGCCGACAATTCGGATGCCGGCAGGAAGCACACTTCGACGAAGGGGTGCGTTGGCAGTTCAGCTTCAGGGGCTGCACCCGCACCTTCTAGAGGATGTTCCAGCAACGCCTCCATGCGGCGACACAGCGCCGCGGCAGTCTCCCGGTCTGCAACCGCTTGCCCCTGGTGAGCGGCAAGGAGGTTCTTCAGAACGTCGCCCGACTCGAGAAACGCATCGACCATATCCTCGGTAAGGCGGATTTCGTTCTTGCGCACCCGATCGAGCAAGGTCTCCATGACATGGGTGACCTCCGCCAGATCCTGGAACCCGAACGTGCCGGCGCTCCCCTTGATGGAATGCGCGGCGCGGAATATCGCATTCAGATCCTCGGGATCGGGATCGTGGAGATCGATATCCAGCAACAGTTGTTCGAGGTTACCTAGGTGTTCCTGAGCCTCGTCAAAGAACACTTGGTAGAACTGGCTCATGTCGATGCTCATGCACCCTGCTCCCAGGCACGCCGCAAGCGGCGCCGATTAACCGATGACCTTCTTGACGACTTCAATCAGCTTTTGCGGATCGAAGGGCTTCACCAGCCAACCGGTAGCGCCGGCAGCGCGCCCTTGCGCCTTCATGGCGTCCGACGACTCCGTGGTAAGCATCAGGATGGGCACCGACTTGTACTGTGTCATGCCTCGCAGGGACTTGATGAGCGTCAGCCCGTCCATGCGCGGCATGTTCTGATCGGTGAGCACGAGGTTCACCGTCTTGTTGCGGGCCTTGTCGAGGCCATCGACGCCGTCAACGGCTTCGATGACCGAGTAGCCCGAACTCTTCAGGGTGAACGACACCATCTGGCGAATCGACGCCGAATCATCAATTGCAAGAACGGTCTTTTCCATAATTTTCCAGCCAGTTAGAACAACTCGATATCCCCGTGCGACAGCGCATGCTGAGCAACGGGATTGTGCTTGCCCGACACTTCATGGGTGTCGAGATGTTCGCCGAGGCGAACCAACTCATCGCGGACTCTGTGGATCGCCGCAGGATCGTCGGGATTCATCTCGAGCACCTTCCTGAGACCCTCAATTGCCTGTGCCGAGCCACGCAGCGCCTCGACGCGCCTGCCGACATGGTTGATCAGCTGGGACACGAGATCCTGGAACTGCAAGGCAGTCACCGCGCGATTGACCTCGCTATCGACCTTGCCGGCCGATTGCCCGAGCTGGGCGATCGCAAGAGAACGGTCATTGCTGATCTGCTGTACGCGACCGACGACCTCCTCGACGCGCTGCTTCGACTCGAGGGCGAAGGTCATGTCCTGGGAGGCCATGCGCTGTATCGCATCCTCGGTCTCCTTGACGACGTCGCCCATCCCGGACATCACTCTGGATATCTCGTCGCTGAACTGCGCGGTGCGCGTGGAGAGATCCCGCACCTCGTCCGCAACCACCGCAAATCCGCGGCCCGCCTCTCCGGCGCGTGCTGCCTCGATCGCAGCGTTCAGCGCCAGCAGGTTGGTCTGCTTGGCGATACTTCCGATCTCCGACAGGATTCGCTCGACTTCATGCGTCCGGCGTGCGATTCCATCGGTGAGTTCGACCAGCTCCATGCCGACCTTACTGTTGGCCACGATGGTGTCGACGATGCGCTGCATGGTGTCCGATGTTTCATCGATGAACTGATCGAACTGATTCGAGCCGCCCGTGTTGACCGAAGCGTCCGTCAGGGAGAGAGCAAGGCGCTGCTGGTCGGCGACGTTCGCATGCATGCCATGGAAGCTCTCCGTCAGCTCTGCGATTGCATCACCGAGGATCTTCTGCATGCGCCCGTTCTCATCGTCGATCATCCGCGACTGGTCGACGAATCGGACAGAACATTCCCCAAGAAGCTCTAGCAACGCGTCGACTGAACTGCGGTCGATCACTTGCTGACTCTTGGTGCCGGATGCCGCCTCACCCGTATTCTGGCTCAACAACAACCATGACCATACGATCGACGTCAGCAGCGCCGTGGCCGCGACCCAACCAGGCGCAGCGCCTTCAGGTTGAAGCGCAACGACGCTGCCGGCCGCTGCTGCCGTGACACACAATCCTGCCAACACCCGACCGATTGCTACGCGATTCATTCGAGTTCCCGCATTGTGGTTTTCCGGACGCCCGGCGCCCTGTCAGGCAGGACGATCCGATTTCATTCTCATTTACGGATTCGCTTCGCCAAACTTTACTTTCGCGCTTCGCCAGTCCTGCCAGACACTTCCGGCGCGGCGATCGCCCCTGCATCGAGTGGCGCATCGGCACCCACGTCCAGGCTGCTGCCGTCCTGCATCAGCGCCTCCTCGGTCCGTTTGTTCATAACGACAATGCTGATCCGTCGATTGACGGGATTCGTGGGATCACTCTTGTCAAACAGCACACTCGAGGCCAATCCGACGACACGTACCACCTTGCGATCGTCCATGCCGCCGACGATGAGTTCGCGACGCGACGCGTTCGCGCGGCTGGCCGAAAGCTCCCAGTTCGAGAATCCCCGGTCGCCGCCGGCATACTGCGTCGCGTCGGTATGCCCGCTCAGGCTCACGCGATTGTCCACCTGGTTCAGGACACGGCCGATCTCGTGCAGGATGTCGCGCGTATAGGGTTTGAGTTCTGCGGACGCGCTATCGAACATCGGGCGGTTCTTCTCGTCGACGATCTGTATGCGCAAGCCCTCGCTGGTGATGTCCAGCAGCAGCTGGTTCTTGAACGGCCGCAGCGCCGGGCTGGCCTCGACCAGCGCCTCGATCTGGCCCTTGAGCTCGGAGAGGCGTGCGCGCTCCATTGCCTCAGCCTCGGCGCGCGCCTGCTTGGCATCCTTGTCAGCCTTGAGCGCCTGAAGGTTGATCGTGCTCTTCTTGGATTCGACCTCGCCTTGTTTGACCTGGCCGTTGCTACGCGTCAGATCGGTGCCGCCGCCCTGAAGGATGCTGGAACTGTCGCCCGATCCGGAACCGCCCATGAGCGCGACCTTGAGCGGCGTGTTGAAATAGTCAGCAATCCCCTTGAGGTCACCCTTGGTCGTCGACCCCAGGAGCCACATCAATAGGAAGAACGCCATCATCGCGGTCACGAAGTCGGCATAGGCGATCTTCCACGCACCGCCATGGTGGCCTCCACCACCTTTCTTGATGCGCTTGACGACGATTGGCTGCTGGGTATCGTCACTCACGTTACATCCCCCGGTCGTGGACCGACGCCGGCATCGCAGGGCTCGCCAGATTCGTCGGCGCCATCATTTGCCCTTGCGGCTCTTGAGGTCTTCCTCGAGCTCGGAGAAGGTCGGGCGTTCGGTCGAGTACAGCACTTTCCGGCCGAACTCGACTGCAACCTGGGGTGCATAGCCGTTCATGCTCGCCAGCAGCACGACCTTGATGCACTGATAAATCTTGCTGCCCTCGCCCGCCTTCTGCTCGAGTTGGCCCGCGAGTGGTGCAACGAAACCGTACGAGATCAGGATGCCGAGGAAGGTACCGACCAGCGCGCCACCGATCATCTTGCCGAGCACAGCCGGCGGCTGGCCGACCGAGCCCATCACATTGACCACGCCCATCACCGCCACGACGATACCGAAGGCGGGAACCGAGTCGGCCACCTTGGAAACCGCGTGCGGTGCGGTCTCGGATTCGTGGTGGTGGGTTTCGATTTCGATGTCCATCAGGTTCTCGATCTCGAACGCGTTCAGGTTGCCGCCCACCATCATGCGCAGGTAGTCCGTCATGAACTCGAGCACGTGGTGGTCGGCGATCACGCTCGGGTACTTCGAGAAGATCGGGCTCCCTTCCGGGTTCTCGATGTCCGATTCGATCGACATCAGGCCTTCCTTGCGCACCTTGCCGAGAATCTCGAACAGCAGCGCCAGCAGGTCCATGTAGAGCGCCTTGCTGTACTTCGATCCCTTGAAGACCGAAGGCAGATCCTTGAGCGTCGCCTTGACGACCTTGCCGGTATTGCCGGCGACGAAACCGCCGATCGTCAGGCCGACGATGGCGACATATTCGGTCGGCACCCAGAGCGCGCCGAGACTGCCGTGGATCGCGTAGGTACCGACGCTGGCCGCGAGGATGACCACGTATCCGATGATGAGCAACATCGCTGACTCCCCAGTCGCGTGCGGGGAGCCAGTCAGGCTGCTCTCCGCTTCTTCCTATGACCAGGCAGATATCGGCGCAATGCTGTTGGACTTGAGCGCATAGCGCAGGCGATGGCTCCGCAGCGTGACCCAGGCCCGCATTGCCCGCCAGGCAGCCGGCCCAGGGCTGAGACAGATCAAACCACGCAGGCCGGCTCGGCCGATGCGCTTTCTTCCTTGCGCCGCGCAGTCTTGCCTGCGCGCGCGGGCACGTTGCAAAGTCCGCAAACGAAGCCCCCGGTCAGATCGTAGCCGTGGGCAACAAAATGGCCGCCGCACTCGCAACAGGTAGCGTACTTGAGCATCTTCGCGTCGAAGAACCGCACCAGTGTCCATGCGCGTGTCAGGCTGAGGACGCAATCCATGCCATGCAGGCGGACGTGGTCGAGATACAGGCGATATGCCTTGAGTATGGCCTGCAGATTGTCGGTACCTGCGTTCTCGCGAAGGTAGCGGTGGAACGCCATGAACAGGCTCGAGTGGATGTTCGGCTGCCAGGTCGTGAACCAGTCGGCCGAGAAAGGCAGCATGCCTTTGGGGGGCGACTCCTTCTTCACTTCCTTGTACAGCTTCAGCAGACGCTCGCGCGAGAGCTTCACTTCGGATTCGAGCATCTGCATCCTCGCACCGAGCTCGATCATCTCGATCGCCAATCCGATCTCGCGCGCCTCCGACACCACCGACTTGACCGTCATTTTCCGCTCCCCTGTCAGGCCAGTGCTTCGGCAGGCTTGCCGGCAGCAAGGATGGTTGCATGGAGATGCGAAGTGGCCGTCTCACGGCCGTGTCCCGACAACAATCCGAGCAGGAGATTGTCGTCGAAGCGGAAGCGGCACAGCAGCATGTTCGCGCCGGCCATCTTGAGCATTTGTCCAGGCGTCAGGCCGTCGATCAGTTCGGCAAGATCCGCATTGATGCCGAGGCGGAACATTGCGGCATCCCGATCATCCCGCAGCATCTGCTGCGCGAGCATCAGGTAGGACAGGTTGATTTCCTTGATCTCGCTGAAACGTTCGGCGTTGTTCATTGTTCGACCCCTTGATCAATCGGCGATCCCCTCGCCGCACGCTTCGCATTGTCCGGATACGGCGACAGGCCCGGTATCGGCCGTATTCGGAAAAGCGAGTCGGAACAAGCGCGAACGATCCTGTAGGAGTCATTCCTACAGGATCCAAGCGGCCTAGCGGCCTAACGAACTCATGTTTCCCTTACGGCGCCCGGATCGCAATCTTTAGCGAGTTTTTCGGAAATTTTTTCATCCGGCAGCGGGCGGCTGAAGAAATAGCCCTGCAGCCGGTCGACATGCTGCTTCCGAAGGAGTTGCACCTGCTCCGCCGTTTCGACACCTTCGGCCACCGTCTCGAGATGCAAGCTTTTCGCCAGGGCAATGATTGCGCGCACGATCGCCGCGTCGTCCTCGTCGGAAGCGAGATCGCGTACGAAACTGCGATCGATCTTCAGCACATCGATCGGGAAACGCTTCAGGTAGGTGAGCGACGAATAGCCCGTGCCGAAATCGTCGACGCCGATCTTCACACCCATGTTCTTGAGTGCGCGCAACATGCCCACCGCCGATTCCGCGTCGTGCATCAGCACCCCCTCGGTGATCTCGAGCATCAGCAGGCGCGGATCGAGGCCGGTCTGCTCCAGCGTGCGACTGACAACCTCCAGCAGACGCGGCTGGCCGAACTGCACCGCGGAGACGTTCACCGCCATCGACAAACCGGCGAAGCCCTGGTCGTGCCACGACTTCATCTGCGAGCATGCCCGGCGCAACACCCATTCTCCGATGTCGGTAATCAGTCCCGACTCGTCGGCGATCGGAATGAAACGGTCGGGCGGAATCATGCCGCGCTCGGGATGCTGCCAGCGAACCAGCGCCTCGACTCCGTGAATCCGTCCGCTCGCGCCGTCGACGACCGGCTGGTAGTGCAGCAACAGCTCGTCGCGGGCTACGGCATGGCGAAGCGCGCTCTCCAGCGCGACCCGCTCCGCCGAGCTGGCGTTCATCTCGCGCGAGTAGATGCGCACCCCGTTGCCGCCGCCGCGCTTGGCGACCGCCATCGCGGTCTCCGCGTTCATCAGCAGCTCGTAAACCTCCTGGCCATGCTTCGGCAACAGCGAAACGCCGATCGACGGCGTCAGGTAAAGCTCCAGCCGATCCTTGTGGAAAGGCTCGTCGAATGCCTTGAGTACCCACTCGCCAATCGCTGCCGCCTTGGCCTCGTCGTCCACGCCTTCGAAGAAGAGCCCGAAATCATCGGCGCCAAGGCGCGCGAGCACGACGCGCGCCTCGGCACACTCGTTCAGGCGGCGTGCAATCTGGCGCAGCAGTTCATTGCCGGTCTCGTAGCCGAAGCTCGCGTTGATGCGCAGGAAACGGTCGACGTCGATGTAAAGCAGGGCGCCCTTCGCGATGCGCCCGCGTTTTTCGGTCTCGAGCAGCCATTCGCTGACCCGGGCGCAGAAAAGATTATGGTTGGGCAGCGCGCACAGCGTGTCGTAGAACGCGAGTTCCTTGATGCGGTCGTCGGCCTGGCGAACGGCCTGGCGCACCGCAGCGCCACGCAGTTCGCGCTCGATCACCGGCACCAGCCGTGCGATATTGCCCTTGGGCACGTAGTCCGCCACGCCCTGCGCCATCGCAGTGAATGCCTGTTCGTCGCTGATGTGTCCCGAGTAGAGGATGAACGGCAGATCCTTGCCGCTGCGCTTCAGAACCTCAAGCGCACCCAGCGAATCGAACCCGGGCATGTTGTGGTCGCAAATGACGATGTCCCACTCCGTTTCGTGGAGTGCGGAATCCATGTCCGGAGCGGTGTCGACACGCGTGAATTCGAGCTTTACACCGTGTGCGGACAACTCGTGGCACAGCAGAACGGCATCGTCCTCGCTGTCGTCCACCACCAGCATGCGCAACATGCGCTCGCCAAGCAAGGAACCCTGCGCCGATGAAGCCAGCGCCGGCCGACTCATGACGAAGGCACTGTCGGGAAGATCGTCGAACGAGTTCATTGCGACTGGTTCTGCCCGTTCGAGCCGTTCTTCACCACGCCCTGCGGTCCGAGCTGCGTCGTGGCAACCCGATTGCGGCCGCGCTGCTTCGCCATGTAGAGGCCCTGGTCGGCGATCTTCATCAGCGCGTCGGGGCCGGGCATGGATTCGGTCTGCTCCGCGACGCCGACGCTGACGCTCGATTTGAGCTGCAGCATGCCGGTTCTCACGGTAAGTGCCGCTACTGCCTGGCGCACACGCTCGGCGCAGGCCATTGCCTGCTGGAGATTCCCGTCAGGACAGATCGCGATGAACTCGTCGCCGCCCATGCGTGCAACCACGTCGTGGCCGCGCAGCCCCTCGCGAATGGCTGCCGAAACCTGACGCAACACGAGGTCGCCGACATCGTGGCCGTAGGTGTCATTGACCGATTTGAACTCGTCGATGTCGACCATCATCACCGACAGCTGGCGCTTGTGCCGGCGCATCGCCGACCATTCCTCCGCGAGGCGGTCCATCGCATAGCGCCGGTTCGGGAAGCCGGTCAGCGAATCGGTCAACGCCACATCGTGCAGGCGGCGGTTGGTGACGGCAAGCTCCGCGGCGAAGCGGCGCATCTCCTCGCGGTCTCGCTCGATCTCCTGCTGCAGACGGACCACGCGCTGCCCGGCGCGCAGGCGTGCTGTCAGCACGCGCTGGTTGAGCGGCTTGGTCATGAAATCATCCACGCCCGACTCGAAGGCCTCGACCAGCTTGTCCTCGTCGCCCAGGCCGGTGAGCAGCAGCATGTACATGCCGCGCCCGACCCGCGTCTGGCGCAGCGCGCGGATCAGCTCGATGCCGTTCATCTCGGGCATCAACCAGTCGGTGATCATGATGTGCGGCTGGAATTCGAGCGAGGTCTCGAGCGCCTCGCGTCCGTTGGTGGTGAGCGCCACGTCGTGGCCGGCATGCGTCAGCATTGCATTGAGCACGGCGCGCATCGATGCGTCGTCGTCAGCCACCAGCACGCGCAGCCGGTTCGCCGCGCCATCCACCAGCGCGTCGGGCATGTTCTCGCCGCTCGGCAGCACTTGCGGCGAATTCGGCGCCTTGGCGAGATCGTCGAAAGGCGGCACGTCGCGCGTGGCGACGTTGAGTAGCGCCCCCCACTCGCGCCAGGACTGGGCTACCTGGTCGCACATTTCAATCAGGGTTTCGGAATCCGTCTGCAGGCGCGCCCCGAGCAGAAGCAGGCGCGGCATCAGGGCGCTGCGCATGTGGTCGGGCGCGGTGCAGATCGCCGCGACGTGATGCGAGATCGCCAGCGCCTGCACCAGCAGCCAGGCGCGCGATCCTTCCGGAAACGCGCCATCCTCGCGGTCCTCTGCGTGGTAGGCGACATCCGAGAACATCTTCGGCAGCCCCCAGTCCGAAAGCATGGCGGCCGTCAGTTCGTTGTGATCCATCGCGAATGAATTGCGCTCCACCGCCGCCAGTGTGGTGCCGCGCTCGACGCTCATCTGCTCGAGAATCTTCGAATACTCGTCAGGATGCAGGGTTGCCAGCGCCAACTCGCCGATGCGCGACAGCAGACCGAGGCAGAACGCCTCCTCTGGCTGGGCGCTGCGCGTCTGTCGCGCCAGCGATTGCATCGCCAGTGCCGCAACCAGCGAACCGGACCAGAAGCCCTCATAGTCGAACTGGCGGCACGCGCCGCTGCGATAGGTCGACAGCAGCGAGAAACCGAGCGCCAGGGTGCGCACCGCGGGCAGGCCGAGGACCGACAGCGCGTCCTGCACCGATGCCACCGGCCGGCGGCCGATCTGGTTGCCGGTATTGGTCGCCTTGATCAGACGCCCGACGAAGGCCGGGTCGGTCTTGATGATGCGAGACAGTTCCGCCAGGGAAACGTCGCTGCGCTGGGTGAGGCGAATGATGGCAAGCGCGACTCCCTTAGGCGACGGCAGGTCTCCCGATGCCTTGAGGTGTTCGAAGCGCGTCATGTCGAGACTGGTCATTGCGGCTGATTTCCCTAAGTTGCACCGCCCGGTTGGCGATGTCATGCGTCGGCGGCGGCTATCGTCCGGCCACCGGCAGCACGGCTATTGCGCTCGGACGCATGCATACGGTTATCGGCGCGACACCATGCCGACTTGAGCCGCCGCGGGAGACGCGACGGGCGCAAAGTGTCAAATTGGTCACACCTGCGGCATGGCCGTGGCACAGGCCAGACGCCGGATTGCCGGGAGCGAGTCAGCCTGCGCGATGGCACCCACCCGGCCCTGCCCTTTCCTTACAATCGGGTTTTGGACACGGGGCGGACATGAAATTCTGCAGCGATTGCGGGGCCAGGGTCAGTTTCCGCGTGCCGCCGGGCGACCGCCTGCCGCGGCACGTGTGCGACGCCTGCGGCGCGATTCACTACCAGAATCCGCGCATGGTCGTGGGTTCGCTGCCGGTTTGGGGGGAGCGTATCCTGCTTTGCCGCCGCGCCATCGAACCACGCCTCGGTTTCTGGACCCTTCCCTCGGGCTTCATGGAAAACGGCGAGACGACCGCGCAGGCCGCGGTGCGCGAAACCCTCGAGGAAGCCAATGCCAGGGTCGAGCTCGGGCCGATGTATACGCTCTACAACGTGCCGCACGTGGACCAAGTGCATATCGTGTATCGGGCCACGCTGCTCGACCTCGATTTTTCGCCCGGGGAAGAATCGCTCGACGTCGCACTGTTCGATCCGGCCGATATTCCCTGGAACGACATCGCCTTCCGCTCGATCCGCCATACACTGGACCGCTACGTCGCCGATCGCGACGGGGGCAGCTTCGGTTTCCATACCGGCGATATCGTGCTACCGGGCCACAACTGACCGGCCTGGGAGGCGGGCGGGTATTGGCCCGCAGGGCTGGCACCCCGGAAACGACCGGTGCATGCGGATCGCAGGGCATGCTACCTGCAGAGCGCCTGACCACGCGCCTTCCCGAGCCTCGAATTGACACACCCGGTACCGCTGGATTAGCTTTCCCGGAACCTCGACAGGTTTGGAGTCCGCCATGCAGCGTCGCGAGTTTCTGGCCGCTTTGGCCGCATCCTGCGCCAGCCCCTGCATTGCGCCCGGCGAGGCGCTGGCTGCGATCCCAGCAGGCAGCGGGCGTCGCCTCTACGCGCGCGCACTACTGACCGACGACCGGGGCAAACCGCTGCGCGCAGCCGCGCTGGCACGCGAGCGCAACTACCTGTTCCACTATCCCTACGCGACCACCCCCTGCTTCCTGCTCGACTTGGGCCGCACGGCCGCTGCGGGCAGCAGCGGCGCCTGGCCCGGCGGTGTCGGACCGAACCGCTCGCTGGTTGCCTACTCGGCAATCTGCTCGCACCAGCTCACTTACCCTACGCGCGACATCAGCTTCATCAGCTATCGCGCCGAAGCCTCGCCGCAGAACCGCCATGCGCGTGTCATCCATTGCTGCTCGGAGCACAGCCAGTACGATCCGGCGCAAGGCGCCCGGGTGCTGGCCGGCCCCGCACCGCATCCATTGGCCGCGATCCTGCTGGAGCACGATCCGAAGAACGACACGTTGCATGCGTTCGGCACGCTGGGCGTCGAGATGTTCGACAGCTTCTTCGAAAAGTTCGGCTTCCGCCTGGCGCTGGAAAACGGCGCGCAGAACGTGCGCAAGCCGGTGGCGGACGAAGCCCGGGTGATCGAACTGGATAACTTCTGCCGTCAGCAGGTTCGCTGCTGAACCGGATACGCCGCCCGCGCCGTTACCGCGGCGGCAGCATGAACTCGACCGGCATCTCGAACGAAAACGCGCGCCCGCGCAAGGTTTCCGGCAGCAGGGTGGCATGCACCGCCTTGGTCAGCATCGCCTGCGCCTCGCCGTCCAGCGCCGCGTATCCCGAAGTTCGCAACAACTCCACGCGACCCGCACCCGCCCCGCCAAGTAGCGCCACGCGCAGCGCCACCGTACCGCTCTCGCCGCGTTCGATGGATTGCGCCGGATAGTCGCGAAAGCGCCGCGCAGCGAGCGCAAGCGCAATGCGATAGCTGCGCAGCCCGTCGGCATCGATCGTCTCGTCAACGGCCGGCATCGCCGTCGCCACGGTCGCCACAGGCGTCGCGGACGCACGCTCGGCGTACGGCGTTCTGGCCGCAGCCACGCTCTGCGCCGGACGCGGTGGCGCACGCGGAACAGGTACCGACGAGGGCACGGCGATCACCGCCGGCACCGCCTGCGCTACCGCTTCCTCGCGCTCCGCAGGCGGCGACGAACGCAGCGTCGCGCTAAGCCTCGGGCGAACGTCCGCCACCGGCGCAGGCCAAAGCAGGAGCAGGTGCGCAAGCGCCGAGAGGACGAGCGCGACAGCCAGTCGCCGCCTTGCCGACGACGCACCGAAAAAGGCGCAGAATGGTTGGGCTTGCAAATTCACTAGGCTTTGTTACTCTTCGGCAACCTTTTGATTTTACATTCGAGATGGAAGCACTCGTCGCCACAAGCGCAGCGCCCCGTTCGGAGATCAGAACGGCACACCCGCTGATTCTTACCCTGGATGTCCACGGTCTGCCCCACCGCTGGGTATCGTGGCAGCACGCAGTCTTCTATTACGCCAAGAATCTCGTCGCCTGGCAGGCCGGAGACCACGATTTCACGTTCTTCGGCGGCACCTCGCGCGAAACCGGCGAACGTTCCGCCATCCGCACCAACAGCATCATCGCGATCAAGGGCAAGGCGCTCGCGAGCAAGTCGATGTTTCAGGTGCCGCCGCTCAACAACCGCGAGCTGTTCCACCGCGACCGCCACATCTGTGCCTACTGCGGCAACGAGTTTTCCGGTTCGCGCCTGACGCGCGACCATGTGCGCCCGGTCTCGCAGGGCGGGCGCGACACCTGGATGAACGTGGTGACTGCTTGCCGCCCCTGCAACCAGGCAAAGAGCGGACGCACGCCGGAACAGGCGCGCATGATGCTGCTCTACACGCCGTATGTGCCGAACAAGGCGGAGTACCTGATCCTCTGCAACCGCAGCATCCTCGCCGACCAGATGGATTTCCTTGCGCGGCACATTCCGGCGCAAAGTCGCTGGAAGCTGGGCTGAAACGTTCGGTGACTTGGGGCGGGACCGCTTTGGAGGAAGGCTGCTGGCGGTGGGGTGTCTGCCACACTATGCCCTGCGACCCGCATTGTTAAGCCGTTCGCGCGCGAACTCTCGGGCTAGTTACCACGATAGTTACCACGAACAACTGCTTCATGCCCCAACGCCAATCTTATTCTGTTCCTGGCTTCATTCCACCAACGGAACTCTTTTGCAGCAGTCATGAAAACCCCGCAAATTCCGAAAGGGATTTGAACCGGGACTCAACACAGCGTCACTACCATCCTTGCAACGGGATCGGCGGCAGCAAGACACCGTTGCTGATGGACATCCGCGGATGTCGGCGCTGGCTTTTGTTTAGGTAGCCGGGGATGACTGCGGAATCTGCTATTTGTCGTGGCTTCGTGGCCGAGTCTTCCGCCTATCTTTTGCAAGCTCTTCTTCAACAATCCCGACTATTTCCCGCGCGCTGCGCCTTAATGGCGGCGCCAGTTTGAAAATCGTTGTAAGCGTCGGCTGCTGCTGCCCCAATTCAAGCAGGCTGATGAACGTGCGGCGAAGGTCGGCCTCGAAGCCGAGGTCTTCCTGCGTATAGCCGGCCTCGAGACGAAGCCGGCGCAGTACCTTGCCGAATGCTTGTGCAGCGTCCAACCGTTCCTCCTACTATTGGAGGAATTTCGCCGCATCGCTATCATTGAGTCTTCCTACAAAAATAGGAATCTTCTGGTCCGGGCAAGGTTTTCTTAGGGGCATTGCGTCGAGATCGAGCCCGTCGCATGCACGGCGCGGGCAGGTTCTGCCGACGAAGAACAACAACCAATAAGGGGGTCACTATGCGCACCGCGTTTCGCGGCGTGTTCGGCATCCTGTCCCGTGGCGGGGTTGCGAGCGTCCGGACAGGCGCTCACCAACACACCGACAACACACATTGCCCTTGGCAAGTCACTGCTGGGTTCTGCGCCGCTGCCATCCTGGCGCTGCTTTCCGGCCCGGTCGCCGCACAGGGCTTCTGGGGTGGAGTGAACGACGGGATATCGCGCTCTCTGGAAATATTCGGGCGCACAGAATCGCTCAATCTCCAGCGCGAGCAAGTCGAACTGGAACGGCGTCGCCTGTCGATGCAGGAGCAACAGGCCGCACAGGCGCAACACCAGGCCGATCTGGAAGCAAGCACCGTCAGCCAGCGCAATGCCGCGCGTGCCGACGAGTTTGCCGTCGCAAAACAGATGCTCGAGCTGGCCCATCCCCGCCTGAAGACGGACGGCGCGCTGCGCAAGCTGATGGGCGAATCGGTACGCCGCGTCGAATGCGGCAACTGGATCAATTCCAGTCGGCCGATGCGCGAGCTATTGGATGAGACCTATCTGCTGGCATCGTCAATGCAGCGTGCGAACCTGCATGACCTCATCCTGCAGCACGCTGAATCGCGCTACGGCCGGCCCGGTCCGAGTTCCAGCTTGGCCGACCGGCTGCGCTTTCGCGCCGTGGTGGGACAGGCGGCCATGCTCGCCCAGGACCCGAATCGCGAAAGCCAGACTGCGCCTCAACTGCTCGAAGAGGCCGAACGCATGATCAATCACGAACTCGAGATGGCTACCGACAGCACCGCGGGTGTAACACCGCCGACGAAAGCGGCGCCCCGCTCGCGCATGTGACCCATCCTTCCCCTTGCAGCCAAGGAACCCGAATGATGAAGACCGTCAAACTCCTGCCGCTGTGCGTTCTGCTTGCGGCGTGCGCGCAATCCAGCGGTGTCAAGAAGATCGGCAGCGACACCTACACGATATCCGCGGTCGCGGCCCCGGCACGCGGCGGCGTGGTCGGTGCGAAGTCGATCGCGCTGACCGAGGCCGGCGAGAAATGCCAGTCCCTCGGGCGGGAACTGCACGTCATCGATATATCGACCGGCACTGCGCCACCCATGGCTGGCACGGCCGATGTCACGTTCCGTTGTGTTGATCCCAAGGCGGGCCCGCCGGTCCGTGCCGTCGAGAAGCCGGCACCAAAACTGGTGATCGAGGACCAATGGAAGTGAATGGCCGAACGTGACCCGCGCAGGCCCGGAGGCCGTGTGACGGCATCGCATCACCGCAGAGGAAACCCTCATGGACATTGAAGAGCTGGAACAAATGGCTTGCCAGCATTGGCGGGAGTGGTTGCCGGAAAAGACGGCCGAGCTGGTTGCCGAGGGCATTTTCGAGCAAGAGGTTCGCGCGGCGGCGGCGATGGCCCATGCGGAAATCGCGGCAATGCTACGCCTCGGCTATCGCGAAGACGAAGCGGCAGAGGAACCCTTGCAGACCTACATCCTGCTGACACCGGAGCCGAACGCGGGGTTGTCGGACGAACTGCTCCAGGAGATCGAGGAGCGCGAGGCCGAGTATGCGGAAATGATGCGGGGTCAGGCAAAGATCGACGCGAAATACGATGCCATGGATTGACCACTAGGCTTCTGGCGCCTTCCGGGCATCGTGACCATGGCGGGGTGATGGGTGCCTGCAGATTCAACGCGCCCGTCGCCTCGATTCGCCAAGCCTCCCAGTCGATCGGCTCAAACTGCGAAGGCGCCTTCTGCTGTCTGCCGACAATTGCCGGGTGATGGGCTCCAATCGACCACCGGCCTACATTTTCCGCAACGCGTCAAACGCCTGAGGTAACGCTCGGTGGCACCGTTCACCCCGCGTTGCCCCGGTCGCTATCCTGCATCAGCCGATTCGGCGGTATCGTTTCGCCTGGACAACAGGAGGGCGAATCATGGCATCGGATCGCATAGAGCGCCTGAAAGCGGAGTACCTCGAATCCCATCGGATCAGCCTGGGCGCCGTCGCCATCGCCATGGCAATTGTGGTCACGCTGCTCCAGGTCAGCACCCTCACCGACTACCTGCGATATGCGCTGACACTATTTTCGTTGGCCGTGCCGCTGCTGACCTTCATGATTCTGGCAGACGAAGCCGGGCTGCAGATCAAGGCGGGGTGGCCCACCATCGCGATGAACGTCCTGTACTTTGGTTCTTTGTTCCTCGTCTTGGCGGGGCTGGTCTATACCGTTGCGCACCTCAACGAGGTGTGCGGATTTCTCTTCCTCGGGGCGTCGGTACTCTGTGCTGTCCTGCTGATGCTCTGTTATCGCCCGGCAGCATAGCGGCATGTGCAATCGCTACGTCGCCCCGGATCAGGCCGCCATCGAGCGCGCCTGGCATATCGGCCGGCACAACCCGTGGCGCGGCGAAGTCGGGGTGTTCCCGCGCAGTCCCGGTCCTTTCCTGCGGTCCGTCGTCGGTGAGACCGGCATCACTGAACTGGTCGTGGGCCAGTGGGGACTGATTCCGTGGTTCGCCAAGACGCCGAAGCTCAACTATTCCACGAACAACGCGCGCTTCGAGGAGATCGCCGCCAAGGCCTCGTACAAGCTGGCCTGGCAACGCGAACAACGCTGCATCATCCCTGCCGTCTCGTTCGACGAACCGTGCTGGGAGAGCGGCAGGAACGTCTGGTGGCGCTTTCGCCGCAAGAATGGTGCGCCCTGGGGCTTGGCCGGGCTGTGGAATGCCTGGACCGACAAGGAAACCGGCGAGATCGTCGAGAGCTACACCATGCTGACGATCAATGCCGACGATCACCCGATCATGTCGCGCATGCACAAGCCGGACCCGAAGCTTCCGCCCGATCGGCAGGACAAGCGGAGCGTGGTTTCAATCGAAGTGGCGAACATTTGTATCTGGTTGGAGGGGACGAAAGAAGAGGCGTCAAGACTAGTTGCACCGCCGTTAGTCGCTGTAGTTGATGGAGAACCTGCCGTTGTGTAAGCGAAATACACATCCGTGCTCACCGGCCTTCGCGGCCGGAAAGGCTTGCGCCGGCCGGGACTGCTAAGTGCTGCTGTCTGCAAGACTTCGGAGAATCGTGATGAATTGCGACTCTCCGTTTCAGTTTCGACTGGATGCGACTCACTGCCGCCCTTCAGCTTTCAGGTGGTTTTTGGGCAGGCCCCTAGGGCGAGGAACCGCACTGCGCGGTACCCACTGACAGTAGGTTCGGCGGGATATGTCATTGATGCATGATCAATGGGCATTGTCTTCCGAGTCAGTTGCCGCCGGTGAACGTCCTCATACGACAGTCTGCGTAACCGGTGCTCCGCTCTGCAGCCTTGTTGCGAGCAATTGCCTAACGCCCGGGGGCGTAGATGACGAGCGTCTGATCACGAATCGAGATCAGATTTGCGTTTCAGCCGAGAAACTGAAAGAGAACGACCGCACGAGGAGTGCTGCAAGGTAAGGTCCGTCTCTTGGAAGCTGAGGCTCATCAGCGTCATCTCGGCGACTTGTGAATTCTATTACCACAGCGATTTCCCACGAGTGCTCCCAAACGGAATAATTGAGGCACAATTCATGGCAACGGAATTGCCTGATCGATATGCAGACTGAGCCCAGAACGACGCAGGTTTATGCGCCAAGCTCTTACTGAAACCCTTGCATTTGGCAAGCTCGATCGCTCGCTCGGTTGTATCGAGTGGCATCCGCTAACCGATCACCTAATGGATGTTGCAGCGGTATTCGAGGCACTCTGTGCGTGCCGCGGGATCCGCCGATCACTGGAGTCGGCCGCTGGGCGGGTGCTTGACTCGCAGGACATCGCCCGGCTTGCTGCCTTGGTGTTCCTGCATGATCTCGGCAAAGCCAACGCCGGCTTCCAGGCCAAGCGCTGGCTCGACGCCGAGCGGCCGCGTGGCTTGCTGACGGCTGGCCATTGCGCTGAGGCAATTGCTCTGCTTGATGCGAGCAACGACCCGCGATTCCCTGACGCACAGGATTTGCTGCTGCAATTGCCAGCAATTGAGATGCTGACCTGGGGAAGTGACGAAGCCCTTGGCAATCTGTTGCGCGCCAGCATCGCCCACCATGGCCGTCCGATAGCGAATGCTCCGGACTGGCACAACGCCCGCATTCACTGGACTGCACGCGCGGGCTACAACCCATCTACACAGCTCGCGCAGATCGGTGCTGCAATGCGGCTTTGCGTGGCAACAGCCTTCACCTTGGGCGGCGCGCTCCTGCCCGAGGCACCACGCTTCGTCCACTGCTTCGCGGGTCTCGTGCAACTCGCGGATTGGCTGGGCTCCGATACGCGCTTCTTCCCCTATTCGGAGCTTGGCGAAGACCGCGTCGCGGAAAGCCGCAAACGCGCGAAACACGCGGTCTTGGCGCTCGGCATCGACGCCAAAGATTGGCGTGACCGGCTGCGTGGGCGTCCTCCCGTGTTCGGCACTGTGTTCAATGTCCCGTCGCCCCACCACACTCAAGCCGCAATGGCAGATGATCAGCTCGGCCAGGTAGTGGTACTGGAGGCAGAGACTGGCAGCGGCAAGACCGAAGCCGCGCTGTGGCGCTTTCTTCACCTCTTCGCCCGGGGCGCAGTCGATAGCCTCTTTTTCGCACTGCCAACACGCGTTGCCGCCTCACAGACCTACAAACGGGTGTGCGCCGCACTCGAACGCGCCTGGCCCGAGGGGGCGCCGGTCGCGGTGCGTGCACTCGCCGGCTACGCTGCCGCCGACGGGGAGACCGCGCTGGCGTTGCCGGACTTCAAGGTGCTGTGGAGCGACGACCCGTCCGACGCCGAGGCCGGCCGGCGCTGGGCGGGCGAATCGGCCAAGCGCTTCCTCGCCGCGCCGGTCGCCGTCGGCACGGTGGATCAGGCCCTGCTCAGCACCCTGCAGGTCAAGCACGCCCACCTGCGCCATGCCCTCGCGGCGCGTTCGCTGCTGGTCATCGACGAGGTGCATGCCTCGGACGCCTACATGGGCGTGCTGATTGAACAACTCATCAACTCACAGACCGCGCTCGGTGGCCACACGTTGCTGCTCTCAGCGACCCTCGGCGTGGCAGCCCGCGCACGCTACCTTGGCGCGGACAAGCGGGCTGCGCTGCAACTACCCACGCTCGCGCAGGCAAGCAAGTTGCCGTATCCGGCGATCAGCGACGCTCACGGCCTGCACGAGACGAACGGCGCACGGCGCGAGAAACAGGTTTCTTGGCAGAGGGAGGACGCGATCGACGACCCTCATCGCATCGCCACCCTGGCACTGGTTGCCGCCGCGCGAGGTGCTCGCGTGCTGGTGATCCGAAACACGGTGCCGGCAGCCGTGGCAACACTCGCGGCGCTGGAAGCCGCGGCGCCGAACGCGAACTGGCTGTTCCGCCTCGGCGATGTTGTGACGCTGCACCACAGCCGCTTTTCGCGCGAAGACCGTCCCGCCCTGGACGAAGCGGTGGAATCCCAGCTAGGCAAGGGCCGCCCGAGGGGCCCGCTGATCGTCGTCGGCACCCAGACGCTGGAGCAGAGCCTGGATCTGGACGCCGACTTCCTCATCACCGATCTCTGCCCGATGGACGTCCTGCTGCAACGCATCGGCCGCCTACATCGCCACGCGCGGCTGGCCGAGGCAAGGCCGGCGGCCTTCCAGGAGGCACGAGTGGGGGTGCTCACCCCGGCCGGCGGCGATCTCTCCCCTTGTTTCGCGCGCCCGCGCCATGGGCTCGGGCGCTTTCGCGACGGGGGCGGCGTGTATGCAGATTTGCGCATCCTGGAAGCAACACGCCGGCTGATCGAAGCCGAGCCCCGTGTCCGCATCCCCGCCGACAACCGCCGGCTCGTCGAATCCGCCACGCATCCGGAGGCCCTGCAAGCGATCGCAGCGCACGGCAAGGCCTGGGCGATTCACGGCCAGCAGATCGAGGGCGACACCGGCGCGCGCCGCACCAGCGCCAAGCTTGGCCTGCTGCCGCTGGACCAGGGCTTCGCCGAACTTGCCTTCCCCGACGAGGTGAAGCTCGCCACGCGGCTCGGTGCCGCCGACCGCGTCGTCTGCTTCGACCCGCCACTGCCCGGCCCCTTTGGCAAGCTCGTACGCGAACTACCGATCCGGCATCACCTGCTGCCCCATGGTCTGTCGCTCGAAGCGCAGCCCGAAGGCATTACGGCAGAGCCCGGCGGCTTCCGTTTCCGGCTCGGCGACATGGACTACCGCTACAGCCGCCTCGGCCTCGAACGCCTCCCGCAAACCGACTCCCCGGACTAACGCATGGACGCCCCGCTCCTGAACCTGCTCGACGAAGCCCTGATCCGCATCCGCGCCCCCGGCGGCGAGCTCAAACGGTTTTCGCTCCCGGAACTCTTTGTCGCGCTCGGCTGCGACGCCGTGCGCGATTACCCCGCCCTGCGCCCGCATCAGCGTCATCCCTGGCACGCGCTGCTGGTGCAACTGGCCGCGCTCGCGCTGCACGAGGCCGGCGAGACCGCGCCCTGGGACAACGCGACCGACTGGCGCGCCGCGCTGCTCGCGCTGACACCCGATCACCCCGACGGCTGCGCTTTCAGCCTGCTCGCGCCGCACGAGCGGCCCGCGTTCCTGCAAGCGCCGGTGCCGGGTGGCAGGCTCGACGGCTGGAAAGAAATCTGCACACCTGACGCGCTGGACATGCTGGTCACCTCGAAGAACCACGATCTCAAGGGCGAGCGGATGCGACGTGCCGATCCCGACGATTGGCTGTTTGCACTGGTGAGCCTGCAGACGCAGGAAGGTGTATTGGGCAGCGGAAAATACGGCATCTCGCGAATGAACAGCGGCTATGGAAACAGACCCGCAGTCGGAGTTTCACCTCCAGGAGCCGCAGGCGCCCATTGGCGCCGCGATCTACAGTCAGTTCTCGATGCTCGCTCGGGAATAGCTGGCGATTTCGGGCTTCGTGAGGCTGGTGGCATATCGTTGCTTTGGGTAGCAACCTGGGACGGAACTACGAGCCTTCCGTTTGCTGAACTTGATCCGTTCTACATTGAGATCTGTCGGCGCGTTCGGCTTGAGTCAGGGGTGGGCAACGGCATTTGTGCCTACGACTCGACGAGCAAAGCGAAACGCGTAAGCGTTGGCGAGGACCAAAAAGGCAAGACCGGCGACCCTTGGGTTCCCATCAACCTTGAGGAAGACAAAGCGCTAAACCTCCCCGCCGGCGGATTCGACTACAGCCTTTGTGTCGATATCCTTTGGGGAGGCAAATTCCGACGGACCGTTTCACAGACGCTTCGTCCTGATGACTCGTCGTCCGGCAACAGCTTCTTGGCGCGAGGCCTCGTGCGTGGAAATGGCAAGACGGAGGGCTACCATGAGCGCCGCATCCCGCTCACGAAGAAGGCGATCGGCTTCCTGAGAAGTGGGGACACCGATGTTCCGGCGACCATCGCCGCCGCGCGGGTGAAAGACGTGGCGACAATGCGCGGCTCCGTGCTACGCACCGCGCTCTTCTACCTGCTCGAGGCGGGCACCGAGACGATCGTCTTCGACCGTCGCACGACCAAGCACCAGATCGAGCCGTTCCTACAAGCCTTTGAACGGGCCGAGGACGCCCGCTTCTTCGATGACCTGAACCGTGAAATCGAGGCCGACAACGCCAACGCCGAACGCCTAGCCTGGCTGCTCGGCCTCGCCGGCCGCGCCGAGACGGTGTTGCGCCGTGCATTCGTGATCGGTCCGCAATGCGGCGAGCGCCGCTACCGCGCGCGGTCGAAGGCGCTGTCCTACTTTCACGGCGCCCTGCGTGGCGACAAGTATTTCCCCGCACTCGCACAGCAGCTCCGCACTCAGCCCGCGGTAGAGGAGGCCGCTCATGACTGAACCCGACAAGACATCTCCGGCATCGCCACTCGCACGCCTTGCGCAGGTCATTGCGCGGTCGCAGCGACACCGCGGCGACACGAACGCCCTCGACAAGGGCGAACAGGCTGCGCTCGCGCGCCTCGACCCCGACGCTCTGCGCCCTCATCAGGTTGGCGCCCTGGCCCGCGCACTGGTGCTGGCCGGCATCGAGCCTGACGACTGGCGGCCTGAGACGTGGCAGCGATGGGCCTTGATCGCGCATGGCATGGCGCTCGCCGGTCACGATGGCGGCGGCCGTTTGGGCGCCCAACTCGCCCGCGCCGAGGTGTCGGAGAGCCGCGTCACGCGCCTGTTGACCGCCCGCGGCGACGCTTTCCGCCAACAGGTGCCGCGCCTGCTGCGCCTGATGGCGAGCCGCGGTCTGGCACCCAACTGGCTGGAATTCGGCACGCTGATCCTCGCCACCGACCGCGACGAGCCACGCGCGGAAACAGTACGTCTGCGCATCGCCGGCACTTACTACGCCACCGCCAAGCCCTGAACAAACCCACTCAACGATCACGCCCAGGACGCCGCCATGAGCCTTCCACGTTTCATCCAGATCCACACCCTGCACACCTATCCCGCCGCCCTGCTCAATCGTGACGACGCCGGGCTCGCGAAGCGCCTGCCCTACGGCGGCGCTGTCCGCACCCGCATCTCCTCGCAGTGCCTCAAGCGTCACTGGCGTGTGGCGGACGACGCGTTCGCGCTGGCCAACCTGGGCGCACCGATGGCCACGCGTACCCGCTATGTCGCCGAGCTGGTGCGCCAACGGCTGGTGGAGCAAGGCATCGACGAGCCGCGCGCCTTCGCCACGGCCGAGGCCCTGCTCGAAGCCCTGTTTGGCGACAAGGCCGACAAGAAGAAAGAAGGCGCCAAGGCGCTGCAAACCGGCCAGGCCGTGCTCTTCGGCAATGAGGAGATCGCCTACTTCACCCGCCGCTGCCGCGACATCGCCAGCGACTTCGCCGAGCCGGCAGCAATCAAGGCCGAGATTGCGAAGTTCCTGAAGGAAGAAAAGAAGAACATCGAGACGATGAAGCTCGGCAGCGGGTTGGAGTCGGCGCTGTTCGGCCGTATGGTGACCTCCGACGTGCTCGCCAATCGCGACGCCTCGGTTTCAGTCGCACATGCCTTCACGGTGCACGAGGCGCAGGTCGAAAACGACTACTTCACCGTGGTCGATGACTTCCCCCAAGAGGATGATGGTGCCGGCTCGGCCGGCATCTTCGACACCGAACTCACCTCGGGCCTCTACTACGGCTATGTGGTGGTCGATGTGCCGCAGCTCGTCGCCAACCTCGAAGGCATAGCCCCGAAGGATGCCTTCGCGATCAATGCCGACAAGCGCGAGCTGGCCGGCGAGGTGACGCAGCACCTGCTGCACCTCATCGCCACCGTGAGCCCCGGTGCCAAGCGCGGCTCCACAGCCCCCTACGACTGGGCCAAGTTCGTGCTGGTCGAAGCCGGCGACTGGCAGCCGCGAACCCTCGCCGCCGCCTTCCACGATCCCCTGCCGCTCAAGGGCGATGCGCCGATCCGCACCCGCGCCGCCGGCAAACTCGCGGCGGAACTCAGCGCGCTGGACTCCGCCTACGGCATGCCGACGGCGCGCCGCTTCCTGGCCCTCGACGAGGTGGCCATGCCCGGCGCCGAGCGCGCGACCTTGAGCCAGCTCGGCGAATGGGTGACGCAGACCGTGCGGGCGGGCGAGTGCTGAAATGGCCCGCCACCTCCTGCTGCGCCTCGAAGGCCCGCTGATGGCCTTCGGCGGCGAGACCATCGACAGCCTGGGCGTGATCCGCGACTTCCCGGCACAGTCCATGCTGACCGGGCTCATCGCCAACGCCCTGGGCTGGCGGCGTGAAGACACCGCGGCGCACGAACGGCTGCAGGCGCGGCTAGTGTTCGGCACGCGGCTCGATCGACCAGGCGAGCATATTACCGAGTATCAGACTGCACGCTTGCTCCAGGACGACGCTGGATGGACTACACATGGCAAACCTGAAGGACGGGAACCTAGTCCGTCCTACAAGACTGATCGCCAAGGTGTGAAGTCGCTGACCCTTCAGCGCTATCGCGACCACCTCGCCGATGCCGCCGTGCATATTGCTCTTCGCCTCGAACCAGCCGACGAATCGCCAAGCCTGGACCACGTCGCCATGGCCCTGCAGCGCCCCTTCCGTCCGCTCTTCCTGGGCCGCAAACCCTGTCTGCCGGCTTCGCCCTTGTTCGCTGGCTGGATCGACGCGCCCGGCGTGCTGGATGCTTTGCGCGAAGCCGCACCGCTTGCGGACAACCCCCGCCCCCGGGTGTCCTGGCCCGAGGGCGAGGGCGAGCTGGCGGGCAGCCGCCGCGTCGACCTGTGCGACGAGCGCAACTGGACCAGCGGCGTACATGGCGGCTGGCGCCCGGTGCGCGAAGGCAGCCTCGGGAAAGAGGCGGCGGCATGAAGCTCACCCTGATGCAATGCCATCCCGACCCGCGCCGGCTCGCCGCCTGGGCGACGCGCTTCGGCCTCACGGCGGGCGGCGACGACCTCGGCTATGCGCTGCACACCCTGCTCGCCACCGCCTTCGGCGAGGCCGCCCCCAAGCCCTTCAGGCATTTTGGCGATACGCGTGGCCTCCTCGCTTACACCACGGAAGCGGCCGAACACCTCGAAATCGTCGCACAGACGGCCGCCCCGGAAGTCCACGCCACGCTCGGGCTGGAGCGTTTGGCCACGCGCAGCTTCCCGACCGAGTGGGCGACGGGCCGGCGCCTGGGCTTCGAGCTGCGCGTGCGTCCGGTGCTGAGGACCAACGAAGGCCGCGAGCGCGATGTCTTCCTCGCCACAATCGACAAACGCGGCGCGGCAGAAGGCGAGCTGTCGCGCGAAGCGGTTTATGCCGACTGGCTGGCGAAGGAGCTTGCGCGCGACGCTGCAGCGAACATCGAACGCGTGCAACTCGAAGGCTTCCGGCTCACGGCCAGCTTGCGCAAGGGCATTGCCGCCGAAGGCAAGCGGCCGGCGCGGCGCGTAGCCGGGCCCGACGCGCTGTTCTCAGGCGAACTCACCGTCGGTAACCCCGCCGGCTTCGCGGCCCTGCTCGCGCGTGGCGTCGGCCGCCACCGCGCCTTCGGCTTCGGCATGCTGCTCCTGCGCCCGTCCGCCGCATGCTGAAAGGCCGCCTGGGGCTGGAGAGCGCCCGCATCCCGCATGCCGACCGTCACGGCCTGCTGTGGCTGGAGCGCGGCGAACTGTGCGTGATCGACGGCTGCCTGCACTTCCTTGCCGGCAAGGACAGCCTTACGCCCCACGTCGACCAGATCCCGCACCAGGCGGTGTCGATGATCCTGCTCGGCCCCGGCAGCAGCGTCACTCATGACGCGCTGCGCCAGCTCGCCCGCCACGGCACCTTGCTGGCCGCGGTTGGCGTCGATGGCGTGCGCAGCTACACCGCGCCGCCGCTCCTGCCCGACCGCTCCGACATCGCGCGCCGGCAAGCCGAGATGTGGGGCAACCCGCGCCGGCGCATCGCCGTGGCCCGCCGCATGTACGCGCTGCGCCTCGGCGAGGTGCTGCCGCACCGTGACCTCGACACCCTGCGCGGCATTGAGGGCTCGCGCGTGAAGACCTTGTACCGGCTCACCGCCGAGCGCTACCGCATCCCCTGGAACGGGCGCCACTACGACCGCGCCGACCCCGAGGCGGCCGACGCACCCAACCAAGCGATCAACCACGCCGCCACCGCCGTCCAGGCCGCCGCGGCCATCGCCGTGCAGTCGGTCGCCGCCATCCCGCAACTGGGTTTCATCCACGAGGATTCCGGCCAGTCCTTCGTGCTCGACATCGCCGATCTCTACCGCGACGCCATCACCCTGCCCATCGCCTTCGCCGCCGCCCGCCGCGCCCTCGACGGCGCGCCCGACTCGATCGACCGGCTGGTGCGCCGCGAAGCCGCCACCGTGTTCCGCCGGCAGACAGTCATCCCGTCCATGATCGACAGCATCAAGACCGTCCTGCGCATGGAGGAAAGCGATGCCGCTGGTCGTCGTGGTGACGAATGACGTCGCCGACCGCTTCCGCGGCTTTCTCGCTTCGGTGATGCTCGAAATCGCCCCCGCGGTCTACATCTCGCCGCGGATGACCAAGGGCGTGCGCGAACGAACCTGGAAGGTGCTGACCGACTGGCACGACGCCGAACCGCGCGGCAGCGTCGTCATGGTCTGGCGCGACAACAACGAAACCGGCGGCGTGGGCCTCGCCCATCTGGGCATCCCGCCCCGCGAACTTGTCGAGGTCGATAACATGTGGCTCGTGCGTACTCGACGAAATCGCTGGGATCTTTAACAACTGAAACTGTAACTTAGTGTTTTCCTTTTGGAGTCATGTAATTGACTTCAAGAGGTTCCCCCGCGCTCGCGGGGATAGACCCTCGGCTGATCCTGTGGATAACTTCAAGCAATTGGTTCCCCCGCGCTCGCGGGGATAGACCCCGAGCGGGATACAGCACTTCCATCTCGGTGATGGTTCCCCCGCGCTCGCGGGGATAGACCCCACTGCAACGGCTTCGCCCGCAGGCTGGACCGGGTTCCCCCGCGCTCGCGGGGATAGACCCGAATACGAAGCCGCGCTCGACCTCGTCAGTGCGGTTCCCCCGCGCTCGCGGGGATAGACCCGTGCCGTCAGGCGGTGTCGGGTGAGTGATCGGGGTTCCCCCGCGCTCGCGGGGATAGACCCCACTTGCGCGACTCCGGCACGCGATCGAACAGGGTTCCCCCGCGCTCGCGGGGATAGACCCTGGTGAAGGCCGGCGCATCGCAGACGATGAACGGTTCCCCCGCGCTCGCGGGGATAGACCCTCCAGGTAATCATCGGTTGCCTTCACCATCCCGGTTCCCCCGCGCTCGCGGGGATAGACCCCCCTGGCGCGCCGCATCGAGGGCGCGCTGATCGGTTCCCCCGCGCTCGCGGGGATAGACCCGATGCCGACTGGCTCAAGCTCGAGCACTACCTGGTTCCCCCGCGCTCGCGGGGATAGACCCTTCTGGCGCGCGATCAAGATCGATCCCGAGTCGGTTCCCCCGCGCTCGCGGGGATAGACCCTGATGGTGCCGAACAAGGGCGGCGGCGGGATCGGTTCCCCCGCGCTCGCGGGGATAGACCCCCGAACGAGGCCAGCGACCCGGTTGATGCCCTGGTTCCCCCGCGCTCGCGGGGATAGACCCCGGATAGAACCGCCGAAGGCCCACACCACCGCGGTTCCCCCGCGCTCGCGGGGATAGACCCTCACCAGCGGCGCGCCCAGCACGTATTTGCCCGGTTCCCCCGCGCTCGCGGGGATAGACCCCCGAGGCGAGCCGGTTGGATGTCGGCGTGTTGGGTTCCCCCGCGCTCGCGGGGATAGACCCCGCAGCCTGTTCCGCGCCGCCTGCGAGTCGGTGGTTCCCCCGCGCTCGCGGGGATAGACCCTTCTGCTCCCCGTCGATCAGGAGGGTCAGAACGGTTCCCCCGCGCTCGCGGGGATAGACCCCTCAAACAGGTCTATCCGACCGTGCGCTGGGAGGTTCCCCCGCGCTCGCGGGGATAGACCCCCGGTGAAGAGAGTCGATCGACGGCTGAGGAAGGTTCCCCCGCGCTCGCGGGGATAGACCTCCGCTGGCCGGGCTGGCGCGCATGCTGACCGGGGTTCCCCCGCGCTCGCGGGGATAGACCCTGCTGCCTTGATGAACGATCGTGTCTTACTGTGGTTCCCCCGCGCTCGCGGGGATAGACCCGCGATCGGCGCGAATCTGGAACAACTGCTCGGGGTTCCCCCGCGCTCGCGGGGATAGACCCATGGACCACACGCTTAGCAGGAAAACGAACCCGGTTCCCCCGCGCTCGCGGGGATAGACCCGCGGAGCACTCCTTCTGCCCCGTTACCTTGCCGGTTCCCCCGCGCTCGCGGGGATAGACCCGGCACGCCGGCTGCTGCGCATTGATCGCGCAGGGTTCCCCCGCGCTCGCGGGGATAGACCGTATCCATGCGGGTTGCGCCCGACACGCGATGAGGTTCCCCCGCGCTCGCGGGGATAGACCCCTGATTCATCCTTCCGCGTTTGGGGCAATCCCGGTTCCCCCGCGCTCGCGGGGATAGACCCCTGTCGATCGGCTTGACTGGCGACGTGTTCGGGGTTCCCCCGCGCTCGCGGGGATAGACCCCTGATTGATGCGCGCCATGCGCTCGGCGAGGTGGTTCCCCCGCGCTCGCGGGGATAGACCCCAGTTCGACTGGTGTGTGCGAGCTGTACCTGATGGTTCCCCCGCGCTCGCGGGGATAGACCCTCGTCACGATCCGAGACCATAAGGCCGCCCGGGGTTCCCCCGCGCTCCCGGGGATAGACCCTGGATTCCCCCCGAGCTGAGGACCGCGAATGCGGTTCCCCCGCGCTCGCGGGGATAGACCCGCATAGGCGCCGGCCTTGAAGAGCAGGTCGAAGGTTCCCCCGCGCTCGCGGGGATAGACCCGCGCGACGCCTTCCGCGACGTGACCAAGTCGCGGTTCCCACGCGCTCGCGGGGATAGACCCTCGTCTCCGTCGGCGACATGATGCGGCGAAACGGTTCCCCCGCGCTCGCGGGGATAGACCGTAGAAGCCGCGGTCAATGTTCAGTTCGACCTTGGTTCCCCCGCGCTCGCGGGGATAGACCCACGCCTGACCAGAGCCTATTCCCATGGCCTTGGGTTCCCCCGCGCTCGCGGGGATAGAGCCTTGTCGCCGTAACGGGCATGGAGCTTGGCGTAGGTTCCCCCGCGCTCGCGGGGATAGACCCCAGTAGGGCACCTCGGCCGCGGTAAACATCGGGGTTCCCCCGCGCTCGCGGGGATAGACCCATGACGCGGGTGATCGAGAGCCTGATCATCGCGGTTCCCCCGCGCTCGCGGGAATAGACCGCACAAGGAATGGACGATGCCTGACCAGGTGTTGGTTCCCCCGCGCTCGCGGGGATAGACCCGTTCTGAGGCCGAGTTGGGCGCCTTTCATTTCGGTTCCCCCGCGCTCGCGCGGATAGACCCACGCAACGCAATGCAACGCAATGCAATGCAATGCAACGCAATGCAACGCAACGCAACGCAACGCAGGGGTTCCCCCGCGCTCGCGGGGATAGACAGGGGCGCGGCATGTTCCCGCAATTCGGACACGTCGGCAGCGAGTTCCGCAGCAGGCAGGTCACTTCGTCGATTGAAGGCTCGAACCCGTTGGCCGGCCAAGTCTGCTCGCCGCACGGCTGCGCACATTGCAGCAGATGAATCGAGCCGTGGCATTCGACAATTCGCTACGCCGGCCAGCCGGCCTTGTGGAACCGCCCGTCAACGTTGCTCGTGTAAACGAAGGCGCCTTTTTTCATTGGCTCGGCAAATTTCCGGAGCAGATCGAATCCGACGTGCGGGACCGTAGCCCGGTACAAGGCAAGACGATGGCCGTAGAATCCCCACGCAAGCTGTGGATCGGCCATGAACGTTCGCGGATTAGCGATTTCCTGGAAACAAATGGACGACTGTGCCAGGTCCGGATAGGCGCGCCAGAACCCATCCGTGCCACGGAAATCCGGGAGTCCCGAGTCGACGCCCATGCCCGCACCCGCTGTAACCAGCAAACCTTCCGCTTCGCTCAACGGTTCGGCGCGCCGCTCGAAGAGCGTGGGATCGGTATCGGTCGGTATCACGTTGGGGCCTGCTCGCAGGGACAACACACTTAGGTCGGAGAATGACGATGAGCACAATCTACTGGATCGTTCTCGCGATTCCCAGCGTCGCACTTGTCGTGTATGCCTGCTGGAAGGCGGTCAGCTACTTTCATGTGCGCCGACTTCGACGCGACGCTCGCCGCAGGGCCGCGTCGGGTTACTTCGACAGATGCCTTTGGGGCTACAACGATCGCGGCGACCTGATTCATGTGCGCACTCGACAAGTAGCACGCCGCGGTTAGGCGGGCGCTCCGGCACTGCGCGGATTGCGCGCGAAGGTTGGTTTGGAAACCATCTTGGCAACTTCGCGCCTGGAAACTGTCGTATCTTCCGTTTCCGTATCATTTGCCTCAATGGCTCTGGTGAATAGGCCCTGGCCGCCACCATCGGTCGTCGCGATGATGCAACAGTCATCCATGAAGTCAAAGCCGGCTTTCTCAAAATCAATTTCATTCTTCATTTGCGTTGTAGCTTTCAGATCTGTTGTTATACGAATTTGCGCTTCCCAGTGCGGGCCGAGATTGCAACCTTCGAGTCTTCGCGGAATGGGACAACATGCGCGAGCGACGCCTTCTGGTTGGTCTCCGGTACGCCTTTACTGCTACCTGAGCCGCTTGCCGGTGCTGGCGCACCTGGCACAATGCATTTGTCACCGTCTGACGGTGCAGCGCGATAGCCGGAATTGCCTCTTTTCGCACCGTGGGTCGGTGCAGAAACGTCGGACACAGTCCCGCCTGACGGTGCTGTATCACACCGTCGGACGGTATTAGCTGCACCGTCCAACGGTGTGCGTCTCGTGTTCTTCCCAGGTTTCGTCTGAGCTGCGGTCCCATCGCGACTCATTCTCGCTAGATCGGAGCGCGCGCGAGACGCATGCGAAGTGTCCCGCTTCGGCAGTTTGTCATCCTCGGTCGGCTCATAGAATTTCCATGCGCCAAGGTCAATCCCATCAGCCGTGACGTCGAGGCCGCGGCAATCCGTGAGGTTCAGCCACGTTGCGCCGTACAGCGATGCGCCAGCATTGAGACCGCCGCGCTTCGTGCGAACAATTAGACGGCGCGCAATCAACTCCTCGATGGCGCGGCCAATCGTATCGTTGCTCTTAATGTTCGCAAAGCACGACATCATGGCCAACGTTGCCGCGAAGTGGCCGTTGTTGCGGCCATTGTGCTGACGCAAGAGAGCAAACAGCACTACCTTCGCTGTGTTGCTCGACCCCAGGAATGCTCTTGAGTCGGTTACCGAGTGAGGGAGCGCGGTGTAGGAGCCTGGCGGCTTTTCATTTGGTTTGTTTGTTTTCTTGGCGCTCATTCTGAAAAGCCTTTCACCGGTGCTCAACCACTTGCGTATTTGGCTTCACCTCGCCTGTGTCCCGCTCAAATCTCGAAGCACCTGCGGGTCGAAATGTCGAATCCAAGAATGGGCGCCTGTTGGCAGACATGTGACGAGCACAATCGATGGACTCTGCTCGTGTGGGCAATGAACGCGAGAATTCTGAGTCCGTCGAATCGCAGAATCCCCTTGATGGCGCGGACAGCACCGAGCGGAAAGACCAAGGACATTGAGACAAATTATTCATTCGGTCTTGCCTCCCTTGCGCTTGGCGCCGTTACTTACGCGTTCGCTTGATTGTTCCGCTTGAGCGCCGAGCCACGCATCCAGTTCATGCTCTAGAAGGACGGGAGATCGAGGTCCGATGTAGATCAACTTTGGGAAGGTCGGATCGTTCGCCACCTTGTCCCAGAACCAGCTCTTCTTTTTATCCAGCTTCTGCCACGCGTTCTTCGGTGTGAGGCATTTCGTGCCCGGCGGGATAGCTCTTTGAGCCATGCCTGCATCTCCTTTCGCTGTCGTGCGACGACCACAAAATCCGCAAGAGGTCATTTCGCACCATATCGGCGTACTGCGGATTTCGGCGGCAGCTTAAAGGCCGCGCGCCAAAGAGATTGATCTGGAAAATGCCAGAACGCTGCGAACGGCCATCCACGCAGCATTCTTCCGATTACACCCAATTGAAATTCCAGTATTACTTTGGGAAGGCGTTGGGAACGACATCACGATATTGGTGTTGTGCAAGGTTCCTCGCACCGAGGTAAAAATCTAGAACGCCTTGACTGGGCCGTACCGTCGCGACCCTTGAACATGGCTTCGACCAATTGCAGTATCCTGCTCGCTACACGCTTGGTTCTGGCGACCTGCTTAATGTCGGAATTGGCCAGCTCATCGGTATCGAGTTCCGATCTGCAGCAGGGCAGAAAGAACACCTCGATCTCGCCGGGACGCTCTGCCCACTAATACTTGGCCGGCATTTCAGTGGACACGCATGTTGTCCAGAGTCAGCAACACTTTCTCGGGCACGCCGTCGATGAGGCCGCGCAGGAAGTCGATCAGAATGTCCGCGTTGAGCGCACAGTCAAAGATGTTCCAGCGTATCTGGCCCTTGTTGGTCACGGTGGAGATCACCGACAGCTCATCACATTTGCTGTTGATGTGGATCACTGAAATTTGGCCCGTGGGCGCATATCTGCGGCCGCGAACGTCGTTGCTGCGCGACCCCGTTCGTCGTGGCGTGAATCTCGGCCTTTTGGGCTTCGGCCCGCGCCGAAATTGCCGGTTAGTCCGATTCCAGCCAATGCGTTACCGCCGCGGGCGATTGTTCATAGTCACGACGCATCGGCATCTGCAGGGTAAAGCCCCAGAGCGACAGATACAGCCCCATCGTGCGTACTGGCATCGGCTCCCGGGTTCCCCCGTCGGGCTAGGCGTGGCGTGACTGTTACACCTTCGGCCCGGTGGGAACCGGCCTGGCGTCGTAATAGTCGTCCGGCATCCTCAGGTAGTAGATGGTCGTGTCGCGAAACTTGAAATAGGTGTAGTCGTAGGGGCCGTGCATGTAACAGTTACATACGTGTTTGGCATAGCCCAGATCCTCATATGAGCCTATGCGATGGCGCTCCTTATGCCCATTATTCAGCATGACCGCATAAACCTGGAAAATTATTGCACCGTGCCGCCGCTTGTGCCTGATGCCGTCAGGCAACAGTGTTGCTCATGCCGCGCGCAGCGGCGTGACTTTCGCGCCCTGCGCAATCGCATCCAGATAGTCGGACCACTGCTGCATCATCCTCTTGCGCTCTGGCAGGTATTCAGCCCGGTTGTAGGCGCCGCGCACTTCGTTGCGCTCGCAGTGCGCTAGCTGACGCTCGATCACGTCCGGACGAAATCCCATCTCGTTCAGTGCCGTGCTCGCCACACTGCGGAAGCCGTGCCCCGTCATCCGGCCCTTGTACCCGAGCCGATACAAGGCAAAGAGCATCGTGTTGTTGCTGACCGGTTTGTCGCGATTGCGGCCGGGGAACACGAACCGGCTGCCGCCGCTCGTTGCCTTCAACGTCTCGAGAATGGCAAGGGCTTGCTTGGAGAGCGGAACGACATGCTCTGTTTTCATCTTCATGCGCGCGGCCGGCACCACCCATAGCGCCTCGTCCATGTCGAACTCGGACCACTCGGCGCCGATCAGTTCATTGGTGCGAACGAAGGTGTGCGCGAGCAACTGCAGGGCGAGTTGGGTCTGCAGGTCGCCAAGCTCGCGATAGGTGTCGATCGCCCGCATCAGGCCGGGCATATCCTCGACACGGACGGCTGCTTGATGCTTCGCCTTGTGGGGCGTCAGCGCGCCGCGCAGATCGGCGGATAGATCGCGCTTGCAACGCCCGGTAGCGATACCGTAGCGGAACACCTGCCCCGACACCTGCAAGACGCGATGCGCCAGATCGTAGGCGCCCCGCTCTTCGATCTTGCGCATTGCGTGGAGCAATTCAGGCGCGTCGATCTCGGCGATCGGCCGGCGCCCGATCACGGGAAAAAGGTTCTTCTCGAGGCGTCGCTTCACGTCCTCGGCATGGCCCGGCACCCAGGTATGCAACTGCTTGCCGTACCACTCGCGCGCCACCGTCTCGAAAGAGTTCTCGGCGGCATGCTGCCTGCGGATCTTCACGGCCTTGCGCTCGGCTGATGGATCAAGTCCGGATTCCAGCCGCTTGCGTTCCTGGTCCCGCCGCGCACGCGCATCCTTCAGGCTGACTTTACCCTTGCCATACACCCCAAGGGACAGGGACTTCTCCTTGCCCGCAAGCCAGTAGCGCAGGCGCCAATACTTTGTGCCATCGGCATTGACCCAGAGATAGAGGCCGCCCCCGTCGTGCAGCTTGGCAAGCTTCTTGCCACCGCTCGATGCGTTGCGGCAGTCGGCATCCGTCAGGAGATTCAGCGTATCCGCCATCGTGGTAACTCCGAAACCGTGGTAACCAGATACCACGGTTTTTACCACGGTCAAGGCATGGATGCAAGCGGACAAACCCGGACCTTGCCGGCCGATATTCCGCTGTAACTATTTGATTTATTGACTACCTTATGGATCACTTCGGACTACATCGGATGCCAAACTGGCGGATGGGGTGAGATTCGAACTCACGAGCCGCTTGCACGGCCGCCGGTTTTCAAGACCGGTGCATTCAACCGCTCTGCCACCCATCCCGGATATGAACACGGCGTCCAATTCGCCGCTCAGGAGCGAAATTCTAGCACGCGCCGGAATCCCTCCAATCGCGGCAAAACGCGGGTAAGCTTGCAACTTTTCCGCGGCGCTGGCTGTCTCAGCGGCGTAACGGCACACTCACACGGAGGCATCGGATGCAACCGCAATACCAGACAATCGGCAGTTCGTCGCAGATTGCAGTCTCGCAGAACCGCGTTCTGCGGAATACGTATCTGCTGCTCGCGATTTCCCTGATCCCCACCGTGATCGGTGCCGCAATCGGTGTGCGCACCGGCTTCAGCTTCTTCGCCGGCAGCCCGCTGATTTCGTTCGTCGTGTTTCTCGCGGTCGCGTTCGGTTTCTTCTGGGGCATCGAACGCAACAAGAACAGCGGCTTGGGCGTCGCCCTGCTGCTGGGCTTCACGTTCTTCATGGGGCTGATGCTGTCGCGCATCCTGCAGGTGGCGCTCGGCTTTTCCAATGGCGGCACGATGATCGCCATGGCTGGTGCCGGCACCAGCGCGATCTTCCTCACCCTAGCCGGCATCGCGACGGT
Source organism: Rhodocyclaceae bacterium (assembly GCA_016791115.1). Classification (GTDB taxonomy): domain Bacteria; phylum Pseudomonadota; class Gammaproteobacteria; order Burkholderiales; family Rhodocyclaceae; genus Methylophosphatis. The sequence continues at coordinate 145,853 of JAEUNL010000035.1, forward strand.
GACCAAGCGCGATTTCAGCTTCATGGGCAAGTTCCTGTTCATCGGCATGATCGTCGCGCTGCTCGCTGCACTGGCGAACATCTTCCTGCAGATCCCGGCGCTTTCCCTGACGATTTCCGCCGCCGTGGTGATGATCTTTTCGGCATACATCCTGTATGACGTGAGCCGCATCGTGACCGGGGGCGAAACCAACTACGTGTCGGCAACGCTGGCGCTGTACCTCGACATCTACAACGTCTTCACCAGCCTGCTGCACTTGATCATGGCGTTTAGCGGTGACCGCGATTGATGCACGTGCAGCACCTCGAAAAGGGGCGGCATGGGCCACCCTTTTTTGTTTCAGCGTTCGAAAAGCGCGATCGATTCGACGTGCGAGGTCTGCGGGAACATGTTGGCGATACCCGCGCCGCGCAGCACGTAGCCCTTCTCGTGCACCAGTACGGCCGCATCGCGCGCCAGGGTGGCCGGATTGCACGAGACGTAGACGATTCGTGACGGCGCCTGCTCGTCGAAGGATTTGACCAGCTCGATCGCGCCCTCACGCGGCGGGTCGATCAGCATCTTGTCGAGACGACCGAGGGCGCGCAGTTGTTCGCTGGTCATCTCGAACAGGTTGGCGACGCGGAATTCTGTGCGTTCGGCAAGTCCGTTCTCTCGTGCATTTTCTTCCGCACGCGCCGTCAGGGCACGGCTTCCTTCGACGCCGACGACATCCGCGCCGAGGCGCGCAATCGGCAGCGTGAAGTTGCCCAGCCCGCAGAACATGTCGGCAACACGTTCGCCAGGCACAGGGTCGAGCAGCATCATTGCGCGGCGTATCAGCATGCGGTTGATGCCGAAGTTGACCTGCGTAAATTCGGTTGGCCGGAATCCCATCCGGATGCCGAATTCTGGCAGCGCATACCAGAGTCGGCCCGCTGAAGCGGCCTCGAGCGGCACGACGGAATCCGGTCCTGCGGCCTGCAACCACCAGTCGACGCCATACTGCGCCGCGAATTCACGCATCAGCGTGTAGTCTGCGTCGGTGAGCGCCTCGAGATGGCGCAGGACAAGTGCCGTCGACGCATCGCCGAGCGCGACTTCGATCTGCGGCATGCGATCCGGACGCGACATCGCGGAAACCAACTCGCGCAGCCGCGGCAGCAGCACCGAAACGTGGTGCGGCAGCACCTCGCAACTGGTCATGTCCGCCACGTAGCTGCTGCGCCGCTCGTGAAATCCCACCAAGACGCCGCCCTTCTTCGGCACCAGGCGCACCGAAACCCGCGCGCGGAAGCGGTATCCCCACGGCGAGCCGTGAATTGCCGGAAAGAGCGCCTCGGCCCGCACGCGCGCGATGTGCCACAACGCGTCCTCCAGCACCCGTTGCTTGACCGCCGCCTGCGCCGGGGCATCTAGGTGCTGCATGCTGCAACCGCCGCAGATGCCGAACCAGCGGCAGCGCGGCGTGACGCGCTGGGAACTCGCCTCGATCACCTTCACGGTCTGGGCGAGTTCGTAGCTCGGCTTCTTCCGGTAGCTGGCGTATTCGACCACCTCGCCGGTCAGCGCTCCATCGACGAAGATGGTCTTGCCATCGACGTGGGTAACGCCACGCCCTTCGTGCTCGAGCGATTCGATGCGTGCGGTACGCGGGGATGTCATGGGGAAAAGCGGACAAAGGCGCGATTGTAGCCGGAGAGCCAGCCGCTCGCAGACGCGCTGCGTATAATCGGCGCATGACCAAACGCTTGCTCGGCGGCATGACGCCGCGTCGCTTCCTGCGCGAATACTGGCAGAAGAAGCCCCTGCTCGTCCGGCAGGCCATACCGGGTTTCAACGGCATCGTGTCGCGCGACCAGGCATTCGAACTTGCATGCGGCTTCGACGCCGAGTCGCGCCAGGTGTGGCACGATGCGCAGGGCTGGCAGCTTCGGCATGGCCCCTTCAAACCGAAGGATTTTCGCCGGCGCGGACCTTGGACGGTGCTGATACAAGGTCTCAACCTGCTCGACGATGCCGCCGATGCGCTGCTGCATCGCTTCGATTTCGTGCCCTGGGCGCGCCTCGACGATCTGATGGTGAGTTATGCCACCGACGGCGGCGGCGTCGGCCCGCACTTCGATTCGTATGACGTATTCCTGATCCAGGGCATGGGACGCCGGCGCTGGCAGATCAGCGCCCAGCGCGAACTGGACATCATCGAAGGCGCTCCCTTGCGCATCCTGAAACGCTTCGACGTAGAGGAGGAATGGGTACTGGAACCGGGCGACATGCTCTACCTTCCGCCGTCCTACGCGCACAACGGCATCGCCGAGGGTGAATGCATGACTTACTCGGTGGGTTTTCGCGCCCCCGCCGATCAGGAACTTGCCACGCAGTTCCTGGTTCACCTGCAGGATCGCGTCGAACTCGACGGACGCTATGCGGATCCCGAGTTGACGCAGCCGCGGCACCCCGGCGAGATCGGCAAGGACATGATCGAAAAGGTCGCACGCTCGATCGGACGGATTGCCTGGAACCGCGATGCAGTGCGCGACTTCGTCGGCTGTTACATGACCGAACCCAAGGCGCATGTGTACTTCGATCCACCCGATCGTCCCATGGGCAAGACTGCTTTCGCGAAGAAGATCTCGCGCCGCGGCGTTCGCCTCGACAGACGCAGCCAGTTGCTTTTTTCCGGCGGACGCTTCTACCTGAACGGAGAAATCGTCGACATCGCGAATGGCGACCGCGAACTGTTGCGCGAACTGGCCGACAAGCGCCGCCTGCCGCCGGATACGCGCTTCAGCGAGTCGGCGCAGTCCCTGATCCATGGCTGGTATTGCGACGGCTTCGTCGAGGCGGGCGAAGGCTGACGCCGTGGATGGGTCGCAGTTCGAACAACGCTTCGACACCTATCGCGAACATGCCGATGCGATCCAGCGCCTGCTGGACGCGTCGCGCGGCCAGTTGTCGGTATTCGACCCTGACCTCTCGCACTGCGAGCTCGAGTCGGCACAGTGCGTCGCCTTGATCGAGCGTTGCCTGCTGAACGATGACGCGCGGTTGCGCGTCGTGCTCCACGATACGAATTTCCTCGAAACCCGCTGCCCCCGGTTGATGCGCTTGCTCGGCCGGTTTTCGCATTGTTTCGAAGTTCGCCGGAGTCCCGACGATCTGCGCAACCTGACCGAATGCTACGTGCTCAGCGAGCCCGATGACGGCATCGTGCGGTTCCACCGCGACTGGGCGCGCGGCAAGTGGTTTGTGGCCAATCCCGAAGAGGCTGGCGTATGGCGCAACCGCTTCACGCAGCTATGGGAGTGTTCCGTTCCTGCAGTCTCCGCCACGAGACTGGGACTCTAGAAAAAGCATCCCGGATGGAAGCGCAACAGTCTGTTGCGCGGGTGCAACATCCCTGTAGAATCAATGCTCAATTGGATGTATACTTTATGGCTGGCTGAAGTGCACTCCAGCCTGGATTCGCAGGTAGTCTTTTCTTATCGATAAGGGAATTCAACAATGAACCGCTCTCTCCTCGTTGCTGCTCTGGTCGCGCTGGCCGTCACGGCTTGCGCCAAGAAGGAAGAACCGAAGCCCGCCGCTGCGCCGGCTCCGGCCCCCGCTCCGGCTGCTGAAGCGCCGAAGCCCGCTGAAGCACCGAAGCCCGCTGACGCTGCTGCTGCTCCGGCCGCTCCTGCTGCTGCTCCGGCCGCCGAAGCTGCCAAGGATGCCGCTGCCGCTGCAGTGGACAAGGCGAAGGAAGTCGGTGCTGCTGCTGGCGCCGCTGCTGCCGACGCTGCCAAGGATGCGATGAAGAAGTAAACGCATCCTTGCGCGAGAAAAAGCCGACCTGGAGGTCGGCTTTTTCGTTTACAAGTCGATGCGCGACACTCAGCGGAGCTGGCGCCAATCGAATCCCGACGCCTGATCGGCAACCCCGATCCACGTTTCATCGCACGCGGCTGCACGAGCTAGTGCGCTCCTCGCGCGATCGGGCGAATTGTTCTGCTGGGACAAATGGGCGGCAACCAGATGCCGCAGCCGGCTGCGATCCAGCGAACCGAGCAGATCCGCAGCAGCCGCGTTGTCCAGATGGCCATATGGGCTCGCAATGCGCCGCTTGAGCGATGGCGGGTAGCTGCCGGCCTGCAGCATGTCCAGATCGTGATTGCATTCGAGAACGAGCGCGTCCACGCCGCTCAGCATGCGTACGATGTGCGGCGTTGCGTGACCCGTGTCCGTGAGTACGCCGAGCTTGTGCACGCCGTCTGAGAAAACGAACTGGACCGGCTCCCTGGCGTCGTGCGGGACCGGAAACGGTTCGACATGCACGGCGTCGATGGAAAACGCCTGATGGCTGTCGATGACGCGCGTCAGTTCGGAACAGGATGCGCCCGCACTGCAGGCGGAAAGCGTGCCGTGTGTGATGAACACACGAATCCGGTAGCGCGCTGCGAAACGGAATACACCGCCGACATGATCGCTGTGCTCGTGCGTTACAAGCACGGCATCGATCGACTCCGGCTCGATGTCGAGCCGCGCAAGGCGCGCGACCGCATCGCGCAACGGAAACCCGCAATCAAGAAGGACGCGGGTCGTATGCTGTTGTTCGCGTACCTCTACGACCAGACAATTGCCGCTGCTGCCGCTACCCAGGCAGCCGAACCGGATCACTTCAGCTGTTCGTAGAGCTGGGCAAGCAACCGCTTGGCGGGTTCGGACGAATCCGCGGCGCCGTCACGGGACAACACCTGCACGCTGCTCGCCTCGGCGTTGCCTTTGACCTGCACGCGGTACTGCGTACCCGCAGTCGCCGGATTCTTCTTCTCGCTGCTGCGCCAGAACATCAGCTTCGAGAGGATGCCTTCATCGTCGGATTTGGTCCGGTTGTCGACTTGCGGATCGACATAGCGCACGAAATATTGTCCCTGCGAGCGATCGCGATCCTCGACGACAAATCCGACGCGGTCGAGGGCGAGACCGACGCGGCGCCACGCACGATCGAACTGCTCCTGAAGCTCGAGCGAGCCCGAACCCGGCGCCGAACGGTCGAGCCGCGCATGGTCCACCTTTTGCCCGGTCGCTATCGCCACCTTGGCACGCTCTTCTTCCGCACCGAGGCGAATCATGAGCCGCTGGAGCATTTCCGCTTCGAGTTCCGGATCAGCCGGGCGCGGTTGCCAGATGGTGCGGTCCTTGGCCTCGTTCGGATAGATTTCTATCATGCCGCGATGGCTGACGTAGATCTCCGTCGTTCCCGGCTGCACGCCGGCCTCGAGGCGCGTCCGGAATTTGTCCCGCTCGGGTGTCGAATACAGCATGTCGATCGCCTTGCCGATCGTTGCGCGGATCGGATCCTGCGGGATGCGCGCACGATTCTCCGCCCAGTCGGTTTCCAGGACGCCAGCCTCGGGCAGTTCAAGATTCAGCACGAAGCCTGTTTCCTGCCAGAAATCCTTGACGATCGGCCACAGCTTCTCCGGCGTGCCAGGAACGACGAGCCAACGCTGCGAACCGGAGCGCTCGACGCGCATGTCCGCGCTCTTTGGCAGGACTTCCTGCGCCGTGGACGCCCGCCCGGTGCCAGAACGCTCGGCGTTGTAAACCGAGTAGGTTGCCGAACCCTTGGGATTGATGTCCGGCACGACATAACGTTCGTCGCGCTGCGGCTGCGTCAGATCCGGTGGAATTTCCAGCGTAGGGAGCTTGGACACACTGCGGTAATCGACTTTCTTCGATTCGATGATGCCGCAGCCGCCGGCCACCAATGCGGAAAGGGAAACGACACTGAGAGTAAGTACGGTACGTCGAATCATGCGCGAGGCGACCTCTTGGAATATGTGGTTCAGCGCAAAGCGCCGGCAGCGACCAGTGCTGCGCGCACCCGCTCGTGGCACTCGCCGGACAGGGGTGTCAGCGGCAGACGGATACCACCTTCGATCCGGCCCATTTGCTGGAGCGCCCACTTGACGGGTATCGGGTTCGCCTCGCAGAAGAGATGCTTGTGCAGACCGAGCAGCCGGTCATTGATCTCGCGTGCCCGGCTGATCTGCCCTTCGATGGCCGCCATGCACATGCGGTGCATGTCGCCCGGGGCGACGTTCGCCGTCACCGAGATGCAGCCATGTCCGCCGACCAGCAGGAAGGCGAGCGTCGTCGCATCGTCCCCCGTGTACAACGCAAAACCTTTCGGCGCACGGCGCACCAGATCGGTCGCCCGTTCGATGTTTCCGGTTGCCTCCTTGACGCCGATGATGCCGGGAACTTGGGCGAGGCGGAGGATCGTGTCGTTCGACATGTCCGCGACGGTACGGCCAGGCACGTTGTACAGCACCACAGGAAGATCCACCGCTTCCGCGATCGCCTTGAAGTGGCGATAGAGTCCTTCCTGGGTCGGCTTGTTGTAGTAGGGCACCACGGACAAGCAGGCATCCGCACCGGCGGTTTTCGCAAATTCGGTCAGCTCGATCGCTTCCCGCGTCGAGTTGGCGCCAGTGCCTGCGATGACCGGGATGCGGCCGTTGGCGTGTCGAACGGTCAGTTCGATGAGCTGCTTGTGCTCTTCCCAGTCGACGGTAGGCGACTCGCCGGTCGTGCCGACTATCACGATGCCATCCGTCCCTTCCGCGACATGCCAGTCGATGAGCGACTGGAGGCGCGGCAAATCGAGGCTGCCATCTTCGTGCATCGGCGTGACGATGGCGACAATCGAACCCTGGATCATGCTTGGAGCCACTCTGAAGAAACGGCGATTGTACCCGATCGCCTGCACGCCAGAAACCGGCCACCGGCCGGCTTAAGGCAACTCAAAGATCGGCAAGCACCTTGATGTGGGCAGCGACGCTGCGACCGAGCGCGGAAAGCGAGTACCCGCCCTCCAGGATGGAGACGATCCGGCCGCTGGCGTGGCGCTTGGCCACCTTCTTCAACTCGCCCGTCACCCAGGCATAGTCCGCCTCCAGGAGGCCGAAGGATCCCATATCGTCTTCGTAATGCGCGTCGAACCCCGCCGAAATGAAGATGGCTTCCGGCTTGAATTCGTCCAGCGCAGGCACCCACTTGGACTCGACGACCTCGCGGAACCCGTCACCGCGCGTGCCCGCCGGCAACGGCACGTTGAGCATGTTGGTAGCGGGGTTGTCCGTTCCGCTGTAAGGGTAGAAGGGATGCTGGAACGTGCTCACCATGAGCACCCGCTCGTCGCCAGCAAAGATGTCCTCGGTTCCATTGCCGTGGTGCACGTCGAAATCGATCACCGCAACGCGCTTGAGGCCGTGTTTCTCGAGCGCATGATGGGCGGCCACTGCAACGTTATTGAAGAAGCAGAAACCCATCGCCTTAGCCCGCTCGGCGTGATGGCCTGGCGGACGGACGGCGCAGAAGCCGTTCTCCACCTCTCCGCTCACGACAAGGTCGGTGGCCAGCACGCCCGCGCCAGCCGCACGCAGCGCGGCCTTGATGGTGCCAGGGCACATCGCCGTATCCGGGTCGAGGTGGTGTATGCCGTTTACCGGGACGACGGACAGAATCTCCTCGACGTATTCGCGCGGATGCGCCCGCGTCAGGTGCTCGATCTCGGCCTGTGGCGCATCGTGGAACGACAGATAAAGATCAAGCCCGGCTGCGATTAGCCGGTCGTTGATTGCCGAAAGCCTCTCCGGGCATTCGGGGTGGTGCGACCCCATGTCGTGAAGCATGCAATCGCGATGGGTGATGAATGCCGTACTCATGTCTCTCTCTTCTTCCCTTTGGCTCGTTGGCTCTGGGGGGAATGCGTCCTCGTGATGTTTGTTGTGCCGGCGGCCGGACGCTCTTTAGTATTATGGGCCTTCCTCGCAATCCGGCTCAAGCCATGACCCTGCCATCGATCTCGCGCACCATTGACCAGGCCAGTCGAATCATACTCGGCAAGCGCGATCAGATGAGGCTTTGCCTTGCCTGCCTGCTTGCGCAGGGCCACCTGCTCATCGAAGACCTGCCCGGCGTCGGCAAGACCACCCTCGCCCACCTGCTGGCCAGGCTGCTCGGCCTGCAGTTCCAGCGTATCCAGTTCACCAGCGACATGCTGCCGGCGGACATCATCGGCGTGTCGGTGTTCGATCGCGAGAGCGGCAGCTTCCGCTTTCATCCCGGGCCGGTTTTCGCGCAACTCATTCTTGCCGACGAAGTCAATCGCGCAACGCCCAAGACCCAAAGCGCGCTGCTCGAGGCAATGGAAGAGCACCAGGTCACCGCGGAAGGCGTCACGCATGCGCTGCCCGATCCGTTCTTCGTCATCGCGACCCAGAATCCGTCCTACCAGATCGGCACTTTCCCGCTGCCGGAATCGCAACTCGATCGCTTCCTGATGCGCATCGAAATCGGCTACCCGGATCGCAATGCGGAGCGCGAACTGCTGCAGGGTCAGTCGCGTCGCGACATGATTGCCGCACTCGAACCCACGCTTTCGATTGCCGAACTGCGCCGGCTGCAGTTCGACGCCTCTGCGATTCACGCCTCCGGTCCGTTGATCGACTACGTGCAGGCACTCGTGGAACACACCCGCAGCAGTGGCAAATTCGCGTCCGGATTGAGTCCGCGCGCCGCACTGGCGCTGCTCGCGGCGGCCCGCGCCTGGGCCCTGATCAATGGCCGCGATGCGGTGCTGCCCGAAGATGTGCAGGCCGTGTTGCCGAGTGTTGCCGTGCATCGCTTGCGACCCGCTGGCGAGGCCGGGAGCAGCGCCCGGTTCGTGCGGGAACTGGTCGAGGCCGTACCATTGCCATGAGCCGGTCGCACGCCGCGATAGCGTCGCAGGCGCCAGCAACCGGATCGCACGCCGGGGCGCGTCTGCGCGGGCGTATCGGCGAATGGCTTTTTCGCCGACGCGGCCCGGAACCGTCGCCGATCGTCCTGACCCACAAGCGTATCTACGTGCTGCCGACCCGCCCCGGCCTGTTCTTCGGCCTTGCGCTCGCCGCCATGCTGATCGGCGCCATCAACTACCAGTTGTCGCTCGGTTTCGCGCTGAC